>NZ_CP010536.1:2584409-3230511 GCF_000832305.1 Cupriavidus basilensis
CGGCACTCCCGCTTCCATATCGGCTTGTGCCGACCATGCGCGAGGCACTGCTTCGGCCTGCGCTTCGGGCTGGGCTTCGTCCGCGCCAGCGTCGGCAACGGCGGCGAGCGTCACGGCGGCCTGGGCCGCTTCGCGCGAGGCCGCGTCGTCATTGACGGCGGGATCTTCCGCGCTCGGGTCGGCGAGCGCCGCGATGGCGGATGGCTCGACCGCCTCCGGCAAGGCTGGCGCGCGGCGCAGCACCCATTCATCGGCAATGCCGAGCACTTCGAGGAACCTGGCGCGGCGGCTCATGGCACGGCCTCCGTGGGTGCCCACGCGCGGCGCAGCACAAGCGCATCCTCGCGCGTCTGGCCGGCTGCGGGGTAATAGCCCTTGCGCCGGCCGATCTCGGCAAAGCCGGCCTCCCGGTACAGCTCGATGGCGCCCACATTGGAGGGCCGCACTTCGAGCAGCATGGTGTGCAGATGAAGCGCGTGCGAGGTAGCCATCGCGGCGGCCAGCAGCAGCCGGCCAAGGCCGCCGCGCTGGCGCGCCGGGTCCACGGTGATATTGAGCAGGTGCATCTCGTCGACAACCGGCATCAGCACCGTGTAGGCGACCAGCACGCCCCCGTTATCCCGCAAGGTCAGGCCGATGTGCCCGGCCTTGACGGAATTCTCGAAATTGGCACGGGTCCATGGGTGGGTGTAGGCCCGGGCTTCGATCTGCGCCACGGCTTCCACATCCAGCGCCGTCATGCGGCCTAAGCTCCAGCCCGCCGGCACGCCTGGCATCACCGGCACCTCGGGCCATGCGTAGCCGTTGCCGCACGCTGCATGCGTGCCCTGGCCGGGATTGGCCGAGCCGGCGTCCGGTGGCGGGTTGCGCTCCACGCTCACGGCTGCTCTCCCGCCGCTGTCGCCGCGCGCTGCGCCGCCACGGCCTGGCGCTCGGCGATGGTCTGGGCCACCTTGTCGCGTAGATAGATCGGCATGGCGTCGCACGGCGCAACGGTTTCATTGCGGGCCAGCGCGCGCAAGGCAATCGACACCAAGGCCGGCGCGGCGGGCAAGGCCTCGGGCACGCTGCGCAGCGCCAGCGCCGTGGCCGTGAGGCGCTCGCCAAACACGGCAGCGGCACTGCCCGCGAGCCAGAACGGCCCGCTGGGCAGACTGACGGCCTCCGGCGGGCACACCTGCATGTCGGTCGCCGACTGCCACGACTGCGCGGCGCCGTCCCAGCGGAACGCGCCTGCGTAGGCTTCGTCCATGCGTGCGTCCAGCGCTACCAGCACGGATACGTCGGGCGGCAGCGCCGGCACCCCTTGCCCGCCCAGGCGCACGCGTTCGGCGCAAGCCATCAGCGAATTGACGGGAATCACGGGCAGATCGGCGCCAAAGGCCAGGCCCTGGGCCACGCCGCAGGCGGTGCGCAAGCCCGTGAAGGAACCCGGCCCGGCGCCAAAGGCGATGGCGGCGCAGTCCGACAGGGCAATGCCGGCTTCGGCCAGCAACTCGCCGGCGGCCGGCAGCACGCGGGAAGACGAGCGCGGGCCGGTGTGTTCATGACGAACCAGGCACTCCAGGGCGCCGCCATCGGCAATGCGCCCGAGCGCGACGGAACACCACTCGGTGGAGGTTTCAAGTGCAAGAATCCAGGACATGGCGAGATTGTATCCGGAGCAGCCTCAAAAGCTGAACTGGCGCGCGGCGCGCCCGCCCCGGGGTGCGCCGGACTGAAGCGTTCTTCGGTTTCTTCCGGCTCAAACGCGCGATGACGGGCGCTATCATCGCGGCTACCGGGTTTTTCCCGAACACCGAACCCGCAACGCATCCCCCTATCCAGCCAGGAGAACCCCATGAGCGACCTGCAGGCACGCTTTGCCCAAGCCCAGATCGACGCCAAGCAACTGACCGAGCGCCCCAGCAACATGACCCTGCTGCGCCTCTACGCGCTGTTCAAGCAAGGCAGCGAGGGCGACGCCCATGGCGACAAGCCGGGCATGACCGACTTCGTCGGCCGCTACAAGTTCGAAGCCTGGGAAACGCTCAAGGGCACCGCGCAGGAAGACGCGCAGGAAAAATACATCGCGCTGGTGGAAGACCTGCGCAGCGGCGCCACCGCCTGAAGCCATATCGCCAGCTGGGTTAGCCGGCTCGCGGCCGGCTAACCCTTTCAGGCCTCGGCCAGCGGCCTTGGCCGTATCCGCCAGGCCGCCAGGATGGCGGTGGCAATGACGAGGCCAACCGCCAGGAAGGTCTCGTCGAAGGCGCGAATGCGCGCGGCCGGGTCGCCGTCGGTACCGAGCACCGCGCCCTGCGCCGCCAGCCGCCATTGCAGGCCGACGCCGGCCAGGCTTACCCCGATCGCACCCCCCAGCTGCCGGATGAAGTTGATGCAACTGGAACCCTGCGCAATCAGCGAATAATCCACGCCCCGCATCGAGCCCAGCGTCAGCGACGGCAGGATGCAGCCAAGCCCGATCCGCCCCAGCACCGCAAACCCCACCAGCAGCAGGTAAGGCGTGGCCTGGGACCCCATCGCCATCAGCAGGAACGAAGCCGACAGCAGCGCGAGCCCGAACGACACCTGCAGGTGTGGCGAGACGCGATGGGTCAGCCGCCCCGCCGCGGCAATGGTCAGGGCCAGCGCGATGCCGGCCGGCAGCAGCACCAGCCCGGCGCGCGACGGCGTATAGGCCAGCGCCATCTGCATGTAGACAGGCAGCAGGTAGGTCGATCCGAACAGCCCCGCGCCGTAGATGAAAGCCACCACCGCCCCGGCCGAAAACTGCCGGTAGCTGTACAGGCGCATGTTCATCAGCGGGTTCTCCGCGCGCAACTGCCACAGCACGAACACCACCAGCATCAGCACGCCAAAGGCTGCCAGCGCCGTGCCGGCAGGCACGCTCTCGCGCATCTGCACCAGCCCGTTGAGCAGGCTCACGGTGGCAATGCCGGCCAGGCCCAGGCCCTGCCAGTCGAGCGGCTTGCGCTCGCCCATCATGGCCGAGTCCACCGCCATGAAGCGGCGCGCCATCCACAGCCCGATCAGCGTCAGCGGTACCACCACGAAGAAGATCGAGCGCCAGCCGTAGGCCTCCACCAGGAAGCCGCCCACGCTGGGGCCGAGCGCCGGCGCCAGCACCACCCCAAAGCCGAACATGCTGACCGCCTTGCCCTGCTCGCGCTCCTCGAACACCCGCAGGATCAGGATATTGGGCAGCGGCTGCAGGATCCCCGCCGCAATGCCCTCGGCCACCCGCATGGCGATCATCACGCCATAGGTGGGCGAGAATCCGCCGACCAGCCCGCCCATGCCCAGCAGCAGCAAGCTGCCAATGAACGTGCGGCGCAAGCCGTAGCGGTTAAGCAGCCACGGCGTGAGCAGCATCGACAGCGTCATGGCAATCATGAAGCTGGCCGCCACCCATTGCGCGCTGTCCTGCCCCAGCACGAAATGCCGGCTCAGGTCGGGAATGGCCACGTTGACGATGGTCGACGATACGATCGAGGAGACCGTGCCCAGCATCAGCGTCAGCAGCACCAGCCAACGCAGCTGGCTGCCGTAGCGTGCCCGCAGCGATTCCCGGGTCGGGCCGCCCGGCTGCCTGCCGGCGGCAGGCGACGAGGGCCGCTCGCTCACCCCAGCCGTCCGAGGGCGGCCAGTTCGCGGATCTTGCGCACGGTGTCGAGGTCAGCCTCGTGATAAGCCGATTTGACGATTTCGGCGAAACGG
Source organism: Cupriavidus basilensis (assembly GCF_000832305.1). Taxonomy (NCBI): domain Bacteria; kingdom Pseudomonadati; phylum Pseudomonadota; class Betaproteobacteria; order Burkholderiales; family Burkholderiaceae; genus Cupriavidus; species Cupriavidus basilensis. The sequence continues at coordinate 2,588,130 of NZ_CP010536.1, forward strand.
TCATCGCCGCTGTCGTCCACCGCAGGCATGGTGGTTTCGTAGACAAAGCGCAGCAGCAAGGCGCCCGGGCCCGGCGTCTCGATCGCCATGGTCAGGGTGCCGCCGGCGTGCTCGTCGGTGGGGGCGGTCTCATAGCGCACGACACGGCGCGGCTCGAAGACAACGCGGTCGCGAATCGTGGCCTTGCCGAAATGCAGCTTGCGCTCGACCCAGTCGTCGCCCCGCTCCACGATCTCCGCACGGTCCAGCCCAATGACAAACAGCTCGGGCTCGGCACTGCGCAGCACCAGCCCTTGCCAGAGTTGCTCCGGCGTGAGCGTGTCCAACTGGATATTCTGTGGATCGTTGATCTCCACCAAGTGCTCGAAACGCAACTTAACTCTCCCGATCTATGGTTAGCCGATATTATGAAGGTCTGTGCCAAGGTCCGCAGCAAAACTTCCCGGAGCCCGCCCATGAGCGCCCTGCCGTCTCCCGATACCCGAACCGATGTCCTTTGCGCCATCGATCCGCTGCAGGTACTGGTCTACGCCGACTCGTTATCGTGGGGCATCGTGCCTGGCACACGGCAGCGCCTGCCCTGGCCGGTGCGCTGGCCCGGCCGGCTGGAACTCGCCCTGAACGGCGGGATCGGCAGCAGGCAGCGCCCCGTGCGGATACTGGAAGACTGCCTCAACGGCCGCCGCACGGTCTGGGACGATCCCTTCAAGCCGGGCCGCAACGGCATCCAGGGCCTGGCACAGCGCATGGAGATGCACGCGCCACTGGCGCTGGTGATCCTGATGCTCGGCAGCAACGATTTCCAGTCCATGCACCCGCATAACGCCTGGCACGCCGCGCAAGGCGTCGGCGCCCTGCTCGACACCATCCGCGGCGCGCCCATTGAGCCCGGCATGCCCGTGCCGCCGGTGCTGGTGCTGGTGCCCCCGCCCATCACCACGCCGCGCGGGCCGCTGGCGCCGAAGTTTGCCGGCGGCGAGCACAAATGCGTGGGGCTGGCGCAAGCCTTCCAGGAAATATGCCGCGCGCGCGGCTGCGCCTGGTTCGACACCAGCACGGTAATCCATAGCAGCGAAGTCGACGGCGTACACCTGGACGCCGCCAACCACGTCGCGCTGGGCGATGCGCTGGCACCCATGGTCAATGCACTGCTGGCGCCAATGCGCGCCTGAGGCCCGCCGGGGACCGCTTTCAGCCTTACGCATCACAGGCGCCGAGTAGAACACTCCTGACAGTACGTGTCAGGAGTGCCGGCGCACAATCCTGACCTTCGGGCGGAGTGCTTCCATACGGGCCGCGCCCCCATTCCAAGCAGGGGACTGCGATGCAATTGCTGATCAATATCGACGTCGACGACCTCGCGCACGGCATCGGCTTCTACCAGCACGGCCTTGGCCTGCGCCTGGCGCGCAAGCTGTTCGACGGCTCCGTGGCGGAAATGCTGGGCGGCGGCGCGCCGATCTACCTGCTGGCCAAGGCGCCGGGCACCAGGCCAAGCGCGCGCGCCGACAGCCGCCGCGGCGATCGCCGGCACCGGACGCCGGTGCACCTCGATTTTGTGGTGGCGGACCTGGAAAGCGCGGTGGAACGTGCGCTGGAAGCCGGCGCCGAACTGGAGGACTGGCCGCAGGATTTTGCCTGGGGGCGGCAGGCGAAGCTGTCCGACCCTTTTGGCCATGGGCTCTGCTTTACCGAGTGGAAGGGTGAAGGTTATGGCGCCACCGAAGCGGGAAAGGAAACCAGGGAGCCGGCGCTGCAGGATCGATAGCGCCATAGCCCGGCCGTGCCCGCGCGGCCGGGCCAAAGGAAGTACGCCGGCTGGCGGCGCGAGGCCATCCCCAAAAGTGGATATGCAAGCGCGGTTTGCTTCGTTGGTGGCGCGACAACCTTGTTTTATCGTCTCTCGGGTGCAACTTCGAGAAGACAACGCGGCATGTCCAACTTCGACCCGGACCTGAACGATCCCTTCGTCGCCCGCGCGGTGGTGCTGCGCGAGACCTTCCATACCGATGCCGTCGCCCGCGACAAGGCTGGCGGCCGGCCTACCGAACAAATCCGCTGGCTCAAGGAAAGCGGCCTGCTTTCAGCGGGCATTCCCGCGGTGTACGGCGGGGGCGGTGCATCTTGGCTTTCACTGCTGCGGGTCGTGCGTGAATTCGCGCGTACCGATGGCTCGCTGGCCCACCTCTTCGGCTACCACCATCTGCCCGTGCACGCCGTGCAGGCGCGCGGCACGCCGGCACAGCAGGAACGCTGGCTGCGCGCCGCCGCCAGGGCGCAATGGCTGTGGAGCAACTCGGGCAATGCGCTGTCGAAGACGTCCAGTGCGCAGCGCGCCCCCGGCAACAATGGCTGGGTGGTCACCGGATTCCGGCCCTTCTCCAGCGGCAGCCATGTGGCGGACGTGATCCAGCTGGCATGGGAGAACGCGCTGGGCCAACGCCTGATGGGCGTGGTGCCGGCCGATCGCGCGGGCATCGTGATCGAGGATGACTGGGATGGCATCGGCCAGCGCCAGACCGGCAGCGGCACCGTAACGTTCAACGGCGTGCTGGTGCGCGACGATGAACTGCTTGGCAAGCCCGACGATCCGCTCACCCCTTTCGCATCGCTGACCACGCTGCTGCAGCAAAGCGTGCTGCTCAACGTGTTTGTGGGCACGGCGCAGGGCGCGCTCGACGAAGGCCGCGCCTATACCGCCACGCAATCGCGCCCATGGATCCACTCGGGCGTGGAGCGCCATGTCGATGATCCGTGGGTCCAGCGCAAATACGGCGAGCTCGCCATCCGCACCTTGGCGGCAACCGAGCTGGCCGACCAGGCGGCGCGCAGCCTGGATGCCATCTATGGCTACGGACAGGCGCTGACGCTGGAGCAGCGCGGGCCCGTAGCCATCGCGCTGGCCACCGCCAACCTGTACGCCGGGGAAACCGGCCTGGCCGTATCGAACGAGATCTTCGAGGTGATGGGCGCGCGTTCTGCCACCACCGCCAATGGCTTCGACCGCTTCTGGCGCAACGTGCGCACCCACACGCTGCACAACCCGGCCGAGTACAAGAAACGCACGGTGGGCACGTGGTTGCTTACGGGCGAGTTCCCCTCGCCTGCCATCTATCGCTGAGACAGACCCATCATGACCGCCAACGTCGCCTTTCTTCACGCGCAGGCCGAACCAGCGCCCGCGCTGTTCGAGCCGGACACCGGCAACCCCTTCATCGCCCGCGCGGTCTCGCTGCGCGAGCGCTTTGCCGAAGACGCCATCGCCCGCGACCAGGCCGGCGGGAAACCCGCGGAGCAGATCCGCTTGCTCAAGGAACACGGCCTGCTTGCGCTGCTGCTGCCGCGCGAAGTCGGCGGCCAGGGCGAAACCTGGTCGACCGTGCTGCGCATGACGCGCCTGTTCGCGCAGGTGGACGGCTCGCTCGGCCATCTGTTCGGCTATCACTACAGCAGCCTGCTGAGCCCGCGCTTGCGCAACGCGCCGCAGAAAGCCGCCAGCCTTTGGCGCCGCTCGGCCGAAGGCAACTGGTTCTGGGGCAACACGGCGAACAGCTTTTCCAGGAGCCTGTCTGGACGGCGCGATGGCGAGTGGTTCGTGCTGGACGGCTACCGTCCCTTCACCTCCGGCTCGCACGTGGCCGACTTCCTGGCGATTGCCTGGGAAGACGCAGACGGCGGCGAACGCCGCTTTGCCGCGATTCCCGCGGACCGCGCAGGCATCGTGATCGAGGACGACTGGGATGGCATCGGCCAGCGCCAGACCGGCAGCGGCCGCGTCACCTATCAGGGCGTGCGCGTGCACGAGAGCGAAGTGCTCGGGCAGCCGGTGCCGTTGAACCCCACCGGCGCGCCGGCCGAGCCCTACCGCACGGTCACGCCGCTGCAGCAGCAAAGCGTGCTGCTCAATGTGTTTATTGGCACGGCCCAAGGTGCGCTGCGCGCCGGGCGTGAGTACACGGTGCATCAGTCGCGCCCGTGGATCCACTCAGGCGTGGAGCGCCATGTGGACGACCCGTGGGTGCGCCGGCAATACGGCGAGCTCTGGGTCAAGACCCAGGCAGCCACCGCGCTGGCCGACCGCGCGCTGCTTGCGCTCGACAGCGTGATCGCACGCGGCGAAGCGCTCAGCGCCGAGGAGCGCGGCGAAGCGGCCGTGGCCATTGCGGCGGCCAACGTGCTGGCCGGCGAGGTCGCGCTGCAGGTCTGCAGCGAGATCTTCGAGGTCACGGGCGCGCGCTCGGCGGTGCGCAAGACCGGCCTGGACCGCTTCTGGCGCAACGTGCGCATCCATACCTTGCACAACCCGTCCGAGTACAAGACCCGCAATGTCGGCCGCTGGGTGCTGGGCGAAGGCCATCCGGAACCGGGGACCTACCAATGAGTGCATCGAACGGGGCGCGCCAGCGCCAGCTCCACCTCAACATCAACATCCTGCACTCGGGCTTTGTGCCCTCGGCCTGGCGGCTGCCTGACAGCGATCCCGCCGCCTTTACCGACGTGCGCCACTACATCCGCGTGGCGCAGATCGCTGAAGCCGGCAAGCTCGACGCGGTGTTCCTGGCGGACAACGCCGCGATCGTCGACCAGATTCATTTCCGACCGATCCCGGCGCTGGAACCCACGGTGCTGCTGGCCAGCATCGCGGCGGCGACCACGCATATCGGCCTGATCGGCACGGCGTCCACCAGCTACAACGAGCCCTACAACATCGCGCGGCGCTTCGCCACGCTAGACCATGTCAGCGCGGGGCGCGCCGGCTGGAACGTGGTCACCACGGCCGATGTGCCGTCGGCGCGCAATTTCGGGCGCGATGCGGCGCCGGACCATGCGCAGCGCTATGCGCGGGCGGCCGAATTCACGTCCGTCGTCAAGGCCCTGTGGGACAGCTGGGAGGACGACGCCTTTATCGGCGACAAGGCATCGGGCCGCTTCGTCGACACCGCCAAGGTGCAGCCGATCGCGCACCATGGCGAGCATTTCAGCGTCCAGGGGCCACTTAACCTGCCGCGCTCTGCGCAAGGCCATCCGGTGGTGGTGCAGGCCGGCGGCTCCGCCGACGGGCGCGAGCTGGCCGCACGCCATGCCGAGGCCGTGTTCTCGGCATCGCAATCGTTCGAGGAATCGCTGGCCTACGGGCGCGAGCTCAAAGCGCGCGCACAGGCGCTCGGGCGCGGGCCCGATGCCGTGCAGGTGCTGGCCGGCCTGACCACCATCATCGGCGCCACCGAAACCCAGGCCCGCCAGCGGCGCGACGAGCTGATCGACCTGATCCCCTGGGACTACAGCCTGGCGCGGCTGGCCGGCACGCTCGGCATCACGCCGGACCGCCTGAAGCTGGACGAACGGCTGCCGCACAACCTCGCGTTGCCCGCCAACGGCAACGGCAACCACACCTTCTTCAACGCCACGCTGGCGCTGGCGCAGCGTCATGGCTACACCGTGCGCGAACTGATCCGCGAACTGGCAGGCGGCGGCGGCCACCGCGTGATCGTGGGCACACCCGAGCAGATTGCTGACGACATCGAGCACTGGTTCCGTCACGGCGCGGCTGATGGCTTCAACCTGATGCCGGATGCGTTGCCCGACGGGCTGCGGGACTTTGTCGACGGCGTGGTGCCGATCCTGCAGCGGCGCGGCATTTTCCGCACGCAGTACGAAGGCAGCACGCTGCGCGAGCACCTGGGGCTGGCACGACCGCAAGGCCGGCAAAGCACACGCATAGCCGCCTGATATCCCTCAACAACCGATAAGCAATCATGGCTCAACGTAGCGGTTTCCTCAGCCTGGGCGCCTTTCTTTACCCCAGCGGCCACCATATCGCCGCCTGGCGCCATCCCGATGCCAAGGCCGACGCGGGCATCGACTTCAAGCATTACATTGCGCTCGCCCAGGCCGCCGAGGCAGCGAAGTTCGACCTGGTCTTCCTGGCCGACGGCGTAGGCACGCGCGGCGACGATGTCGAGTTCCTCAGCCGTACCGCGCACAGCTACCAGGCGCAGTTCGAGCCCATCACGCTGCTGTCCGCGCTGGCCGCGGTGACGCAGCGCATCGGCCTGGTCGGCACCGTCTCGACGAGCTTCAACGAGCCGTATCACGTGGCGCGCAAGTTCGCCTCCCTGGACCATATCTCGGGCGGGCGTGCCGGCTGGAACCTGGTCACCTCATCCAACGAGCACGAAGCGCGCAACTTCAACCGCGACCACCATTTCGCCCACGCCGAGCGCTACGAGCGCGCGGCGGAGTTCGCCGATGTGGTCACCGGGCTGTGGAACAGCTGGGAGGACGATGCCTTCCTGCGCGACAAGGCCAGCGGCCGCTACTATGAGCCTGCAAGGCGCCATGTGCTGGGCCACAAGGGGAAGCATTTCTCGGTGCAGGGGCCACTCAACGTGTCGCGCACGCCACAGGGCCATCCGGTCGTGGTGCAGGCCGGCTCCTCCGAAGCCGGCAAGGAACTGGCCGCGCGCACGGGCGAAGCCGTGTTCACGGCGCAGCAGACGGTGGAAGATGCCGTGGCGTTCTACGCCGACGTCAAGGGCCGGCTTGCCCGCTACGGGCGCGAGCCGGATGACCTGAAGATCCTGCCCGGCGTATTCCCGGTGGTGGGCCAGAGTGAAAGCGAAGCCAAAGAGAAATTCGAGCAACTGCAAGCGCTGATCGACCCGGTGGTCGGCCTGGCGCTGGTGTCTGGCCTGACGGGCGGCTTCGACCTGTCAGGCTATCCGCTCGACGGCCCGATTCCCGAGTTGCCCGAGACCAATGCCAGCAAGAGCCGCCAGCGCCTGATGATCGAGCTTGCGCGGCGCGAGAACCTGACCATCCGCCAGCTTTACCAGCGCGTTGCGGGTGCGCGCGGCCACTGGCAGGTGATCGGCACACCCAAGCAGATCGTCGACCAGCTCGAAGAGCGCTTCCGTCAATACGGCGCCGACGGCTACAACATCATGTCGCCGGTGCTGCCGGGCGGACTCACCGATTTCATCGCGCTGGTGCTGCCTGAGCTGCGCCGCCGCGGCCTGTTCCGCGCGGAGTACGAAGGCAGCACGCTGCGCGAGCACCTTGGGCTCAAGCGCCCCGTCCATCCAGCGGCTTGCGCCAGGCCCGCCGCCTCAACCCTTGCCGCTGCAGCATGACGACATCCTCTTCCTTCCCCGGCTCCGATCCCGATTTCCTCGCGCGCGAGACGCTGCGCCTGCTCGGCCCCGCGCCCGACAACTGGGTGCCGGACCACGCCGGCATCGACCACAACGTGGCCATCGTCGGTGGCGGCCAGAGCGGCAGCGCCTATGCCTTCGCGCTGCGCCGCGCGGGCATCGGCCGCGTGACGGTGCTCGACGCCGCGCCAGACGGTGCGCTGGCCGGCGTCTGGCGCGCGCGCGCGCGCATGCGCAAGCTGCGCACGCCCAAGAACCTGGTCGGGCCGGAGCTCGGCCTGCCGACACTGGGCTTCCAGGCCTGGTATGAAGCACGGCACGGCGCCGAGGCCTATGCCGCCATCGACCGCATTGCGCGCCTGGACTGGGCCGATTACCTGGACTGGTACCGCAACTTCCTCGGCGTGCCGGTGCGCTACGCCACGCGCGTGGTACGCATCGAGCCCGTAAGCGGCGCCGCGCCGCAGCGCTTCCGGCTGCATCTTGAAGTAAACGGGCAAGCGCGCATCGAGACCGCACGCAAGGTCATCCTGGCCAATGGCGTGGCCGGCAATGGGGCTGCGTTCGTGCCCGCTGTGTTATCGCAGGCCGTGGCCGCCGGGCTGGCCGCGCATACGGCCGATGCCATCGACTTCGACGCGCTGCGCGGCAAGACGGTCGCCGTGCTCGGCGCGGCGGCCTCCGCCTTCGATGCCGCCGCCGTGGCGCTGGAATCCGGCGCGGCCGCCGTGCACCTGTTCGCGCGCCGCGACCATATCGCCGCCACGCCGGTATCGCGCGTGCGCGCCTACCCCGGCCTTTACGACAATTACCACGCCCTGCCCGATGCCACGCGCTGGGAGCAAGCCATCCGCTATCGGCGCGCCGGCTCCACGCCACCGGCCGACTCGGTGGAGCGGGTGCTCAAATTCCCGCAGTTCCATCTGCACCTGAGCACGTCGCTGTCCACCGCCGAGGTGGAGTCCGGGCGCATCGTCACCGAGGTGCAAGGGCAGACCCTGCGCTTCGACTTTGCGATTGCCGGCACGGGCTACCTGGTGGATCCGTCAGCGCGTGCGGAACTGGCCGGCATTGCGCCGCATATCCTGCGCTGGCGCGACCGCTACCAGCCCCCGGCCGATGCGCGCGACGACGAGCTCGCCGCGTCGCCCTATCTGGGCAGCGGCCTTGAGTATCTAGAAAAAACACCAGGTGCCGCGCCGTGGCTGCGCGATCTCCATGTACATAACCCCGCAGGTTTTGCCAGCGTCGGCGTGCCGCTAGGCGATGTGCCCAGCATGCGGCGCGATATTCCGGGCTCGGTCGCCCGCATCAGCCGGGATCTGCTGCTGGCGGACCTGGCGCTGCATGAGCAGCGGATTCGTGGGGACGTGCCGGCGGATTTTGGGGCGGAGTTCTATGCTGGCGCGGTCTGGAAGCCCGCGGGCGCTGCGCTCGCGGCGGCTTGAGGTGGCTTGAGGCCACTGGCAAGGCCTTTTAACCTGAACAGATCAAGCCAGAAATCTCATCAGGATCCGATGTACTTGTAGTACAGAGCCAGTTTCTCGTTGTTTTCTGAGACTTCAATATGAAGAATAGCCTCACCGGGCCTGCCATTTTCAAAGAGCACACACTCCATTCCTAGTGCCTTTCCGTTGGTTTCATAGACATCAATGCACGGCCATTTCTGCGTACGCGAATCAAAGGCCGCCTCCAGTGGCGCAATGGATAAGATTGCCCCCTCATCGAAGTATTCATCAACGCACTCGAATATCTCTTCGGCCACTGCGCCGGAAATGCCAAACTTGTGCTGCAGCGCCTGTGCATCTCGCAGGCCAATGGTCTCGATAAATCGCTTCGCCTCGTTATAGGCTTGCTGCCTTGTTGGCGTTCGCATGGGTCGGCTCCGTGATGGCAAGACATCGAGGCGCAAATCTAGCACGACAAGGACCTATCGTGAATTTTGCGGGGGGCCCCGTGGATAGGCAGTCCCCTGGACAGGCATTCCATCCAGGATAAGCAGAGAAAGAAAGCTGCAAGCTCAGGACAGGTCCGCCCCAAGCGCGGCAGTCACCGCCGCCGCCTTGCCGATACGCCACGCAAATCCGCCGGGCCCTTCCGGGATGCCGGGATATGATCCGGGGCTATTGAGCAATTGCCGGATCTGGTGTACACATCGAGTTGCCCCACTTTCAGTGACATGTCCAGCGACACATCTGTATTGCTCGGGGCAGAGCAGGCCATTCTCCGTCCTTTGACGTGTGCGCGATGCCGGCCACACCGGGCTGCAGCGTGGTACCGCCGTAGAGGTTGCCAATTTCCCCCGGGTCTCCTTCGTAGACACGATGCCTTTCACTACCTGCCGCGCCAATGGAACGCAGTCCGATCCGCCGCCTTGCCCGCATGCAGAGGCAACTGAGCCTCGTGCCGTTCGTCGTCATTCCGTTGGCGCTGATGCTGGCCGGCACGCTTTGCTGGGGCATATTCCGCGTCGTGGAGGATCAGCAAGAACGGATCGACATCCATTTTTCCGAACTCACTGGCTATATCCGGGAGCAGGAGGCCTTCCTGATACGCCTGCGGACGCGAGTCCGGAGCTTGCATCCCGAGGATTACACGGGTGATGTGAAGCTGCGGCGCATCGATTCGAGCGCCCATGGCGGCGTGAAGCTGTTCGAGGCGCGGGTGCCGAGCACGTCGGTCATGTTCAGCATTGCCTGCGCGAGCACGGCAGACTGTCCTGCGACAGACAGCGCCGTGCTCCGGTTCGGTTCCTTTTTTTCCGATTACTACAGCACGTACTGGGCCGCATCCCAGCAGCCTGCGGCAGATGCCTTCCTGATCGCGGCGCATGCCGATGCCAGTGTCCGCATGCCGGCGTTGCGCTTCACGCCGGAGAACAGGCCGCAGGAGTACGGCGCGGTGCTCTCGATGGTCGCGCAGCATGCCGGCACGCACGCAGGCGAGCGCGACGTTGCATCGGGGGCTGTCAGCTGGCTGCGCGCCGATCCGGCGGCCGGGGGGGCAGGCAAGATGCTCGCCGTCCTGCCGCTCGACGCCGCGGCGGCCAGACCGCGAGCGACGGAATCCGGGAACGAGACGCTCTACGCTGCCGCGCTGCTGAGCCTGGATAGGATTGGCAATATTCGGGGTTCTCCGGAAACACCCGGCTACGACGATTTCTGGCTGGAAGACAAGGCCCGCACCACCTTAGCGGGCAAGACGCCGTTGCCCGCATCGAAGGCGGACGGCGTCACCTTTGCCACCGATGGACTGTACTTTCGGCTGAAAGACCCGAAAGGCGCGTGGCACGCGCTATACCGCATCAGCTATCCGACCTTTTTCCGCCACAACAAGGGCCTGCCGGTCCTCCTCGCACTGCTGGTGCTGCTCGGGCTGGGCGGCGCCTTGTCCTTCGTGCGCTGGTACAACCGGCGCGTGGTGTTGCCGGCCCGCCAGGCGCGCGAGCGGCTGGCGCAAGCCGACGCATTCTGCCACGCGCTTATCGAGACCGCGCCCGTGGCGCTGTGCATTTACAGCCGGGCGGACGGCGCGGCGCTGTTCGGCAACCATCTGGCAAAGCAATGGCTGAACCTGGACCCGGGCCTGGATACGCACCCGGACCTGCAGTGCGTTCTCGACAATCCGTCTCAGGCCACGCAAGTGCTTGCGGCCGCCCTGCCCGGCACCATCGGGGAAATCCGGGGCGATGGCAGCAGGCCGCTTTCCCTGGCTTTCGCGCCGGCCCGCTACCATGGTCAAGCGGTGCTGCTGTGCGCGTTTTCCGATATCAGCGCACGCAAGGAAACAGAACGCGCCCTGGCCAAGGGAGGGCAGGATGCCGACAGCGCAAGCGCGGCCAGGACCACCTTCCTGGCTTCGATGAGCCACGAAATCCGCACGCCGTTGTATGGCGTAATGGGCGCCTTGGAACTCCTGGAGCTCACCAGCCTTGGCAACGTGCAGGGGCAGTATGTCCAGACTATCCGCAACGCGTCGGAAGCACTGATGCAGATTATCGGCGACGTCCTGGATATCGCCAGGATCGAGGCGCGGCAGCTGTCAGTCGAGGCCGAGGACTTCTGCCTGCTATCGCTGGTGGAGGCCACCATCAGCCGCCATGCCGCCAGTGCCGGGCAAAAGGGCCTGCTCCTGTACGCCTGCGTGGCGCCCGAGCTGCCTGAACGCCTGCGTGGCGATTCAGTCCGAATTCAGCAAATCCTGAACAACCTGCTGTGCAATGCCATTAAATCCACCGAATCCGGTCACGTGATTCTCCGCGTCCGGCAAGTTTCGGCAGATCGCGATGGCGCGACGCTGCGCTTCCAGGTAGTCGACACGGGGGTCGGGATCCCGCAGGAATGTCAAGCGGAACTCTTCACGCCGTTCCACCGGATCGACAGCAAACTGCATGCAGTAAGCGGCGCCGGATTGGGCTTGTCCATCTGCATGCGCCTGGCAACGTTGATGCATGGGGACATCCGGGTGGTCAGCGATCCGGGCCTGGGAAGCAGCTTTTCGCTGACGCTCCCCCTGTCGCATGCTGCAGCGCAGATGCCATCGCAAGCGCCCGTGCTGACGGGAAAATCCGTCTACGTGCGATCCCCGAGCAAGGAGTTGACCGAGAATGTGTGCGCATGGCTAAGGCGCTGGGGAGCCACCACCCACACCGCAGACGATGCCCCTGTCGATACCGCGCGGCCTGCGCATCTGCTGGACCTTCTCGTCTCCTACCCGGTTCCCGAGGGCTGGAGCGGGAATTACCTGTTTGCAGGCAACCCGCCCGCTGCCGCGCACGCTGCTTTGTCAGCGGGGCGTGGCAACCTGAGTGCGCACAGTGTGCAAGCGGTCGGCAGCGCTATCGCGCTGGCGGGGCCGGTTACATCCGCACCGGCCGACAGGCCGGCGGAACCTCTCGCCGCCGACGCACGGCTTCGAGTGCTCGTGGCCGAGGACAACGCTATCAATGGAATGATCCTCAAGGAGCAACTCGAACAGATCGGCTGCCTGGTTGCCCTGGTCCGCAATGGGGTGGATGCGCTGGCCCGATGGCACCCCGACCTGTTCGATGTCGTGATCACGGACATCAACATGCCAAGGGCAAATGGCTACGAGCTGGCCGAAGCGTTGAGGCAACAAGGCTACCCGGGTCCTATTGTGGGGATCACCGCCAACGCGATGCGCGAAGAGGAACAACGCTGCCTGGACGCAGGCATGACGTCCTGGCTGGCCAAGCCATTTGACGTCGGGGCGCTACGGGCTCATCTCCAGTTCATTCGCTCGCCTGCTGTCATACCGCATGCGGCGCACACTGTCCCGCGGGCGCCGGCCAGTCAAGATGAAGCCGGGTTCGTGCCGATCAGGTTCCGCAACTTATTCACCGAGACCATGCGAGACGATATCGCGGCGCTCAATCGAGCCATGGTGAATGCGTCCGCCGGCAGCGCCCTGGATACGTTGCATCGTATGCGCGGAGCGCTGGCTACCGTAAAATTGTTCAGCCTCGTGAAATACTGCGAATCCCTGGAGGAAGACATTCGCAGCGAAGGCCTCCAGAAAAAGCAGAAGGCCGGCATAACACTGGTTACCTCGCAGATCGAGGCCATTCTTGCCGAATTTTGACAATCGACCAGACGGAGACCTCTCTTTATCCGATTTTTGAACTCCATGAAAAAAACCAAAATCATCTTAGCGGACGATCATCCCCTGGTGCTCATGGGAATACGCGAAGTCATTGAACGGGACCTGCGTTTCGTGGTGGTTGATTCCGCCTCGGGTCCCTCGGACCTGATCGCCAAGATTCCCGTTGCCCGTCCGGATATCATCGTCACCGACTTTGCCATGCCTGGTGATTTGGTCTTCGGAGATGGCCTGAGGCTCATCGAGTACCTGGCCAGGACGTTTCCCGGCGTCAAGCTGCTGGTTCTGACAATGCTCACCAACCCGATCATCGTATCAGCGCTGTACGATGCCGGCGCGCACGGTGTGGTGCTCAAGGGCGATTCTCTCAACGACATCCTCGCCGCCCTGTTCGCGATCCGGAGTGGCCGCAGATACATTCCATCCTCCCTCCAGGAGACGCTTCGCGCGAGTTCGGGGGCGGACTCCATTGGCGAGCGAATCAAGATGCTGTCGCCCCGGGAATACGAAGTGCTTCGCCATTTCGTTGGCGGGGACTCGGTTCAGGATATCGCCAGGCACTTCAGCCGCAGTGTCAAGACCGTGAGTGGCCACAAGGTGTCAGCAATGCAAAAGCTCGGTGTCACAACCGACCAGCAACTCATTGCCTTCTGCATTGCTACCGACCTGTTTCAGTAGCAGGATGCCATGGGCACGCCCAGGCACCGACATCGCGCAGGGCGGGGGCGCCCTGCCGCGCGCAAAAAAAACCCAAGCGGCCCGCGAGGGTCACTTGGGTGGGTAGAAGTCCGGACAAAGGGAGGGAATCCTCGCCGGAATCGGGGTTCGGCATCACCAGGGAGCGTTGATGCCGACGAAGTCAAGAATACTGAAGTCATCACGCTTCTACTACCAGACAATTCTGGTTTTGCAGCAACGTGTCGGCGTTGACAGCCAATGGGCGACCGGCTGGCGGCGGTGGCTGATCATCACCAGATCGTCGTCGGCTTGCACGAACTCATCTAATCAGACAGTCAACCCTATAGCCAATCAGAATTAATCGTTGCCACGGTTTTCCAACTTTTCTCGTTACGAACCAATTCGCGATTGACGAATTTAAACTTCGTGCGACCCGAAGCCCTAAGAAGAATAGCGTGAACCGGCAGCAACTCCGCCGGGGCCGGGCGCGGGAGAGGTTGGGCGAACCGGTCCGCGCCTCACTGCGATGCGTGGCTCACCTGCACCGCCCCCCGAGCAGTGCACGCGTCATTAAGCGCGGCGATAATCTCACTTCATTTATTTTTTCCAAAAACAAGAACTATCCTGTTCCGCTGCCGGGGAATTCTGTCGAATATCTGCTGAGACACGCGATCCATACCGGGGCCGTGGAGGCCGCGATGCATTTTCACGTAACCTCACGTAACCAAGCCATCGGAAGATCGTCTGCCGCCCGGCGGGCACGCTCCGCTGGGCGGCGAACCGGTTTTGCACAGATTCGTTGATCGGAGGGCATAGTTGTGCCAGTCAGAGTGCTTCTTGCGGATGACCGTTCCACATCGCAGAAAAAGATGCGCCAGGTGCTGGCGCTGATGGGTGACGTCGAGATCGTCGGAGAGCCTGTGGATTCCGCCGAACTGATGCAGTGGCTGAGCAGGGGCAGGACCAAGGCCGATGTCCTGCTCTGCGCCTTCTTTCGTCCGGGCGGGCGATTCAACGACAACATCGCATTGCTGGATCTTCTGCATGACACCTGCCCTCGCTTGCGGGTCGTGATCATCACGAGGGCAGCCAGCCCGTTGGTCCTGCGCGCCATGATCGTCTCGGGCGCCCATGGCCTGCTGCTGAGGAGCGACCCGGCAAGGGAGATCGCGGGCGCCCTGCGCGCTGTCGCGCGAGGGCGAATGTACATCGCCGAATCGGTGCGCAGGCGGATGGCTCACTCGCGCATGGCGGAGACGCCGATCGACGTCTTTGCCAACGACTGCATCTCGGCGCGGGAGACCGAAGTGCTGCGCCGCTATACGCGCGGCATGACCATCGGTGAGATCGCCACGGCGCTGGGCCGCAGCATCAAGACCGTAAGCACGCAGCGCATTGCGGGCATGAAAAAACTCGGACTTGCAAACGACCGCGAGCTGTATGAGTACGCATTCGCATTTCGGTTTGCCCCCGCCAACGAGGATACGGCTGCAAAGACAGTCAACTCCCTGCGCGGATAACGGCACTCCGGGGTCTCGCCAGCGAAGTCGCGGGTGGTCAACGCCGATCACTGCTGGGATCGAAGATTGAGAATTGTCCGATAGGAAAGCCTTCCGATCGGCGGCATCATTCGACAATGCATTCCCATCGACTTCGTGCTGGGCGCGGTAGCGTCAACATATCGCCGCCACGCGTCGCCGTTGTGATGCTATATCTTCTGGCCGCGGCCTTGCTGCTGTGCGCGGGCATGGCTGCGGTGTTGTACCTGGAGGCTCGATTCGAGAGGGAAATTTCCGCCTATCGGCGCCAGATGAATGCCGCGGCGTATAACGCGCAGGTTTTCCTGGCGCGACGTAGCTCGCTGCTGACCTCCCTGATCGACTCCATATCCGAAGGCAGCGGCAAGACCGTCCAGTTGCCAACAAGCGAGGCACATCACATCGAAGCGATTTCGCTCGCCATCGATCCGCAGGCCGGGAAGAGCTGGACCTTGTATGTGACCGAACGGGACAGGGACGCCATCGCGCGTTCAGGCGCCCATCTGGTCTACTGGACCGCCACCCGGTCCACCCAGGCGGGGCCGACCAGCGCCCGCCGTGGAATTCGCGAGACGCTCTCGCCCGAGGTGACGAACATGCTGGTTGCGCGGCACGCGCAATCGGCGGACGCCGGGTCGATCATCTGGGCCAGCGATCGTATTCATCACCGCCTGTACATGTTTGGCCGGGTCGATCCCGGTGAGAAGACGGCCGGCTGGCTCGGATTGGCGTTGGACAATGTCGAGCCGGGTCTCCTGCTGTCCAAGCCTGGCCTGAGCTATATGCTGCTGGACCGTCACGACAACGTTGTTCTCGAAAGCGCGGAAGATGCCGAATTAAGGCGCGATCTGGCAAGCATGACGCGCGAGGATGCGTTTCTTCGATACGGCATGGGTCCGATACCGAAGTACCTCACGCTCAGCAAGGCGGTTGGCGACGACGGCTGGCGTGTTGTCTATTTCATTCGCGCCAGCGCGCTGCTCAGGGCGTGCATGCCGGCTGTCCGGCTGGCGCTGGGGGGCTTTCTGTTGCTGATCATCGGCATGGGCATCGGCATCGTGTATATCAACCGGCACCAGTTGCTGCCGGCGCGGCGGCAGTTTGACAGCCTGATTGAAAGCGAAGCGTTCAGCCGCGCCATGATCGAGGCGGCACCGGTGGCATTGTGCGTGCTTCGCCGCCGCGACGGCAACGTGCCACTTGCCAACGGATTGGCGCGAAGCTGGCTGGATCCCGACGTCTCGTGGCGCGAAGCCGCGCTTTCCAGGGACCGCCATCCGGGCAGCGGCCGCGAACTGGTGCTGCATGACGGCCGCAGCGTCCATGTGTCTTTCGCGGCAGCGCGCTACCAGGGCGAAGACGTGGTGATCTGCGCGTTCAGCGACATCACGGCCCGCAAGGAATTGGAAGCGGCAACGCAGCTGGCCATGCAACGGGCGGAAGCCGCCAATGAAGCCAAGACCATTTTCCTTACCACCATGAGCCATGAGATTCGTACGCCGCTATACGGCATTCTGGGAACACTTGAGCTCCTGGCCTTGAGCGGCCCGTCAGGGCAGCAGCGGGAGTACATCAAGGCCATCGAAAGATCCTCGGATTCCCTGTTGCAGGTTGTGGATAACACGCTGGACATCTCGAGAATCGAAGCCGGGAGCCTGATGCTCGAACCGGCGGCCTTCTCTCCGCTCGACCTGACGGAGGACGTGCTTTGCGCGTACGCCGCACGCGCCGAGCGCAAGGGCCTGCTCATCTACGCCTGCATCGATGCGGACATTCCCGGGAGCCTGCATGGCGATGCGGTTCGCGTGCGCCAGATCCTGAACAACCTTCTGAGCAACGCCATCAAGTTCACGCAGATGGGCCGGGTGGTGCTGCGCGCGCGGATGGTGGCAACCCGGCCGGACGGCGTCGAACTGATGTGGCAGGTGGCGGACACCGGCGTCGGCATCTCCGCGCAAAGCCAGGAGCGCATCTTCGAGTCGTACTATCAGGCAAGCGGTAACCGGCAGGCGACGGCCAGTTCGGGTCTCGGCCTGTCGATCTGCCATCGGCTTGCCCGGTTGATGGGCGGCGCTATCCAGGTGGTCAGCGAGCCTGGGCTCGGAAGCCTATTCTCGGCTACGCTGCCCTTCTCACCGTCCTTCTTGCCATCCTTCTCGCCGTCCATCGATGCACCGGATATCGTGATGCCTCAACTACGGCCTGGCGTGGTGTACGTGCGCTCGGACGTGAGGGAGATCGCCACGCACCTGTGTGCCTGGCTACGCCGTTGGGGTGCCGTCGCACAGCCGTACTCCGAAACGCAGGGTGGCTTGCATCGGGACGAGATACTGATCGATGTGCTGCCATCCGCGCGCGGTGATGTCCCCTGGGCGGGGATCAGGATTGTGGCGATACCGTTTGGACCCGATCATCCGCAGAAGACCGGGGACGGCTGGCGGGTGAACGGATATCGAGTACGAGCGATCGGCCTCGCGGTCCGGTTGGCGCAGGACGATGCTGGCGAAAGCCGCTGATCACGCCCGCGCGCGACGGCTCGCGTATGGTCAGCTCGGCGTTGCCAGCCTGGTTCTGGACACCATGCTCAGGGGAAAGTGAAGGTGAATTCGGCGGAGCCTCCCGCATAACCGGCCTTCACCTCGGCGTCGCCACCGGTGCGGATGTACTGCGCCGACAGCGGAAGCTTCGCGGTCCTGCCCAGCTTGTCGAGCGTCATCTCGTACTTCCTGGCCGCGCCCGGATCGCCATAGGAGATGCGCTCCCGGCTGCCATCCTCGCGCGTCATGATGATGCCGAACCCCTGGGCCAGGCTCTGCCCGCCCGGTGCGCTGAGCCGCAAGACCGTCTTGTCCGCATTGGGGGGCATGGCCTTGTCCCTGAAACTGATCGTGGGCCTGGCGTTGGCCGCGCAATTGCTCAGGGCGATTTCGAAATGCTTCGGCGGGGATGTGTCGTTGAGCCTCTTGAACCGATCAATGGGAATACTCCCCAGATCGACCGGAATGATCTGGTTGGCCACCACGTCGCATCTGTTCAGTATCGGGGGCGGAGGGCCGCCGCCAATGCCGACGATACCGGTGCTGTCGTAGGTAATGGACTGACGGCATCCCAGGCCCAAGGTGGGCACCTGGAACGTGCTGCCCAGGCTCACCCCCACCGACTTCAGAAAATCCGCTGCGTAGATCTTCACCTGGAGACCACCCGCAACACTGGTCACCTTGATCTCGCCCGCGGGGAGCGCATTCGGGTCCTTGGTCAGCACCAGGTACTGTTTGTAGCTGGCGATGGTGGCACCGATCGACGTCGACTGATTGGGATTGTACAAGACGTCCATCTTCTCGACGGCAAGCGGGTCGAGCTCCTTGCGCAAGGTCCGGGTGACACCGTCCGACGATAGCGCTTCCCACTTGAAGCCGATGCCGTCAATATTCGTCGGCGCAAGGCCATCCGCTCCGACGGGCGGCCCGAACCCCAATGTCCAGTGCGCGCCCGTGACCAGCTCGTGAGCGTCCACCAGCGGAATCGAACCAAAGGTGAAGGATGTCTCCAATGCGAACCGCCGTTCCATCAGGATCGTGCCGATGGCCGTACTGCTGGTCAGGGGATTGGTGACCGTCCACGGCTGGATCTCCTGCGGATTGGGGTTCGTGCAGTTGGTGGCCGTGCGGTTTTGAAATTGCGCCTGGGCGCCGCCGCTCGCCAGCCCCAGCCCCAGCCCCAGCATTAGCATTGGCACGGCAAGGAACAGGCGTACCGATTGGCGCCCCCCCGTGCCACCCCCGGCCGCCCCCGGCTGCCCGGCGATAGGCAATACATTGGTATTCATGCAACTCTCCATCTCCCCCCCTGTCTCCCCGAGTCTTTCGAGGCGGCATCAAAATCCACGATGCGCGCGGCCGGCAACGCATATCCGTCCTTGTGTTCCATGGCGCGTTACTGAAATGCCCTTGCATGCCGTGCCGGAGCACGGCATGCAAGGGGCCTGCTAGGCAGGCAGTTCGGTGGACGGCTTCAGCACCTTAGTCAACGATGGTGCCGTAGTTGATGCCGGCCAGCGGCACCAGGGCAGCATTGCCGGAAACCCGGTTGCCTTGCATGCGACCGAAGTTCACACCGACCAGGCCCCCATAGTTCTGGGAGTAGTACGGCACGAAGCTGACCTTGCCGCTCGCCGTCGAGTAATCGACTTGGCCCTGATTCACGCCAATCAGGCCGCCCATCGTCACATAGCTGCCACCACTCACCGTGCCGGAAGCCGACGAAGCGCGGACCATGCCGTGGTTCTGGCCAACCAGGCCACCCACCACGCTGCGGCTTTCACCCCTGACGTTGCCGCTGGCCACGCCCGACGCGATCACGGCGCCATTGGTGGCGACGTTGGTGCCGACCAGGCCGCCGACAAAGCTGTTCGCACCGGCAGAGACGTCGCCGCTCGCTTCCACCGCCAGCAGGTCGCCGCCGTTGTAGCCGACCAGGCCGCCGGTGTGGCTGTTGCTGCCGCCCGAGGTCTTGCCTCGCGCCACCGAACTCTGGATGGTGCCGCTGTAGTTGCTGCCGACCAGGCCGCCCACGCGGCTGTTGGCGCCGCCGATCA
This sequence comes from Cupriavidus basilensis, assembly GCF_000832305.1. Classification (NCBI taxonomy): domain Bacteria; kingdom Pseudomonadati; phylum Pseudomonadota; class Betaproteobacteria; order Burkholderiales; family Burkholderiaceae; genus Cupriavidus; species Cupriavidus basilensis. The sequence goes on from NZ_CP010536.1 coordinate 2,607,713, forward strand.
CGGCGCCGGTGGCTTCCGCGCTGAAGATGGTGCCGCCCTCGTTGCTGCCGGCCAGGCCACCCATATCGACGCCCCAGAAATCCGTGACGATGCTGCTGGTCTTGACGTTGGTCAGGCTACCGTTCCGGTTCTGCCCCACCAGGCCGCCGATGGCCGCGGCACCGCTGCCGTTTACGCGGCCGCTGGTAGAGGCATCGGCAATCCGGCCGCCGCCGTCGTTGAGGCCAACCAGGCCACCGATCACGGCGTTGCCGGAAGCGGCCGTGTTACCGGCGGAGAAGGCGCGCTCGATGACGCCACCGTTGTTGTAGCCCACCAGGCCGCCCACGTTCAGGCCGCCGTAGACCGTGCCGACGGTGCCCCGGCTGGACGAATCGGCTATGTACGCGTTGGGCCCGGCGTTCAGCCCGACCAGGCCACCCACGCCGCCCATCGCCGTGCGCTGCATGAACCCCCCGATGGAGACATCCGACGTGCTGCGCGTCACGCTGCCCGCGTTTTCACCGACCAGGCCGCCGATCGACTGGGTCAGGCTGCCGCCAGAGAGCGAGGAAGCGCTCACCGAAGCACGGTCGATGGAGCCGCTGGCGAGGTTCCTCCCCACCAGGCCACCCATTGTATGGGCCCGCCCGGTGTAGCTATTGAGGCGCACGCCGGTGGCGGTGACGTTGGAGATGGTGCCGGAGTTCTCACCGACCAGCGCGCCCAGGGCAGCGGCGCCGGTATTGGCAGATGTCGCGTTGACAGTCAACGCCGCCAGGCCGAGGTTGCTGATGCGGCCGGACGAAGCCGAGAACAGGCCGGACAAAGGCCCGGTGCTGGTCACCGAGAGGTTGCTCAAGGTATTGCCCAAGCCGTCGAGGACACCGTAGAACGTGCCGTAGTCACCGCCGATCGACTTCAGCGAGTTGCCGCTGAACCAGCCGCCGCTGATCTTGTTGCCCAGCACGTAGTAGCCGCCCAGATTGTCGTTGATGCCCTGCAACTGCGCGAGGTTCTGGATCACGTTATAGGAAAAGCCGTTCGACTTGAACGATGCCCCCGTCCCGGACAAGGTGACCACCGCGCCGCTGTTCAGGTTCAGCGCACGGCCATAGTTCAACTCCAGGCCGTTGCCGGCCCCGCTGAGCGTGACATTTTTGTTCAGGTTGATATCGTTGGCGCCGGCGGCAGTCATGGCCATGCCGGCGTTGACGCCGGTGGCGCTCAGCGCTGCGTTCACATTGACATCGCCAGCCGAGGCCAGGGTCAGCTTGTTGCCGCTGTTCCAGCTGATCGGCGCGTTGACCGAGAGATTGCCGACGGTGCTGGCCAGCTCGATATTGGTGGTGGCGAGGTTGCGCGAGAGCGTGTCGCCAAACGCGGTGATTTCGCCACTGGCGGCGGTCTGGCCGACGTTGACATCCATCGCGCTGAGCTTCCAGGTGCCCGTCTGCCCGTTGTTGGCCTGGGTGTTGACCTGGGTGGCCAACTGCACCTGCACATCGGCACCGCGGGTCTCGATGGTGCCGCCGTTGCCCGGGCCGGCCATCGCGCTGGCGTTCAGGCTGCCGGACACGCGCACGACGCCGGCGCTGCCGCCGTCCAGCGTGATCTTGCCGGCATTGCCCTGCAAGGTCTTGGCCTCGATCATGCCCGTATTGTTCACCACCGCCTCCTGCAAGCTGCCAACAGCGCGCGCCGTCATCAGCACCTGGCCGCCGTCGGCCTTGAGCAGGCCGCCGTTTTGCACCAGCGAGCCCACCACGCCGTCATTCACCTTCAGGTTGAGCAGGTTGCCGGCGTCGAAGCTCACGGTGAAGTCATTGCCGGCGCCTAGCGCCACCCGGCCCATCTGCGCCTGGACAAGGCCCGTGTTGTTCACCGTCCTGCCCAGCAGCGCCACGCTGCCGCCCGCAGCGGCGGTAATCCGGCCGGCATTGGTTACCGACCCGCCCGGGCTGCCGGCAAAGCGGTAGGTCCCGCTGTTGAAATCCGCGTTGCTGATGTCCTGCGTCGAGGCCACCAGGCCGCCCACGTTGACCTGGGCGGTCTGCCCGAACACGATGCCGTTGGGGTTGACCAGGAAAACGCGGCCATTGGCATCGATCTGGCCCTGGATATTGCTGGCGTTCGCAGTGACTACGCGGTTGAGCGCGATCGCGTTGCTGTCGGGCTGGTTGAAGAAGACCTTCTCCCCCGCGCCAACGCTGAACCCGTTCCAGTTGATGATCAGCTTGTCGCTCGACTGGTTGATCGACATGTCCCGGCCATTGTTGAAGGACGCGACATTGCCGGTGCCCGACACGATCACATTGCCGGTCGGCAAGGCGTGCGCCGGCGCAAGCGCCCCCAGCCCCAGCAGTGCCACGGCGGCGGCAATCACGCGCCTGGCGCCGCCAGACTTGCCGCGGCGGCGAGTCCCTTCGCTGGCAACGTTCCAGCATCCCTGCGTCTGGTTCCAGACCAGTGCATAGTTATTGTTCATATTGACCTTTCCTTGTTATTGAGAAAGCTGCAACCATCCCTGCAGCACGGGTACTGCTCCGACACGATCCACGGCGCGCTCAGAAGTACTGCGCGCCCTGAACCCAAAACCTGGGGCTGCGCACCGGCCCCCCGCTCAGGTCGCGCTGGCCCAGCGGCCAGGCCAGCGCCAGGCTGATCTGATGTCCCTGCCCGGCCCAGGCGCCCCCAATGCCCGCCCCCGTCAACCGGCGCGTATTGCGCTCCCTGGTCCAGGGCTGCTTGTTGATGTCCACCACGCTCTTGTCCATGAAGGCGCTCAGCTGCCAGCCGGGGGCCACCGCGTAGCGCAGCTCCAGGCTGGCCTGCCAGCCCTGGTCGCCGCTGCCGGCGCCGAGCGCGTAGGCGCGTACGCCATAGGGCCCACCCATGCCGAACTTCTCCGAGCCGTCCAGGTTGCCGGCCGCCCATTGCGCATTGGCCTGGGCATAGAGCTGGAAGCGATGGCTCAGGCGCTGCAGGCGCGCCGCGCTCAGGTTCATCTTGCTGAAGCTGCCGCCGGCCTTTGCGCTGATCTGGTCAATGAACTCGGTGAGCGGATCGTCGATGCGAAGCCGTCCGGTGCTGTAGCTCACCGAGAACATGGTCTGCCCGCCACCGAACACGTTGTCCTGCCCGTTGCCGTTCACGCCAGCGGTCCACAGCCCCACGCGCTTGCCGACGTTGGTCTCGAAGACATCCATCTGGTCGCGCAGCCGCTTGTCGTCGTACTGCAGCTGGGCGCTGAGGTTGAAGGCGCGGCCGCGCAGCAGCGGCTGCGAGACGAACACGCTGCGGATGCTGGCGCGGCCGTGCGCTTCCAGCACCGAGAAAACCTTGCCGAGGTGATAGCTCATATCCGAGTACGACACGCCCACGCGCGTGGACCAGGGCCCGGCCGGCAATTGGTAGCCGGCGCGGTAGTAGCGCTGCCGCTTGTCGCTGCCAAGCACGCGCAGGCTCAGCTGGTCCCCCAGCCGCAACGGGTTGTTCAGGTAGAAGCTGCCGCCCAGGCGGTATTCGCCGGTGTAGTAGCCGCCATAGTTGTCCGCCTCCAGGCTGCCGCCGGCCAGCGGTCCGGCCTGCGCCTCGACCAGCAGGTCGGTGGTACCGGGATCGGTGCCGGACTGCAAGGTACCCTTGGCCTCGGCACCGGGGATGTCGTTGAGCAGCAGCAGGCTGCTTTCCAGTTCCGCGCTATGCACCGCCTCGCCGCTGCGGAGCTTCGACAGCGGCTGGCGCAGCACGCCGTCAAACGCGCGCGACTTGTTCTGCAGCACGATCCGCCCGTACCTGCCCTCCATCACCTCGAGCCGGACCATGCCATCCTCGATATCCTGCGGCGGCAGGAAGGCGCGCGCCAACAGGTAGCCATGCTCGTGGTAATACGCGGTAATGCGGTCCGCCGCCGCGCGCAGGCCGGCGAGATCCTGCTCGCTGCCATTCAGGTCGCCCAGCAAGGGCAGCAGCTGCGCCGAGTCGAATACCTTGTTCCCGTCGATGCGAAAGCCCTGCACCTTCAGGCGCATCCCCGGCGCGGCAGGCGCCGCAGACGCTGCCGGCGCGGTGCCATCCTCCGCCTTGGGCAGATCCAGCTCCACCCTGGACGGCACAGGCAGTTCCGGACGCGCGGTCTCGAGATCGCGCATGGCCTGCCCGGCCCTGGGTATGCCGGATACATTCGGCGCAATGGGCGAAGTGGGCGCAGGCGCATTCACCTGTGCATGCCCCGCGACCGGCAGCAGCAGCATCAGGCCGACACCACAGGCACGCAACCCGAAGGCGCGGCGCGCAGCCCGCCCACCGCGCGCCCGGCAGGCTTTCACATCGACATCGACATCGACATCGACAAATTTTTTACGGCCAGCATTCACTTGATTTTTTCCCATGGCAATCCCATTCATTTCATGAGCGGCCCACTCGATGTGCATGCGCCGCTCTCAGCCCGATGGCGTTGGCCCTGCTCATCGAGCCACCCATCGGCCTGCATCGAAGCTACTTTTTGACGTTTGCATTCCCGGCGATCAGTTCGCCGCTGTCCTTGACGGCTTCGTAGCGCACCACCGCTTCGTCCGCGGCGGCGCCCTTCAAGCCGGGCAGCGTGAACCGCGTGACGCCAAGCGGCGCGATGGTCTGGCCATCCAGTTCCACCGATGCGCCCCCGCGCTCGACCTCCATCCGCGCCAGCGAGACGTGGTAAGGCGTAGGGTTGGTCGCTTCCAGGACCGCGCCGCCTGCCTTCCCGGCCGTGACGAACGCCCATGTCACCTGCCCGATGGCCTCGTCCGCAGTGCCAGGCAATCCTGGCGGGCGGAACAGCAGCTTCATGCGCGTGCGGTAAGACAAGCGCAGCAGAGTGGCGCTGTCCTCGGCCAGCGGTGGCACCTCCAGAAAGTTGATCCAGAACACCGACTCGCGATCCTCCGGCAGCGGCTCACCGGTGTAGCGCAGCCGGAGCACCGTCTTGCGCTCCGGGTCCAGCCTTAGCAACGGCGGCGACAGGATGAAGGGCACCCTTAGCCTGGCCGGATCGGCGTTGATCTCTCCCTGGTCCAGCCACGCCTGGACCAGGATCGGGCTGTCGCCCGCATTGCGCAGCCTCACGCTCAGCGCCGACAGATCGGCGGGGTAGACGAAGCGGGTGCCGATGATTGACAACGCCGCCAGCGCCCCGGCCGGCGCCAGGCACAGCAGCAAGGCCAGCATGGCCCCGGCGCCTCGCCACGGCCGCTTGCATTGGGGCCTGCGGCAGCTTCTGCCCGCGATGATCGGATTGTTCATGCTGCTCGGCCTTTCCTGGTTCCGCATGCCGGCCGGATTGCCCGGCGCTGCCGTCCTGGTGGTACTCGCTTGCCCGGCCCCGACTCCGGGTTGGTTCGGCCTCACGGACGCGCGGCCAGTTTTTTGCTGCCCACGCCACCGGCCGGCATTGGAAGGCACGGCAGGTCCAGCATCTCGTAGCTCCTGCCTTTCCCCGCCACGCGCGCGGGCAGGGTGTAGTCGATCACGCAGCGCTCTTCAGGCTTCTTGCCCCATTCGACGCGGATCGTGCCGCGGTCCTTCTCGGTGCGCACCACCAGGCGGCTGCCCTGGCCCACGGCGCCAATCTCGGTCCCGCCTTCGGCATCGATGGCGGTCGCGGCGAAGGGCAGCAACTCGCCATTGGGCATGCGGCTATTGATGAGCACGGCGCGCGCCCTGCGGGTTTCGTAGGTGAGCATCACCACCGAGCCAGCGCGCGGCGCGACGCTGCGCGAGGTCGTCTTCAATTCGACGTCCTCGCGCATGCCCTTGGGATCGACATCGATGCTGTTCAACTGATAAGGGATCAGGCTGGGTACGATCGCGTAGCCGCGCCGGTCCACGCTGGCGCCGCCGTAGCCGACCCGGGCGCCCTGCGCATCCGCCGCATGGACCACGCCGATGGTCTCGCCAAGGGTCTGTGCCATGGAAACGCCACCCGGATGAACCACCAGGCCGCCCTGCGCGCTGGCCGATGCCTGCCGGTAACCTTTACCCTGGCCAACGCTGGCGCCCAGCGTGACGTCAGGCAAGCGCCAGTTGATGCTGGCGTTGCCCGAAGTGGCATTGCTCCGGTCGTCATAGGTGCCGGAGAGCGAGTACGAGCCCTTGCCCTGCTGGTCGACGAGCCCCGAAACGCCGGAAGAAACCTGCGTACCGGCACGGTCGTCGTGCGTGACGAAGGTGTTCAGGACGGGCGCGCCGCGGGCGGACTTTCCCAGTGGAATCGACAGGTTGAGGCTGACCAGCGTGCTGTTGCCGCTGCTAGCTCCCCCATACAACGCCCCGCCGCCCCCCGCGTTCTGCACGCGCTGCACGGACACGGAATAGGTGTTGCCGCGCCACTGGTTGCTGTAGCCCAGCGTGAAACTGAGCGCCTGGCCACGCCGGTTCCAGTACTGGAGCGAAGAGCCGTTGAGGTAGACACTGCCGCCGCGCGCGCCAAGCTGCTGGCTGATATTGGCATCCACTCTGCTGCGCATGCGCGCGAAGGAATCGGGCGCCGCGCCGCGCTCGACGGCATCGTGCAGCATCAGCGCGTCGCGCAGGCCAAGATAGCCGCGCGTGGAATAGCGATACGCCAGCAGAGAGAAGTTGGTGCCGCTGTTCGGCAGGTTCTTGCTGTACGAAACACGGAAGCTGGAACCGCGCAGGCTATCGCCGTTTGGCACGGTGGCCCTGGCCCACGTGACGTCGGCGCCAAAGCCGCCGAAAGGCGTATTGAGCGCCCCGCCCAGCAGCCCGGACGCATAGTTGCTGGCGAAGGCCACGCCACCGTAGCCGGTGACCATGTTGTTGATGCCGTGCTGCACCGTGCCCTGGACGATGTACTGTCCACTGCCTTGCAGGGAGAGATCGCTGGCCCTGCCCGCGGTCACGCTGTAGCGCGTGACGCCAGGGCGCAGCAATTGCGCGGTAGTGGCGAAGGGCACCAGGAAAGTGCGCGCCTGCCCGTTGGCCTCCGTCACGGTCACATGCAGGTCGCCGCCGTAGCTGGCAACCTGCAGGTCATTGATCTCGAACGGCCCCGGCGCCACGGTGGTCTCGTAGACCAGAAAGCCGCGCTGGTGGACCGAGACCCTGGCGTTCGAGCCGGCGGTGCCGCGCACCACAGGCGCGTAGTAGCGCTGCGTCTCGGGCAGCATGCGGTCGTCGCTGAAGATCTGCGCGCCGCGAAAAGACACCGGATCGAACAGCTCGCCGCTGGTCGAGCTCTCGCCAACCAGCAGTTGCGAGCGCAGCGCGGGCAGGTCGGTCTGCGCATAGATATAGCCACGCTGATAGCGCGTGCCGGTGCGCGGCGCCCAGGTGACCGAGCCGTTGTGGCGCAGCCGCAGCGGCCCGAGGTTTGCCCCCAGGTTCAGGCCCGCGTAGGCCTGGGTGGTGTTGTGCGCCTGGCTCTGCGTGGTGAAGATATTGGTGCTGTAGTTGAGCAGCAGCGCCGGAACGCCACTGTCCCAACTCTGCGGATCGACATAGTTCTTCGATGTGGTCAGCCGCAGATAGTATTGCGGCACGGAGAGATAGATCGTCTGCTCCGACTGGTCGAACTTGAGTTCCGCGCCGGGAACATAGTTGCCGATATCGGCACAGACCAGGCCTTCCGGCATGGGGTTGGGCGGCCGTTGCGGATCCTGGCCGCGCGCGCTCTTGTTCAGATCGATACCTGCGCGGGTGAGCAGATCGCGGTCATAGCATGCCTGCGCGCTTTCCCGGCCCGCAACCTGGCGGAACTCGATATCCTCGGTGCCGCGCCATTGGCCATTGACCTGCAGTTCGACGCGGTACTTGCCCGGTGCGACGATATCCGGCCGCTCGAAACGGCTGGTATCGATGGTGATGCCCTCCATGCCCTGCGCCAGCATGTAGGAGTCGAATATCGCCGCTTTGCCATCCAGCGCGGACAGCAGCTGCGGCTCGGGCGCGCTTCCATCGCTAACGGCATCGCGCGCGCGCTCCGGGTTGCCGTCCTGCGGCTCCTTCCTTTCGCGCGCCAGGCTTTCGCCAATCGGCGCGCCGAAGTCCATGGGCTGGCGCGTCCCAGCACCCTGCCCGCCCGCAACGGTCGCCGCCGCCCAGGCAACCGGCGACATCGCGATCGCAGCCACGGCGCCGATCAGGCGAGGCGCAAGGCGCTCCAGCCTGGAGGCCGGCGGCGCAGCCACACTGCCGACGCGAGCCGGGCAAGCGGATTGAACAAGGCGAATTGAGGATTGCATAGACCGACGAATTTGTCCTATCTGCGAAAGCTGGAGGCGGCTGTACAACCGATACGGCGAAAGGAATCGGGACGGGAATGCCTGGAGGCCGTTTCAAGAAGGTTCTGGCGCCGTTGCGCGGCCTTGGCCGATCCACGTGCACTGTCTGCGGCCGCGCGCCTGGCCAGCACCGCGTCGCTTCATGTTGAAACGGCCGCCTGGTGGCTAATTTGCCAATGCCTTTTCTTCCGTGTACCGGCCACCGTAGTCGTTGATGACTTCGTATCGGACCAGGGCACCGGGATGATTGCCGGGCTTTGCTTCAGGCAGTACGAAGGTTTCCTTGCCAAGCGGGGCCACCATGCCACCACCCGCGGAGACAAACTTGCCGTCCAGCCTGGCGTCGACCCGGCCGAAGGAAACGTAGTAGGGCGTAGGGTTGCTGACCTCCACGGCAAGCTGCTTCGCCGCCTTTCCACCCGGCCCCTGGCCATCCACGGTGGCCAGCTTCCAGGCAAGCTTGCCGGGAGCGGCATCGACGTCCGTCAGTTGCACTGGACGGAAGAAGACCTTGATACGGCTCCGGAAGGCGAACAGGAGCGCGTTCTCGCCGGCCTCCTTCTTCGAGGGTACCTCCAGCACGTTGAGCCAGAACACCGTCTCGCGGTCGTCCGGCAGTGGTTCCCGCGTATAGACGATGCGCAGCACCGCGCCCTTGCTCGGCTCGACCCGGCTGACCGCCGGCGAGAGCACGAAGGGAACCTTGACTTTCTCGGGCGGGACGTCCGCCTGGCCATCGTCCAGCCAGTTCTGCACGAGAACCGGCTCGCTGCCGGTGTTGTTCAGCCTTACGGTGACCTCGCGGGCATCGGATGGGAACACCAGCCGCGTACCCTGTATGACAATGGAAGCCTGCGCCACGCTGGCGCAGGCGGCGAGCGCCACAACGCCGGCGGCGGCAAGAAGTGAAGAGATGCGAGCGACCGACGTCATGGCATTCCTGGCAATGAAACCTGGCTCGATTTAGTAGTAGGCCATCGTGTAGCGGATGAACGAGTTACCCGCACCCGCCGTGACGGCGGGCGCCGTCTGGACATAGGCCGCGCTGTAGGTCAGCGTTGCGGTGTTGCCGGTGATCGTGGCCACCTGAGGGGCCGCCTGTGCCTGGTTCAGCGCGATCTTGCCGGTGGCACTGTTGCCGTTGTCGCTGACCTCGATCTGCACGCCTTGCGCCGCGGAGGAGCCCTGCAGAATCAGGTTGCCGGTGACGGGATCGATGTTGGCGGAGCCCGTATCAAAGGAGATGGAGGCCTTCGTTTTATCCTTGCAGGCCGTGCCGCCGCCCAGTACCAGGCTGAACGGCACTGCGGGGGATTTCGTGCCAACGGCGGTGAAGATGACAGGGTCCACGCGGCCCAGATCCACGGTGGTGCGATTGTTGGGCCCGGCCGGTTTGCCGTTGATGGTACAGGTGACGTCCGTGATGGAGCCGGTGAAGTCGAGCTGGCCGTCGAACGCATGCGACAGCGAGGGAGCCATGGCTGCCATGACCACGCAGCCGGCTGCGAGAGAGCCGAGAATAGTACGCTTCCCGAGAATGGTACGCTTCATGTGATTTCCTTCTTCCGTTGATAGTTGGGGCAATGAATCAGCCGATTAGACGCACCCCGATTTAAATACGGTCCACAGGGAACCGATGCACCGGCTTCCGAACCGAACCGCACCCTGCCTGACGCACTGAACGCCAGTTGCAGTCACGGAACGATACGAAGTGGCACTGAAGCCACTCGACGGTGACCAAATCATAAGTCTCATCAAATGAAATAAACCCAAGAAAATTCTTGTTTTTGATAAAAACAATGAAATCAACACTTGGAACTTCTGGCCATTCGTCATGCACAACGCGAAGCAACGCCTCGACGACATGCCGCCATCAACAAATGAAATCTGGGCACAGCGAGCAGTAAGCCCGCGCAGGTTTGCCTTCGCGCCCGCATCTTTTCTCGCGCGAATGGAGAGCGAATGGAGAGCGCGCGATGGATGCTCGAAGACCATCCATCACTGCCTATCGGTTTCCAGGCGACGAGGAGATCGGGGGGACAGACGTGGGCGGCCTCATTGGGGGCGCACTGTGGCCAGTGCGGGCCGATTCCCGGTGGTGGACACGGATCGGGAGGATGACATCGGGGCGTTGATGACGCGTGCGAATGCACTCGGCCAGCTGGCCGGCTGGCTGATGTGTTCACCCCCAAGTGGGTGCGCCCTGCCGGGCGCTCCCACAAAAAAAAACCGCAGCACCAGGCTGCGGTTTTTTTACACCGGGGCGCAAGCCCCGGCCAGGCAAGTGCTACCGCCCGATCAGATCTCTTCGTACAGCGGCAGCGTCAGGAACTCGGCAAAGTCCTCCGACGTGGACATCTGCTCGAAGATCTCGCCGGCGCGGTCATACGTCGTGGTGTCGCCACCGACGAATGCCTTGACCTTGGCCAGCTCTTCCGGGATCAGCGCGCGCACCATCTCGGCGGTCACCTTGCGGCCGTCTTCCAGCTTGCCCTTGGGCGAGCGGATCCACTGCCACACTTGCGAGCGCGAGATTTCGGCGGTGGCGGCGTCTTCCATCAGGTTGTGAATGGGCACGCAGCCGTTGCCAGCCAGCCAGGAGCCGAGGTAGTGGATGCCGACGTTGATGTTCATGCGCAGGCCGGCTTCGGTGATCGGGGTTTCCGGCTGGAAGTCCAGCAGGTCCTTGGCCGCCACGTTGACGTCGTCGCGCTGCTTGTCGAACTGGTTGGGCTTGTCGCCCAGCACGGCCACGAATTCCTTCATGGCCGGCTCGACCAGGCCCGGGTGAGCCACCCAGCCGCCGTCGTAGCCGTCGGTGGCGTCGCGCTTCTTGTCGTTGATGATGCCTTGCATGGCGATGGCGTTCTTCTCCGGATCGTTCTTGATCGGGATCAGCGCGCTCATGCCGCCGATGGCGGGCGCGCCGCGCTTGTGGCAGGTCTTGAGCAGCAGCAGCGCGTACGAGCGCATGAACGGCGCGGTCATGGTGACCTTGGCGCGGTCGGCCAGGCAGAAGTTCTTGTCGACCTTGAACTTCTTGATGCACGAGAAGATGTAGTCCCAACGGCCAGCGTTCAGGCCGGCGCTGTGCTCGCGCAGTTCGTACAAGATTTCTTCCATCTCGAAGGCGGCCAGGATCGTTTCGATCAGCACGGTTGCCTTGACGGTGCCTTGCGGCAGGCCGATTTCGTTCTGGGCCATGACGAAGACGTCGTTCCACAGGCGCGCTTCGAGGTGGCTTTCCATCTTCGGCAGGTAGAAGAAGGGGCCGGCGCCGCGTGCGATCTGTTCCTTGGCGTTATGGAACAGGAACAGCGCGAAGTCGAAAATGCCGCCGGAGACGCGCTGGCCGTCGATGGTGACGTGCTTCTCGTCCAGGTGCCAGCCGCGCGGGCGCACTTGCAGCGTGGCGATCTTGCCGTTCAGCTTGTAGTGCTTGCCGTTGGAATCCAGCGTGAGGGTGCGGCGCACGGCGGCCTTGAGGTTGACCTGGCCCTGCAACTGGTTGTGCCAGTTGGGGGTGTTGGAGTCCTCGAAGTCGGTCATGTAGCTGTCCGCGCCGGAGTTGAACGCGTTGATGACCATCTTGGCTTCGACCGGGCCGGTGATTTCCACGCGGCGGCAATGCAGTGCCGGCGGCACCGGCGCGACCTTCCAGTCGCCTTCGCGCACGCTCTTGGTCTGCGGCAGGAAGTCGGGCAGCTCGCCGGCGTCCAGGCGCTTGGTGCGCTCGACACGGGCGGCCAGCAGTTCCTGGCGGCGCGGCTCGAAGGCGCGATGCAGTTTGTCCACCAGGGCCAGGGCCGCCGGCGTGAGGATGTCTTCGTAGGCCGGCAGGATTTCGCCGGTAATCTTCATGCCCGCAGGCAGCGTGATGGCCATCAGTGTTCTCCTGTGATCGATGGTTGATTTAAGGTGCCCGCCGTCAAACCGCCGCACCTTGGGTGCGGACGAATTCGAGCAGGTCATTCATGTCGTGCCCGGTGCCGGAAGGACTCACATCGAGCCGCTCCGCCGGATGACCGGCACGATTGATCCAGAACGTGGTGTAGCCGTACCAGGTGGCGCCGCAAGCGTCCCAGCCATTGGACGAGACGAAGAGGATCTCCCCTGCCGGCACGCCAAACGCCTTGGGGCCCAGCGCGTAGGCCTCGGGCGCCGTCTTGTACATGCGCACCGCGTCGACCGACAGCACATGGTCGAACAGCCCGTGCATGCCGGCACTCTTGACCGAGATATCCAGCATCTGCGGATTGCCGTTGGAAAGAATGCCCAGCGGCAGCCCGGCTGCCCGCAGACGCTTGAGCGCGCCGAGGTTTTCCGGGAAGGCCGACAAGCACGCGTACTCCTTGAGCAGTTGCGCCTCCAGGGCCGGGTCCAGCAGCAGTTGCAGGCGCTCGGCCGCATAGCGCAGCGCATCCACTGTCAGCGCCCAGAACGGCTTGTAGTATGCGCCGTCGGGCGCGGCCATCGAGCGGATGCGGGTGTAGTCGATCTGACGCTCGCGCCACAGCAGCGCCAGCGCCTCGCCCTTGCCCGGAAACAATTGCTCCGCGCGCGCGGTGACGGAATACACGTCGAACAGCGTGCCATAGGCATCGAAGACGACTGCGCGGATCTTTTGCATGAGCTGGAGCGGTTCCTTTGGACAAACTCGGCATACCCGGCATACCCGGCATACCCGGCAGGCCAGCGCTACTGCGTGGGCCTGTACACCAATGAATGCATAGCATTGTAGGGAGACGTTGCAGTGCGGCAAAGTCGGTCGAGGTCACTTGATCTTTTACTTTTACCCCACTAATCTTCGCTAACGGTGTAAAGATAAGGCACCAAATCCACCCCATTGCCTCACCCACCCCCTGCTTTGGGCGGCATGAGGCACAAAACTGGCGAGCTTCGTGGATCATTTCAAACAATTGGAGACATTGGTCTCGGTAGCCGCACGGGGCAGTCTTTCCGCGGCCGCGGCGGCTGAAGGCGTGGCGCCGGCCATCATCGGCCGGCGCATCGACGCGCTGGAAGAGCGGCTGGGCGTCAAGCTGCTGCTGCGCACCACGCGCAAGATCAGCCTGACCTTCGAAGGCTCGGCCTTCCTGGAGGACTGCCAGCGCATCCTCAACGACCTGCACAACGCCGAGGCCAGCGTCTCGGCGGGCGGCGTCAAGGCCAGCGGCCATCTGCGCGTGACTGCGCCGGCGGGCTACGGGCGCAAGCACGTGGCGCCGCTGGTGCCGTTGTTCATCGAATCGCACCCGGATGTGACCATCACGCTGGACCTGTCGGACCGCGTGGTGGATCTCGTCAACGAGGGCTTCGACTGCGCCATCCGCCTGGGCGACCTGCCTGACTCCAGCCTGGTGTCGATCCGCCTGGCGGAGAACCGGCGCGTGGTGGTGGCGTCCCCGGATTACCTGGCGCGCCATGGCGTGCCTGCCCTGCCCGAGGATCTCACCCGTCACAACTGCCTGGCCTTCGGCGCCAGCGCCAACGTGCAGCGCGGCTGGGCCTTCCAGCAGGAAGGCCGCGCGGTCACGGTCAAGGTGGGCGGCACCATGGAGTGCACCGATGGCGCGGTGCTGCACGCGTGGTGCCTGCATGGCCACGGGCTGGCATGGCGCTCCTGGTGGGAAGTCGGGCAGGAAATCGCTAGCGGCCGGCTGGTCACGGTGCTCGACGAGTTCCAGGCGCCGCCAATCGGCATCCACGCTGTCTTTCCGCAGCGCAAGCACCTGCCGCTGCGGGTACGACTGTTCATTGACCACCTGAAGAACACCTATGGGAACCCGGCCTACTGGCGCCGCGCGGAACAGGCATCCGCCGCCGGCAAGCCGCAACTGGCAGTCAATTCATAGTCCGATTTGATTTAAGGCAATGCCGCATGCGCCACCCCTGCCTACAATGAAAGCTGACAGGTGCCGTGCGGCCTGCCTCCACCCAAAGGTAAACCCGGTCCATTCGCCCCAAAGGAGCCCAGCATGTTCAAGCACATCCTGCTACCCACCGACGGTTCGGAACTGTCCAAGAAGGCCATCGACGGCGCGCTGGAGCTGGCAAAGACAATCAACGCGCGGGTCACCGCCTATGTCTGCCTGGAAGAGTATCCCTACACACCGTTCAGCGAGATCGTGGTGGAAGCGCCGCAGGCCTTCAGGGACCGCATCGAAAGCCAGGCCAAGCTATACCTGAAGGAAGTGGAAACCGCCGCCCGGGCCGACGGCATCAGCTTTGACGCCGACATGTCCACCTTTGCGGTGCCCTACCTGGGCATCATCGACGCGGCCGAGCGCCATGGCTGCGACGTGATCTTCATGGCCTCGCACGGCAGGCGCGGCTTGTCGGGCTTGCTGCTGGGCAGCGAAACCCAGAAGGTGCTGACGCACACCGACATCCCGGTGATCGTGTATCGCTGAGCGCGCCCTGGCGACAAACGACAAAAAGGCTGGCCACCCCGAACAGGGCAGCCAGCCTTTTTGCTTGACCGGCCCGCCTATGGGGCAAGGCCGGCCCGGATCAGCTGCTCTTCTTGATGCGGTCTTCGATGTGCCTGGCGCGGTCGTCCGAGCCAGGGTGCGACGAGAACATGCTGGACTTGCCGCCATCGAGCTTGGCCAGCTTCTGGAACGCCGTGACCAGGCCACGGGTATTGGCCTTGTTCTTGGTCAGCACGTCGAACGAGTAGTCGTCGGCGGCGCTTTCCTGCGTTTGCGAGAATTGCGCGTTGATCAGTTGCTCGCCCATTTCGCCCAGCTGCGAGGCCGACAGCGCGGCAACCGTGCCACCGGCGGCGGCCAGCGCGCCGCGCGCCGCCATGGCGGTATACGCCACCTGCATCTTGTTCTTGGTGTGGCCAAGCGCCACGTGGCCAAGCTCGTGCCCCACCACGCCGCGCACTTCGTCGTCGGTCATCATGTCCATCAGGCCGCTGTACACACGCACGCAGCCGTTGGCCATGGCCCAGGCATTGACATCCTTGGTCAGGTAGACCTTGGCGTTGACGCTGGGCAGGCCGCTCGACTGCAGGCCCGCCATGATCTTGGTCAGGCGCTTGTTGTAAGTGCTGCCAGGGGCCGCAATCTTGTTGGCCTTGTCGAGCTCGGCGCAAGACTGGTCGGACATGGACTTGACGTCGCCGTCGCTCAACGAGGCCGCCTTGAGCAGCGAGGTGCCCGCGCCCATCATGCCGTCGACATTGGTGCCGGCGCAGCCGGCCAAGGCAGCGCAGAGCGCAAGGATAGCGGCGAGGGAAAGTTTGTGCTTCATGTTTGTTGCCTTCTTGGGATCGACACCGACCGGGTTGCTCGCCAGTGACTTGAGTGGAGATGTGCCGGCGGCTGGCCGGCGACCTGCGGTGTGGCTCTGCTTGCACACGGGCAGCATCATATCGCCTAAAACATCTCAATCAACCATTAAATGACATAATTGCCACAGACACATTTTTTAACATTCTCTGCAGGCTGCCCCCAAAAAGCAAAAAACCGCGCCGTCCCTGAGAGGGAGACGGCGCGGCGCCTAATTGAGGGGCGTGATGGTCGCACGCCCTTCAAGATGACCGGCTATCGGGCCGGTCAGCCATTCCGCTTTTCGATCTCGCGATCTGAAGCCTCAGGCCACCTTCTTGTCGAAGAATTGTTCGTCTTCGGTCGAACCCTTGAGGGCGGTCGTGGACGACTGGCCGCCTTCGATGGTCTGGGTCACGGCGTCGAAGTAACCCGTGCCGACTTCGCGCTGGTGTTTGACGGCGGTGAAACCCTTCTCGGCGGCCGTGAACTCATTTTCCTGCAGTTCGACGAATGCGCTCATATGGTTGCGGGCATAGCCGTAGGCCAGGTTGAACATCGAGTAGTTCAGCGAGTGGAAGCCGGCCAGCGTGATGAACTGGAACTTGTAGCCCATGGCGCCCAGTTCCTTCTGGAACTTGGCGATGGTGGCATCGTCAAGGTTCTTCTTCCAGTTGAACGACGGCGAGCAGTTGTAGGCCAGCATCTTGCCCGGGAACTTGGCGTGAACAGCTTCGGCAAATTTCTTGGCGAATTCCAGGTCAGGCTTGCCGGTTTCGCACCACACCAGGTCGGCCACTTCGGCGTAGGCCAGAGCACGGGAGATCGATTGCTCGATGCCCGGCTTGACGCGGTAGAAGCCTTCCACCGTGCGCTCGCCGGTGCAGAACGGGCGATCGCGCTCGTCCACGTCGGAGGTCAGCAAATCGGCGGCTTCGGCGTCGGTACGGGCGATCACCAGGGTCGGCACGCCGGACACGTCGGCGGCCAGACGCGCGGCGGTCAGCTTGGCAACGGCTTCACGCGTCGGCACCAGCACCTTGCCTCCCATGTGGCCGCACTTCTTGACCGAAGCCAGCTGGTCTTCGAAGTGAACGCCGGCTGCGCCTGCGTCGATCATCGACTTCATCAGTTCGAAGGCATTGAGCACACCGCCGAAACCGGCTTCGGCGTCAGCCACGATCGGCGCGAAGAAATCGGTATCGCCCTTGCCTTCGCTCCATTGGATCTGGTCGGCGCGCTGGAAGGTGTTGTTGATGCGGCGCACCACTTGCGGCACCGAGTTGGCCGGGTACAGCGACTGGTCGGGGTACATTTCGCCGGCCAGGTTGGCGTCGCCCGCGACTTGCCAGCCCGACAGGTAGATGGCCTTGAGGCCAGCCTTGACCTGTTGCATGGCCTGGTTGCCGGTCAGCGCGCCCAGCGTGTTGACGAACGGCTCGGTGTTCAGCAGGTGCCACAGCTTCTCCGCGCCGCGGCGGGCCAAGGTGTGCTCGATTTGCACGGAGCCGCGCAGGCGCACGACATCGTCGGCGGTGTAGTGACGCGCGACGCCCTTCCAGCGGGGATTGGTATCCCACTCTTTTTGCAGGTTCCTTGCTTCGGTTTCGCGGGACATTTCACTCTCCTGGTGTGTAAAGCGGGGATGGCACTGGATACTTGCGACAGGCTTGGCGGACCGTGGCGCCGACTTGCCGGCAGGGGCGCTTTCGGGGGTGTTTCGGCGGCGCTGACCTGCTGGCCTCGCCACCCCTGTTTTTTGCCGCTCAGGTTATGTGTCTTATATAAGAGTGTAGAAAAACACACCGCATCGCAACAGCTCCGAATGCGGTCCTTGATTAGTTTTTTTATCTTTTATAATCAAATATTTACAAGTTATTTTCCACGATGTGGCAGGCAGTCTTCCATCATGAGAAATGCCCGTTGTGCCACGCATCACCATTTTTTGCCGCGCAAAACATCCTTCCGCATTATGGAATTTCGGAATTTGGCGCCATCCGTGCCTGGCGCAATGCCAGCGGCTCCGGGCCACCATCGATATGGCCGGCCAGGTCACGCACCATCGCGGCCATGCCGGCTGGGTCCGCCAGCGGTAGCCAGTGCCGCGCGCCGACCTCCCGGCGCCACCAGCGCCCCACCCAGCGCGACAGATCCTCGGACAGCGCCGGCCTGACGTAGCGATCCAGCAGCGGCACGATCACCTGCACCGGCGCGTGCGCGTGGCGCTCGCCCGGTGAAAGCAGGCGCGGCAGCATATTGGCGCGGTACAGCGCCAACCCGTGACGGCCATCCGCGGCCTGGGTGGGATTGGGATCCGCCTCGATGCCCTCGGTTTGCCTCAGGTAAAGCGGCCAGGCGCGGCCCATCCAGAGCCGCCAGCTTAACTCGGGCAGCCACGGCAGGTGGAAGATATAGATGTACCAGGACGAGGCCATTTGCCGCAGCGAGCGCGAAAGCGCCGTGAACGACAGGCGCCGGTTTCCCCGCATCCAGTGGCCGACATGGTCCAGGCAAGGCCCGGAGCACGACGTATAAGAAGCGATGCGGCCACGCAGGCGCGGCTCGGTGACAAACTCCCAGCACTGGATCGCGCCCCAGTCATGGCCGACCAGGTGGACTGGGGCATTGGGAGAAACGGCGTCGATCACCGCGCTGAAATCTTCCGTCAGCCGCTCCAGGCGATAGGCCGCCACGCCCTTGGGCGCCGAAGAACCGCCGGCACCGCGCACATCGTAGGCCACGACGTAATAGTCGTTGGCCAGCAGAGGCGCCACGCCATGCCAGACCGCGCTGTTGTCCGGATAGCCGTGCACCAGCACCATGGCCGGGTGCGCGGGATCGCCCCAGGTCTTGACGGCAAGCCGCACACCGCCGGACTGGACAAATCGCTGGTTGGGAAGGGAATGGGGAGCGTGCATGCTTGACCATGACATCGGACGATGGAATGGTTGCCGATGCTACGCCAAGACCGGCCGCGCGGCGAGCGCACGGCATGGCGTTTCAAACGAGAGCGGGCTAGCGGGCGCGCCGGTAGGCCACCCAGTCTCCGGATGCAATGCGCGGCAGGCCCGCGACCGCGTCCTCGCCCACCGGGTAAAGCAGGCAGCTGACGGCTTGATCGCCAACCGCCACCATGCGTTCCTCGCGCACGAACAACGAGGCTTGCCCCGGATAGACCTCCTCGATCTCGTCGAGCACAGGTACCAGCGCGGCATCGACCTCGTACAAGTCGCCGGCCACGCCGGGCGCGGCGGCGTCCAGCACCAGCCCGGGATACGTGCCGAAGTCATAGAGCCGCCCCGCCACGGTCGCGCAGCCGATCAGGCGCGGCGCGGCAATGCCGTGCTTGCGCGCGGCCGCGTTAAGATCGTTGACCTCGCCCGCGCGCAGCGTGCCATAGACAAAGACCACCGGCATGCTCAGCCCTCCAGCCTGGTGTCCGCCACCAGCACGCCATCGGCGTCAGCATAGATCCAGTTGCCGGGCCGCACCACGGCGCCGGGCATTTGCACCGTGACCTCGCGCTCGCCCACATTGCGCTTCTGGCTCTTTTGCGGATGCAGGGCCAGGGCGCGCACGCCGATGTCGCACACCGCAAGCTCGCCGCTGTCACGCACGCAGCCATTGACGAGGATGCCGACCCAGCCGTTCTTCTCGGCCAGCACGCCGAGGTTGCCGCCCACCAGCGCGCAGCGCAGCGAGCCGCCGCCATCGACCACCAGCACGCGGCCGTTGCCCGGCGATTCGACCGTCTCGCGCACCAGCGAGTTGTCCTCGAACACCTTGAGCGTGGCCGCCGGGCCAGAGAACGCGGCGCGCTTGCCAAAATGCTGGAATACCGGCGACAGCACACGCAGCGAGCCGTCGGCCAGGCGCGCCTCATTGGCGTCGCACAGGTCAGTGGTAGCAAAGCTCATGAAGGACTCCCGAATCGGAAAAGTGGAAATTGGATGCGGTGCGAATGCGTGCGTCAGTTCGTGTCAGCCGGCGGCCGCCCGCTTGGCCGCCGGCTTGGCCCCCACCGCGCGGCGGGAACGGTTGCCATTGCCAACCGTGACTGCGGTGAAGATCGCCAGCATCTGGAAAGCGCCGATCATGAAGAACACCCAGCTCGGCCAGTGCGCATCCATCAGCATGCCGAAGAACAAAGGCCCGCTGGCCAGGCCGATATCGAGGCCGGAGTAGACCACGCCATAAACCCGGCCCGTGGCGCCGGCAGGCGCTGCCGCACGCACCAGCAGGTCGCGCGAAGGCCCGGCAGTGCCCGCGCCAAAGCCGATCACGCCCATCAGCACCGGCACCATCACGGCCGGCAGTACGCCCACCCCCACCACGATCGCGACCAAGCCCGACAGCGTGAAGCTCATCGCGATCAGGCGGTCGTGGTTGCTGGTGCGTGCCGCGGCAAAGCCACCCACGATCATGCCGCCCGCGCTGCACAACATATAGACGGTGTACGACGCCGTGGCGAGCGTCAGCGGCATGCCGTAGAGCTGGGTCAGCGCGGTCGGCGCGAAGCTCTGGATGCCGGAAAACGAAAAGGTGGTGACGAGGAAGAAGGCCCAGCAGATCCACACTTGCGGCAACTTCAGGAACGCCAGCATGCTGCCGCCCGCCTTGGCTGCCGGTGCGCCCGCCCTGGTCGCCGCACCGGCGCCGGCGCGGGGATCCAGCACATGCCGAAAGGCCAGCAGCACAACCAGCACGCCAAAGGCCACCGCCGAGGCGCTGGCGAGCGCGGTGCGCCAGCTGCCGAGCTCGGCAATGGTCAGCAGGAAAATCGGCGCCGCGGCCCAGCCGAGGTTGCCCGAGATGCCATGCACCGAGAACGCATGTCCCAGCCGCGGCTGGGAAACATGCTTGTTGAGCAAGGTGAAATCGGCGGGATGGAACACGCCGTTGCCAATCCCCGCCACGCCCGCGCCAAGCAGCAGCATCGCATAGCTCGGGCTGATCGACAGCAGCAAGGCCGCCGCGCCCAGCAGCCCGATGCCGCCGAACAGCACCGGCGTCGCGCCAAAACGGTCCACCACGAAGCCCGACGCGGTCTGCACCACGGCCGACACGGCAAAGAACACCGTCATCAGCAAGCCCAGCTCCGCATAGCTCAGGCCGAACTCGGCCTTGATCCACGGGAACAGAGGCGCCAGCAGCAGGTGAAAGAAGTGGGAAACGCCGTGGGCCAGGCCGACCAGGCCGATGACCTGGGCGTCGTGGCGCAGCGGATTGCGAACGGGATCGAGGGTGGCGGCAGTCATCGGGCGGCTATCTGGCTGGGCTTGGCATGGCGCGCCGGCCATGCTGCCAGGCTCAAGAGGCGCGCTGCGAATACCGCATCATAGAGTAAAACCACCCGTGGCAGGGGTGCCCTGCGCGTTACATCTGTTTAAACAGATAGGCGTACTGACGCGCCACCGGCAAGGTCTCGGAGCGATTGCGCAGCTTGAGCGCGAGCCGCCCCAGCGACTGGTTCACGGCACTGGCCACGCAGTCGATATTGACCACCGTGCCGCGATGGATCTGCCAGAAGCGCTCGGGGTCCAGCTGCTGCGACAGCTCGCGCAGGCTGGTGCGGATCAACGCCTCGCCGCTGGCGGACACCACGTTGACGTACTTGTCCGTCGCCTCCAGGTAGATCACCTCATCCACCGGAATGATGCGGATCTCCTGGCCGACCAGCGCCTTGATAAAGCGCAGGTAGCCATGTTGCGGCGCGCCCGCCAGCGCATGCTGCCCGGGCCCGCCGCCTGGCTCCATGGTCTCCAGGCGCGCCAGCAGCTGCGCCAGGCGATCGGTATCGAGGGCGGCGCCGCCCTCCTCGCTGGCCTGCGCCTGGGCCGCCAGCCTCGCCTTGAGGCGGTGCACCGTGGCCTCAAGCCGCTCGGGCTGCACCGGCTTGAGCACGTAATCGACCGCCTCGCGCTCGAAGGCTTCCAGCGCGAACTGGTCGTATGCCGTGACGAACACCACCAGCGGCGGCGGATCGAACTCCATCAGCTCGCGCGCCACGTCCATGCCGCTCATGCCTGGCATGCGGATATCGAGAAACGCGACCTGGGGCTGGTGCTGGCGGGCCGCCTCCAGCGCGGACACGCCGTCATGGACCACGCTGACGATCTGCGCCTCGGGCCAGAGGCTGGACAATTCGGCATGCAAGGCGCGCGCGAGCAGCGGCTCGTCGTCGGCGATCAACAGGGTCGGGGCCATGGAAACGGTAGTAAGGGGCGGATGGGTCGATGCAGTCTAAGCAGTCGAAGAAGTCGAAGCGGCTAAGCAGCGAGGTGCGTCAAGAATGGGAAATGCCTTGCGTGGCAGCGCTCACAGGGGGGATGGCGCGCGCGCCGGCAGCCTTGCCCGCGGGCACCGGCACGGAGGCGTGGGCGGCGGCAGGCGCCGCCGTGCGCACAACGGGTAACGTCAGCCGGACGATCACGCCGCGTGGCGTGTTTTCTTCCATCTGCATGCTGGCCGCCGCCCCGAAAATCCGCGCCAGCCGCTCGCGCACATGGGTCAGCCCGAGGCCGGAGCCCTTGGTCACGGCATGTCCGAAGCCTACCCCGCTGTCGGTGATGACAACCTGCACCGCGTTGTCACCCTGCGCCCGGGCCGACAGCACGATCCTGCCGCCATGCATGCACGGTTCGATGCCGTGGCTGACCGCGTTCTCCACCAGCGGCTGGATCAGCATGGGCGGGATCTCCACCTCCGCCAGTTCGGGCGGAAGCTCGATCTCATAGGCCAGGCGCGTGCCGAAACGCAGCGCCTGGATGTCCAGGTAGCTGCGCAGCAACTCGAACTCCTGGCGCAGCGTGCATTGCTCGGCGCGCGTGTGGGACAGCGACATGCGCAGGAAGCCGATCAGCCGCTGCAGCAGGCGCCTTGCGGCCTGCTGGTCGGTGGCAATCAGGCAATCCAGGTTGGCCAGGGAGTTGAACAGGAAATGCGGCTCGATCTGCGCCTGCAGGGCCATCAGCTGCGCGCGCACCAGCTGCTTCTCGGCCTCTTCGCGCTGCAGCGCGTCGAGCGCGGCCTGCCGCTCGAGATGGGCGAGCTTCTCGCGCGACCAGTAGAAGTAAATCATGCTGGCCGATGCAAGCATGCCCACTACCAGGCACATGCGCAGCATATCGGTCGCTTCCTCGAAGGACTTCGCCGGCTCGCTCAGTACCACGCGCGTGGTCCAGCTGCCCATGATCACGCCCAGCGGCACGGCAACGGCGGTCAGGCACAGGAAGGGCCAGCGCCTGGGACGATCATTCCACCAGATCAGTACGCGGGCGATGTCGATCAGCAGCCAGATCGACAGGCCGATAAGTTGACTGTAGACGAAGTTGTGCCACAGCGAGCCGCCCGTGCGGAAACCGTAGTTCAGGCTGACTGCGATGATGGTGTTCGCGCATAGCACGAACACCAGGTCGCGCGCGAGGATCGAGATCCTGGAGGGAATGGCGGCGGGACAGCGATCCAGCGCTTTCATAGGGGCAAGGTCGAGGATGACTGATCGATGACTGATCGTTATTGTAAAGGCCGGTCACTGGCGCCGGCAGCCGTCGCCCGGCTCGCATATACGCTGCGACACGTTGGCGTCATCCATCGCGGGATTGGCGCCGTGGCCGTGCAACGCGGCCCACCACTGCCCGGACAGGACATAGCGCGGAAACGTGATCCATTGCTCGGCCAGGATGCGCTGCGCCACGTCGAGCGGGCCGGCGAACGGCTCGGGCCTGACCGCCTCGAGCCGGTGCCCGCGCCCTTGCAGCATCATCGACAAGGCCATGCACAGCACGCCAAGCCCTACCGCGGGCACGGATAGCGACAGCACGCCATAGGCCAACAGCACATTGCCGGCCATGAACATCGGCACCGCGACAATGTGCAGCAGCAGGCTGCGCGGGTGATTGTGATTGCGGGCGTAGCCGTGCCATTGCCAGCTCAGCAGCCCTTGCGGGCGCGCGCTCATGGCTTCGGGCCGCGCTGGTCGACGCGCCGCCAGGCCAGGCGGCGCACAAGCACGATGGCGCCCAGCGCGATCAGCAGCACGGGCCAGCCATCCCGCACCAGATAAGCCGGCAGCAGGCCGCCGTTTTGCGCGAGGAACACCGCGCCCAATGCAATCAGGATGATCGGGGCGATCAGCCCCCTGCCGCCACGGCCTTGCTTCATCTCGCTCTCCTCTCGTGCCGACCCGCGCACCGTCGATATTGCGGTGCATCAAGCCATGTGACGGTATCAGCGTATTCCGCCACGGACAGTTGTGACTTTACGCGGACACCTGCCGGGACGAAAGTGGCGTGCGACGAATGGAGAGCGGATGGCGCGAAACGCGAGGATGCGGCGCGATCGGCACCGGCGCACTCGGGCCCCGCAAGCCCGGGCCGTCAAGCCTCGACCACCTGCCCGCCTGCCGGCTCGGACAGCGCGCTGCTGACCGTGTCGCGCGAGAGGTGCGGCGCGAACATGTTGATGAAAGCGTGCGCGTAGCCGCGCAGGTAGGCGCCGCGGCGCACGGCCACGCTGGTGGTGTTGGGCTCGAACAGATGGTCGGCCGCGATCCGCACCAGCCCGGCGTCCTTGCGTTCGTCGTAGGCCATCGAGGCGATGATGCCCACGCCCAGCTCCAGCTCCGCGTAGGTCTTGATGACGTCCGCGTCCATCGCGGTCAGCACGATCTCCGGCTGCAGGCCGGCGGCCGCAAAGGCGTCGTCGATCTTGCGGCGCCCGGTGAAGCCGGCGTCGTAGGTAATGATCGGGAAGGCGGCGATGTCTTCCAGCGTCGGCTCAGGCAGGTGCGTCAGCGGATGATCCGGCGAAACCACCAGCACGTGGCGCCAGGTATAGGCCTCGAACGAGGTCAGCCCGGCCTCGCTGGCCACCGCCTCGGTTGCAATGCCGATATCGGCCTGGCCGCTAAGCACCAGTTCCACGATATGCGCGGGCGAGGCCTCCTGCAGCGCCAGCGTCACATGGGGGTAGGTGCGGCGGAAGCTCTGCACCACTTTGGGCAAGGCATAGCGCGCCTGGGTGTGGGTGGTGGCCACCGTCAGGCGGCCGGTATGGCGCCCGGCGAATTCGTCGCCCGCCTGGCGCAGGTTCTCGGCCTCGAGCAGCAGGCGCTCGACGATGCGCACGATTTCGCGCCCGGGCTCGGTCAGGCCGGTCAGGCGCTTGCCGTAGCGCTCGAAGATCTCGACGCCGAGCTCTTCCTCCAGCTCGCGGATCTGGCGCGAGACGCCGGGCTGCGAGGTATAGAGCGCATTGGCCACCTCGGTCAGGTTGAATTGGCGGCGCACCGCCTCGCGGATGGAACGCAGTTGCTGGAAGTTCATTGTGCGGCTCCTGCCGGCGTGCCCCTGGCGCTAGCCGGGGCGGATGCATGGGGTTGGACGAAGACACGCAGCCGGCGCGGCCGCACGGCGAGCAGCTCGCCCTCGCGGAAGCCCTGGTGGCGGAAGCGCTCGAGCGGCAGCGCCACTTCGATGACTTCCTGGGTGTCTTCACGTTCCAGTTCGAGCTGGGCCACGGGGCCCAGGGTGAGCGCGCGGCGCAGCGTCACGGCAATGCCGTCGGTGCCGGGCGAATAGCGCTCGAGGTCGAGATCGTGCGGGCGGACATAGGCCACGGCGTCGCCAGCGGTCTCATGGCCGCTGCCGATCACCGGCAGGATCGAATCGCCCGTATGCAGCAGGCCGCCCCGCTCCCCGACCTCAAGCCGGCCGTGGAACAGGTTGACGTTGCCGAGAAAGCCAAACACGAACGGCGTGGCCGGATGGTTGTAGACCGCCTCCGGCGTGCCCGCCTGCTCCACATGGCCGCGATTCATCAGCACCACCTGGTCGGCCACTTCGAGCGCCTCTTCCTGGTCGTGGGTGACGAACACGCTGGTGACATGGAGCTCGTCGTGCAGGCGGCGCAGCCAGCGGCGCAGTTCCTTGCGCACCTTGGCGTCGAGCGCGCCGAACGGCTCGTCGAGCAGCAGCACGCGCGGCTCCACCGCCAGCGCGCGGGCCAGTGCGATACGCTGGCGCTGCCCGCCGGACAACTGCGGCGGATAGCGGTCGGCCAGCCAGTCGAGCTGCACCAGTTCCAGCAGCGCGCGCACCTTGTCGCGGATCTGCGCCTCGCCGGGGCGCTCGGCGCGCGGCTTGACGCGCAGGCCGAAGGCCACATTCTCGAACACCGTCATGTGCTTGAACAGCGCGTAATGCTGAAACACAAAACCGACCTGGCGCTGGCGCACGTGCTGGTGCGAGGCATCGCGCCCCTCCAGCAGGATCTGGCCGGCGTCCGCGCGTTCCAGGCCGGCGATGATGCGCAGCAGCGTGGTCTTGCCACAGCCCGAGGGCCCCAGCAACGCCGTCAGCTGGCCTTCATCGAAATCGAGGGTGACGTCGTCGAGCGCGACGAAATTGCCGAAATGCTTCTGCACATTCTTGACCTGGATGCTCATGATGCCTGTCCTTGCAATTTGCCAGCGCTCGGGTTCTCCGGCGCAAAGTTCTCGTCTTCCCTGTGCTCGCGGCTGGCGCGGTACTCCACCAGCGTCTTGATGCCGAGCGTGACCAGGGCCAGCAGTGTGAGCAGCGACGCCACCGCAAAGGCGGCCGCGAAGTTGTATTCGTTGTAGAGAATCTCCACGTGCAGCGGCATGGTGTTGGTCAGGCCGCGGATATGGCCCGACACCACCGAGACCGCGCCGAACTCGCCCATCGCCCGCGCATTGCACAGGATCACGCCATACAGCAGGCCCCAGCGGATATTGGGCAGCGTGATGCGGCGAAAGGTCTGCCAGCCCGAGGCGCCCAGCACGATGGCGGCCTCCTCCTCCTCGCTGCCCTGCGCCTGCATCAGCGGGATCAACTCGCGCGCCACAAAGGGAAAGGTGACGAAGATGGTGGCCAGCACGATGCCCGGCACCGCGAACATGATCTTGATGTCGTGCGCCTCCAGCCACGGCCCCAGCCAGCCCTGCGCGCCGAACAGCAGCACATAGACCAGGCCGGAGATCACTGGCGACACCGAGAACGGCAGGTCGATCAGCGTGGTCAGCAGGCTCTTGCCGCGGAAATCGAACTTGGCGATGGCCCACGCCGCCGCCACGCCGAACACCACATTGAGCGGCACCGCGATGGCGGCCACCAGCAGCGTGAGCTGGATCGCGGCCACGGCATCGGGCTCCACCAGCGCATCGAAGTAAGTCTGCACGCCTTTGCGCAGCGCTTCATAGAACACTGAAGCCAGCGGAATGAACAGGAACAGCGCGAGGAACAGCACCGCGACCGCGATCAGGGTGTAGCGCACCCACGGCGCTTCACCCGTGGCATCCCGGAGTTGCGTGGCGGCGGGGGCGGCACGGCCGCCCAGGCCCTTGGTAACGACGCCGGCCATTTCAGCTCTCCTTGTCCGGCGAGACGGACGCACGCACTGCCTGGTGGTGACGGCGCGTCCACGCTTGCAGCAGGTTGATCAGCAGCAACAACGCGAAGGAGATCACCAGCATCACCACCGCCACCGCGGTGGCGCCCGCGTAGTCGTATTGCTCCAGCTTGGAATAGATCATCAGCGGCGCGATCTCGGAGACCATCGGCATGTTGCCGGAGATGAATACCACCGAGCCGTACTCGCCGGTGCCTCGTGCGAACGACAGCGCAAACCCGGTCAGCAGCGCCGGCAGGATGGTTGGCAGGATCACGCGGACAAAGGTCTGCAAGCGCGTGGCGCCCAGGCTGGCCGCGGCTTCTTCCAGCTCCTGCTCCGCGTCTTCGAGCACCGGCTGCACCGTGCGCACCACGAACGGCAGCCCGATAAAGGTCAGCGCCACCACCACGCCCAGCGGGGTGAAGGCCACCTTGATGCCCAGCGGCTCCAGGTAGCGGCCGATCCAGCCGTTGCCGGCGAACAGCGCGGTCAGCGCGATGCCGGCCACCGCGGTGGGCAGGGCAAAGGGCAGATCGACCAGCGCATCGACCAGGCGCTTGCCGGGAAAGCGGTAGCGCACCAGCACCCAGGCCACGATCAGCCCGAACACCGTGTTCACGATGGCGGCGATCAGCGAGGCACCAAAGCTCAGTTGCAGGGAGGCGACCACCCGGGGCGAGCTCACCGCGGCCCAGAAGGCCTCCCAGGTCATGGTGAAGGTCTTGAGGAAGGTAGCCGACAGCGGGATCAGGACGATCAGCGTCAGGTAGAACAGCGTGAAGCCCAGCGAAAGGCCAAAGCCTGGCAGCACGGTAAAGCGCTGCTTGCCTGGCTTGGGCGGCGCGCTCTTGCGCGCTTGTGGGGCATCCGGTCTCGCCGGGGGCGGATTGTCCGCCAGGGAAATCGAGGGTGGCATGTTGTCTCGTCTGTGCCGTCAGTGTGTATCCGCCCCCCGGAGAATGGCTTCCGAGCGGGATTCGCCGGAAACCGAAGCAGCGGGGGCGGCTTCTTTATGACGCCGGCGCATAACACACCGGCCTACGAGACAAATTCTGCAGATGCCGCCTTATAAACAGAACGAATCTTTACGTATGTTCTTAGGCGTTTTAGATATAAGGAAACGTGGACGACACTTCCAGCCCGCCGTCCCAAGGCCCGGCGCGGTCGCCGGACGGGCCGGCGCTGCCGTCGGCCTCGATCCGCTGGATCAAGGTATCGAGCAAGGCAAGCCCCTCGGGCCACTGGCCAAGCCCGGAATCGGCGTTAATGTGACCCAGCATGCCCGCATCATGAAGCTCGCTGCCCCAGAGCGTGCCCCAGCTGAACGCGGTGCGCTGCTGCATCCAGGGATCGTTGCGGCTGGCCACCAGGATGGTGGGAAACGGCAGCCGGTACGCGGGCAACAGCCCGGCCACGCCAAACTTGTCGGGGTCGGCCGGCGCCACCAGCACCGCGCCCGCGATGCCCTCGGGGTCGAGCGCGGCCTGGCGCAAGGTGGCCAGGCAGCCAAAACTGTGCGCCACCAGGATGGCCCCGCGCGGGGCCACGCGCTGCGCCCGCATGATGCTTTCCGACACGCGCTCGGCCCACAGCGGCAGGCTCGGGCGCGACCAGTCGTGCTGCTCCACGCGCTGCCAGTCCGGGAAGCGCTGCTCCCAACGGCTTTGCCAGTGGCCCGGGCCACTGCCATGCAACCCCGGCACCGTCAGGATCTGCAAGCCCTTGGGCACCTTCAACCGTACGTCGGCGGGTCGCGCGCTTGCGCCCGCCTGGCCGCCGCGCTGCTCCCGCGCGGCCGGCCTCTTCGTCTGCGTCATGTCGGCTCCTTGGTCAACGCCATGGGACGCCGCCGGATCCGCTCCGGGACATCCCGCCCTTGAACTCCTGACTGCCCGCCTCGCCGGACACTGCATGCAGCTGGCGCGCGCTCACCGCCGAGCCGGTGAAGCTGCCCTGCCCCAGCACGATGCCGGCTGCCTGCAGCCGCTCGGCGTTCTCGGCATTCTCCAGCCGGCGCCCGATCAGCGTCACGCCGGCGCTGTCGGCGCTGGCCTGCAGCCCCGCCAGCTGGCGGTCGGTCCAATTGCGGCGCATGTCCAGCTTGAGCCAGTCGGGCAGCGCGTGCGCCATCAGCGCACCGGCCTCCGCCGGGTCCGATGCCTGCAGGCTCACCGCAAAGCCGTTGCGGCGGTAGTTGCCCACCACGTGCAGCAACAGCGGCAGATCATCGTTGGCGCTGGCCGGCACCTGGATCACGAACCGGTCCAGCGGCAGGCCGAGCGACTGCAGCGCGCGCCGGAAGGCCGCGCCGTGATCGTCGGCCACGGCGGCCAGCAGCCGGTTGTGCACGTTGAGCACCAGCTTGCGATCGCCATCGGCCGCGAAATAATTGATGGCATGCACCAGGCGCGAGAGCCGGTCGAGCGAGACCAGCGAGGCATCGTCCGCCGCCATCGCAAACAGCTTCCATGCGCTCAGGCCGACGCCGTCGCCGGCGTAGGTGCGCAGCGTGCCTTCGTGCGCCACCACGTCGCGGCTGGACAGGGTGATGAGCGGCTCGAACGCGCTGGTCAGCGAGCAGTTATAGAACTGGCCCTGCACCTGCCCACGCGCGTCGCGCCACAGCTGGCGATCGCTCTCGGGGCGGCGCGGCAGCCCTTCCAGGTAGTGGGTGAGCGCCGTCAGTGCCGCGCCTGCTTCGTTCGCGCTTGCCATTGCGATTTCCTTTGCGTTGCGCTTGCGCCTCGGGCGAGGCATCAAAGCTTGGCCAGGGATACCTCGGTAGCCTTGACCAGGGCAACGACTTCGCTGCCGATGGCAAGGCCGAGATCCTTGACCGAGCGGGTGGTGATGACCGAGGTGACGATGCCGGCCGGCGTCTCGACGTCGACCTCCGAGACCACAGGGCCTTCGATGATGGCGGCAACCTTGCCGCGGAACTGGTTACGTACGTTGATCGCCTGAATGCTCATGATAGAAGTTCCTTTGCGTGAGTGAAAATGAGAAATGCGTAAAACCCTGGTTCAGCGGATGGACCCCGCGCGGGTGAGTGACGTTGCACTCTCACCTATGGCTGCCACCGCTTGCGCGGGTTGCGCCGGCTTCGCTCGAGGCTGACCGCGCGGCCTATGTTTCATACTTGTTTGCTGCTTGCCTGGCGTGCTTGCCTGGCGTGCTTGCGCCGCGGCCGACGCCCTAGATTGCCCAGCGCACTGAATCGAACGTGCGCGCCACCGACCAGTCCACCGCGGGCAACAATGCTTGCCCGTGCCGGCTCTCATCGGCAGCCGGCGTGCCCTCAAGCCGCATCACCCGGCGCAGCACCGCGTCCTCCAGTTGCGCGAACGCCGCCGAGCCGCGCTGGCGCGGACGCGGCAGCGCCACCCTCTGGTCCAGCGCGATGCGGCCGTCTTCGATCAGCACCACGCGGTCGGCCAGCGCTACCGCTTCCGATACATCGTGGGTGACCAGCAACGCGGTGAAGCCCAGGCGTTGCCACAAGGCTTCGATCAAGCCCTGCATCTCGATGCGGGTCAGTGCATCCAGCGCGCCCAGCGGCTCGTCCAGCAGCAGCAAGCGCGGGTGATGCACCAGCGCGCGCGCCAGTGCCACACGCTGGCGCTGGCCGCCCGACAGGCGCGCCGGCCACTCGCCCGCGCGTTCGGCCAGGCCGACCTGGCCCAGCACCCTGGCCGCATCGGCCAGCCGCGCGCGCGGCAGCCCCAGCGCCACGTTGTCCAGCACCGTCTTCCAAGGCAGCAGGCGAGCGTCCTGGAACATCACCCGGAGCGCCTCGCGCTGCTTGTTGCCAGGCGCGCCGTCCAGCGTCACGCCACCGCCGTCGCTGTCTTCCAGGCCGCCCACCAGCCGCAACAAGGTGCTCTTGCCGCAACCGCTGCGGCCCACGATGGCGAGGAACTCGCCGGGCGCGGCCTGCAGGTCGATGCCGTGCAGCACCTCGCGCCCGCCGTAGCGCTTCACCACCTGCTGCACGCGCAGCGCGAGGCCTTTGCCATCCTGGCTGGCAGGCACATCGGCCAGCGCGGCTTGCTCGATCGGGTTGCTTTGCATATCGGGTTCTCCTTGGCCGGCGGCGCTCAGTGCGCCTGGTAGCCGGGGTGCCAGCGCAGCCAGAACCGCTCCAGCCCGCGTGACAGCAGATCCGCCAGCTTGCCCAGCAGCGCGTAGAGCAGGATGCCCACCAGCACGACATCGGTCTGCAGGAACTCGCGCGCATTCATGGTCATGTAGCCGATGCCCGACTGCGCCGAGATGGTCTCGGCCACGATCAGGATCACCCACATCAGGCCGAGCGAGAAACGCACGCCGACCAGGATGTTGGGCAAGGCGCCCGGCAGGATCACCTCGCGGTAAAGGCGCCAGCCCGACAGTCCATAGCTCTTCGCCATCTCGATCAGCCCGGGGTCGACCGCGCGGATGCCGTGGTACGTGTTCAGGTAGATCGGGAAAAACACACCCAGCGAAACCAGGAACAGCTTGGCGGTCTCGTCGATGCCGAACCACAGGATCACCAGCGGGATCAGCGCCAGCGGCGGAATGTTGCGCACCATCTGCAAGGTGCTGTCGAGCAGGGTCGCAGCCGGCCGGAAGGTGCCCGTCAGCAAGCCCAGCGCTAGCCCGAAGCCACCGCCGATGGTGAAGCCAAGCACGGCGCGCCAGGTACTGACCCACACGTGGCGCCACAGCTCGCCGGTCACGGACAGGCCCCAGGCGGCCTTCACCACGTCGAGCGGCGCCGGCAGGATGCGGTTGGACAGCCAGCCCAGCTGCGAGGCCAGCTGCCACGCCGCCACCAGCAGCACCGGCACGATCCAGGGCGCGGCCGAGCGAGCGGCATGGCGCAGCCAGTCAGGGTTGCGCGCGGGCAGGGTCAAGGGAGCAGACATGGTTGCCTCCTACCCGCGCGCCGCGCGCGGCACGATGCCGGTTGCCATGACTTCGCCGACAGGGCCGGACAGCACCTTGCCCTGCAGCTTGTCGCGCACCGAGCGCGGCAGCAGCGGAAAGACCAGCTCGGCGAAGCGATAGGCTTCCTCCAGATGCGGGTAGCCGGACAGCACGAAGGTATCGATGCCCAGCGCCGCGTACTCCTTGATGCGCGCCGCCACGATGTGCGGGTCGCCCACCAGTGCCGTGCCCGCGCCGCTGCGCACCAGGCCCACGCCGGCCCACAGGTTGGGGCTGATCTCCAGCTCCGCGCGGCTGCGTGCGCCGCCACCGGCATGCAGCGCGGCCATGCGGCGCTGCCCTTCGGAATCCATCTTGCCGATCACCGCCTGCGCGCGCGCCACCGTCGCATCGTCGAGCTTGCTGATCAACTGGTCGGCCGCGGCCCACGCCTCGTCCTCGGTCTCGCGCACGATCACGTGCAGGCGGATGCCGAACTTCACGCTACGCCCGTGGCGCGCCGCGCGCTGGCGCACGTCGGCGAGTTTCCTGGCGACCTCCGCCGGCGGCTCGCCCCAGGTCAGGTAGGTATCCACCTGCTCGGCCGCGAGCTCATGCGCGGCAGCCGAGGAGCCACCAAAGTACACCGGCGGATGCGGGCGCTGCAGCGGCGGGAACAACACCTTCGCGCCCTTGACCTTGAGATGCTTGCCTTCATAGTCGAGCTCGGCGCTTTCATGGCTGGCGGCCAACACTTCACGCCAGATACGGATGAACTCGGCGCTGGCTTCGTAGCGCTCGGCATGGTCCAGGAACAGGCCATCGCCCTCCAGCTCTGACGCGTCGCCGCCCGTCACCAGGTTCACCAGCAGGCGTGCGCCCGACAGGCGGTCGAAAGTCGCCGCCATGCGCGCGGCCAGCGTGGGCGCCATCAGCCC
Source organism: Cupriavidus basilensis (assembly GCF_000832305.1). NCBI lineage: Bacteria > Pseudomonadati > Pseudomonadota > Betaproteobacteria > Burkholderiales > Burkholderiaceae > Cupriavidus > Cupriavidus basilensis. Next base: position 2,640,518 of record NZ_CP010536.1, read on the forward strand.
CGGGCGCACCGCCACCAGGAAGCGCAGCCGGGTGGTGACCGCTGCCAGCGTGGAGGCCACCACCCACGGATCCTCGCAGGAGCGGCCGGTGGGAATCAGCACGCCTTCGTAGCCGAGCGTGTCGGCCGCGGTAGCGATCTGCTTCAGGTAATCGATATTGACCTCGCGCGCCCCTTCGGAGGTGCCGAGGTAGCGGCTGTCGCCGTGCGTGGGGATAAACCAGAAGACCTGCATGTCCGTGCCTCTTCAGCTCTGTTTGTGGATCGTGGCCGTCCGGCCCTCGCCTGCCGCCGGCTACGTCTTACTTCTTGCCAGGCTGGTAGACCTGGTCGAACGAGCCGCCGTCGGCGAAGTGCGCCTTCTGCGCTTTCTGCCAGCCGCCAAAGGCCTCATCGATGGTGAACAGCTTGACCTTGGGGAAGTTGCTCGCATACTTGGCGGCAATCTTCTCCGAGATCGGGCGGTAGTAATTCTTGGCCGCGATTTCCTGGCCCTCGTCGGTGTACAGGAACTGCAGGTAGGCTTCGGCCACCTTGCGCGTGCCCTTCTTGTCCACCACCTTGTCCACCACCGCCACCGGCGGCTCGGCCAGGATGGAAATCGACGGCGCGACGATGTCGAACTTGTCCGGGCCCAGTTCCTTGATCGCCAGGATGGCCTCGTTTTCCCAGGCAATCAGCACATCGCCCAGGCCGCGCTCGACAAAGGTGGTGGTGGCGCCGCGGGCGCCGGAATCCAGCACCGGCACATTCTTCAGCAACTGGCCGACGAACTCCTTGGCCTTTTGCTCGTTGCCGCCCGGCTGGCGCAGCGCGTAGCCCCAGGCCGCCAGGTAATTCCAGCGCGCGCCACCCGAGGTCTTCGGGTTAGGCGTGATCACCTGCACGCCAGGCTTGACCAGGTCGTTCCAGTCCTTGATGCCCTTGGGATTGCCCTTGCGCACCAGGAACACGATGGTCGAGGTATAGGGCGACGCATTGTGCGGCAGGCGCTTTTGCCAGTCCGGCTTGAGCAAGCCCTTCTCGGCGATGGCGTCGATGTCATAGCCCAGCGCCAGCGTGACCACATCCGCATCCAGCCCATCGATCACCGAACGCGCCTGCTTGCCCGAGCCGCCATGCGACTGGCGGATGGTCAGCGCATCGCCGCCCTTGGCCTTCCAGGCCTTGGCGAAGGCGGCATTCACGTCCACATACAGCTCCCGCGTGGGATCGTACGAAACGTTCAGCAGGGCGGTGTTGGCCCAGGCGGTCTGGGTGGAACCAATGACGGCCAGTGCCGCGAGTCCGATGGCCAGCTTGCGAATCATGTGTCTTGCTCCCGTATTCTCGTCGTGAAATGGCGCATTCGCGCCGCGTTTCATGGCCTTCCTTGTGTGGGAAGGCTTGCGTCAGGGATGAAGACTACCGAGGGGGCTATCTGAAAGGAACGAATGGTTTCGCCGATCCTTGCACGTTTTCCGCATAAGATTCGACGGAAATATGAACATGCCGGAGGGGGTGGTAGCGCGGCTCGCAGCGGCAAGGCGCTTGCACCGGCCACCACGAAATGCGCATCAAATGACACGTCATGCAGGTGAGGCAAACTCACGAGCCAACTGCTAGCATGTCCGACATTCAGCGGCATGCCGCATGCAGCCGCCCTGCCCGCTTGAGCCCGGTTCCACGCGTCACCGGCGTGTTTCGCTTTCCAGGGGACATGCCTTCTGTAGTCCAACGCAGCAAAACAAGACCATGACGGGAGAAGACAGATGATGAACATCAGAACTCTGGGGATGCTCGCGGGCGTCGGCCTATCGATCGCCTCCGGCGCCGTGCTGGCGCAGAACAGCGGCCTCACGCGCACGATTGTCGGCAAGGAAGATGTTTCCGTGCCGGGGCGCGAAGCGGTCGTGGCGCGCGTGGAGCTGGCGCCAGGGATCCATGCCGGACGGCATACGCACCCGGGAGACGAGATCAGCTATGTGGCCGAGGGGCAGGCCGAGTTGCTGGTCGAGGGGCAGCCACCTCGCCTCGTCAAGGTGGGCGAGTCGTTCGTGGTGCCCGCAGGAGTTGTACATGACGCCCACAATTCCGGCACGACACCGACCCGGCTGATTGGCGTGTACGTTGTCGAGAAGGGCAAGCCGCTGGCCACGCCGGCACCCTGAGTTCGCCGCAGCGGCATCCCAGGGCGGCCAGCACACTAACCTGTATCGACGCTGGCCGCCCCGGCTCACAACCTGGACATTGCCGTCAGCGGCCTGCGCTGTTGACGCGGGCCGGCCACTGTCCATCGGCGATCAGCGCGCGAACCGTTTCCATCAGCAGATCCAGCAACGCAGAGACCGCGATCGACCTGAGCAAGCGAGCCTTCGAGATGGGCCTGGTTATCGAGTCCGATTCAACGCCGCAGGCACGCGACGCACACGTGAGCAGTGAGATCGCCAAATGGCAGATCGTCGCGCGGGCGGCCGATATCGAGGATGCAATGAAGCATGACCCGACCTGACTTTGCAAGCGCATTCGACCCCAGCCGACACCGCATGCGCGCACAGCGGTATTTCGAGGATTTCGCCGTTGGGGAGCGCTTCGTACTGCCATCCCGCACCATGACCGATGCCATGTTTGCCGTATTCCAGCTCGCCAGCGGCGATAGCCATCCCGTGCACTGTGACGTGGAATACTGCCGCGCGCGCCCTGAGCCGCCGTGGCTACCCGGCGATACAATTCCGCTGGTCTTGCTCACCCATCACACCGACACGGGATTGTGCCGCCCTTACCTGCCGCCTTTGGCGTGGCGCAGCGCCGGCAACATCTCGGCAGGCTCCGGCCGGTGCGTGTAGTCAGGATTGACCTCGGCATACAGGATGGTCCCATCCTGCCCGATCACGTAGCGCGCCGGCATCGGCAGCGTCCAGCTCGCGTCGCCGTTGAAGGCCGGCAGGTCGTTCTTCAGTTGCTTGTACAGATCCACCAGATAGTTCGGCAGTGCGAAGCGCAAGCCAAACGCGGCAGCCACGTCGTTATGCGTGTCGCTGAGGATGGGGAAGCTGAGCTTGTTGGTGCGCACGGACTTGCGGCTATTGACCGCGTTCTGCGGCGAAATGGCCACCACGCTGGCGCCGGCTTCCCTGAACACCGGCACGGCCTCTTCCAGCGCCTGCAGTTCCATATTGCAATACGGGCACCACACCCCGCGGTAGAAGCTGACGATGAGTGGCCCTTGCGCCAGTAGCTCCTCCGAGGAAACCGGTGCGCCCTCCGGGTCCGTCAGCGTGAAGACGGGCGCCGTGTCCCCCGCCTTCAGCGCGCGGCCTGCTTGTCCCGAGGCAATCAATTGAGCCGTAGCCCGTTCCATGATGGGATGGATTTCCGGCGGTGCGAAATACGGCGCCTTGCCGGCCTTGAAGTCCGCCTTGATGGCGTCGAGTTTTTGCTGCAGTGACATGCTGACTACTCCATCTGATCCAAGTAAGCTGCTCGATGCGAAGGTGCACGTTGCTGGAATCATGTTCGGTCAAGCTGCTTCCCGCCGGTAGGCGAGCCGCGGGAATATGATTCATTCTTTCCGGACATAACCCGGCGGCAATCCAATGAGAGGAAGCGCATCGTGGACAGGATGACTGCCATGGAAACACTGGTTGCCGTCGTCGAGGCAGGCTCTTTCTCGGGCGCCGCGCGGCTGCTGAAGGTCGGGCAGCCGTCCGTATCGAAATCGGTCGCACAACTGGAAGCACAGCTCGGCGTGCGGCTGCTCGTGCGGTCCACCCGCGGCCTGTCGCCGACCGAAGCAGGAAAGAATTTCTACGAGCACGCCAAGCGCGCGATCGAGGAAGCGGATGCCGCGGAGCATGCGGCCAGGGGCTCGGGCGCCAGTCTTTCCGGCCGCCTGCGCGTGACCGCGGCCGTCACCTTCGCGCGGCTGCATATCGTGCCGCACCTCAAAGCCTTCCTGGCCGAGCATCCGCAACTGGTGGTGGACGTGCTGCTGGAGGATGGCAATATCGACCTGCTCGAGCATGGAGTGGATGTCGCCCTGCGCATGGGCGCGTTGCGAGATTCGGCCATGACCGCCAGGAAGATCGCGCAAAGCCAGCGGGTCGTGGTCGGCACGCCGCGCTACTTCACCGCTGCCGGCGAGCCAAAGGTGCCCGCCGACTTGCTCGCGCATGAGGCCATCGTCTACGACCGCGAGGGCGGCGGCGATGCCTGGGCGTTTCGCCGCGACGGCGCCGAGGTATCCGTCGAGGTGTCCGGCCGCTTGTGGGTCACGGCCGCCGAGGGCGTGCGTGCCGCAGTGCTCGCGGATATCGGTGTGGCGATCGGCTCCGAATGGATGTTCGCGCCGGAACTGGCCAGCGGCGAAGTCAGGCAGGTGCTCGCCGGATGGACGCTGGCACCGGTCGACCTCTGGGCGATATTTCCGACCGGCCGCATGGCCAGCGCGAAGGTGAGAGCTTTTGTCGCGTTCGTGGAAGCGGCACTGCGCCGCGACATCGCTTAGCGAAGAGAAAAAACGGATGCCGCAGCGTCAGCACGATGCGCTCGGTCTGGCTAGCCAGCGCGCCAAGGAACACGCAGGGACCGAGATGCCCAACCGGGTCCGGATAGTCGGCGCTGTTCAGCGGCACGTCGCGCACCCACAGTGCGCGGAATCCGAGCACGTCGGCGAGCTTGGCCGGCGCCGCCTGCTCGCGGAAGTCCGCGACGACCTGGCCCACAACCGGGCGAGCCGGACCATTAGGAACCGATAGCGCCGGGCGGACAAGCGACAAGAAAAAGCCCGCCCCACTTGCGTGGCGCGGGCCAAGTTTCCGTATTCTGGAAACGGGTAGACAAGTCATGAAGAGCGCCCCCGCATCTCCATGACGGAAATCATCTTAGCGGGCGGCACCATCCTGGTCCTTGACCCACATCAAATGGCCGTCTGGTTTGTGCTGTGGTGGTGCAAAGGTAGTGCGAAGGCAGTGCGGCGCTTGTATGGAGCTTGTACGGATTTGCCGGCGTCAAGCCAGGTCATCCAGCTTGACCGCAAAGCCGCGCTGCACGCCGGGACGCGCAAACAGGGCGTCGTACCAGCGCCTGACATTGGGAAACTGCGCCAGCGAGACCTGATGGCGCTCGTGGCGCCAGGCCCAGCCCAGGATCGCGAAATCTGCCACCGACAGGTCGCCGGCCACATACTCCACCTGCGCCAGGCGCCGGTCCAGCACGCCGTACAGGCGCCGCGTTTCCTCCGAGTAGCGCTTGAGCCCATAGTGCCGGTCGGCCTCCGCCTCGACCGTGCGGAAGTGATGCACCTGGCCCGGCATGGGCCCGAAGCCACCCATCTGCCACATCAGCCACTCCAGCACCGGCACACGGTCACGCAAGCTCGCGGGCAGGAACTTGCCGGTCTTCTCGGCCAGGTAAAGCAGGATCGCGCCGGATTCGAAGACGCTGATCGGCTGCCCATCGGGACCATCCGCATCGACGATGGCCGGGATCCGGTTGTTGGGGCTGATGCGCAGGAAATCCGGTTGGTGTTGCTCGCCCTTGGTGATATTGACGGTCTTGACGGCATACGGCAGCGCCATTTCCTCGAGCGCGACGCTGATCTTGCGTCCGTTCGGCGTATTCCAGGTGTGCAGGGTGATAGTCATGGGAATCGGTTCGTGATGAGGGGATCCAGGCTCAGCTCAAGGGCGCCGCAACGTATTGGCGGAAGCCGGCGCGCTCGCTCACTTGCGCATACCAGCGTTCGAGATTGGGCAGCGCGGGACGATCGATCTGGCCATCCAGGCCGAACCAGCGGCGTGCGTAGGCGCCCAGCACCAGGTCGGCCAGCGTGAAGACGCCGCCCTCCATATAGTCGCGGCCTTCCAGGTGCTGATCGAGCATGCGCCACAGCCCTGCCACCACGCCGGCCTCAGCCGTCAGGCGAGCCACATCGCGTTCGGCGGCGGGCGTACGCACAAAGCCCCAGAAGACCGGCCGTTCGGCCGGCTGCAAGGTCGACAGCGACCAGTCCAGCCAGCGGTCCACGCTGGCGCGCACCTTTGGCCCGGCCGGGTACAGCGCACCTGCCTTGCCATACTCCATGGCGAGGTAGCGCAGGATGGAGTTCGACTCCCACAGCACAAAATCGCCATCCATGATCGTCGGGACGCGCCCGTTGGGATTCATGGCGAGATAGCGGGGCTCGTTGTTGCCGCCGAACTGCATGCCGGCGTCGATCCGCTGGAACGGCAAGCCAAGTTCTTCGCAACCCCACAGTACCTTTTGCACATTGACCGAATTCGCACGGCCCCAGATCGTCAGCATTCGATGTATTCCCGTTGGAGAGTCCCGCGTTTCGCGCAATCTTCAACGATACACCAAGGTGCGGACCGGAGCCTCGGCCGGGTCGTTACCGCTGCGGCATATCCGCCGCCGAATACCCCAGGCTGACCGTGGCATCCTCCGGAATCGGCGGCATGCCCGCATTCCACGCCAGCCAGGCCTCGCGCATCGCCGCCAGCCGCTGGGGTTCGCGCTTCGCCAGGTTGGCGCGCTCGCGCTCATCGCGGCTGAGATCGAACAGGTACTCGTGTCCGTCCACCTGCAGATACTTCCAGTCGCCGTCGCGCAGCGCGCGCTGGTCGCGGTGGTTCATGCGCCAGTGCAGCGGGCGGTGGAAGCGGTGCGCCGCATCGCGCAGCAACGGCATCAGCGACACGCCGTCCAGCGGGTAGCCGGGATCGGCCTGCACGCCCGCCGCATCCAGCATCGTGGCCGACCAGTCCATCGTCATGCAGTGCTGCGCGCTGGTGCCTCCCGGCGCGATCATCGCGGGCCAGTGCGCGATCCATGGCACACGGATGCCGCCCTCGGTCAGGTCCATCTTGCCGCCCACCAGCGGCCAGTTGTCCGAGAAGCGCTCACCGCCGTTGTCGCTGGTGAAGACGATCAGGGTGTTGTCGAGCTGGCCGAGCTGGCGCAGCGCCTGCACCAGCCAGCCGATGCCCTCGTCCATGTGGCCGATCATGCGCCGGTAGGTGTGGATGTTGCCGCCATCGAGATGGAACAGGTTGTTGCTGACCTGCGGCGCCAGCGCGGCGTCGTCGCGGGTTTCCCACGGCCAGTGCGGCGCGGTGTAATGCAGGCTCAGGAAAAACGGCGCGCCCTCCCCGCTCATGCGCGTCACGTAATCCACCGCGCGCCGCGACAGCAGATCGGTCAGGTAGCCGGGCTCCTGATGTTCCGCGTCGTTGTGCCACAGATCGTGACGGCCGCTGGAATCGCAATGCGTGAAGTAATCGACACCGCCCGCCATGGGGCCAAAAAACGCCTGATAGCCCGACAGCAGCGGGCCGAATGCCGGCGCAAAGCCCAGGTGCCATTTGCCGATCAATGCCGTGCGATAGCCCTGCGCCCGCAGCAGCGAGGGCAAGGTGGGATGCGCTGGCGGCAGGCCCAGCGCGCTGCTGCCACGGCTTTTGCTGTTGATCGGCTCCTCGGCCGCGCCGCGCAGCCGGTACTGGTAGCGCGCCGTCATCAGTGCAAAGCGCGTGGGAGAGCACACCGGCGAGTTGGCATAGCCCTGCGTCAGCATCAGGCCGTTGGCGGCCAGGCTGTCGAGCACCGGAGACACCGGCTCGCGCCCGCCATAGCAGCCCAGGTCCGCGTAGCCGAGATCGTCGGCTACGATATAGATCAGGTTCGGTTTCATTCGACTTTCATGCCGGTGGCAACGATGAGTTGACGATATCGCTCGGACAGGTCCGACAACCGCCGCGCGGCGGCCGCGCCGGTGATGGCTTCGGGCTGTAGGTCCAGCGCCTGCATGCGAGCCTGCACATCGGGCCGCGCGAGCGCGTCGGCGATGGCGCGCTCGAGCACGCGCACCACCGGCTCCGGCGTGGCCGCCGGCACCATCGCCACATACAGTACCTCATGCTCCAGCTCCTTCATGCCAAGCTCGGCCACGGTAGCAATGCCCGGCGCCAGCCGCGAGCGCTGGTGGCTGGTCACCGCCAGCGCCGTCACCTTGCCCGCCTTGACGAAGGGCAGCATGCTGGGCGTGGCCAGGATGCCGCCATCCACCTCGCTGCCCACCACTGCGGTCACCGCCGGCGTGCTGCCCTTGTAAGGCACGTGGTTCAGCTTGAGGCCGGTGGCGCGCTGGAACTCCTCGATGGCCAGGTGGCCCGGGCTGCCGCTACCTCCCGAGCTGAAGTTCAGGCGCTTCGCCTTGGCCTGTTTGACCAGGTCCGGCAGCGAAGCGATGCCCGACGACGGGGACGTGCCTACCAGCAACCCCGAACTGGCCAGTATCATCAGGGGCTTGAGCTCGCCAGGCCGGAACGGCATGGCGCCGTAGATATGCGGATTGACGGTAAAAGTGGTATCGATGCCGAACAGCACCGCATAGCCATCGGCCGGGCTCTTGGCCACCGCCCCCGCGCCCAGGTTGCCGCCCGCCCCCGGCTTGTTCTCGACCACGAAGGCCTGCTTGAGCTCGCCCTGCAGCACCTCGGCCACTGAACGGGCCAGCAGGTCGGACGGGCCACCCGGCGGGAACGAGTTGACGAAGCGCACCGGCTTGGCCGGATAGCGCTCCTGGGCGTGCGCGGCGAGTCCCGGCGCGCAGAGCAGGAGCGCAAGGGTTGCGGCCCGCAGCGGGGCGGCAAGGCGATGGAACATGGCGTGGTCTCCGTTGTTATGCATGCACTGGCATTGCGGCGCCTCGTGGCGCCGCAATGCCGGACAACTCTACTTGGCATGCCGTCGATTGTTCTAATCAATCATTTCGGTCCCCATCGCCAGTCCATCGCGGCCAACCAGCCACGCCGGGACCGCCCGCTTCCTTGCGCCTGAGCAGCGTCATCGGGACATCCACGGCTTGCCCCATCGACTCACCTGTTGCGCGCCACGGCGTCAAGAAATGCGGTGTAGCATTCATCGCATTTCTTGACGCCGTGGCGCCGCAGGCCTGTAATGCAGCTTCTCGCGCGCCGCCTTGCCAGGCCGCGCGATCACGAACCAACCATGCGATTCATCCGGGCCGCCCCATGCCAGCTTCCAATCCAGCCTCCGATCGCCTGAACCAGCCGCAATCGATCGAGGACCTTTTTCTCTACCGCTTGAGCTGCCTGCTGGCGAATGCCGGCGGCATCGTGATCCGCTATTGCGAAGGACAATTCGGCGTCACCCGCAGGGAATGGCGCCTGCTGGCGCTACTCGCCGCGCACGGCGCGATGAGCTCGTCCGAGCTGGCGCGGCTGGCCCACCTGGACCGTCCCCGCGCTTCGCGCACGATCACGGCGATGGTGGACAAGAAGCTGATCAGCCGGGTGGCGCGGCCTGGTGATGCACGGCAGGTCACGCTGGCCTTGACCGCCGCGGGCGAGGCCCTGTACGGCGAGATCTTCCCGCTGACGAAACAGGTCAACCTTGAACTGCTCGATGCGCTCGAGGACAAGGACGCGGTGCAACTGGATGCCATGCTGATGCGGCTGGAGCAGCGCTCCCGGCAGATGGCCGCGCGCGGCGGCCTGCCGCTAGCGGACCGGCGGCGCGGCGGCAGCGCACGCAACCGCCAGGCGCTGGCATTGCACGATGCGAACGAAGCCAGCAACGGCGACTAGGCCGGCCTGGCGCACGAACTTCCCGCGCGTGCCGCGCAGCACGCCGGCGTAGCGTGACCGCTGGGAAACGCCAGGTGTCCTTGGATGGCAACGCCGCCCGCTATACTCCAGGTCCCCCAAAAAACCTCAAGCAACCGGAAACCGTCATGCCCACCATCCCCGCCTGCCCCCAATGCGCCCTGGAGAACACCTACCCCGACGGTGACAACTATGTCTGCGCCGACTGCGGCCACGAGTGGGCCATGGTGGCCGCCGCGCAGGACGATGACAGCGCCCAGGCTGTGGTGAAAGATGCCAACGGCGCCGTGTTGAACGACGGCGACGCGGTGGTGCTGATCAAGGACCTGAAGGTCAAGGGCTCGTCCATCACGCTGAAGATGGGCACCAAGGTCAAGAGCATCCGGTTGGTGGGCGGCGACCACGAGGTCGATTGCAAGATGGACGCCGGCAGCTTCATGCTCAAGGCCTGCTACCTGCGCAAGGCCTGAGCCTGGCCGGATCAGCGCGCCTCGCGCGCTGCAAAGCGAGTCTCCAGCAGCGCGGCGAATTCCTCGGTAATCGCTGAGCTGGCCGACTGGCTGGACAGCGCCATGCGCACTTCCACCGGGCAAGCCGGCAGCAGCGTCAGCACGCGCAGGCCATGCGCGAATACCTCGGCCACATACGGGTTCACGATGCCGATGCCGGCCCCCTCCGCCGCCATGCTGCAGATAGTGCCGGAGTAAGTGGTCTCGATGGTGGCCGATGGCTCGACCTGCCATTGCCGCATTCCGCGCAGGAACGCCACGTGTAGTTCGTCATCGGCGTTCAGGGTGAGCAGGAACTGGCCCTGCAGGTCGCGCACGTGAATCATGCCGCGCCCGGCCAGCGCGTGACTGGGATGCATGACGCAAACGGCGTTAGTGCGATGCATGACCCGCACGTCGAAGTGGGGATCGTCGAGATGGCTGGTGGACAGCACGAGGTCATACTGGCCATTGAGCAGGCCCTCGCGCAGGTGGTGCCCGCCTACCGTCTGCAGGTTGACATGCACATCGGCGTGGCGGCGCGAGAACTCGCCGACCACTTGCGGCATCACGCCCAGCCCGAGAGACGGCGTACAGCCGATGCGCAGTACGCCAGTCCCCGACTTGCGCAGCACCGCCACGTCCTGCTCGATCCTTGCCAGCCCCATGAAGTGATGCTGCACCGTCTCGAACAAGCGGCGCGCTTCCTGCGTGGGGCGTAGCCGCCCCTTCTGTATATCAAACAGCTTGAGTTCCGCCGCGGCCTGCATCTGGGCCAGCAGCCGGCTCACCGACGGCTGGGTAGTGTGCAGCATCACCGCGGCGGCGGTGGTGGTGCCGGTGAGCATCACCGCCCGGAAGGCTTCGATTTCACGGAAATTCAGGGGTCTCGGCATGGGAAACAACACGATCGATCAGATCGGGAGGATATATCACGGCTGCATAGCCCCCTCCTGATAAAGCATTATTCAGAATAAGGTCGCCCCCCTACACTCGCCGCACGATCAAGACGAACGCCGCCGCCGATAGCCGGGCCGGGTGGTCAAAAACGAGGGAGAACACACCGATGAAGCGGAAGTTGCTGTTGAAGAATGACTGGAAATCCTGCTTGGCCGCGGCCGTCCTAGGCACCACCTTCGCGGGCAGCGCGTTCGCGCAGCACGGATACCCCGACAGGACCATTCGCATCATCGTGCCGTTCAGCGCTGGCGGCAGCTCCGACATGCAGGGCCGCATGCTGGCGGACCGCCTGGGCCGGCTCTACAAGCAATCCGTGGTGGTGGAAAACCGCCCAGGCGCGGGGGGCCATATCGGCGGCAAGGCGGTGGTCGATGCGCCTGCCGATGGCTACACCCTGCTGCTTGGCTCCATTGGCCTGCACGCCACATACAACACCTACAAGAAGCTCAACTACAACCCGGCCACGGACCTGAAGATCGTCACCGTGCTGGCCGAGATGCCGCACGTAGTCGTGGTAAACCCGAAGGTGCCCGCTAACAACCTCCAGCAGCTGGCAGCGGCCGCGCGCCAGCACACGGACACGATGACATTCGGCTCGGCAGGTGTCGGGTCCTCGGTCCATATGATGGGCGAACTCTTCAAGCTCAACGCCGGCGCGCCGCTGGTCCATGTGCCTTACAAAGGCAGCGCGGCGGCCATGACCGACCTGCTGGGCGGCCAGATCGACATGATGTTCGAGAACCCGCCGACCACGCTGTCCTACATCCGCGCGGGCAAGCTCAAGGCGTTGGCCGTGACCGGCAAGGTGCGCTCGCCCGCGCTGCCCGACGTGCCGACAGCGGCGGAGTCCGGCTATCCCGCCTACGTGGCAACGTCCTGGACCACGGTGGCCGTCAGCGCCAAGGTGCCGGACGCGATCGCCGACAAGCTCAACGCCGATATCCGGCAGATCGTCGCCACGCACGAGTTCCGCCAGGGTCTGCAGGAGCAAGGCATGACCCCCGTGGCCAACACCCGTGACGCTGCACAGCGCTTTATTGCGACGGAAAAAGCGCGCTGGGACCAGGTCATCGCCAAGGGCAAGATCAGCGCGGAATAACACGGAGTCAAGCTGCGCAATACCAAGGCGGCAAACCCGCCTTGCACCAGCACACCCAGTCTCAACGGTAACCCAGCCTCATGCATTCCTCACACATCATTGCCAGCCCTCTGCCCTACCGGCGGCTGGGCGCGGACGGTCTCCACCATTTCTTCGGCTACTACAACAAGAGCACCTGGGACCGCAGCCAGCGCTACGTGCTGGCGCAGCGCGTGCCGATGGCCGACGCCGAACTGACGCCGGACCTGGTGGCTGAGATCGGCTTCTTCGACCTGCAGGACGGCGACCGCTTCCACCGCGTAGGCCAGACCACCGCCTGGAACTGGCAGATGGGGGCGCAACTCCAGTGGCTGGATGGCGCGCCCGGCAGGCAGCTCATCTACAACTGCCGGACGGACGACCCGTCGGCCATTTATCCGCATCTAGGCGCAACGGTGCACAACGTGGAGACGGGCGAAGACAAGACGCTGCCCATGCCCGTGTATGTGGTCGCACCGAGCAGCGAGTACGGCCTTTGCGTGAACTACCGCCGCCTGTACATTACGCACCAGACCATCGGCTACAGCGACACGACGCCACAACCGCCTCTGCCCAACGCGCCGGCGAACGACGGCATCCACTACATGGACCTGCGTACTGGCGAGACGCGCCTGGTACTGAGCTACCAGGACCTGCGCGACTTCCAACCGAAAGCCTCGATGGACACGGCCATCCACTGGGTCAGCCATATCGAGATCAACCCGCGCTCGTCGCGCGTGCTGCTGCTGCATCGCTGGACCGAGCGTGTCGAGGACGAGATGTGCTTCCTGCACCGGCTCATCACGGTCAATCCAGACGGCTCCGACCTTCGCCTGCTGGAGTGCTCCGACCATCCGCTGCCGCAGCTCGCGAAGGATTTCGATCCTAACGCTGTCGGCACGTTCGACTACGAAAAGTCCGAGCACCAGATCTCGCATCCGCTGTGGCGGGATGACGAACACATCATCGTGTGGGGACCGCACGCCGGCAGCATCCACTACCACCTCTATCACGACAGCGTGGGCGGCGAGGTGCAGGTCATCGGTGAGGGTGTGCTGACCGAGAACGGCCACATGACGTTCTCCCCGGTGGCGCGCAACTGGTTGCTGAGCGACACCTATCCAGACAGTGTCACCAACGAGCGGGTCCTCTTTCTCTACAACACGGCCACCGGCCTGCGCCACGACCTGGGCAGCTTCTACACAGACCCGGGTCTGAAGAAAGAGAACCGCTGCGACCTGCATCCACGCTGGAGCCGCGACGGCCGCCACGCCTGTATTGACTCGATCCACGACGGCGAACGGCAGATGTACGTGATGGACGTCAGCGCGCTCACAGCCAGCGCCTGAAACAAGCCCCCGCTTCGCCCTCAGCGCGTGGCCACGATGAAGAACCGCGGGAACGGCAGCAGCACCGTGCCGTCCTCCATTGGCCGATAGGCGCGCGCCACTTGCGCGGTGTAGCGCTCCAGGTAAGCCGCGCGCTCGGCTTCATCCAGCGGGTCCAGGAAGGGGCGCAGTCCAGTGCCCTTGAACCACTCGACAATCGCCGCGGGGCCACCGGCCAGCGCGTGGTGGTAGGTGGTGTGCCAGACATCGACCGCGCCGCAATGCGCGCGCAGCAATTCGTAGTACCAGCCAGCGCCCTGCAGCCCGGTACGCGCCTGAGAAGCGGCGGCCAGCTTGCCGGCCCACGGGCCGTCGGCGGCGACTTCGCGCATCAGGCGGTGCGCGGGCGTGTCCAGCGTGTCGGGCACCTGGATCGCGAGGCTGCCGCCGGGCGCCAGCTTGGCGGCAAGCGCGGGCAGCAGGCGGCCGTGGTCGGGCAGCCATTGCAGCACGGCATTGGCGAGGATCACGTCGTAAGGGCCCGGGTCGTACCAGGTTTCGATGCGGCTCACCTCGAATTTCAACGCCGGCAGCCGCTTGCGCGCGGCTTCGACCATGTCGGCCGAGCTGTCCAGCCCGGTCACGCTCGCGCCGGGAAAACAGGCGGCCAGCACTTCCGTCGAATTGCCCGGGCCGCAGCCGATGTCTACCGCGACGCGCGGCTCGCGCCCCGGCACCGCTGCCAGCAGGTCACGCACCGGGCGGGTACGTTCGTTCTCGAATTTCACGTATTGCTTGGCTGACCAGGTCATTGCGGCTCCTTTGCGGGTTCGGTTCTGGTGTCTCGAAAGATCGGGCGTTTCTGGCGCATTTCGAGCATCTGGCGTGGTGTCCAGCCACGCCAGGAACTCAAGCGGGTTGCCCGGCTACGGCGAGGCGGGAAATTGGCGTCCATGTCCAGTTCTTGTTCTTGTTCTTGCATGGCCGTGCTCCGTGGATACCCGACGCATGCCGTCAGGATAGAGCCGAACTGCTATGATTTCCAATGCATATTGAGCACGTTTTCAATACCCGGAGAGTATGGCAATGATTGAGCTTCGCCGCCTGCGCGCCTTCGTCGTGCTGGCCGAGGAAGGCCACGTCACCCGTGCCGCCGAGCGCCTGGGCATGCAACAGCCGCCGCTCACGCGCCTGTTGCGCGGGCTGGAGGAGGAGCTGGGTGTTTTGCTGATGCGCCGCCTGCCGCGCGGCGTGCGTCCGACGGAGGCCGGCCTGGCATTGCTGGAAGAGGCCCGCGCCGTGCTGGCCCGGGCCGAAGGCGTGGCCGACGTGGTCCGCCGCGCCGCGGCCGGGGAGCAAGGGCGGCTGGCGGTGGGCTTTACCAGCTCCGCCGCCCTGCACCCGTTTGTGCCCGCCGTGCTGCGCCGGTTTCGCGAGAGCGTGCCGGGTGTTGCCGTGACGCTGGAGGAAGCCGGCACCAGCGAGCTGGTGGACGCGATCCTGCACGAGCGGCTGGACGCCGCGTTCGTGCGCTCGCCGGTGGGCGGCACCGCCGGGCTGGTGCTCGATGCCGTGCTGGAGGAGCCGATGCTGGCGGCGTTGCCGGCCGGGCATCCGCTGGCGGCGCAGGCTGGCGCGCTGCCGCTGTCGGCGCTGGCGCGCGAGCCTTTCATCCTCTATCGCCGCCCCGCCGGGCCCGGCTTGTATGACGCGATCCTGACCGCTTGCCGTGCCGCGGGCTTCAGCCCGCTGGTGGCACAGGAAGCGCCGCGCCTGCCGGCCACGCTGAGCCTGGTGGCAGCAGGCCTTGGCGTGTCCGTGGTGCCCGCGTCCATGCACCGCCTGGGTGGCGAGGACATCGTCTATCGCCCGCTAGGCGATAGCCCGGTGCTGAGCGCGCCCCTGCACCTCGCGATGCGCCAAGGCGCGCTGCCGGCCGCCGTGATGCGCTTTCGCGCCATGGTGCGCGAGATGGTGGCGGCTGCGCCAATCGCGCCAACGCGCGCGATTGGCAATTGAAGGCACGCATCGTTGCCAGTGCGTGCTTCCTCGGGACTAGTGGCTGATCATCCAGGGCCGCGTGCCGGGAAAGGACTTGGCCGCACCCGGCTTGCCGGCCAGGCCGGCGCTGCCGCCCGAACAGCCACAGCCTGGCCCATGGCGATGTCCCTGGGAACTCAAAGGCGCGTGGGCGCTGCGCTCGTTGCCCGCATGCGCGACGCGGCGGGCCGAGGGCATCAGGGCCAGCATGGTCGCGGTGACCTGGCGCCGGGCTGCGTGGCCGCAGCCGGGGCATGGCTGCGGCGCGTCGCGCTCGTCGATGCGGCGCACCGCGGTGAAGCTGCCGCACGCCTCGCAGGCGTATTCATACATGGGCATACAGGTCTCTCCGCTTGGTGGAAGGTGGCAAGCGCGGCCCCCCTTGGGGAAGGAGGAGGAAGGCGGGAGCCCGCGCTCGCCGGGACTTCACATCTCTGGCTGGCGCTCAGATTGGCATTCAGGCCACATCCTGCGAAAGCAGGACGTCGGCACCTCCCTTGATGTGCACGGTGGGTCCGTTGGCCTGCGGCCGGATATCGAAGTCGAAGATCTGCGTCGGTATCCAGAGCGTGGCGCAGGAGTTGGGGATGTCCACGACGCCGCTGATATGCCCCTGCACCGGCGCCGTGCCCAGGATGGCGTAGGCCTGCGCGCGCGAGTAGCCGAACTTGGTCAGGTATTCGATCGCGTTCAGGCAGGCCTGCCGGTAGGCGACGTTGACATCCAGGTAGTGCTGCTTGCCTTGTTCATCCACCGAGATGCCTTCGAAGATCAGGTAGTCGTTGTAGGTCGGCGTGATCGGGCTGGGCTTGAAGATGGGGTTCTTGATGCCGTACTTCGCCATGCCGTCCTTGATCACGTTGACCCGCATGTGCACCCACCCCGCCATCTCGATGGCGCCGCAGAAGGTAATCTCGCCATCGCCCTGGCTGAAGTGCAGATCGCCGACCGACAGCCCCGCCCCATCCACATACACCGGGAAGTACACCTTGGAGCCACGCGACAGGTCCTTGATGTCGCAGTTGCCGCCATGCTCGCGCGGCGGCACGGTACGCGCGCCCTCGGCTGCCGCCCGCCTGCCGGCGTCCCCGACGAGCTTGCCCATATGGGCGGTCGCGGCAAACGGCGGGTTGGCCAGCGGCGGCACGCGATTGGGGTCGGTCTTGATCAGCCCTGTCTCGCGTTCGTTCCAGGTATGGAGCAGCTTGGGATCGGGCAGGCAGCCGATCAGCCCGGGATGGATCAGCCCGGCGAACTCCACGCCGGGCACATGGCGCGACGTGGTGTAGACACCGTGGAAGTCCCAGATGGATTTCTGCGCCAGCGGGAAATGGTCCGTCAGGAACCCGCCGCCGTTCTGCTTCGAGAAGAAGCCGTTGAAGCCCCACTGGCTTTCGGGCTTGGCGCCTACGTCCAGCAGGTCGACCACCAGCAGGTCGCCCGGCTTGACGCCGCGTACACCCACCGGCCCGGAGAGAAAGTGGACGATGGACAGGTCGATGTCCCGCACGTCATCCGCCGACTCGTTGTTCTTGATGAAGCCGCCGGTCCAGTCATAGGTCTCCAGGATGAACTCGTCGCCGGGATTGACCCAGCAGGCCATGGGAATGTCCGGGTGCCAGCGGTTGTGGACCTGTTCGTTCTCGTACGCCGATTGCGCGAGATCGACCTTGATCAGGGTATCTGCCATGTGCCTGTCTCCTTGGTGTGTGTCCGGTCAGTCGCCGGATTGCGGCCGTGAAACAATGCAGCCGTCCTGGCTGCATGCCTGGATCCGTGTTGGTCGCGCGCGGCTGCCCGCCGCCGCGCCGGGGTCGACCTTTGCGGTCTGTCTTTGGGGTCTGTCCTTGCGGTCTATCTGAACGATTCGCTCAGCAGCAGATAGCCTGGCAGCCAGCCGGTGGCGATACCTGCCAGGACAGTGGCAACGCCGGTGAATTTCAGGATCGGACGCTGCATCGCCAGCAACAGGAAGTACAGGAACCACAGCACGCCCCAGCCGACCCAGCACCAGGCGAACCAGGTATCCCAGACGGAGTTGGCATGGCGCAGCGCATCAATGGCGACGGGAATCACCGTGATCGACACGAACAGGCTGAACCAGCCCAGGCCACGCCCGTCCGCGCCGTTGAAGCGGTTGAGCGCAACCCACAGGTAGGTGAAGGTGAACAACAGCGTCAGCGCGCCGGCCTTGATGGATGCGCTGTCCGCCTCGCCGCCGAAGATCAGGCGCAGCGACACCAGCATCGTCACCCCGCCGGCAAAGATGTTGACGACCCAGATCTCGCGGTCGCCAATCTTGCCCAGCAGCCACAAGCCGTTCAGGCACAGCACGGCACCTACGTAAAGCAACGTCAGGCCTAGCATGGCGTATCTCCTCCGTGACGGATTCTGGTTGTTCTTTTTCTGTTGGCGCCGGCTGACTCGCGGCGGCCGCGTGGCGACGGGTCAACTATAAGCAGGCCCGCGAAGATGCGAATCCTTCACGACGAGGATTCCGCGCGTCATGTGGCTGGGTGAGGCGGCCTCACCCAATTGAATGAGGCAACCGATAAGGCAGTGGATACGGCAGCGGCGCGATGGCCGGGCGAGGGACGTTCAGGCCGGCGGGCAATGCTGCGCGTGCAGGCGCACCAGTTCCATCTGGCCATGAGTGTTGGTCTTCTGGAAGATCTGCTTGAGGTGGCTGCGCACCGTGTTTTCGGACACGTGCAGTACCTGCGCCAGGCTGGCGATGGAGTGGCCGGCGAAGACCAGCGCGTTGACCCGCGCCTGGGCCTCGCTCAGCTTGAACTGGCGCGCGAACAGGCAATCGTGGTGCGCATGCTCCGCACCCTGCCGGCGCGCGCTGACCACCACCAGCGCGCGCTCCTCGCCCAGCCCGTTGCGCATGGATGCGCCGGCGGGCTGCAACGTGAGCGTCGTGGGCAAGGCAAAGCCGGGCGCGGACACCGCCAGCACCTGCGTGGGCGCCTGCGTGGCCTGGCCCGGGTGGGCGTCGCGCGTGTCACCGGCCTTGGAGGGAAGTCCTTGGGAAGCCCCGGCCAGCGTGTCCAGCATCTCGTGCAAGGTGCGGTGGTCGGTCGGCATCACCGCGGCAAGATAGTCGCCATCCTGGTACAGGCCGCTGCCCTGCCCGCACAGCGCCTGCGCGCTGCGGTTGCAGTAGACGATGCGGCCATCCCGCTCCACCAGGAAGGTGGCGTTAGGATGGCCGTCGATGACGCGCATCAGCGCCTGGCTCAGGTCCGCGGCGCTGTGGCGGTGCCAGCGGTTTTCCAGCGACAGCGCCATATGCGCCAGCAGGCCGCGGAACTCCGCCTTCTCCTTGCTGGCAAAGCGCCGCTGGTCTTCGCGCCGGTACAACTCAAGGTAGTAGACGACATCCGCCTCGCGCGCCACCACCCCGCACAAGCGATGCAGATAGCGATGGGGCCGCAGCAACGCCTGGTAGTAGTCCGTGCGGACCAGGTCGCCGCTGCCCAGCATGTCGTCGCCGCTGATCACCTGCAGGGGCTGGTAGGCCGTGCTGGAGAGGAACCACGGGTTGCGCGCGGAGTACTGCGCGAAGGTGCGAAAGAACGCCGGGTCGTCCGGGGCGCCGTGCAGCACCGCGCCCTGGCCGCCGGCCAGGTGCCGCCGCGCCAGCACGGCCATGCCCGCGGCAAACTGATCGCGCACCAGCGCAACCACGCCGCGCCAGCCATCATCATCGCGCGCGGCGTGGATACGGTAGATCAGCTCCCCGGCCTGGGGATCGGCGCTATCGACGCTATCGGCCTTATAGGCGCTATCGGCATTCTGGGCGGGCAACCGCGCTTTCTCCATGGCATCGGGCACAGCGGATTCGGGCAACGGCGAGCGCCATACGGCGCTGCCCGCGGCCTCTTCGATATGAGGACTGCCGGCCAGTGTTTGCGCTGGCACCCTAAATGTCAAGGCGCTGCGCCATGCTGCCGCGCAGCATCCGTACGGCATGCCGCAGCGCGTTCCGGCCCCTTCCCGCGCAGCGCGCATGTCATTGCGCGAGGGGCGGATTCAGACAATAATCGGAGCGCCCGCTGCCAGCCATCCGTCCCGACCCGGATCGCACACACCCCTCCCGGAGCCGCATCGCACCCGACGCCACCACGCCATGCGCATCAAACGAGAATATCAATCCTGGGTCGCGAACGAAACGCTGGAGGATTACGCGCTGCGCTATGCGGCACGCTCTTACCGGCGCTGGTCGCCGTTCACGCTGGCCAACACGGCTATCGGCGGCGTGTCCTTCCTGGCGCTGGAAGCCATCGGCGCCAGCGTCACGCTCAGCTTTGGCTTCCAGAACGCGTTCCCGGCCATCCTGCTGGTGTGCGCACTGATCTTCCTGATCGGGCTGCCGGTGGCATACCACGCCAGCATGGCCAACGTGGACATCGACCTGCTCACGCGCGGCGCGGGCTTCGGCTATGCCGGGTCCACCATCACCTCGCTGATCTACGCCTCCTTCACCTTTATCTTCTTCGCGCTGGAATCGGCCATCCTGGCCCAGGCGCTCGCCATTGCCACCGGCCTGAACCTGACAGTCGGCTACCTGGTCTGCTCGCTGGTGATCGTGCCGATGGTGTTCTTCGGCGTCACGCTGATCAACAAGCTGCAGATGTGGACACAGCCGCTGTGGGCGGTGCTGCTGGTGCTGCCCTTTGCCTACATCCTGCGCCACGATCCCGGCGTGCTGGCGCAATGGGCGGCATTCACCGGGCGCGACGCGGCCTCGCCTGCATTCAATGTGCTCGCGTTTGGCGCCGCCACTGGCGTGCTGTTCTCGCTGATGGGCCAGATTGGCGAGCAGGTGGACTACCTGCGCTTCCTGCCCGACCGCACGCCGCGCAACCGCTGGAGCTGGTGGAGCGCACTGCTGCTGGCGGGCCCGGGCTGGATCGTGATCGGCGGCCTGAAGGTGCTGGCGGGCAGCCTGCTGGCGGTGCTCGCGCTGCAAGCCGGCGTGCCCGCCAGTCACGCGATGGAACCGATCCACATGTACGTGTGGGCATACGGGCAGGTATTCGACCGGCCCGAGGTGGTGCTCGCGGTGGCGATGCTGTTCGTGCTCGTGTCGCAGATCAAGATCAACGTGACCAATGCCTATGCGGGCTCACTGGCCTGGTCCAATGTGTTCGTGCGGCTGGCGCACTACCATCCGGGCCGCGTGGTCTGGCTGGTGTTCAACGTGCTGATCGCGCTGTTGCTCACCCTGCTGGGCATCTTCAGCACGCTGGAGGCCGTGCTGAGCGTGTATTCCAACCTGGTGATCGCCTGGCTCGGCGCCCTGGTGGCCGACCTTGTCGTGCTCAAGCCGCTGGGCATCAGCCCGCGCCGCATCGAGTTCCGCCGGGCCTACCTGCATGCGTTCAACCCGGTGGGCTGCGGCGCCATGCTGATCGCCTCGCTCGCCGGCATCGGCGCTTATTCCGGCTTCTTTGGCGCGCTGGCGCAAGCCTATTGCGCCTTTATCGCGCTGGGCGCTTCGTTCGCCAGCGCCATCCTGATCGCCTGTGCGACCCGCGGCCGGTACTACATCGCGCGGGAAGACCCGGCCCCCCTCGACAAGCACACCGACGAGCCGATCCGCTGCTGCATCTGCGAGCGCGACTACGAAGCACCGGACATGGCGCACTGCCCCTTCTATGCGGGGCCGATCTGCTCGCTGTGCTGCGGCCTGGACAACCATTGCCACGATGCCTGCAAGGCGCCCGGCGCCGCCGCACAGGTGCAGGCGGCGCCGTGGCAAGGCAGTTTCCTGCGGATACTGCCGCCGCATTTCCTGCGGCGGCTGGCGCGTTTCCTGGGCCTGTTCGTGATTGCCGCGGCGGCCATGGGCGCCGTGTTCCTGCTCGCCTACCGGCTGATCGGCGAAGGCCATGCCGCGCACGCCGACGGGATCGGCGGCCTGCTGCTGCGCGTGTACTCGGCCACCCTGCCGCTGCTGGCTTTCGGCGCGTGGTGGATCGTGCTGTCACACGAAAGCCGCGAGCTGGCACAGGCGGAACTGATGGAGTCGCTGCGCCATCTCGAGTCCGCGCGCAAGCACCTGGTGGACGCGGAAAAGATGGCCTCTCTCGGCGGACTGGTCGCGGGCGTGGCGCACGAGATCAACACGCCCGTGGGCATCGCCGTGAGCGCCGCCTCCTACCTGCAGGACCGCACCAGCGCCACGCAGGCGCTGGTGGCCAGCAACGGGCTGGCACCAGAGGCGCTGCAACGCTACCTGTCGGACGCCGCGCAATCCGCCCGTTTGCTGTTGTCCAACGCCAACCGCGCGGCGGAGCTGGTACAGAGCTTCAAGCAGATGGCGGTCGACCAGACCAGCGAAAAACGGCGCACCTTCGACCTGGGCGACTATATCCGCGAGACCGTGGTCAGCCTCGACCCGCGCCTGCGCGACACACACGTGCAATTGCTGATCGACTGCCCGGCGGGCATCGCCATGAACGGCTACCCCGGCGCAGTCGCGCAGATCCTCACCAACCTGGTCATGAACTCGCTGGTGCACGCATTCGGCAGCGGCGACACTGGCCCTGTGCGCGGCACCATCCGCATCGCCGCCCGACTCGCCGCCGGTGACGAAGTCGTGATCCGCTACGCCGACGACGGCAGCGGCATTCCCGATGCCCTGCATGAGAAGATCTTCGAGCCCTTCTTTACCTCGCGCCGCGGCAAGGGTGGCAGCGGCCTGGGCCTGCACCTGGTCTACAACCTGGTGACACAGCGCCTGGGCGGCACCATCGCCGTGGGCCATGCGGGGCAGGCCAATGGCGGCGGCACCGTCTTCACCCTGCGCATGCCGCGCATCACGCCCTCGGCGAAGGCCACCATTCCGATCGTATCCGCCAGGACTTTGCCATGAACCCCTCTTTGTCCATGCCCGCGTGGCAGGTCCTGCTGGTCGACGACGACCCCGACGTGCACGAGATCACGCGCCTGGTGCTGACGGACCTGACCTTCTCCGGGCGCAAGATCCAGTTCCACAGCGTATATTCCGGCCAAGCCTGCAGAGCCCACCTCGCCGCTCACCCCGATACCGCGCTCGTGCTGCTCGATGTCGTGATGGAAACCGACGATGCCGGCCTGGCCACGGTGCGCTATATCCGCGAGCAACTGCGCAACCCCGACCTCCAGATCGTGCTGCGCACCGGGCATCCCGGCATGGCGCCGGAGCGCGAGGTGGTGACCGGCTACGAGATCAATGGCTACTTCCTCAAGACGGAGATGACCGCGCAAAAGCTGACCTCCGTCGTCATCGGCGGCCTGCGTGCCTACCAGTACGTAAAGGCCTTGCAGCAATCCCATGGCCTGCCCCAGCCGGTACCGCGGGCGCCCGAGCTACCCACCTCCGAGGCAGGTAGCGACGCGCAGGTCGAAGCTGCAATAGAACAAGCGCTGTACAGCGGGCAGTACCGGCTGCAAGCCGTCTCCCAGTTCGACCTGGGCTGCGCCGCCATCGCGGCCATCGCACTGCTGCCGGCGTGGCCGGGCCCCACCGGCTGGATGCCGCATGCCGAGATCGCCAACCACGTGCGCAGCCCAAGCCTCATTGGCGCGATCAACGCCGCGCTGCTGCGCCGCGCCTGTGAACTCGCGCTAGCCTGGCACACGGATCCGCAAGCCGCCCTATCCAGCCCGGCCCGCGTCAGCGTGCCCATCCTGCTGCCGCTCATGGCCGGCGCCGAGGAGTCCGAGCTGCTGGCATTGCCGGAACTGCTGCGCCAATACCTGCGCGAGACCGCCCAGGCCGGCAACGTGCTCGACCTGCAGTTGCCAGGCAGCCTGCTGGGCACCGCCACGGAAGCCGCCCGCCTGGCCTGCGCCCGCATCCAGGAGCAAGGCGCGTCCGTCACGCTGGCCGACGTTGGCGACACGCCCATCTCGCTGGCCAACCTGCAGCGTTTGCTGCCCGACCGGCTGCAGATTCCCCAGGGCTACGTGCGTAACGTGGCAACCGATGCCAAGCGCGCCGCCATCGCGCGCGCCGTGATCGCGCTGGCGCACACGCTCGGCATGCAGGCGCTGGCCAATGGCCTGGCCAGCTCGGAAGAACTGCAGTTCTTCAAATGGGAGGGTTGCGACATTGGGCAGGGGGACGTGCTGGGCGGCGTCTGGGAGGCCACGGGTCGCGGCTCGCCAGGCGCCTAGCGTGCCGCCGCACCCGGCTCGGTGATGGCGCTGTAGACCAGCGTGCGCAGCTGGCGGCGCACCGGGTAGGCGGACGACGGCAGGAGCTGGGTCAGGAACAGTCCGATCAGGTCCTCCTGCGGATCGACCCAGAAGAAGGTGCTGGCCGCGCCGCCCCAGAAGAAGTCGCCGGCGCTGCCGGGAATCAACGTGGTCGCCGGCGTCACCGTGGTGGCGAAACCGAGCCCGAAGCCGACGCCATCATAGGTGGCTTCGCTGAACATGGAGCGCGACATGCGCGGCAGGTCCACGCCGCCCGGCAAATGGTTGGCGGTCATCAGCGCCAGGGTCTTCGGCCCCAGCAGGCGCACCCCATCCAGCTCACCGCCTTGCAACAGCATGCGTGCGAAGCGCATGTAGTCAGCCGCGGTGGACACCAGGCCGCCACCGCCGGAGATGAAGCTTGGCGGCTTCAGGTAGGGGCTGGTGAGGGGATCGTCCTGCAGGACCGGCGCGCGCGCGGACACCACCTTAGAGCCGAGCGAGCCGACGGCGTAGCAGGCGCAAAAGCGCGAGGCCTTGTCTTGCGGCACGTGGAAGGCGGTGTCAACCATGCCCAGCGGATCGAATATGCGTTCCTTCAGGAAGGTCTCGAAAGGAATTCCGCTGATCTTGCCGACAAGGTAGCCCAGCACGTCGGTGGCAACCGAGTAGTTCCAGGCCTCGCCCGGCGAGAACTCGAGCGGCAGCCTGGCCAGCTTCCCGATCATGTCGTCCAGCGTGCCGCCGGTGGCGAGCTCGCCCAGCATCTGCTTGCGGTAAGCGGCGTCGACGTTGGTGTTCTGCTGGAAACCATAGGTCAGGCCGGACGTGTGGCGCAGCAGGTCGACCACCAGCATCGGGCGCGCGGCCGGGCGCGTCTGGAAGCTCTCCATGAACCCCCCGGCGTAGACGCCCAGGTTTTCCCATGCCGGGATGTACTTGCTGACCGGATCGTCCAGGGCAATCTTGCATTCCTCGACCAGCATCATGACCGCCACCGAGGTGACGGGCTTGCTCATCGAGTAGATGCGGAAGATCGAATCCTCGGCCAACGGAACCTGTCGCTCGCGGTCGGCCAGGCCCAGCACAGAGTTCAGCACCAACTCGCCGCGCCGCCACACCTGGGTGAGGGTGCCGGGCAACTTGCCGGTCGCGATATAGGCGTCATCGATGAACCGCTCGACCCGCCCAAGCCGCTCGCGGGACATCCCCTGCGTTTGCCTGCCTTGCATATCCGTGTCTCCTCATTGATGCCGTAGGTGAAATGCCGGCTCGCTGGCTGGAAATGCCGCTCGCTCGCACTTCGCCATCATGACATCGGCGCCTCCCTACGCCAAGCGGGCCGCGCGGGCAGCGGCAACATGCAATGAAACCGGAGAAGCGGTGAATGCCACGGCGTGGGCCGGCGTCTGCCGCACGGGTCGCATCGACTCACCGAACGATGCGATGCGATGCGATGCGATACGCTAAGCGGCCGCCCCCCCTTACTCCAGGGTCACATTGGCCTTCTTGACCAGGGCCGCATAGCGCGCCGCTTCGCTCTGGAAGAACCTGGCGGCGGCCTCCGGCGTGCTGGGACTGATCACATTGCCCTGCTTCTTCATCGCTTCCAGCACGTCCGGGCTGGTGAATGCCTTGGCGAACGACATGTTGAGGCGCTTGACCTCGGCAGGCGGCAGCCCCGCCGGGCCTACCACCGCAAACCAGCCCTCGACGGCGTAGTTGGGCAAGCCTTGTTCCGCGATGGTGGGAAGATCCGGTGCGGCCGGCGAGCGCGTTGCGCCGCACAGGCCGATCGCGCGCAGGGTGCCGCTCCTCAGGTGCGGCGCCACGGCATTCAACGCCACCACGCCCATCTCCACCTGGCCCGCGATCAGGTCGGTCATCATCGGTCCGGTGCCTTTGTAGGGCACATGGCGAGCCTTGGCATGCGCCTCATCGAGGAACATCTCGGCGGCGAGCTGGATGATGGTGCCGTTGCCCGACGAGGCATAGTTGAGCGAATTGGGCTTGGCCTTGAGCAAGGCAATGAGTTCCTGCACGTTCTTTGCGGGAACCTTGGGGTTGACCACCAGGACCAGCGGCGTGGAGCCGATCACGCTGATGGGCGTGAAGTCCTTGATCGCGTCGAACGGCATCTTCTTGTACACGCTCGGGTTGATCACGTGGTTGTTGGAGAACAGGCCCAGCGTGGTGCCGTCGGGTGGCGCCTTGGCCACCGCCGCAGCGCCAGTGATGCCGCCGGCGCCGGGAAGATTCTCGATCACCACCGGCTGGCCCAGGCTCTTGCCCAGCGCAGGCCCGGCAGCGCGTGCGATCGCGTCCACGCCCGAGCCTGCGCTGATCGGCAGGATCAGGCGCACCGGCCGGCCCGAGCCCTGGGCCAGCGCGGTGCCGGCCGGCAAGGCAAGCGTAAGTGCGATCGCCGAAGCGGCCATACCGAGTGCTGCCCGGCGCGAAAGGGGGAATGCCATGTCTGTCTCCGTATGTTTATCTTTCTGGTCCGCGTGGCCGTCCGAAACCACGCGGCAATGCGGGAAGCGTCAGTCCGGGGCATGCACGCCCAGGCCGGACAGGATTTCGTCGTTGTGCTCGCCGATGCCCGGCAGCGGCATGCGCACGCCGGGCCGGCGTCCACCCATCAGCAGCGGCAGCAGTACCACATCGGTGGTGCCGCCGTCCTCGGTCTGCATCGGCACCAGGCCACCGCTTGCTCTCAGGTGCGGGTCATCGAGCAGTTGCTCCGGACGCATGATGGGCGCGTAAGGAATGCCCGCGGCTTCGAGCTTTGGCGCAAGCGCTTCCACGCGATGGTCCTTGAGAATCTCGCCAAGCCGCTCCAGCAAGGCCGGGCGTACCGCCACCCGCATCGCGTTAGTGGCCAGCGCCGGGTCGGCGGCCAGGTCGGGACGTTGCAGCACATCGCACAAGGTGTTGAACTGCTTGTCGCTGACGGCGCCGATGAACAGCTGCTCGCCTTCGGCCAGCGTGAACACGTCGTAGACGCTCCAGGCGGACACGCGCGACGGCATCGGCGGCGGCGGCTCGCGGGTCATCGAGAACTGCTGCATATGCTGGGACGACAGGAACACGCAATTCTCGAACAGCGCGCTCTGCACTTCCTGCCCCTTACCGGTGCGGTCGCGCTCCCGCAAGGCCGCCATCACGCCGATGGCGCCGAACATGCCGCCCATGATGTCGTTGACCGAGGTGCCGGCGCGCAGCGGGCGGCCCTTGGGCCCGGTCATGTAGGACAGGCCGCCCATCATCTGCACGACTTCGTCGAGCGCCAGGCGGTTTTCATAGGGACCGGGCAGGAAGCCCTTGTGCGAGACGTAGATCAGTCCGGGAAACCTGGCGGACAGCGTAGCGTAATCCAGCCCGCATTTCGCCATCAGCCCCGGGCGGAAGTTCTCCAGCAACACGTCGCACTGGCCAACCAGCTCCGCTGCCGTGGCCTGCCCTTGCGGGGTGGTGATATCGATGACCACGCTCTTCTTGTTGCGGTTGAACGAGCGGAAGAAGCCAATGCCGAGGCCGGGCAGGTTGCGGGTCTTGTCGCCACCGGGCGGCTCGACCTTGATGACTTCGGCGCCCAGGTCCGCGAGGATCATGCCGCAGGTCGGGCCCATCACCATATGGGTGAACTCCACCACGCGGACGCCGGCGAGCGGCAGGCAGGCGTGTTCAGCGGCCATGGTTCTCTCTCAGGCGGAAAGCCGCATCGGCAACCGACGCGGGAAATGTCTTGGGCAGGCCGGCGCGCCACAACGTGCCGTGCAGGGTTTCATTGGTCAGCCAGCCGGCCACGCGCTCGCGCAGCGCCAGCAGCCGGCCGATATCGATGCCGGTATCGAAGCCCATGCTGCCCAGCAGGTAGGCCAGGTCTTCAGTGGCGACATTGCCGCTGGCGCCGGGCGCGTGCGGGCAGCCGCCGATGCCGGCGAGACAGGCATCGAAGCGGGTCACCCCGGCTTCCAGCGCGGCATGGACGTTGGCCAGGCCAAGCCCGCGCGTGTCGTGGAAATGGCCGCACCAGAAGCGGTCGCCGGCCAGTGCCGTGGCGCGTTCGAACAGGCGGCGAACCATGCCGGGATCGGCGTAGCCCACCGTGTCGGCCAGGCTCACGCGATCGGCGCCCGCGTCCAGCAGGGCCTGCATCAGCCGCAGCACCTCCTCTGGATCCACATGGCCCTGGATCGTGCAGCCAAAGGCCGTGCCCACGCCACCTTCGATCAGCGTGCGGGAGCCGGCCGCGTCACGCTCGGCGCGGATCCTGGCGACCTCGGCCACGACTTCGTCGGGCGTCTTGCGCAGGTTGGCCAGGCTATGGGCATGGCTGGCGGACAGCGGCACCAGCATCAGGTCCGCGCCGCTGGCGATGGCGTTCTGCGCGCCCCGCAGGTTCGGCACCAGGACCGAGACGAACAGCCCCGGCAGCGATCTGGCAAAGTCCACAAGTTCCGCGGTATCGGCAAGTTGCGGCAGCAGCTTCGCCGGGACGAACGAGCCGACTTCGATCTCCCGCTGGCCCGCCGCGTAGGCCGCCTGGATCCACTCGCGCTTGGCGGAAGTCGGCAGGATGGTGGCGATGCTTTGCAGCCCGTCACGCAGCCCGACCTCGCGGATCACGGCCTGGCGCGGTGCCGATGGAATGTGCGTTGTCATTGGATCAGTGTCTCCTCGGAGGTTCGTGCTTTGATCTGGCCTATGCACTCTATGTTGTTCCGGCCCACGCCAGAAGCGGTAATCAAGAAGCACTAACATTCCGAATTGGAACATCTAAGCGGATCACGCCGATGCATCCCCAGGCCAGCGGCCCGCCGACTGCGGCGCCCCCGGTGCCGCCGCTTGCGTCCAGCCCGAGGAATTTCCGGTTGTGACAAAAAACGTTAAGATGACCGCGCTTGATTTCCAGATTGGAAATCCTCAAATCCTCCGTTGAAGGCTTTCGATGCGTGATCTAGACCTCACCTCCCTGCGCCTGTTTGCTGCGGTTTGCGAGACCCGCAACATGGCGCGCGCCGGCGAGCAGCAGCACATCGTGGCTTCGGCCATCAGCAAGCGGCTGGCGCAGCTGGAAGACACGGTGGGCGTCACGCTGTTCGAGCGGCGCCGGCGCGGCGTGATCCCGACCGCGGCGGGTGAGATCCTGCTGGAGCACGCTCGCGCCATGCTGGCCGCGGCCGATCGCGTGGAGCGCGACATGGCCGACTACGGGACCGGCATCAAGGGCCAAGTCCGCTTGCTGGCCACGGTATCGTGCATGGCCGAGTCGCTGCCCGACGATATCGCGAGCTTCCTGCAGGTGGCTGAGCATCGGGACATCCGCGTCACCGTCGAGGAAAGCCTCAGCCGCGACCTCGTCCGCTCATTGCGTGAGGGATCCGCACCGTTGGGTATCTGCTGGGATGCCGCAGATCTGGAAGGATTCCAGACCCGCCCCTATCGCAGCGATGCCCTGGCGGCCATCGTGCATCCCGAGCATCCGCTCGCTAGCCAGCCGGATTGCACGTTTGAGCAAACGCTGGAATTCGACCACATCGGGCTGCCCGGGCAGACGGCTGTGCACACCATGCTCGCGCGCGCCGCGGCCATCATCGGCAAGCCGATGGCGTACCGCGTGGTGGTTTCCTCGTTCGATGCGTCCCTGCGCTGCGTGCGCGCGCATCTGGGTCTTGCCATCGTGCCGCGCGAGGTGGTCGAGCCCATTTACGCCAGCGTTGGCGTACGGGTGATCCCGCTCACCGATAGCTGGGCGCAGCGCCGCTTTGCGATCTGCATGCGCGACGAGGCAAGCCTTTCGCCGGCGGCAAGGCTGCTGGTGGACTACCTGGAACAAAAAGCGGCAGGCTGAAGGCACGCCTGCGCGCCTAGCTTTGCCTAGTCGGCGCAGACCCGTTTCACGATGACAAGGCGTACAACAAACCGAGGGCCAGCAGGCATCCGGTCAGTTTCAGGTAGTACCCGCCACCGTGATGAGGTTGGCCTGTGCGTAGTGCATTGCGGCTGTGCGGCATCATGTTGCTCACCGGATCGGACAGCCCACAGGTTAAGAACTCGCCCATGCAAATGGCGTAGAAAGCTATCGCCCAGGCATAAACAGCCCGTAAATGTCCATCTGCTGCCGCATGATTCCCCACCTACAATGAATTGTCGGGCCGGGCCAGCTCGGACCTTCGCCTTGTTGCGGGCAGCCGCAGGCCACGGATGACGGTCCGGCAAAGGAGCATGATCGATGCGCTCGCCAGGGATATCCGGCCCGCGCCTGAGGCGCATTGCCGCCAGGGTTGCGGCTGGCATCATCGGCTTGATCGTCATCGGCCGCCTCACCGGCATGCTGGTTGACTGGCTGTGGTTTTCTTCCATTGGCTATGTCAACGTCTTCTGGACGGTCCTTGTCACCAAGGCGCTTCTGTTCGCCGCTGTCTTCGCTGCGTCGGCGGGCGCGATCTGGGTATCGGGATTGCTGGCGCACCGCTATGCGAGCCCGCCAGGCTCCTGGAAGGCGGAGGTCTTGAGCGAGCTGGTGGGCGAAGTCGCGCCGCACCTGCCCTGGCATGCCGCCATCGCCGGTGCCGCCGTCCTCCTGGGCCTGCTGCTCGCCACCAGCGAAATCCCGGACTGGGAGCTCGTGCTTCGCTACTTCAACCAGGTGCCCTTTGGCAAGGCCGATCCGATCTTCGGCAAGGACATCGGCTTCTATCTCTTCTCGCTGCCCGCCTATCTTGCGCTGAGGAACTGGCTGCTACTGCTGTTGTGCTGCGGCGCGGCGGCGACGGCCGCGGTGTACGGGATGCGCGGCGACATCGCCTGCATGCGCTCGCCGCGCGGGCTTTCACCTGCGGCCGCCGCCCACGGCTCGGCCCTGCTGGGCTTGTTCTTCCTGCTGCAGGCCTGGTCCTACTGGCTCGACCGCTTTCTGCTGCTCTATGGGGACAACGGCGTGGTGGTGGGTGCCAGCTATACCGATATCCATGTGGGGCTGCCGGCGCTGTGGCCGCTGATCGGCCTGGCCGGCGCGGCCGCGGCCGCGTCATGGGCCAATATGCGCTGGCGGGGCTATCGCATTCCTGCCGCCTCGGCGCTGGCCGTGTTCGGCAGCGCATTGGTACTGGTGCTGATCTACCCGGCGCTGTTCCAGCGCTTCTATGTCAAGCCGAACGAACTGCAGCTGGAGACGCCCTATATCGCCCACAACATTGCGCTGACGCGCGACGCCTATGGCCTGGCGCAGATCGCGGTAAAGCCGTTTCCCGCCGAGCAGAACCTCGATCTCGCCGCGCTGCAGGCCAATCGCCCGACCATCGACAACATCCGCCTGTGGGATCTGCAGCCGTTGCGCGATACCTACGCGCAGTTGCAGGAGATCAGGACCTACTACAAATTCCTGGCGACAGACATCGACCGCTACCGGTTCGACGCCCGTTACCAGCAGGTGATGCTCTCGGCGCGGGAGCTGGAGCCGTCGCTGCTTCCCGCCAATGCCCAGACCTGGGTCAACCTGCATCTCCTGTTTACCCACGGCGATGGCGTCGTGATGTCGCCGGTCACGGAGAAATCCGCGGAAGGCCTGCCTACGCTTTACCTGAAGGATATTCCGCCTGTCTCCCGCGGCGGCCCGCCCATCGGTGAACCGCGCCTGTACTTTGGTGAAGGCGGCAAGGGCTATGTGATCGTCAACGGCAACGCGCCCGAATTCGATTACCCCAAGGGCGATGAGAACGTCTATGCGACCTACCACGGGCGCGACGGCGTCGCCATCGGCAGCATGGCGCTGCAGGCCCTCTTCGCCTGGCAATTCGACGATCCCAACATCCTGGTGACCAGCTACATCACGCCCGCGAGCCGGATCCTGCTCCATCGCAATATCCAGGACCGGGTGCGCACGATCGCCCCGTTCCTCAGCCTCGACCATGACCCCTACATCGTCGTGAGCGGCGGGCGGCTTTTCTGGATCCAGGATGCCTATACCACCAGCCGCTGGTTCCCATACTCCCAGCCGGGCACCGGTGACGGCGACAATTACATCCGCAACGCGGTCAAGGTGGTGATCGATGCGTACAACGGGACTGCCGACTTCTACATCAGCGATCCCGCCGATCCCGTCGTGCGGACGTACCAGCGCATTTTCCCGGGCCTGTTCAAGCCGCTGGGCGCGATGCCGCAAGACCTGCAGCAACATATCCGCTACCCCGAAGACCTGTTCCTGATCCAGGCGCAGGTCTACCGCGCCTATCACATGGAAACGCCGGAAGTCTTCTACAACCGCGAGGATCTCTGGCAGTTCCCGCGCAAGCAGGCCGACATCGACGCGGGCACCGGCCCTGGCACGCCCATGACGCCCTACTACATGATCGTGCGGCTACCCGCGCAGCCGCGCGCCGAATTCGTGCTGATGCTGCCGATGGTGCCCAGCCAGCGCGAAAACATGATCGCGTGGCTGGCGGCGCGTTGCGATCCGCCTGACTACGGCAAGCTTGTCGTCTATGCCTTTCCCAAGGACAAGCTGGTCTATGGGCCATTCCAGATCGAGGCGCGCATCCAGCAAAACACCGAGATCTCGCAGCAGATTTCGCTGTGGAACCAGATGGGCTCGCGCGTCATCCGCGGCCACCTCCAGGTCGTGCCCATCGACAACTCGATTCTCTACGTCTCGCCGCTCTACTTGCGCGCGGAGTCCGGTCAGCTGCCCGAGCTGAAACGGGTGATCGCCGCCTATGGCGACCATGTGGTGATGGAGGAAACCTTGGGCGCGGCCCTGGCGGCGCTCTTCAAGGAAGCGGCCCCGCTGGCGACCGCGCCCGGTGGCCAACCAGACGGCCGCGCCCGCGAGGCACTCGCCCACTATGACCGCGCCATGGAGCGATTGAAGGCGGGCGACTGGGGCGGCTTTGGCGCGGAACTCGATGCGCTCAGACCGCTGCTCGAAGCGCTCGGCGCCGGGCGCGCCGACGCGCAGAAATGACGAACGATCATGCGAGCGACCCCGCCCATCGCCGAGCCGGCGAAAAAGCCGACACTCGCTTGCAACGGCTAGAATGATCGCCAACGACCGCCGCACATTGTTCGCTCGCCCTGGAGGAAGACCCATGAAAGCCTGGATCGCAATGGCCATTGGCGCGCTTGGCTGCGCCATGGCGTTCCTGGCGGGTCCGGCTTGCGCCGCGGACACGGCGACGCTGACCATTGCCGCTGGTGCGCAACAGCGCAACTGGACGCTGGATGCGCTGCTGAAAGACCGCCGCCTGACCGACGTGACGGTGGACGACGACAACCTGAAACGCCGCCTGACGTTCAAGGCCATCCCCCTGGCCGCCTTGCTGCGCGGCATGCCGGTGACGGCCGACGCGAGCGCGACGACCGCGGCCAGCGATGGCTATGTCTCCCACCTGCCGACGCGCCTGTTGCTGGCCGATAGCGCCGACGAGCCGCGCGCCTGGCTGGCGGTGGAAAATCCTGCCGCGCCGTGGCCAACGCTCAAGGGCCAGGACATCGGGCCGTTCCGCCTGATCTGGACAGTGCCGGCGGGCCGCGCTGCTTCCCTTGTCAACGAGAGTCTCTGGACGTACGGCATCGTGCGCATCGACATCACCGCGCCGCCGGCGGAGCGCTTTGCGGCCATCCGGCCCGCCCCCGGCCTGCCGGCGGACGGCGCGGTCATGCGCGGCTTCGCGACGTTCCAGCGCGTTTGCTTCTCGTGCCACTCCCTCAACCGGGTCGGCGACGCGCACCTTGGCCCCGACCTGAATGTGCCGCACAGCGCGGTCGACTACCTGGGCGACGACAAGCTGGCCACGCTGATCCGCGACCCGCAATCGTTGCGCTGGTGGCCCAACGCGCGCATGTCGGCGATCGACGAGAAAACGCTGTCCGACGCGGATCTGAAGGACTTGCTGGCGTATCTGCGTCATATGGCTGGACGCAAGGTGGCGGCGCCGCCGCGGGTTCCTGACCCCCAGCCCTGATGCACCCGTGCCGGATGGCACGGTCCGGCATCCGGTTCAATTGGCGATGTGATAGGTGACCGAGTGCGCCTCGACCGGCGACACCAGCTATAAATTCACTCAGTTGCGAAATCGCGCGTTGCTCGTTTTCCACTTTTCCACACGACGTGCGCCCGGAACCGCCGCCCGATTGGCGCTTTGCAGCGTGGCACGGGCGGGCCGTGCGGGCCCGATCCCGGCATAATCCGCAAGAGATACCCAGACGAGCCGGCGCAAAACATGAACGACTGTCCCCGATGCGCTCACCCAGGGCTTGCCGCCTTCCTTGGCAAGGTTACCCATGGCATTGCGGCTCCAATACCGATTGGGAAGCCGATTGGGAAGCCGATCGGGAAGTCACCGATCCTGCCGGCGATACTTCTGGCAGCCACACTGGCGCTCGGCCACAGCCGCGACGGCTGGGCGGCGCCCCAGGCCGAGCAACCCACGCTAAGCATCGAAGAGCGTCCGGCAGAGCCGCCCCAATTGTTCCCCCCGAATTACGATGAAGCGGTCACGGCGCTGATCCGTGCGTTTGACGTCGGCGCCATCCTTGCCGCTGGCCTGGACCAGGCCTTTGCCAGGCTGCCGGCGAAAATCGGGCCCATCCCCAAAGCGCGCTACACGCAATGCACCCGCGCGAAGCTCTCGCCCGAGGTGGTCGAAGCAGCCGTGCGGCCCGCGCTAGCACCCGAGATCCAGGATGCAGGGCTGGCGATGCAGCTGGCGCGCTTGCTGGGCTCGCCGGTCGGGCGCAAGACCAGGGAGGCGGCGCTGTCGGGCAAGGAGTTGGCCGAGGCCGGCATTACGGGTGCCGACCGGCTCGAATTCAACCGCTTCATGGAGAACCCCGCGTTGAAGGCCTTCCTTGAGCAGGGCGGGCTGCGCCGGGTCAAGGATGCCGTGACCCGTGCAATCAGGGTGGAAAGCAAATCGGCCTCGGACGCTTGCGTCCGGGAACTGATGCCCCTGTATCGCCTCACCAACGAGCGCTCGGCCTGATCCCCCGCCGGCGCCCTGCGCGCCGTGAAATATCGTTACAGTTGAAATCCCCGGCAGTGCGATGGCATGGCTAGAGTCAGCTTATTGCGACTGCGAGATGAGGATCGACATGCAGCAAGGGAACGTCTACGCGCTGGGGCTTGGCGCATTTGTCCTGGCGCTCGCCCAGCCCGCATTGGCACGCGTTGATGTGGACCTGAACATCGGCGTGCCTGCGCCGGTGGTGGTGGCGCCGGCCTACCCCGCGCCCGTGTATCAGGTGCCGCCCGCCTATCCCGCACCCCCGCCGCCCGTGGCCTATCCTGCGCCGGCTCCGGTCTATGGGCCGCCTCCCGGGTATGTCGGGTATGGGCCGCCGGTGGTGGTGGCGCCGGCGGTGGTGATCGGGTGGCACGGCGAGCGCTACTGGGATGGACGGCGCTGGTGGGGCCGCCGCGACTGGTATGCCTACCATCACGCTTACCCGTACCGGCGCTAACGATCGGATCTCCGGGAGGCCTGCATCAGCCTGCATCACATGTGGCACATGTGATGCAGGCATTACCCGGGAGCAGCGCGGGAGTGGCGCGGATGCAACGGCCCGGACCGCATTTGATTAACGTTGATTACAAAGAAAAACCGCCCCGGCAAAGGGGCGGTTTTTCGTTCTGGCGTACTGCCGTCGTACTGCCGTGGTAATGCCGTGCCTCAGTGGCCCTTCGGGCCGAAGGTGTACTCCCCGTCCTGGTAATCCACCGCCACCACATCCTTGGCGGCGAACTTGCCTTCGAGGATGAGACGCGCCACCGGGTTCTCGATCTGCTGCTGGATCGCGCGCTTGAGCGGACGCGCCCCGAACACCGGATCGTAGCCAGCGCTGGCGATCTTGGCCAGCGCGGCTTCGCTCACCGCCAGCGTCATGTCCATGCGTGCCAGCCGCGCCGTCAGCCGCTCCAGCTGGATGCGGGCGATCGACTCGATATGCTGCTGGTCGAGCGAATGGAACACCACGACCTCGTCGATACGGTTCAGGAACTCGGGCCGGAAATGCGTCTTCACTTCCTGCCATACCGCGCCTTTGACCGCTTCGTGCGGCTCGCCGGTCATTGCCTGGATGATGTGCGATCCCAGGTTCGAGGTCATCACGATCACCGTGTTCTTGAAGTCCACCGTGCGGCCCTGGCCATCGGTCAGGCGGCCATCGTCCAGCACCTGCAGCAGCACGTTGAAGACGTCCGGGTGGGCCTTCTCGACTTCGTCGAGCAGGATCACGCTGTACGGCTTGCGGCGCACGGCCTCGGTCAGGTAACCGCCCTCTTCATAGCCCACGTATCCCGGCGGCGCGCCGATCAGCCGGCTCACGCTGTGCTTCTCCATGAACTCGCTCATGTCGATACGGATCAGGTGGTCCTGCGAATCGAACAGGAACTCGGCCAGCGCCTTGCACAGCTCGGTCTTGCCCACCCCGGTGGGGCCGAGGAACAGGAACGAGCCGTAGGGCTTGTTCTCGTCCGACAAGCCGGCACGCGAGCGGCGGATGGCGTCCGACACCAGGCGCACGGCCTCGTCCTGGCCTACCACGCGGCGGTGCAGGTAGTCCTCCATCTGGATCAGCTTCTCGCGCTCGCCCTGCATCATCCGGGACACCGGAATGCCGGTCGCGCGGCTCACCACTTCGGCGATCTCCTCGGCGCCCACCTGCGTGCGCAGCAGCTTGTTGGGCTGCTTCTGCTCGCTGGCTTCGGCGGCCGTGGCGGCCTTGAGCTTGCCTTCCAGTTCAGGCAGCTTGCCGTACTGCAGCTCCGCCACCTTGTCGAGCTTGCCTTCGCGCTGCAGGCGCGTGATCTCCAGGCGGATCTTGTCGATCTCTTCCTTGAGCGCGGCTGCGCCCTGGGCGGCACCCTTCTCGGCCTTCCAGATCTCTTCGAGGTCAGCGTATTCCTTCTCCAGGCGGCCGATTTCCTGCTCGATCAGTTCGAGCCGCTTCTTCGAAGCCTCATCGGTTTCCCGCTTGACGGCCTCACGCTCGATCTTGAGCTGGATGGTGCGGCGCTCGAGCTTGTCCATCACCTCCGGCTTGGAGTCGATTTCCATCTTGATGCGCGCGCCGGCTTCGTCGATCAGGTCGATGGCCTTGTCGGGCAGGAAGCGGTCGGTGATATAGCGATGCGACAACTCCGCCGCCGCGACGATGGCCGGGTCGGTGATCTCCACGCCGTGGTGCAGCTCGTACTTCTCTTGCAAGCCGCGCAGGATGGCGATGGTGGCCTCCACGCTGGGTTCGTCGACCAGCACCTTCTGGAAGCGGCGCTCCAGCGCGGCGTCCTTCTCGATGTACTTGCGGTACTCGTCCAGCGTGGTGGCGCCGATGCAATGCAGCTCACCGCGCGCGAGAGCCGGCTTGAGCATGTTGCCAGCGTCGATCGCGCCCTCGGCCTTGCCGGCGCCGACCATGGTGTGCAGTTCATCGATAAAGACGATGGTCTGCCCTTCGTCCTTGGCGATGTCCGACAGCACGGCCTTGAGCCGTTCCTCGAACTCGCCGCGGTACTTGGCGCCGGCCAGCAGCCCTGCCATGTCGAGCACCAGCACGCGCTTGCTCTTGAGGCTTTCCGGCACTTCGCCATTGACGATGCGCTGGGCCAGGCCTTCCACGATGGCGGTCTTGCCCACGCCCGGCTCGCCAATCAGCACGGGATTGTTCTTGGTGCGGCGCTGCAGGATCTGGATGGCGCGGCGGATTTCGTCGTCGCGGCCGATCACGGGGTCGAGCTTGCCGATACGGGCGCGCTCAGTGAGGTCCACGGTGTACTTTTTCAGCGCTTCGCGCTGGGTTTCGGCGTCGGCGCTGTTGACCGAATCGCCGCCACGCACGGCTTCGATGGCGGTCTCGAGCGATTTGCGCGAGAGGCCGTTTTCACGCGCGATGCGGCCGGCCTCACCCTTGTCATCGGCCACCGCGAGCAGGAACAGCTCGCTGGCAATGAACTGGTCGCCGCGCTTGATGGCCTCTTTCTCGGTGGCGTTGAACAGCGCGCCGAGTTCGCGCCCGACCTGGACCTCGCTGGTGCCTTGCACCTGAGGCAGGCGCTTGATGGCGGCATCCAGCGCGGTGGTCAGGCCGCCGACGTTGACGCCGGCGCGCGCCAGCAGCGCGCGGGCGGCGCCGTCATTCTGCGCCAGCAAGGCGCGCAGCACGTGCAGCGGGTCGATGTATTGGTTGTCGTTGCCGATCGCCAGGCTCTGGGCATCGGCCAGCGCTTCCTGGAATCGGGTGGTCAGTTTGTCAAGTCGCATTTAGGAGCCCTCTTTTTTCGGATGAGTGTCCTGATGCGGAAGGCGGGGCGCCTGCGCCCCGGCCTGCCGATCCCGCCACGCGGGCCGGACACTGGTGTCTGATCGAAAGATAAGGCTTTGCGCCTGCATTTCAAGGCCTGACTGCACGGCCCTTGATGTGGCGCAGGAAATACGTTGCGCTTTGCCCCCCGCGGTCTCAGGCGGCCTCCAGCGGCCGCTTGTCTTCCAGGTTGCGCACCAGCACCAGCGCCTCCCCGGCCAGCACCACCCGGCCATCGTCGCCGGTGACCACCGTCGCCAGGTTGACCAGGTCCTTGTCTGCGCGCAGGCGCACGATGCGCACCGATGCGCTCAGCAGCTCGCCCAGCCGCGCCGGCGAGCGCAGTCGCAGCGACTGCTTCATCCAGCCGGTGCCACGGCCCGGCAAGCGGGTGCCCAGCAGATCCGAGAACATACCGGCCAGCAACGGCAGCGGCACGATGGTGCCCTCGAAGCCACGGCTGTGGGCGAACACCGGGTCGGTATAGAAGGCATTGCCATCGTCGGTCAACGACACGTATTCATCGATATCGCCCGCGCTGAAGCTGCGTACCGCCGAAGCCTCCTGGCCCACGCTCAGGTGATAGAGCGTACGGTCGCCGGCCGGCTGCCCCGCAAGGTGCCCGGCCGATTGCGCAACTTCGCCGGCATCCTGGCGCTGGGCCTCGGCCAGCGATTGCGCGCTGGCATCGACCAGCAGCACCGCGTCGCCTTGTGCCGTAATCTGCTCATCCGTGACGGCCATGCGGTTGCGGCCGCGCTGCACGCAGCGCACCGAAGTGTCCAGCGCGATCCGGTCCCGCCCGGGCGTTTCGTTCAACACCAGCACGGCGGCCACACCGTCGCCGACAAAGGTGGGGCGCGGGAACATCAGCGTTTGCGCGATGGGCAGCACCGGCCGGGGGTTGCTGCGCTGCATCTGCGCGCACAGCAGCGAGAACAGGAACATGCCATGCGCGACCGTGGCGCCAAAATGCGTCGTGCGGGCGAACGCCGGATCGCAGTGGATGGGATTGTCATCGCGCGAGAGCGAGGCGAAGCGGTCGAAATCTTCTTGCGTCAAAACGCGTGGACGGGATGCCTTCATCAGTTAGGTACCTCTACGGTGCTGCCGTTGACCGTGATCCGGTCCGCATCAGCGGGCGTTGCGGCGAACGGCGGCAGATTGGTGGGCAAGATGGTGGGTGCCGGCGACGCGGTGCCGCCGCGCGCAACCGTGCGCACTACCTGCGAGGGTGGCAGCGCGCGGCCGTTGGCGAGGTTGTCGTAGACCGCGTCGAGCGCCCGGTTCAGGTAGACGTGGAGCGGGATGAAGCGGTTGTCGTAGCCCGCTACCGCGCCGATGAAACTGTCGAAATGCTGGCCATTGGTGACTTCCATGTAGGACAGCTTGCTGGCGCTGCCCTCCTGGAGCCGGTTGTAGCCGAGATACGGCCGCGACGTGTGGTTGACCGGCAGCAGCGCATCGCTGCGGCCATGCACGATGACGGCGGGCTTGCCGTGCAGGTTGCCCGAGCGCAGCGTCTGGGCCAGGCCCGCTTGCAGCGCCTGGGCCTGCGCGCCGGTGCCGGTGAGCAGCCCGCGCAGGCAGCGCGCGCCGTCGAGGTTGGCGTCGGCCACATTGTTGCTTGGCGACTGGGAGTAGATGTCGCGCAGCGGGCCGCCGGGATTGTTGTCGTTGATCAGCTGCACGCCGGCCGCCGGCGGCACGCCATTGCCAGTCGCGTACAGCACGTTGAGCGTAGCCGGCGCAATCGCCGCCGGCGTCAGGACCGCCGTGCCGGTCGCGGCAAAGCTCAAGCCGCACAAGCGATCCGCCACGCCGGCCCGCGCGAGCGCGTTGGCAAAGGTCACCGAGACCGCATTGGCCACCTCGAACAGGGCCAGCGACGGATGGAGCGCATCGGATTCGGCTTCCCAGCCAAAGGCGTGCAGCGCCTGCAGCGCGCTGGCGGCCTGGCTGGCGGCATCCGGCCCCGTCACCAGGCCCGCGTTGGCCAGCGACTGGCAACGGTTGAGCGCCGGCTGCGCCAGCCCGACGGTGGGCAGCGCGTAGAGCGCCACACCCGGCGCATTCACCAGCGCGGTCGCCTGCGAGGTGCACAGCTGCAGCAGGTTGGCCGTGGTGGTGTAGTCATACAGCGGGCGCCCGGACAGGCTCACCGGCACGCCGCCGCGGGTGACGGTGACACCCGTGTTGCTGGGCAGGTTGAGGTTCGGCTCGGCCACCGCCACGCCGTCGATCAGGCCCTGGGTGTCCTGTTCCGCCGCCGCAATCGCCGCGCCGCCGCCGTTGGACACGCTGGACGCGATCACCACGACCTTGTCCGGGCCCAGGCTGCGCTGGCGCGTGCCATCGGTGGCCACGTTGCCAAAGCGGTCGTTGATGGCCCAGATGGCGAAACTGGCGGCCTGCAGCGTGAACGTGCCCCAGTCCTTCTCGGGGTTGCGCTGCGAGTGCGCGTGCTTGAACGCCAGCCGGTGCGGCGCCAGCGCATTGAACGCGGCCAGGCTGGTGTTGGGAAACGGCGCGGCAAACTGCGCGTTGGCGCCGGCCGCGGCGCGGCTGGTGCGAGTGCCGTCGATCAGCGCAACGGTGTCGGTGTCCAGGTCGTGCGGCGCGGCGCCGGTGCCTTTGTCCGTGTAAGCGACGGCGCAGCCGCGCTTGAGTGCCCATTCGCCGGTGGAGATCGCGCCATAGACGCCGCGCGAGCCGGACGATGTGGCGGTGATCAGGCACGGCTTGGCCACATTGAAGCTGTCGGGGATCTGCACCAGCATGGTTACGTTCTGCTGGCCGCTGCCATCGTCGGAGAAAGCCAGGTACTCGCGCCCCGCGACCTTGCCCTGCCCCGTCGTGATGCTGCCTTGCGCGTCCACATTGGGGCCGTACAGCGAGCCATAGCCACCGCCTGCCGTGGTGTCCACCAACGCGCGGTAGTTGGTGTAGATGGCGTAGCGGCGCAGCTCGGCCGCGGTGGGCGCGGCCGGGTTCAGCGGCAACGGCGCGGTAGCGGAGCCCAGGCCGTCCTTGCCGAGGCCAGCGGTGAGCAGGTCGTCCGTGTTGCCGTCGTAGGTCTTGATCGTGACCGTGCCGATATTGGCCGGCTTGGTATTGGGATTGGTGTTGCCGCTACTGGTGTTGTTATCGCTCGAACCGCACGCCGCCAGCAACAAGCCCGCCGCCCCGGCCAGCGCCAGGCGCGCCCCGTATCTGGTCAAACCGCTATGCCCTGCAA
Organism: Cupriavidus basilensis; assembly: GCF_000832305.1. Taxonomy (NCBI): domain Bacteria; kingdom Pseudomonadati; phylum Pseudomonadota; class Betaproteobacteria; order Burkholderiales; family Burkholderiaceae; genus Cupriavidus; species Cupriavidus basilensis. The sequence continues at coordinate 2,681,793 of NZ_CP010536.1, forward strand.
GTCCGCGCAACATGTTGTGCCCCCTTGTTGCATGCCGGCCCGGCATGCTGGATCGATCGGAACGCAATACAGAAACGACAGAAACGACAGAAACGAGAATTTCACGAGACCACCACTGCATGACTTCACACTGCGCGCCGCCCTCACTGCGACTGGAAGCGCGCGCGCAGCTTGTGCTTTTCCACCTTGCCCGACGGCGTGCGCGGCAGCGCCTCGATCATCCGCACGTGGCGCGGCACCTTGTAGCTTGCCAGCGCGGCGCGGCAATGCGCGAGCACGCCTTCGGCATCGAGCGCCATGCCGGGCTTCGCCACCACCAGCGCCATGCCGACCTCTCCCCAGCGCGCATCGGGCACGCCGATGACGGCGGCCTCGGACACGGCAGCAAGCTGAAACAGCACATTCTCCACTTCGGCCGGGTAGACGTTTTCTCCGCCTGAGATAAACATGTCCTTGGCGCGGTCGACAATGTAGTAGTCGCCCTCCTCGTCCATGTAAGCGATATCGCCCGAGTACAGCCAGCCGCCACGGATGGCGGCGTCGGTGGCCTGGGGCAGGTTCCAGTAGCCGGGCGTGACGCCCGGCCCCTTGATCAGCAGCTCGCCACGCTCGCCCGGCGCCACGTCGCGGCCCTGCGGATCCACCACCCGCGTCAGCATGGAGCCGACCGGCTTGCCGATGGTGCCGATCTTGCGGCGCGCCGTGGCTTCGTCGCACACGAACACGGTTGGCCCGGTCTCGGTCATGCCAAAGCCGAAGCAGATCGTCACGCCCTTGGCCAGGTAGGCCTCCAGCAGCGGCCGCGGCACCGCGGAGCCGCCCGCGGACATATTGCGCACACGGGAAAAATCCGCCGCCGCGAAGCCGGCATGCTGGCTCAGGAACAGGTAGACCGCGGGCACGGCGAAGAACATGGTGATGCCCTCCCCGGCGCTGGCATCAAGCTTGCGCAACGTCACCTCGGCGTCGAACTGCCGCATGATGTGCACAGTGCCGCCGGCATGCAGCACGGGATTGGCGTACAGGTTCAGCCCGCCGGTATGGAAGAACGGCAGCACGTTCAGGAACACGTCGTCGCGCGTGATCTTGTTGGCCAGCATGGCGTTGACGGCGTTGAAGAACACCATGCCGTAGGTCTGGATCACGCCCTTGGGGCGTCCCGTGGTGCCCGAGGTGTAAAGCAGGTGCCAAACCTCGTGCTCGTCGCGGCACGGCATCTCGACGACGCGCCCGGAGCTACCCGCCAGCATCGCTTCGTACTCGGTCCAGCCGCCCGGCACGTCCGCGCTCTCGTCGTCGGCCAGGTGCAATACCGCGCGCAGCGGCAAGGTGTCGGCAAGCGCGGCGGCGGTGGCAAGAAAGCCGTCACCGGCTACCAGCACGTCGGGCGAGCAGTCGCGCAGGATCGGCAGCAGCTCCGCGGCCGCCAGCCGCCAGTTCAGGCAGACCATCACCATGCCGGCCTTGGCGCAGCCATAGAGCATCTCGAAATAGTCCGAGCTGTTGTGGGCCAGCACGGCCACGCGGGCCCCGGGCGCCAGCCCCAAGCGCTCGCCCAGGTATTCCGCGAAGCGGCTGGCGCGCTCGTCGAACTGCCGGTAGGTCACCGTGCGGCCGCTCTCCACGTCGACCAGGGCGACTTTGTCCGGCGTATGCAGGGCATTCTTGTGCAGCCAGTCGACTACGTACATGGTCCGGGATCTCCGCTCGTGGATGTTCTTGTTATCTTGCTAGCCTTTTATTGCATGCAGATCTACGACGCCACCTCGTGCTCGGCGCGATCGCCGCGCAGCCGCCCGACGATGCCTTGCGGGAAGTAATACACGCTGAGGATAAACAACAGGCCGAGCCACAGCAGCCAGCGGTCCGGATGCAGCAGCCCCGACAGCAGCGGAATCGCCGCGGTGGCATCGCTCGCCAGCTTCATCACGTCCTGCAAGTAGGTCTGCGCCACCAGGAACAGCGTGGTGCCGATCAGCGCGCCGTACAGCGTGCCCATGCCACCGATCACCACGATCAGCAGGATGTCGACCATGATCTCGAAGGACAACGAGGTATCCGGGCCGTTGTAGCGCAGCCAGAGCGCCATCAGCACCCCGGCCAGCGTGGCAAACCCGGCCGACAGCACGGTGGACACGGTACGGTACACCACGGTGCGGTAGCCAATGGCCTCGGCCCGGAAATCGTTCTCGCGGATTGCCTGCAGCACCCGGCCGAACGGCGAGTTCACCACGCGCAGCAGCAACAGGAACAACACCAGCGCGCTCGCGAACACGAAGTAATACGAAAACAGCTTGCCGTTGAGCGGCACGCCAAGCCATTCGGCGTCGCCCAGCGAAAAGCCCGGCGTGAACACCTCCGGCACCTTGAAGCTGATGCCATCCTCGCCGCCGGTCCACTCGGAGAGCTGCGACACCAGCGTGGCAAAGGCGGTGGCCACCGCCAGCGTGATCATGGCAAAGAAGATCGCCCTGACCCGCAGCGAAAACAGCCCGATCAGGAAAGCCAGCAGCATCGACACCAGCAGCGCGCCCAGCGTGCCGAGCGCCAGCGCGCCCCACCCCGGCTCCAGCCGTGACATGGCGATCGCCACGCCATAGCCGCCGATGCCGAAAAACATGGTGTGGGCAAAGGAGACGATGCCGGTATAGCCGAGCAACAGGTCGTAGCTGGCCACCAGCACCACGAAGATGCAGATCTTGGCCGCCATGTTGAGCGCGCGCGCACCGGGAAACAGGAAAGGCGCGCACGCCAGCGCCAGCAGCATGGCCACCAGGATCACGGTCAGCACGCGGCTTCGTGGCAGGTCGCCGGAAAGCAGTCGGGTCATGGTTTTTTCCTGGGCGCTCAGCGCTTGGCTACCGGGTAAAGGCCCTGCGGACGCCACAGCAGGATCATCACCATCAGCAGGATGTTCGAGAACAGTGCCACCTTGGGAAACAGGAAGCCGGTGTAGTTGGCCATCAGGCCGACCAGCAAGGCGCCGACAAAGCAGCCGGTGGTGGAGCCAAGCCCGCCGATGATGATCACGATAAAGATCAGCACATTGACCTGGGCACCGATGGACGCGGTAATGTTCTGCTGGTACAGCCCCCACAGCACGCCGCCCATGCCGGCCAGCCCCGCCCCCACCACGAACACGCCGATGAACAAGAGCCGGATGCGGTAGCCGAGCGACTCCACCATCTCGCGGTTCTCCACGCCGGCCCGGATCAGCAGGCCGATGCGCGTGCGGTTGAGCACCAGCACCATGGAGATAAAAATCACCAGCCCGAGCACCACGGCGATGAGCCGGTACTTCTCGATGGCCGCGTCGCCCAGCAGCACCGCGCCGCGGAAGGTGGTGGGCACCTGCAGCGCGATGGTCTCGGCCCCCCAGATCGCCTTGATCAGCTGCTCGGCCACGATCATGCCGCCCATGGTGATCAGGATCTGCTTGAGGTGCTGGCCGTAGACCGGGCGCACCACGATGCGCTCGAACAGGAAACCGATGACGCCCGCCGCCGCCATCGCCGCCAGGATGGCCAGGCCAAACACCGCCAGGTTGAGCCACAGGCTGTCTGCCTCGACCCAGGCGCCCAGCGGCAGCAGCACGGATGCCGCCACGTAGGCTCCCAACGCGATAAACGCGCCGTGTCCAAAGTTGAGCACGTCCATCAGCCCAAACACGAGCGTCAGGCCCGACGACACCACGAACACGATCATGCCCATGGCAAGGCCGGCGATGGTCAGCGTAAGCCAGGTCGAACCGCTGCCGATCAAGGGATAGGCCAGCAGCATCAGCAGCGGCGCCAGCGCCAGCGGGGTCCAGTCGAGCCGGACCTTGGGCAGATTGGCCGGTGTCGCCGGGGTGGTGGGTAAGGAGCTTGTACTCGCCATTGTCTCGGTCCTGACGATATCTTGTTATGTGTCTTGCCTGTCTTGTCTTGCTGGCCGCAATTGGTGACGCGCTACTGGTGCGCCGCCAGCGACAAACCGAGCAGCCGCTGCTGCAGGCTCTCGTCCCCCGCCAGCGCTGCCATCGTTCCCGTATGCACCACGCGCCCGTCATCCATCACGGCAACGGCGTCCCCCACCGACTTCGCCATGTGGAAGTTCTGCTCCACCAGCAGGATCGATACGTCCGTCTGCTTGAGCTCGCGGAACACCGTGATCATGTTCTGGATGATGGCCGGCGCCAGGCCCTTGGTCGGCTCGTCCACGATCAGCAGCTTGCGCGGCTCGATGATGGCGCGCGCCACCGACAGCATCTGCTTCTGCCCGCCGGACAGCACGCCGGCACGCTGGTGCCAGAAGATCTTCAGCGCGGGGAACATGCGGAACACCCAGTCAAGCCGCTGCCCGTCGATCGCGCCGCTGCGCGCGGCCAGCCGCATGTTCTCGGCCACCGTCAGCTCGGAGAACACGCTCATGTTCTCCGGCACATAGGCGATGCCGGCCTGCGCGATGGCAGGCGTGCCGCGGCGCGTGATGTCGGCCCCGTCGAACACGATCCGCCCTTCGCTCGCCTGCCACAGGTTCATGATGGTGCGCAGCGTGGTGGTCTTGCCCGCGCCGTTGCGCCCCAGCAGCATGGTCACGCCGCCGCGCGGCACGGCAAAGCTCACGCCGTGCAGGATGTGATACGGCCCGATATGCGTCTGCACGCCATCCAGGCTCAGGATGGGTGCTGCGGGTGCTGCGGGTGCTTCAGCCATGGCTGCCCTCCTGCTGCGCGCTCTCGTCGCCGGCGGCGATGCCCAGGTACGCCTGCTGCACGATCGGCGAGGCGATCACCTCGGCCGGATCGCCGTCGGCCATCAGGTTACCGTTATGCAGCACGATGATGCGGTCGGCCAGCGAGCGCACCACATCCATCTTGTGTTCCACCAGCAGCACCGTCTTGCTCTTGTCGCGCTTGATCTCCTGGATCAGGCCAAGGATCACCGGCACCTCGTCCACGCTCATGCCGGCGGTCGGCTCGTCGAACATGAAGATGCGCGGCTGCAGCGCCAGCAGGATGCCCACCTCCAGCTTGCGCTGGTCGCCGTGCGGCAAAGAGGCTACCGGCAGGTGGCGCTTGTCGGCCAGGGCCACCCGTTCCAGACAGTCCTCGGCCTGCTCGCGGACCGCGCGGTTTGCGCTCCACACGCTCCACAGATCCAGCCCGATGCGCCGGCGCGACTGCACCGCCAGGCGCACGTTCTCGAACACCGATAGATTGGGAAACAGGCTGGTCAGCTGGAAGGCGCGGCCAATGCCGCGCAGCGCCTTGTGCGGCACCGGCAGGCGCGTCACGTCCTCGCCGCCGAGCAGGATCTGCCCGGCGCTGGGCGGCAACTGGCCCGAGATCAGGTTGAAGTACGTGGTCTTGCCGGCCCCGTTGGGGCCGACGATGCAGGTCAGCTCGCCGGGATGAAACGCGCAGGAGACCGCATTGACCGCCACGTGCCCGCCAAAGCGGATGGTGAGGTCTCGCGTCTCGAGCGCAGGCGGCCCTGCCACCGCCCGCGAGAGCGCTGCCGTTGTATCGATGGAAGCGGCGCCCACTGTCATCACCGCCTGTTGCGGATCGGCACGTTCATTTCCTCCGGCTTGATCTCGCGGACCAGCTCGGGCACCCCCCAGGCGAACGCGGGATCGACCTTGATCTTGAAGTGGTACATCGACTGCAGCGCCTGGTGGTCTTCCTTGCGGAAGGTCATCTTGCCCTTGGGCGTCTCGAACGACATGCCCTCCATCGCACCGATCAGCTTCTCGGTGTTGGTGTCGCCATTGGTCTTCTTGAGCGCTTCGACCAGCGCGATGCCAGCCGTCATGCCGCCGGCGGTGAAGAAATCGGGCGGCGACTTGAACTTGGTGTAATGGTTGGACACCAGCCACTCGTTGGCCTTGTTCTTGGGAATGCCGAAGTAGTAATACGTCGCGCCTTCCATGCCGGGGAAGTTCTTGTAGTTGCTCATGGCGGGCAGGATATTGCCGCCGGTGGCGATCTCGATGCCATAGCGCTTGGGATCGAGGTCGGCAATCTTGAACGGGTTGCCGGCGCCCGCCCAGATGATGAAGATGATCTTGCGGCCCGGCTTGTCCTTGAGCGAATCAAACAAGCGCTGCGCCCCGGCGGTAAAGTCCGTGGTGTTGGTCGGCAGGTATTCCTCGTGCACGATCCTGGCGTTCTTGAGCGCGCCCTTGAAGGCCTTCACGCCGTCACGGCCAAAGGCGTAGTCCTGCGCCAGGGTGGCGATCTGCACGCCGGGCTTGTCCAGCGCCACGGCGTTGGAGATGGCGTCCTGCGACGAATTGCGGCCGGTGCGGAAGATGTAGCGGTTCCACTTCTCGCCGGTGATGGAATCCGCCACGGCGGGCTCGACCAGCAGGATCTTCTTGTACTCCTCGGCCACCGGCAGCATCGCCAGCGCCGTGCCGGAGGACGTCGGCCCCACGGCGATATCCGCGCGATCATCGCTATACGCCGCGGCAAGCTGGGCCTTGGCCACGTCGGGCTTGCCCTGGGTGTCCTTCTCCATCACCACCAGCTTGTTGCCGTTGACCATCATGGTGCCGTTGGTGGCGTAATCCAGCCCCATCATCAGCCCGGTCTGGGTCTGCTTGGCGTAGGCCTCGAGCGCCCCGGTCTTGTCATAGACGTGGGCGATGCGGATGTCCTTGGCAAGGGCGCCGCCGGCGGCCAGCAGGCTGGCCAGTGCGATGGCGCCAGCGGCTCGGTGCTTGAATTGCATTCTTGTCTCCTCTGAGGGTGTCGCTTGTCGTTGCAAATGCGGATCCTGCCTGCTTGGTGCTGTTTCGCTTTGCTGTGCTCTTTCCTGCTGTCGTGCCTTTCCGTTTGCTGCCTTATCCTGTGCGCCCATTGCCAAGGAAGCGGCGCATGCCTGCCGCCGCTTCGGCGCTCGTCACCTGCGCCACGAACGCCACGCGCTCGCGCTCAAGCCCGGCGGCCAGCGCATCGGCATCCCAGCGCAGCAGCGCGCGCGTATGCGCCACGCTGCCGGGTACCTTGTCCTTCAGGCCGGCCGCCAGGGACAGCGCCATCGCCTCGGCCTCGCGGGCCGGCGCGAGATGCGTCGCCAGGCCCAGTGCCACGGCCTGGCTGGCCGTCAGCGTGGCGTTCTCAAGCTGGATCGCCCGCGAGCGTGCGACGCCGATCAGTCGCGGCAGCATCGCCGTCCAGCCACCGTCCGGGCTGAATCCCACCACGGTGTAGTAAGGCGCAATGCGCGTGCCCTCGCCCAGCACCGTCATGTCGCAGGCCAGCACCAAGCCCAGTGAGCCCCCCGTCAGCCAGCCCTCCACCGCCGCGATCACCGGGCAGCGCAGCGCCGCCAGGCGCAGGATGGCTGCGTTGAGCAGGCCGAGCAGGCGCTGCGCATACTGCGCCAACTCCGCGCTTTGCGGCACAAAGGCGGCAAAAGCACCGACATCGCCGCCCGTGGAAAACGAGCGCCCCGCATGGCTCAGCACCACGGCGCGCACATCCGGGTCCGCCTCCATGCGCTCCAGCGCGGCCAGCAGCGCTTCGAGCAGTTCCGGCACCAGGCTGTTGTGCCGCTCGGCGCGATTGAGCCGAAGCACGGCCGTGCTGCCAACACGTTCGACCAGCACCAACGCGCTCATCGCGCCGCCAGCCCGTGCGAAATCATGTCAAAGGCCGTATCCACCACCTTGTCCATCGACGCCGGCCGCTTCCACAGCGCATAACGCATGCCCAGGAAATTGCTGATGCCGATCAGGCACCACGCCCGCACTTCGGCGTCGCCCGGCGAGATCTCGCCTTGCTCCTCGGCCTTGCCCAGGCGCCGGCTATAGACGTCGGCGAACACCTGGAAGTAACTGCTGTAGATAGTCTCGTCAACCGAATAGGAATCGAGCACGATGCGATACAGATTCTTGTGGCGCGACACAAAGGACAGGAACGCCTTGAGCCCGAGCCGCTCGGCCTCGATCTGTGTCTGCGCCGGCCCAACGTGCTTGCGCAAATGGGCCCGCACCAGTTCCAGCATGTGCTGCACCAGCGCGCGGAAGATGTCTTCCTTGTCCTTGAAATAGAGATAAAAGGTGCCCATGGCCACCTCTGCCTCCTGCGTGATCTCGGAGATCGAAGCCACGTAGTAGCCCTTCTCGCCGAACACTTTCTCGGCGGCGCGCAGCAGCGCTTCGCGGGTCTTCTGGCCGCGCGCGGTCTTGGGCTGGCTGACGCCGGATTCGGTAAGGGACATCGGGGCTCCGCAGTGGCTGGTCAGACCGGAAAACGGCAGTCAGGCAGCGGCATTGCACCGCGGAAACCGCCTGCTCCGGCGACCCTTAAAACATGATAACTGATTCATGTTTCATGATATAAAGTTAGCGATCCGTATGTCAATACATGGCTTACCCGGAGCTTTGGCCACGCACGTGGTGGCCAGGCCAGACACCCAGACTGGAAGTTCGCCATTGGATGCTTCACACGCCATGACTAACGCCGAGCCCGTCCCCGCCTTTGATAGCCACCCGGCTTCCGGCTCGCGGCCCGGCTGGCGGGAGGCCGGCGATGGCCGGGCACTGCTGTTGCTGCACGGCTGGTCGCTATCCGGCGAGGCGTTCGACGGCCAGCGCGCGCTGGCGCGTGATGGCTATCGTGTGATCGCCCCGGACCATGCCGGGCATGGCTTGTCTGCTGCACTGCCGCACGCCGGACAAGCCAGCCTTGCGCAACTTGCCGCCGATGTGGCCGGGTTGATTGGGTACCTGGGACTGCAGGACGTGGTGGTAATTGGGTGGTCGATGGGCGCCATGGTGGCCTGGGAGTTGATGCGCGGTGAGCCCACCCTGCCCTTGGCGGCAATCGGCGCCATCGACATGACACCGCGGCTGGCCAGCGCGGCGGACTGGCCGCATGGCCTGCATGCGCACTACGACACCGCGCAGGCGGCCCACATGGCCGCGCATGTGCGCCAGGACTGGCCGCGCCTGATCGACTCGGTGCGCGCCGGCTTATGGGCCGCCGGCAGCAAACCCGATGCGCTCGAGATGGACCGGATCGCCGGCATCATGCGCCAGTGCGCGCCGGATGCGCTTGCCGCGTTGTGGGAAGACATGGCCCGCCAGGATTACCGCGCGGCGTTGCGCGATGCTCGCCTGCCTTTGTTCCATCTGGTCGGGGAGCGCAGCCGCCTCTACGCGCCAGCAGTGGGGCAGGCCACGCTGGCGCTGCAGCCGGCTGCCCGGCTTGTCACCATCGGCGGCACCGGCCATGCCCCGCACATGGAACGGCCGGCCGCCTTTAACGCCGCGCTGGCGCAGATGCTTGCGTGGCTGGATTCATTGGCGTCGTCAGGCTCATTGGCGTCAACGGACGCTCAGGCCAGCAGCCGATAGGTCCACAGGCCCAGCGCGGTCAGCAGCAGCGAACCGCCAAGGTGTGCCAGCAGGTGGACCGCCGCCCAGCCATAGTCGCCCGCAATCAGGTTGCCCACGACCTCGCTGGAAAACGTGGAAAACGTGGTCAGGCCGCCCAGGAAGCCGGTCACCGCCAGCAAGCGCCATTCGGGCGGCAACTCCGTATGCGCGCCGAAGAATCCCACCGCCAGCCCGATCAGGTAGCCGCCGACCAGGTTGGCCGTCAGTGTCCCATAGGGCAACGCCGGGTTGGCGGCATTCCACAACACTGAGAACGCCCAGCGCAGCCAAGCTCCCACCGCGGCCCCGACCCCGACCGCCACAAAACCGAGCGCGCCCATCAGCGCTTGAGACCCAAGGGTTCCGCCGGCTCCACCTCGCCCTGGCCCTCGCCCTCCGGGCTGGCATTGAGCGAGCGAATGCCCCAGCGCGCCAGCGCGGACGCATCGGTCACGCGCGCGTCGACCCAGCGCGCGCCCTGCGGCGTCTGCTCCTTCTTCCAGAACGGCGCCTCGGACTTGAGGTAATCCATGATGAATTCGCAAGCGGCAAAGGCGTTGCCGCGATGGGCGGAGGCTACCGCCACCAGCACGATCTGGTCCAGCGGCAGCAAGGGGCCGACGCGATGCACGATGGTGACGCCAAGCAGCGCCCAGCGCTCCCGCGCCACCGCTTCGATCCGGGCCAGCGCCTTTTCGGTCATGCCGGGATAGTGCTCCAGCTCCATCGCGCTGACCGCGCTGCCGTCGTTCATGTCGCGCACCGTGCCGACAAAGCTGGCCACCGCGCCCACGCCTGGCTGCTCACGGCGCAGTACCATCACCTCGGCGCCCAGGTCGAAATCCTCGCGCTGTACTCTGACGCTCATTTCAGCCTCCGGTCACGGGGGGGAAAAACGCCACTTCGCAGCCCTCGGCCAACACACTATCCGCACTGGCCACCTCATGGTCCACGGCCATGCGCAAGGCACGGCCCTCGGCCAGCACCTCGGCCCAGGCGCCGCCGCGGGCTCCAAGCCAATGGCGCAGGTCCGCCACGGTAGCCACCTCGGCCGGCACCGCGACGCGCTCCTGCCCCAGGCCCAACTGCTCGCGCACGCTGGCAAAAAAACGGAGTTCGATGTTCATGGCGGTCTCGCTCCTTATGCCAGCAGGCCGTCGAAGCCGATGAACTGCACGGTATCTCCCCGCGCGATCGGCTGGTTGGGCGGGTTGTCGACCAGGCCCTCGCCCCACACCGTGGAAGTGAGCACACCCGAGCTCTGGTTGGGGAACAGGTCGAGCCCGCCGGCCTGGTTGAGGCGCACGCGCAGGAACTCGTTGCGGCGGTCGCCCTTGGGCAGGTCGAAATCGGCACGCAGCGGCAGCCGGCGCGGCATCACGTCCTGCACGCCTTGCAGCCGCAGGATGAAAGGCCGCACAAACAGCAGGAAGGTAACGAAGCTCGAGACCGGATTACCCGGCAGCCCCAGGAAAAATGCCGGCGCCTGCCCGGCGCGCGCCACCTCGCCGAACGCCAGCGGCTTGCCCGGCTTGATGGCGATCTGCCACAGGTTGAGCCGCCCTTCGGCCTCGACTGCCGGCTTGATATGGTCTTCCTCGCCCACGGAGACGCCACCCGACGTGATGATCAGGTCATGCCCCTCGGCTGCCCGGCGCAGGGTGTCGCGCGTCGCGGCCAGGGTGTCAGGCACGATGCCGAAATCGCTGACCTCGCAGCCGAGGTTTTCCAGCAGCCCGCGCAGCGTGAATCGGTTGGAGTTGTAGATGGCGCCCGGCTTGAGCGGCTCGCCCGGCATGGCGAGCTCGTCGCCGGTAAAGAACACGGCCACCTTGACGCGCCGCACCACGTCCAGCGACGCCTGCCCCACCGAGGCCGCCAGGCCCAGCGCCTGCGGCGTCAGGCGCGTGCCGGCCGGCAGGATCACGCTGCCGGCGCGGATGTCCTCGCCGGCCCGGCGGATCCACTCGCCCGGCTGCGGCGTGTGATTGACGATCACATCCTCACCCTGCGCCACGCACTGCTCCTGCATGACCACTGCGTCGGCCCCCGGCGGAATCAGCCCACCGGTAAAGATGCGCGCCGCCGTGCCGGCCGCCAGTGCCGTGCCGACATGGCCGGCGGGGATGCGCTGGGCCACCCGCAGGCGCGTGCCGGGCGCCGCCAGGTCGGCGCTGCGTACCGCGTAGCCATCCATCGAGGTGTTGTCGGCCGGCGGCACGTCCAGCGTGCTCGACACCGGCGCGGCCAGCACGCGGCCATTGGCGTCGAGCGTGGCGATGCGCTCTGCCTCGGCGAGCGGGCGGGCGCCGGCCAGCAAGGCTTCGAGGGCCTGAGCCATGGTCAACATGGGGGGGCGTGCGGGCGCGGCGGCTTGGGTCATGAGGAAAACGGGTAAGTGAGACAGCGTAGTCAGCGTAAGCAGTGTCAGACCGCAAACCCATGGCCATTCGGCGCCCATGGGAAACGGCCCGCGTACCGCCCCCGATACATCCGGAGCAATGCGAGGGCCGTGCGATTTCTGCTCGGCAAGTCTGATTGTAGCGAGTTGGCGCGCTGCCGGCAGGAACACCGCCGGCAGCGGCCGGGGCTACAGGCCGGTGTGGCCGGCGATGTAAGCCTTGATCCGGTCGGCATCCGCCGGCATCACCTCGAAGCGCTGCGGCAGGTTTTCGATGCCTTCGAAGGCTGCCGGACGCTCCGGCTCATGGCCAAGCGCCGCGCGGATGGTGTCGGCGAACTTGGCCGGCAGCGCGGTTTCCAGCACCAGCATCGGCACGCCGGGCGTGAGATGCTCGCGCGCGACCTTGATGCCATCGGCGGTGTGGGTGTCGATGGTGATGCCGTAGCGCTCGGACAGGTCGCGGATGGTGGCGAGGCGATCTTCGTGCGTGCTGCGGCCCGAGACGAAGCCGAAGGCGCGGATGCGCTCGAATTCCGGTGTGCCGGACAGATCGAAGCCGCCCTTGGTGTCGACGTCTTCGCGGAACATCTTGGCCAGCTTGTCGCCATCGCGGCCCAGCAGGTCGAAGACAAAGCGCTCGAAGTTCGACGCCTTCGAGATGTCCATGCTCGGGCTGGAGGTGTGATACGTCTCGGCCGACTTACGCACGCGGTAGGTACCGGTGCGGAAGAACTCATCGAGCACGTCGTTCTCGTTGGTGGCAACCACCAGCTTGTCGATCGGCAGGCCCATCATGCGCGCGATATGGCCCGCGCAGACGTTGCCGAAATTGCCCGACGGCACGCAGAACGAGACCTTCTGGCCCGGACCGTCGGTAGCCAGCAGCCAGCCCTTGAAGTAGTACACCACCTGGGCCACCACGCGCGCCCAGTTGATCGAGTTGACCGTGCCGATCTTCTGGCGAGCCTTGTAGCCGAGGTCGTTCGAGACCGCCTTGACAATGTCCTGGCAGTCGTCGAACACCCCTTCCACCGCCAGGTTGAAGATGTTCGGGTCCTGCAGGCTGAACATCTGCGCGGTCTGGAACGCGCTCATCTTGCGGTGCGGGCTGAGCATGAACACGCGGATGCCGCGCTTGCCGCGCATGGCGTATTCCGCCGCGCTGCCGGTATCCCCGGAGGTAGCGCCCAGGATGTTCAGCTCCTGTCCGGCCCGCGCCAGCGCGTACTCGAACAGGTTGCCGAGCAGCTGCATGGCCATGTCCTTGAAGGCCAGCGTGGGGCCATTGGACAGGCCCAGCAGCTGCAGCTGCGTGCCGCCCTCTTCGCCCAGCGTGCGCAACGGGGTGATGTCGGCGGTGTTGTCGCCGGGGCGGGCGTTGCAGTACACCTCGGCGGTGTAGGTCTTGCGCGTCAGGGCGCGCAGGTCCTCGGCCGGGATGTCGTCGCAGAAGCGGGACAGGACTTCAAAGGCGAGATCGGCGTACGACAGCTTGCGCCAGGCCTCCAGCTCGTCGGCCGTGACCTGCGGGTACTCCCGGGGCAGGTACAGGCCGCCGTCCGGCGCCAGGCCGCCCAGCAGGATCTCGGAGAAGGTTTGCGGCATCTCATGGCCGCGCGTCGACTGGTATTTCATCGGTGCGTTCAGTTCAGTTCTTCCATGCGCAGGCGCGTGACGGCCGACAGCACGGTCGGCAGCGCCTCGATCTTGGCGATGGCGGCGTTGACCTGCTTCTCGAGGGTGAGGTGCGAGAGCATGATGATGTCGGTCTGCGGCTCGCCTTCACGCGACTCCTTCTGCAGCATGGCATCGATGGAGATGCCGGCGTCAGCCAGGATACGGGTGATGTCGGCCAGCACGCCGGCCTCGTCCGCCACACGCATGCGCAGGTAGTACGAGCTGGTGACTTCTTCGATCGGCAGCACCGGCACGCTGGACAGTTCGTCTGGCTGGAAGGCCAGGTGCGGCACGCGGTGCTCGGGGTCGGCAGTGTGGAGGCGGGTCACGTCGACCAGGTCGGCGATCACGGCCGAAGCGGTCGGCTCGGCGCCGGCACCCTTGCCGTAGTACAGCGTGGCGCCCACGGCGTCACCTTGCACCAGCACGGCGTTCATGGCGCCTTCCACGTTGGCGATCAGGCGCTTGGCCGGCACCAGCGTCGGGTGCACGCGCAGCTCGATGCCGTTCTCGCGGCGACGCGTGAGACCCAGCAGCTTGATGCGGTAGCCCAGCTCTTCGGCGTAGCGGATATCCACGGCCGATAGCTTGGTGATGCCTTCCACGTAGGCCTTGTCGAACTGCACCGGCATGCCAAAGGCGATCGAGCTCATCAACGTGATCTTGTGCGCCGCGTCGATGCCTTCGATGTCGAAGGTGGGATCGGCCTCGGCATAGCCCAGCGCTTGCGCTTGCTTGAGCACGGTGCCGAAGTCCAGGCCCTTGTCGCGCATTTCCGACAAGATGAAGTTGGTGGTGCCGTTGATGATGCCGGCGATCCACTCGATGCGGTTGGCGGTCAGGCCTTCGCGCAGCGCCTTGATGATGGGGATGCCACCGGCGACCGCGGCTTCGAAGGCGACGATCACGCCCTTCTTGCGCGCGGCTTCGAAGATCTCGTTGCCATGCACGGCCAGCAGCGCCTTGTTGGCGGTGACCACGTGCTTGCCATTCTCGATGGCCTTGAGCACCAGTTCGCGGGCGATGCCGTATCCGCCGATCAGCTCGATCACGATGTCGATCTCGGGACGGGTGACGACCTCGTTGGCATCGGCCACCACCTCGACCTGCCCACCGGTCAGCTCGCGGGCGCGTTCGGTGTTGAGGTCGGCCACCATGGCAATCTCGATGCCGCGCCCGGCGCGGCGGCGGATTTCTTCCTGGTTACGTTGCAGCACATTGAACGTGCCGCTACCGACGGTACCGATGCCAAGCAGGCCTACTTTGATGGGATTCATGGACGATCTGACTCTGAGTTGCTGAAAAATGGATTGCGCCGCAAGCGTGCCGGTTCAGGCCGCGCGGCCGTGGCGTTTGCGGTAGGTCTCGAGGAAGCGCCCGACGCGGCTGATGGCCTCGCGCAGGTCTTCCTCGTGGGGCAGGAACACGATACGGAAATGGTCGGGCTTGCCCCAGTTGAAGCCAGTGCCCTGCACCAGCAGCACCTTGGACTCCTGCAGCAGCTCATAAATGAACTCCTGGTCGTCCTGGATCGGGTACATCGACAGGTCGAGCTTGGGGAACAGGTACAGCGCCGCCTTGGGCTTGACGCAGGTCACACCCGGGATCTGCGTGATCAGCTCATGGGCTAGATCGCGCTGGCGGCGCAGGCGCCCGCCTTCGCCCACCAGGTCGTTGATGCTCTGGTAGCCGCCCAGCGCGGTCTGGATGGCCCACTGGGCCGGCACGTTGGCGCAAAGGCGCATCGAGGACAGCATGTTCAGCCCCTCGATATAGTCCAGCGCGGGCCGCTTGTCGCCCGACACCACCATCCAGCCGGCGCGGTAGCCGCACGAGCGGTAGTTCTTGGACAGGCCGTTGAAGGTCACGGTCAGCACATCGGTCGACAACGCGGCGATGGACGTGTGGCTATGGCCGTCGTACAGCACCTTGTCGTAGATCTCGTCGGCAAAGATGATCAGGCCGTGTTCGCGCGCGATCGCCACGATGGACTTGAGCAACGCGTCCGAATACAGCGCGCCTGTGGGGTTGTTCGGGTTGATGACGACGATGGCCTTGGTATTCGGCGTGATCTTGGCGCGGATATCGTCCAGGTCGGGCATCCACTCATTGGCCTCGTCGCACACATAGTGCACCGGGGTGCCGCCCGACAGGCTCACCGCCGCGGTCCACAACGGATAGTCCGGCGCCGGGACCAGCACTTCGTCGCCGCTGTTGAGCAGCGCGTTCATGGACATCACGATCAGCTCGGAGGCACCGTTGCCAACGTAGATGTCGTCCAGCCCCACACCCTCGATATTCTTCTGCTGCGTGTAGTGCATGATCGCCTTGCGCGCGGCGAAGATGCCCTTGGAGTCCGAATAGCCAGCCGAATTGGGCAGGTTGCGCATCATGTCCTGCTGGATCTCTTCCGGCGCATCGAAGCCGAAGACGGCCAGGTTGCCGATGTTCAGCTTGATGATCTTGTGGCCTTCCTCCTCCATCTGCTTGGCCTTCTCCAGCACCGGGCCGCGGATGTCATAGCAAACATTGTTGAGCTTGTTGGATTTCTGGATCGGTTTCACGGCGATGTTGGCAGGAGGCAAGCGCCACCGGGTAGCGGCGGCTATCTAGGGAATCTGGGTGGAAATGGAGCGGCCCGGGTAGCCTGTGCGCTGCGTTGCAACGCAAAACGTGGCAGGCAGGGAGGCAAAAGCTATAATTTATCGGATTATGACAGACTTCGGCAGGGATTCTTGCATTGCAGCGTACGCCGCCGGTACCACGGGGCCGCGGCAAAGCCGCCCGGCCCGCCTGCCCCAAAATGCTATCAACCCGCCCTGCGCTGCCCCGGCCGAGTCGCCGCGCGCGCCGCGCAGGGCAGCGCCAGATAAGGTTCGCCCTTGAAACTCCACGCTGACCAGCCCAATGCCCTCAATACGGTAACGTCGTACGGCCCGGGCTATATCGAAATCAATATGGTGCGCCACACCCAATCCGTGCTGGTCATGCCCGAAGGCGAGATCCAGCCCTGGCCGGTGCAACGCTTCGAAGACCTGGAACCCGCGCATTTCGAGGGCCTGCTGGCGCACTCGCCCGAGGTGGTGCTGCTGGGCACCGGCAGCCGCCTGCGCTTCCCGCATCCCCGGCTGACCGCCTCACTGGCGCGCCTGCATGTCGGGGTGGACGCCATGGATCTGCAAGCCGCCTGCCGCACATACAACATCCTGATGGCTGAAGGCCGCAAAGTGGCGGCCATCCTGCTGCTGGAGGAGCCTGCCTGAGCCCGCCCGGCGGCCCGGAAGGCCGGTTCTCGCAAGTTAGGCACACGCCACGCTTGAAGTTAGCCGCCCTGCCCCCATCTGCCGCCACCATGGTGGCCGCACTCACGCAGCCACCCCCTTCCTGTCCCTCCCAGGAGCCATAAGAATGACAACAGCCAGTCTCAGCCAGCCCGTACCCGATTTCGGCGCGCCCGCCACCGGCGGCACGTTCAGCCTTGCCGCCCAGCGTGGCAAGACCGTCGTCCTGTATTTCTATCCCAAGGACAACACCCCGGGCTGCACCACCGAAGCCATGAACTTCCGCGACCAGCATGACGCCTTCGTCAAGGCAGGCACGGTGGTCTTCGGCATCTCGCGCGACAGCCTGAAGTCACACGAGAACTTCAAGGCCAAGCTGGAACTGCCCTTCGAGTTGATCTCCGATGGCGATGAAGCTGTGTGCCATCTGTTCGATGTCATCAAGATGAAGAAAATGTATGGCAAGGAAGTGCGCGGCATCGAGCGCAGCACCTTCATCATCGACGGCAAGGGCATCCTGCGCCATGCGCTGCGCGGCATCAAGGTGCCCAACCACGTCGACGAGGTACTGGAAATCGTGCGCGGGCTCTGATCCGGGGCTTGATCCACGATGGCTCGGCCCGGCGCTTTAATGCGGCGCAGCAACACCTTCAAAAGTCCTCTCGGCAAGCGATTGCAAAAGAGAAAACCTTCGGATACATTGACCTTTAATGAGTTCAAGATCCGGATGCCACGCTGCTTCATCGTCCCGGCCCAGGCGCACCCTGCCACAGGCCGGTAGCGGACCTGCCGTGTCTCCGGTCCGAAAGAAAGCCGCCAAACCTGCCACCCAGGTTGGCGGCTTTTTTGTTTGTGTGTTTTGCACGCAGGACACGATCCCCGAGTACGCGGCGCCATGCGGCCGCGCCAGTGTCCTGCGCCGTTTTCCAGCCGTCTTCTCCCCCTGAAAGGAAAGCCTAGCATGCCGCTGCCGACCATGCCCGCCAAGCCTGCCCAATTGCTTGACCCGAGCGAATTCGCCCCGGTGACCAAGCTGACTAAGGCCAAATCAGCGTCGCAGGGAAAGAAACCTGTGCCGGCGCTGGAGCGTGTGGCCTTGCTGGAAACCGGAACTAGCAAAGCGGAAAATGCGCCGGCCGTGGTGGCCAGCGCCAGCGGTTCGACGCGAGCGCGCACCAAGGATGCGCCGCCGTCCGCGCTGAAGTCCGTGCCATCGCTGGCCGCCGTGCCCAAGGCTCCCGCCAAGGCCCCCGGCACGACCAACCGTCGCATGCAGAAACACACCGGCCCCAGCAAGCTGTTCGTGTTGGACACCAATGTGCTGATGCACGACCCGTCCTCGCTGTTCCGTTTCGAAGAGCACGACGTCTATCTGCCGATGATGACGCTCGAGGAACTGGACAACCACAAGAAGGGCATGAGCGAAGTCGCGCGCAACGCCCGCACCGTCAGCCGCACGCTCGACGCGCTGGTGGGCGGCACCGACGGCGTGCTCGACGACGGCTTGCCGCTCGCCAAGCTGGGCAACCGCGACGCGCAGGGCAAGCTGTTCCTGCAAACCAAGCTCAATGAGATCAAGCTGCCCGACGGCCTGCCGCAGGGCAAGGCGGACAACCAGATCCTGGGCGTGGTCAGCGCCCTGCAACAGCAGTTCCCGGAGCGCCAGGTCGTGCTGGTGTCGAAAGACATCAACATGCGCATCAAGGCGCGCGCGCTCGGCCTGCCCGCCGAGGATTACTTCAATGACCAGGTCCTCGAGGACAAGGACCTGCTGTACTCGGGCGTGATGCTGCTGCCCAACGACTTCTGGGCGAAGCATGGCAAGGGGGTGGAAAGCTGGCAGGATCCGAAGTCCGGCGCGATGTTCTATCGCCTGACGGGGCCGCTGGTGCCCTCTTTCCTGGTCAACCAGTTTGTCTTCCTGGAACCCAGCGACGGTAGCCTGCCGCTGTACGCCCAGGTCAAGGAAATCAACGGCAAGACTGCGCTGCTGCAAACGCTCAAGGACTACACGCACCACAAGAACAATGTGTGGAGCGTGACCGCCCGCAACCGCGAGCAGAACTTCGCGCTCAACCTTCTGATGCATCCGGAGATCGACTTCGTCACCCTGCTGGGCCAGGCCGGTACCGGCAAGACCCTGCTGGCGCTGGCGGCGGGCCTGGAGCAGGTGCTCGACCAGAAGCTCTACAACGAGATCATCGTCACCCGCGCCACCGTGCCGGTCGGCGAGGACATCGGCTTCCTGCCGGGCACCGAGGAAGAAAAGATGCAGCCCTGGATGGGCGCCTTCGACGACAACCTTGAAGTGCTGCAAAAGAGCGACGACAGCGCCGGCGAGTGGGGCCGCGCGGCGACTCAGGAACTGATCCGCTCGCGCATCAAGGTCAAGAGCATGAACTTCATGCGCGGACGCACCTTCGTCAACAAGTTCGTCATCATCGACGAGGCCCAGAACCTGACGCCCAAGCAGATGAAGACGCTGGTAACGCGTGCCGGCCCCGGCACCAAGATCATCTGCCTGGGCAACATCGCGCAGATCGACACGCCTTACCTGACCGAAGGATCGTCCGGTCTTACCTACGTGGTCGACCGGTTCAAGGGCTGGAGCCACAGTGGCCATGTGACGCTGGCGCGCGGCGAACGCTCGCGCCTGGCCGACCATGCCGCGGATGTCCTCTAAGGGGCGGGGGTGCATCATCGCTGAAGACTAAGCTTTCGCAACTTCTGGCACCATCGGATGCCTTGTAGGACCGCGACCGGCAGATTTGCCTGCCGGCGTGGCCTAGCATCAAAGCATCCGGAGCGCCCGCCATTTCGGCATTTCGCGTGCCGGCGCCTGGCGGGCGCTTTTTTTGCCCCTCCCGGCTTGTTGGATCGATGGAGACATTGATGGACAACCACCTGCACCACACACCGCTGCGGCTCGCGCTGGCCAGCAGCGCCGCGATTGCCGCGGCCTCGTTGCTTGCGGGTCCCGCGCTCGCCGCTGACGAAATGGTAATCCGCACCATGGGCCCCGTCAGCTATGTCTGCGGCGGCATTGCCGCGGACGAGCAACAGCAACTGGCCGCGCAGCAAAAGAACTTCAACATGGGCCTGCTGTTTACCCAGGGTGAGCGCGGCGAATTCCTCGCGGACGTGGCCGTCAAGATGACGCGCGAAGGCCACGAAGTGGCCAGCTTTACCGCTTCCGGACCCAAGTGCCTGATCAAGGCCCCGCAAGGCAGCTACAATATCGAAGCGACTTATAAGGGACAGGCCAGGTCGGTCAACGTGAGTACGGGCACCTACAACGCGCAATTGCGCTGGTAAGGCGCCAGGGGAGGCACCCTCACCGGGCGGTACCCCTCACGCCACGGCTCCTGGCCCGGGATCGGACCAAGAAGGATGCCTCTGCGCCAGATAGCCCCTGCCGGAAGACGTGTGCCCAGCCAGGCCGACGTGTTCCACACTGCCCGCCTGCCCCTGCTTTGCGCGGCGGCATTGCTGCTCGCCGCCTGCGCTTCGACGCCGCCTGGGCGCTATAGCGCCCAGCCGCGTCCGGCAGGCACCCCCATGGTGGATCCCAGCGCCGGGCTGGAAGAAGTCTCCATCCAGGCGATGTCGCTGGTTGGCACGCCCTATCGCTATGGCGGAAATACGCCTGACTCGGGCTTCGACTGCAGCGGCCTGGTCCGCTATGTGGTGCTGCGCGCCGCCAACGTCAACCTGCCACGCACCACCGACGCCATGGGCGAGCGCGGCGTCTCGCTGGAGCGCGGCCAAGTGGCCTCGGGCGACCTGGTTTTCTTCAATACCACCGGCCGGGCCAATTCGCATGTCGGCATCTATGTCGGGCAGAACCGCTTTGTCCACGCGCCATCCACCGGCGGCACGGTTCGGCTCGAAGACATGACCAAGTCGTACTGGGCCTCCCGGTACAACGGCGCGCGGCGGGTTGCATCGGGCATCAACCAGGCACCGGCATCGGCCGCGCCCCCGGCCGCACCAGCATCGCCGCCGCCTTCCGTTGCGCCCCCGGCCCC
The DNA here is from genome assembly GCF_000832305.1 of Cupriavidus basilensis. Taxonomy (NCBI): domain Bacteria; kingdom Pseudomonadati; phylum Pseudomonadota; class Betaproteobacteria; order Burkholderiales; family Burkholderiaceae; genus Cupriavidus; species Cupriavidus basilensis. The sequence goes on from NZ_CP010536.1 coordinate 2,702,555, forward strand.
CGTGGATGACGATCCGATTGCCGCGTTCGCCAATCGTTAGCCATCTCGGCTCCGGCCTTCCCGACAAACAAAAAGCCAGGCATTGCGCCTGGCTTTTTGTTTGCTTGTGTCGAGCGAGAATCCGATGACCCGAAGGCTTAGAGGATATGCCGGCCAATCCACCATGCGATGGCGGCCATGAAGGCAGATGCGGGAATTGTCAGCACCCAGGCCCAGACGATGTTGCCAGCCACGCCCCAGCGCACCGCCGACATCTTCTGCACCGAGCCCACGCCGACGATGGCGCCGGTGATGGTATGGGTGGTCGACACCGGCACGCCCAGCGCCGAGGCGATGAACAGCGTGATGGCGCCGCCCGTCTCCGCGCAGAAGCCGCCTACCGGCTTGAGCTTGGTGATCTTCTGGCCCATGGTGCGCACGATGCGCCAGCCACCAAACATGGTGCCCATGCCGATCGCCACGTAGCAGGAAACGATGACCCAGATCGGCGGCTCCGCACCGCCCTGCGCCACGTGGCCGCTAGCGATCAGCAGCATCCAGATGATGCCGATGGTCTTCTGCGCGTCATTGCCGCCATGGCCCAGGCTGTACAGCGATGCCGAGACCAGCTGCAGCCTGCGGAACCAGCGATCGACCCGCGACGGCGGCGTACGGAAGAATGTCCAGGCCACGATCACCATCATCAGCGAACCGAGCAGGAAGCCCAGCAGCGGCGAAATGACGATAAAAGCCACGGTCTTGAGAAGACCGCCGCCCACCAGTGCGCTGGTGCCGCTCTTGGCCACCGCGGCCCCAACCAAGCCACCGATCAGCGCGTGCGAGGACGACGAGGGTATGCCGTAGTACCAGGTGATCAGGTTCCAGGCAATGGCACCCATCAGGGCACCGAAGATCACGTAGTGATCGACGATATTGACATCGATCGTGCCAGTCCCGACGGTTGCCGCCACCTTCAGGTGGAAGATGAAAATCGCCACCACATTGCACATGGCCGCCATGGCCACCGCGTGGTGCGGCTTGAGCACGCCCGTCGACACCACCGTGGCAATCGAGTTGGCGGCATCGTGAAAGCCGTTCATGAAATCGAACAGCAGGGCGAGAGCCACCAGCAGGCCAATGACCCACAGGCTCATTTGTATTGTTTGCATGCCGATTTGTGCCTCAGGCGTTTTCCAGGACGATGCCTTCGAGAATGTTGGCGACGTCCTCGCACTTGTCGGTAATGGTTTCGAGCTGCTCGTAGATCGCCTTCAGCTTGATCAGGCGCTTGACGTCCGTTTCGTCGCGGAACAGCTTGGACATGGCGGCGCGCATCACGCGATCAGCCTCGGACTCGAGCTGGTCGATCTGCTGCGCCGTCTTCAGGATGGCGCCGGCATTGCTCATGTCCTCGAGCAGGCCTACCGCGATCTTGACCTGGTCGCAACACTGCACGCAGATGGAGGCCAGCTTGCGTGCCTCATCGGTCAGGCTGGTCACGTCGTACAGCGAAATGGTCTCCGCCACGTCTTCCATCAGGTCGAGGATGTCGTCCATCGTGGTGATGAGCTTGTGGATCTCATCGCGGTCCAGCGGCGTGATGAAGGTCTTGTGCAGCAGGTCGATCGTGTCATGCGTGATGCGATCGGCTTTCTTTTCCGTGGCCTGCACGCGGCGGGCGTGGGCCTCGGCATTGGGCAGGTCGTTGACCAGCACTTCCAGCTCGCGGGCGGCTGTCACCGCGCAATCAGCATGCTGGTTGAAGTATTCGAAGAACTTGCCCTCAGTGGGCATGAATCGGCCGAACATGGAATGTTCCTTGTCGAAGCGCGGGGGCGCCGCGGGTAGTTACTGAATCAGGCGGATACGCATTAAACGACAGCCGCCCGAGGGCGGCTGTCATCAAAACGCAATATTTTACAGGTTTGTGCCGCGATGCCGGGGGACTTTGACACGCGGCAGGCACGATCGACTGTGGCCACCGAGCCACGATGCCCGGCAAGCCGCGCCACGACTGGCTTCAGTTGTCGTTGTCGAAGAAGGCGGGGCCGCCGCTGAAGTTGTCGAACTTGGTGAACTGCCCCAGGAACGTCAGCCGCACGGTGCCAATTGGGCCATTACGCTGCTTGCCGATGATAATCTCGGACGTACCCTTGTCCTGCGAATCGGGGTTGTAGACCTCGTCGCGGTAAATAAACAGGATCACGTCGGCATCCTGCTCGATAGCGCCGGATTCACGCAGGTCGGACATCACCGGGCGCTTGTTCGGGCGCTGTTCCAGGCTTCGATTCAGCTGCGACAGTGCGATCACCGGGCAGTTGAGTTCCTTGGCCAGGCCCTTGAGCGAGCGCGAGATTTCCGAGATTTCGGTGGCGCGGTTTTCCCCGCCGCCCGAGCCCGACATCAGCTGCAGGTAATCGATGACGATCAGTCCGAGCTGGCCGCATTGTCGTGCCAGCCGCCGCGAACGGGCGCGCAGCTCCATCGAGCTCAGTGCCGGTGTTTCGTCGATGAACAATTGCGCATCGTTCATGCGCTGGATGGCATGCGTGAGCCGCGGCCAGTCTTCGTCAAGCAGGCGGCCGGTACGCAAGCGGTGCTGATCAAGCCGGCCGACCGAGCCCAGCATACGCATGGCCAGCTGCGTACCCGCCATTTCCATCGAGAACACGGCCACCGGCAGGCCCTGCTCCACCGCCACGTGCTCGCCGATATTCAGCGAGAAAGCGGTCTTACCCATGGAGGGGCGCCCCGCCACGATGATCAGGTCGCCCGCTTGCATGCCACTGGTCATGCGGTCCAGGTCGATAAAACCGGTAGGCACGCCAGTGACGTCGGTGCTCGAGTCCCGGTGGTACAGCTCGTCGATGCGCTCGACCACCTGGGTCAGCAGCGGCTGGATTTCCTGGAACCCCTTCTGCCCGCGCGAGCCCTCCTCGGCGATGGCGAACACCTTGGATTCCGCCTCGTCGAGCAACTCCCGCACCTCGCGCCCTTTGGGGGCGAAGGCCGCGGTAGCGATATCGTCGGCCACGGTCACCAGCTTGCGCAGCACCGAGCGCTCGCGCACGATCTCCGCATAGCGGCGGATATTGGCCGCGCTGGGCGTGTTCTGCGCCAGGGAATTCAAATAGGCCAGGCCGCCCACCTCTTCCGCCTTGCCAGCGCCTTGCAGCGACTCGTAGACGGTGATGACGTCGGCGGGCTTGGTCGCGGCGATCAACCGGGAGATGCTCTGGAAGATCATCCGGTGATCGAAGCGATAGAAATCGGCTTCGTTCAGGAAGTCGGCGATACGGTCCCAGGCGGCATTGTCCAGCAGCAGGCCACCCAGCACCGATTGCTCGGCCTCGATGGAATGCGGCGGTACCTTGAGATTGTCTAGTTGGGGGTCTGCGACAGGCGCGTTCATAGGGGGGGATTATAACGGTCGGCGCCAGCGCGCCGGCGGAGAATTCGCAGCCAGCCGTTGGGGCATCCTGCCGTGTGACGGCGGGACAACCGGCCCCGCCTTGTAGCGATCGGGCAATCGGGCAAGCAAGGGGTGCGGCCAAACAAAAAGGCAGGAGCGCGATGCTCCTGCCTTTTTGTTTGGTCAAGCAAGTGGCGCTGGCATCCGGCTCCCACCTGCCCGAAGGACAAGCAGGAACCGGCAGCAACACCGAAGCTTAGACGTGTTCGCCCAGGACGGAAACCGTCACGTCGACCAGCACGTCGGTGTGCAGCGAGACGCTGACCGGGTGGTCGCCAACAACCTTCAGCGGACCATTCGGCAGGCGCACTTGCGCCTTCTCGACCTTGAAGCCTTGGCCAGCCAGGGCTTCAGCGATGTCGGCGTTGGTCACCGAACCGAACAGGCGGCCGTCCACACCCGACTTCTGGGTGATTTGCACGGTCAGGCCGTTCAGCTTTTCGCCTTCGGCTTGCGAAGCTGCCAGCTTTTCAGCGGCTGCCTTTTCCAGTTCGGCGCGCTTGACTTCGAACTCGCTGATAGCGGTCTGGGTAGCGCGGCGGGCCTTCTTGTTCGGGATCAGGAAGTTACGGGCGTAGCCGTCCTTCACGCGAACGATGTCACCCAGGTTGCCCAGGTTGATGACTTTTTCAAGCAGAATAATTTGCATCGTGTTTTCTCCTTAACGGACCTAGGGCCGATCAGTTCTTGTGCAGGTCGGTGTAGGGCATCAGCGCGAGGAAACGCGCGCGCTTGATGGCCGTGTCGAGCTGACGCTGATAGTGCGCCTTGGTGCCGGTCAGGCGGGCCGGCGTGATCTTGCCGTTGTCGCCGATGAAATCCTTCAGGGTGTCCAGATCCTTGTAGTCGATCTGTTCCACGCCAGCCACGGTGAAGCGGCAGAAGCGCTTGCGCTTGAACAGCGGGTTTTGCTGTTGGAAGCGCTTCTTGTTCTTGTTGTCACGTTTGACGAATGCCATGATTCAATCCTTTTCGAATGCTTTACATCCAGTGATGTGAAAGACGAGAGCCTTGCTGTTGCGGTGCCTGCGGGCCAGGAATCCTTCGCAGTCGAGCATCGCGCCGAGCGGGGTACGCTCAAGCCGCTGGCCGATCTGACCGATTCCCATGGCGGCGATGGCGAACTCCACCTGCCTGGGCGTTTGCGCCTCGACCGTCTCGCCCGCGTACTGCAAGATGCAGTTGACCACGGGGACCCCGGCCGGGGTGTAACGCAAGGCATCGCGTTCCGCGAGCGTTGCGCAGAGCCTTAACTGGTTCAACGCACTCTCCCGCACCGATGCCCGCACTTGCCGCTGCGGCGATCAACGCCGGCGGCAACCACAACAGTCCGCACTTAGGCGGCCTGGACTTCGCTGGTCTGTTGCGCGGCCTTGCGAGCTTCTTCGCGCTGCACTTCCTTCATCATCGGGGACGGTGCGGTTTCAGCCTTCTTGGTCTGAACGATGAGGTGGCGCAGCACTGCATCGTTGAACTTGAACGCGTGTTCGAGTTCAGCCAGGGTTTCCTTGCCGCATTCGATGTTCAGGCAAACGTAGTGAGCCTTGGCCAGCTTCTGGATCATGTAGGCCATCTGACGGCGACCCCAGTCTTCCACGCGGTGGATCTGGCCTTCCTGGGACGTGACCAGCGCCTTGTAACGCTCGATCATGGCCGGGACTTGTTCGCTCTGGTCCGGATGGACGATAAATACGATTTCGTAATGACGCATTGACGCTCCTTTTGGATAAGCTGCCCGAGCGCCATGTCCGGTGCAGCAAGGTTGAATAGCCTTAAAGTATAGCGTGCTTTTGCTATCGGGAGCAAGACGCCTCAGTTTTCGGTGAATAGTGCCTGCAGCGCCGCCGGGTCCTTTGCCAGCCCTGGCTCAGCAGCCAGAGCCAGCGCCAGGAGCACGCGCGCCTTATAAGGATTGAGGTCGCCGGCCGAAACAAAAACGCCCGCCGCAGGCCGGGGAGGCGCAGGAATCGCCACATGCCCCGCTCCTGTGCGCGAACTGCGCACCACTGCCACGCCCGCGCCAGCAGCATCAGTCAGCGCCTCCACCAGCGACTGGTGGACCGACCCGTTGCCAGCCGCCGCCACGACCAAGCCCGACACGCCCGCCTGCGCCAAGGCATCCACCACGATCCGGCCCGGCTCCGCATAGCTAGCCACGATCTCGACCTGCGGCCATGCGCCAGGAACCGGCCAGGCCTTGGCCGGCAAGCGGCTGGGGGTGCGCACAAAGCGCACGAGGTTGTCCTGAACAAAACCAATCGGCCCGGATACCGGAGACACAAACGCATTCACCGCCGATGTGTGCGCCTTCATCACATCGCGCCCTGCGTGGATCTCCTGATTGATCACCAGCAGCACGCCCTTCGCCGTCGCGCCAGCATCCGCCGCCACGCGCACCGCATCCAGCAGGTTCAACGGGCCATCCGCCGACAACGAGGTCGACGGCCGCATCGCAGCCGTCAGCACAACTGGCACCGTACCCACGCAAGCCAGGTGCAGCAGCATGGCCGTTTCTTCCAGGGTATCGGTGCCGTGCGTAATGACAATGCCCGACACATCGGGCTGCGCGGACCAGAACGCCACGCGCTCCACCAGCCTTGACCAGAGCGCGAACGACATGTCCTTGCTATCTACCTGTGCGAGCTGCTCGGCTTCGATCCGCGCCACCGCGCCCAGCGCCGGCACCGCGTCAAGCAGCGCCGTCACCGGCACCGTCGCCGCCTGGTATTTCGCACTGCTAGCTGGATTGGAAGAAGAACCGGCAATGGTGCCGCCAGTAGCGAGCACGACGACACGAGGCAGGAGAGACATGGCGGGAAAGTGGCCGGGAGCCAGAAAAGTTGAACAGCAAGCAGCGCAAGACGCTTCGGGTGCCGCGGATTGTAACCCTCCGCACGCCCGTCACGGCACGCGCCAAGACCCGTGGGACGCACCTGTCAATGCGCAAACTCCCAAAAATTCCGCTTGCACTTCACTCGATACTGTATAAAATCACAGCATACTGTTTAAACATACAGTGCTCACAAACACCGGCGACCATGGCGACCCTGACACCGCGACAGCAGCAGATTTTCGACTTGATCCGCAGCAGCCTCCAGCACACGGGCTTCCCGCCCACGCGCGCCGAGATCGCCGCCAAGTTCGGCTTCTCCTCACCCAATGCAGCCGAGGAACACCTACGTGCCCTGGCCCGCAAAGGCGTGATCGAGCTCACCCCCGGCGCCTCCCGCGGCATCCGCCTCAAGGTCTCCCGCAGCGACTCGGAGCTGCCCGACCAGTTCTCCCTGCCTATGGCCGGCGTCATGCAGCTAACCCTGCCACTGGTCGGGCGCGTCGCAGCCGGCAGCCCGATACTCGCCGCCGAACACATCGACCGTCAATACCAGGTCGACGCCTCGGTGTTCGACGTGCAGCCCGATTACCTCCTCCGGGTGCGTGGTCTCAGCATGCGCGACGCCGGCATCCTCGATGGCGACCTGCTCGCCGTCAAGCGCGCCAGCGAAGCCGCCAACGGCAAGATCGTTGTAGCGCGCCTGGGCGACGACGTCACCGTCAAACGCCTCAACCGCCGCGGCGACATCATCGAGCTGATAGCCGAGAACCCCGACTTCCCCAGCATCATCGTGCAAGCCGGCCGCGAAGAGTTCTCACTAGAAGGCATCGCTGTCGGCCTCATCCGACCCAGCGCGTTCTGACGAGTGCGGCTGAGGCGGGCGAACCCCGAACAAGCCGACACCCGATTGTGCCAACGCACCCGCATAGCGGGTACCGCTAACTGTTGTTGCAAGTCACCAGGTGTAGCCATGCTGCCAGCCAACCGCCTCTCCGCCCGCCGCCCCGTCAAGCCCGTGCCCTTCCGCCAATCCAAAGGCGTGCGCATCTACCAGGGCGCACAACGACGCACCATGGTTGGCAGCATGGCCGCTATCTGCCGAATGCTCGAGTTGGAGGAATCGTCCAAGCTGGCTGGTTAATGGAAGGCACCAAAAAAATTTGTGCCGAGTACTAGCCATCCGTCTCTTGGCATTGTATGATCTTCTTCTTCGTCGTTCGGCACCAAGCAAAACGACATCGACGGTGGCTGTAGCTCAGTTGGTAGAGTCCAGGATTGTGATTCCTGTCGTCGTGGGTTCGAGTCCCATCAGCCACCCCAAGAATTTGCTTTACAAAACAGCGACTTAGGCAAGTCGCTGTTTTTGTTTGTGCCTCGCAAAACGATGTTCTATTCCCATCATATTTCCACGGTGGGAATACTCGGCACCCTCATCCCTACCCCCCTAACAGCCAGCGCCATCACCGCGCAAGGCATCGAGACGCGCCACATCGAGAAGATGGTGTGGACCGCCAATTCCCTGTCATTCGAGCATGATAGCCAGCATCACCGGATCAAGTTTGCCGGGCCGGCGGTAAAAACGTCGTTGCGCGCGCACGCGTCTAGTAAGCATGCCGCCAGATACGCCCGGGCCGTGGATTCATGCTCTACGCCATGCCGCGTTCAGCCAGCGCCAGCCCAGGACAGGACAGGACAGGTAAGGTCGCAGGTCTTGCGGCCGGACCAGTCCGCGGAAGCCGCCTAGCTTGATAGTGATGTAGTCGATCTGGTCGAACGCCGGCAGCGAGACTTTCATCTTCCCCATGCGACCGAAGTACTCAGCCTCATAGCCGGGGCACGCGGGGCAGTTGACCGCGCCAACATAGCCGAGCACGATGCGCGAACCTGGACCGGCAACCAGGCGACTCTGTACAGGATAGCGACCCACACAACCCTTCCTCGGGCCACCCGCCTGCGCCGCGTCTGCGCGCAGCGCATTGATCTCATCAGCCGATAGTCGTGTGAGCCGCACCTCGGCCTTGCGGCCCTTGGTGTTGACGAAAGTGCAGAGGATGGTCTGCTCGCCCACACGCAACTCCGCCTCGATCAACGAATTGGCGTTGGTGTAGAAGGCGATGCGCAGCGTGTCGCCGCTCACGCTGCCCTTGAAGTCCCGCGCCAGCAACGAGTTAGCGGGTGCAGATGCCGGCAGCTTAGCCGATCTGGAACCAACCGCCTTCCCGGGCCATCGCGCTGAACTCGACGGTGGACGCCATCACGATGAATCGTCGCATGGGCGAAAGTGAACAACCAACTAATCGGCAAGAGGGAAGCCAAAGACATCCAGCATTTCGATCGCACAAAAGCAAAACCCCCCAGTACTTTCGTACTGGGGGGTTTCAAGGGAGAGCCTGGCGATTACCTACTTTCACACGGGTATCCGCACTATCATCGGCGTGGAGTCGTTTCACGGTCCTGTTCGGGATGGGAAGGGGTGGTTCCAACTCGCTATGGTCACCAGGCATAAACGGTGGCCGCGCTGAGGGTTGCTCAACGCAGCGAATAGGGATGTAGTAAGTAGGTTGTGCGTATCGGCCAAGCTGCTGCGCAGCGGCACGCGACACTCACACCAGGTAGAAACACACTGGTTATAGGATCAAGCCTTACGGGCAATTAGTACTGGTTAGCTTAACGCATTACTGCGCTTCCACACCCAGCCTATCAACGTCCTGGTCTCGAACGACCCTTCAAGGAGCTCAAGGCTCCAGGGAATCCTCATCTTCAGGCGAGTTTCCCGCTTAGATGCTTTCAGCGGTTATCTCTTCCGTACATAGCTACCCTGCGATGCCTCTGGCGAGACAACAGGTACACCAGCGGTACGTCCACTCCGGTCCTCTCGTACTAGGAGCAGCCCCCGTCAAGATTCCAACGCCCACGGCAGATAGGGACCAAACTGTCTCACGACGTTTTAAACCCAGCTCACGTACCTCTTTAAATGGCGAACAGCCATACCCTTGGGACCGGCTACAGCCCCAGGATGAGATGAGCCGACATCGAGGTGCCAAACACCGCCGTCGATATGAACTCTTGGGCGGTATCAGCCTGTTATCCCCAGAGTACCTTTTATCCGTTGAGCGATGGCCCTTCCATTCAGAACCACCGGATCACTATGTCCTGCTTTCGCACCTGCTCGACTTGTCGGTCTCGCAGTTAAGCACGCTTTTGCCATTGCACTTTAGGTACGATGTCCGACCGTACCAAGCGTACCTTCGAACTCCTCCGTTACACTTTGGGAGGAGACCGCCCCAGTCAAACTGCCTACCATGCACTGTCCCCGATCCGGATTCACGGACCAAGGTTAGAACCTCAAACAAACCAGGGTGGTATTTCAAGGACGGCTCCACGCAGACTAGCGTCCACGCTTCAAAGCCTCCCACCTATCCTACACAGATCGGTTCAAAGTCCAATGCAAAGCTACAGTAAAGGTTCATGGGGTCTTTCCGTCTAGCCGCGGGGAGATTGCATCATCACAAACACTTCAACTTCGCTGAGTCTCGGGAGGAGACAGTGTGGCCATCGTTACGCCATTCGTGCAGGTCGGAACTTACCCGACAAGGAATTTCGCTACCTTAGGACCGTTATAGTTACGGCCGCCGTTTACCGGGACTTCAATCAAGAGCTTGCACCCCATCATTTAATCTTCCGGCACCGGGCAGGCGTCACACCCTATACGTCCACTTTCGTGTTTGCAGAGTGCTGTGTTTTTATTAAACAGTCGCAGCCACCATTTTATTGCAACCCCTTCACCCTCCTGGCGCAGGCCAGTCAAGCTACAAGGGCGTACCTTATCCCGAAGTTACGGTACCAATTTGCCGAGTTCCTTCTCCCGAGTTCTCTCAAGCGCCTTAGAATACTCATCTCGCCCACCTGTGTCGGTTTGCGGTACGGTCTCGTATGACTGAAGCTTAGAGGCTTTTCTTGGAACCACTTCCAATTGCTTCGCAGCACTAGGCCGCTCGCCCCACATCCTTGAATTCCGCGCCCGGATTTGCCTAAGCGCCTTCTCCAATGCAGGGACCGGGACTTCCAACACCCGGACAACCTTCCGCGATCCGTCCCCCCATCGCATCATACGACGGTGCAGGAATATTAACCTGCTTCCCATCAGCTACGCATCTCTGCCTCGCCTTAGGGGCCGACTCACCCTACGCCGATGAACGTTGCGTAGGAAACCTTGGGCTTACGGCGAGGGGGCTTTTCACCCCCTTTATCGCTACTCATGTCAGCATTCGCACTTCTGATACCTCCAGCATCCTTTACAAGACACCTTCACAGGCTTACAGAACGCTCTCCTACCATGCACTTACGTGCATCCGCAGCTTCGGTGACTGGCTTAGCCCCGTTACATCTTCCGCGCAGGACGACTCGATCAGTGAGCTATTACGCTTTCTTTAAAGGATGGCTGCTTCTAAGCCAACCTCCTGACTGTTTTAGCCTTCCCACTTCGTTTCCCACTTAGCCAATCTTAGGGACCTTAGCTGGCGGTCTGGGTTGTTTCCCTCTTGACACCGGACGTTAGCACCCGATGTCTGTCTCCCGTGATTGCACTCTTCGGTATTCGGAGTTTGCTATGGCGGGGTAATCAGCAATAGACCCCCCAACCATGACAGTGCTCTACCCCCGAAGGTGAGACACGAGGCACTACCTAAATAGTTTTCGGAGAGAACCAGCTATTTCCAGACTTGTTTAGCCTTTCACCCCTATCCACAGCTCATCCCCTAACTTTTCAACGTTAGTGGGTTCGGTCCTCCAGTACGTGTTACCGCACCTTCAACCTGGCCATGGATAGATCGTCTGGTTTCGGGTCTACACCCAGCGACTGAACGCCCTATTCGGACTCGCTTTCGCTACGCCTTCCCTAATCGGTTAAGCTTGCCACTGGATGTAAGTCGCTGACCCATTATACAAAAGGTACGCCGTCACCCGTTTCCAGGCTCCGACTGTTTGTATGCATGCGGTTTCAGGATCTATTTCACTCCCCTCCCGGGGTTCTTTTCGCCTTTCCCTCACGGTACTGGTTCACTATCGGTCGATCACGAGTATTTAGCCTTGGAGGATGGTCCCCCCATCTTCAGACAGGATTTCACGTGTCCCGCCCTACTTGTCGTACACCTAGTTCCACAACGCTGTTTTCGCATACAGGGCTATCACCTGCTATGGCCGGGCTTTCCATTCCGTTCTGCTAACAATGCTGCTAAAGAGTACAAGGCTCTTCCCATTTCGTTCGCCACTACTCTGGGAATCTCGGTTGATTTCTGTTCCTGCAGCTACTTAGATGTTTCAGTTCGCCGCGTTCGCTTCCCTGACCTATGTATTCAGTCAGGGATGACCCATAAGGGCCGGGTTTCCCCATTCGGACATCTCCGGATCAAAGCTTGTTTGCCAGCTCCCCGAAGCTTTTCGCAGGCTACCGCGTCCTTCATCGCCTGTGATCGCCAAGGCATCCACCACATGCACTTGTTCGCTTGACCCTATAACGAGTGTGTCTCAAACTTGCGTTCAAGCCGTGCTCGCTACAGGATGAGTTCTCGCATTTGTGCCGTATTCCAAGTCATCTTTCGATCACTTAAATACATTTCGGTTGATACAATCACAACCCGGTATCGTGTTTTTTACTGCAGCGTCTCATCAACGCTCACGACACCTTTACTACATCCCATATTGTTAAAGAACAGCCGTGCGAAACTTCGTCTCGCAACGTCTTGGCCAAGGCCAAAGGCAAACGCTCAATCCTAAGCGCTTGCCTTTGACGACCAATCCAAGGTACCAGGTAATTGGTGGAGGATGACGGGATCGAACCGACGACCCCCTGCTTGCAAAGCAGGTGCTCTCCCAGCTGAGCTAATCCCCCAAATACTACTGACGCCGGAAGCTCAACATCGAACCACCGTCTATAACTTGGTGGGTCTGGTAGGACTTGAACCTACGACCCCCGCCTTATCAAGACGGTGCTCTAACCACCTGAGCTACAGACCCTTGGCTGTAACAGCAAACAAACCGATAAGTGTGAACGCTCGACTTAAGATGCACGCTCTTGAAAGGAGGTGATCCAGCCGCACCTTCCGATACGGCTACCTTGTTACGACTTCACCCCAGTCATGAACCCTGCCGTGGTAATCGCCCCCCTTGCGGTTAGGCTAACTACTTCTGGCAAAACCCACTCCCATGGTGTGACGGGCGGTGTGTACAAGACCCGGGAACGTATTCACCGCGGCATGCTGATCCGCGATTACTAGCGATTCCAGCTTCACGTAGTCGAGTTGCAGACTACGATCCGGACTACGATGCGTTTTCTGGGATTAGCTCCCCCTCGCGGGTTGGCAACCCTCTGTACGCACCATTGTATGACGTGTGAAGCCCTACCCATAAGGGCCATGAGGACTTGACGTCATCCCCACCTTCCTCCGGTTTGTCACCGGCAGTCTCTCTAGAGTGCTCTTGCGTAGCAACTAAAGACAAGGGTTGCGCTCGTTGCGGGACTTAACCCAACATCTCACGACACGAGCTGACGACAGCCATGCAGCACCTGTGTCCACTTTCTCTTTCGAGCACCTAATGCATCTCTGCTTCGTTAGTGGCATGTCAAGGGTAGGTAAGGTTTTTCGCGTTGCATCGAATTAATCCACATCATCCACCGCTTGTGCGGGTCCCCGTCAATTCCTTTGAGTTTTAATCTTGCGACCGTACTCCCCAGGCGGTCAACTTCACGCGTTAGCTACGTTACTGAAGAAATGAATCCCCAACAACTAGTTGACATCGTTTAGGGCGTGGACTACCAGGGTATCTAATCCTGTTTGCTCCCCACGCTTTCGTGCATGAGCGTCAGTGACGTCCCAGGGGGCTGCCTTCGCCATCGGTATTCCTCCACATCTCTACGCATTTCACTGCTACACGTGGAATTCTACCCCCCTCTGACATACTCTAGCCTTGCAGTCACAAGCGCCATTCCCAAGTTGAGCTCGGGGATTTCACGCCTGTCTTACAAAACCGCCTGCGCACGCTTTACGCCCAGTAATTCCGATTAACGCTCGCACCCTACGTATTACCGCGGCTGCTGGCACGTAGTTAGCCGGTGCTTATTCTTCCGGTACCGTCATCCCCCCGCTGTATTAGAGCAAGGGATTTCTTTCCGGACAAAAGTGCTTTACAACCCGAAGGCCTTCTTCACACACGCGGCATTGCTGGATCAGGGTTGCCCCCATTGTCCAAAATTCCCCACTGCTGCCTCCCGTAGGAGTCTGGGCCGTGTCTCAGTCCCAGTGTGGCTGATCGTCCTCTCAGACCAGCTACTGATCGTCGCCTTGGTGGGCCTTTACCCCACCAACTAGCTAATCAGACATCGGCCGCTCCTATCGCGCGAGGCCTTACGGTCCCCCGCTTTCACCCTCAGGTCGTATGCGGTATTAGCTAATCTTTCGACTAGTTATCCCCCACGACAGGGCACGTTCCGATGTATTACTCACCCGTTCGCCACTCGCCACCAGGATTGCTCCCGTGCTGCCGTTCGACTTGCATGTGTAAGGCATGCCGCCAGCGTTCAATCTGAGCCAGGATCAAACTCTTCAGTTTAATACCTGTGTGGTTCCGAAGAACCTCGCTCTTTCGAGCGGTCGCTCACTCTCAGAAAACTGACTGGTTACATCCGAAGACATAACCAACATGTTTTACTGTGCGAGCACTTTATAACTTGTAAGCTAAAAGACCGAAGTCTTCCGCATCCGCTATCAAGCGCCCACACTTATCGGTTGTTTGTTTGTTAAAGAACTTGCCGCGGTTCGCTTTGCTTACCGCGTCGCTGCGTTTGCTGCAGCAGAGAAACGAGATTATGAAGCGTGATCATCGTTTCGTCAACAGGTTTTTTACTTCGGTTCGCTGCGCTGTTTGCGCCGCCAACCATCCCGCCAACCCCGCAACCCTTGTCCCGTCTGCTTTGCAGCGGCGTTTCGTGTTGCGAGGGGGCGAATCATAGGGGACCCCCTCGGCCTTGGCAAGCGTTTTCTTGAGCGAATCTTTCGAGAGGACTAAAGTTGAGCATAATCAACATTTCGGATCAATTTTGCTCGTATGCCTGCGCTAGCAAAGCGATGTCTAGCTTACGCATCTTGAGCATTGCCTCCATGACCCGAGCCGACTTGCCCGCATCCTTGTCCTGCAGCAGCCGGCCGAGGATCGATGGAACGATCTGCCAGGACACGCCAAACTTATCCCTGAGCCAACCGCACTGCCCTTCCTCCCCGCCAGCGGACAATTGCCCCCACAGGGCGTCCACTTCCGATTGCGACTCACAGCTCACAAACAATGAGATAGCCGGGGTAAATGTGAAATGCGGTCCGCCGTTGAGCGCCGTGAACTCGAGGCCCTCCAGCTCGAACGAGGCCGAGAGGACTGAGCCATTCACTCCCGGGCCGGCTTCCCCGTAGCGCATGACCCTTCCGGGCCGCGAGTTCTTGAAGACGGACGTGTAGAAATGCATGGCCTCTTCAGCCTGGCCGTCGAACCACAGGAAGGGGGTGATCTTCTGCATGAAGTGTCCTCTGATCGGTCATATCCGTTAGTTGCGCCAATGCGCGGCCGGCCAGCACGCGTCAATGACGACGACAAGCGACAGGTCAGGATATCAACATGGACATGAATTCCGGCGCACGCAAAACGCCTGCGGACCGATAACGCACGCGCCGGCAGTGACACAGCCTCGTCGCGCGACCCACACGAGTTCGCTCAAGTCGCCTATTCATGGTTGCGGAGGGCCTTGTGCCGCGCGCAGCAGAGGCACCCGAACGCCAGCAAGGCACCCAGCACAAGCACGCCAATGGCTAAGCCCCTGGCAGCACACCCCCCCTCTGCGGAGCACTCCCCATCCAGATCACACTTTCCCATAACCATCTCCTCAAACCTGCGCCAGGAAAATCTGACGGTTCCATGCTAGATCAAGTCGAAGGGAGAACAAAGCACACACCACCCGTCACCTGCCGCGAGGTGCAGCTTGCCAGCGCATGGAGTCTTGGCGGTCTCCACCTCCTCAAAGGGCGACAGCCGGCTTGCCACTGCCGGCCCCGGCATCCAGCTCAGGACGTCTTCCGCAATAACGCCCTCGCCACAAGAGGGACGCCAGTGCACCATCCCGCCGCTGATGCGCCCTAGCGTTGAATCTAGGCCAAGAAACTGCAGAGGGTAACGACAAGCTTGTACCGACCCGCCCTGCAAAACCGCAAACAATGGCACACGCCATCAAGTACGCTGTCCGCCACCCCGATTCGACTTAATTCTGACTTAGAAAAGTCTCAGTTGGTTTAGGTGCAGTTTGCGCTATTTTCACAAGCATTCTTGGCATGCGCCAGGCGCCCTACCCGGCCCACGGAGGGGCTCACAATCCAAGTGGAAAAAACAGCGATGCTGTCCTTCAGCGCCAAACTCACCCTCAAGCTAGCCGCCACGCTTTGCCTGGTCGTCCTCCTGCTCGGAAGTGCGTACGGGCTCTTCGGCCCGCATGGCGGAAGCGAAGTGTCGCAGGCTGCGAACGCCGGCCACCCCAATACCGTGCTTTCCTTGCTGATGCATATCCTTGGTCCGATTGCTGCGATCCCCGCCCTAATCGGTATGTGGTCGCAGCGATTCCCCGCACTGGGCGGACTGGTCCTCGCCTGCCCAGCCATTGCGACGTTGCTGCTGCACCGTTTTGTCATCGGATAAGCCAGACGTCAGATGGTCCCAAGGTAGCCCCCCCTACCCCCGCCTCTTTCCGCCTAATTTCCCCGCAGGAGTTCGCCGCCGCTCGTTGCGCGGGTTGCCCCCAAACGGGAACCAAACCCGGTACCAGATACCCAATAGGGAATGCCGTTTCCTCGGCAACACAGGGAAAGAACCATGAAGCAAACGTTGTGGGGACGGCTGGCGGGCTGCGCGCTACTGGCACTCCTTATGGGATGTGCCAGCCAAGGCGCCGATGGCCGGGCGTCAAGCATCACGGCATATGGCGCCGTTGACATGGGCATCTCACGCACCAGCGAAAAGTAGCGCGCGGTACCTGCCAAGGCGGCCACTTGATGGCGAGCGGTAACAGACAAAAACAGGCAAAAAAAGCAAAAAAAGAACCCGCAACGCGGGTTCTTAAATTTGCGATCTCAATTGCCCTGAAGGCCTTGGTAATCTAGCTGTCATTTCCCATTCGTACTATCCGGGTAAACCGAAGTCGACCATGCGGTCGCAGTACCCACGACAAAAAAAAGCCCGCACTAGGCGGGCTGAACAATCAGTTGAAGAAAGCCCTGTATTCGAGGGCAAGCACAGTGTAAGAACTTGCGGCTTCGTGACTAATTAGGGGAATCCCTTTGCCATGGCGGCAAAGCGGCCCGCCGCGACGATCAAGTGCGCATCACAGCCCCCCGCGACTCCCGAGCATAAAAAGGATATTCGAAGTTAGAGGAAATACTCCAGCCAACACCGCAACAAGCGCTCAACATCCATTATGCTCGGGGCGCACAAATGCGATCTATTCGCAATCAGGACTGCTTGCTGGCCGCATACGAGAGTACCTCCAGAGAATCCGGACTCCAGCCGCTAGCCCTAGCGGATCTTGCTCAAGCCGCCGCGAGGGATGGCGCGCCTCCCGGCAGCAGATGCGCCCGCGCCTCTTCAAACATAGCGTCGACGGCTGCGCGTGTGCGCACCGCGTGCATGCGGCGCGCATCCGACAAAACCCGCCGCCAGCCGCGGCCGCCATGGATTCCGCGATGCAGGCCCAGCATATGGCGCGTCACCGCGCCCATATAGCCGCCCTTCTCGACCAAATCCCCGATATAGCGCTGCATCGCCAGTTCAACGTCCAGCCGTGACGGCACCGGGGTCTGCGCAGTGTAGAAACGCCTGTCCATTTCCGCCAGCACGTAGGGCTGGTGATAGGCCTCGCGTCCAATCATGACGCCATCCACATGCGCCAGGTGCACGTCCATCTCGTCGTGCGTGACGATACCGCCGTTGATCAGGATCTCGAGATGCGGGAATTCCTGCTTGAGTTGGTAAGCCACTTCGTAGCGCAGCGGCGGGATCTCGCGATTTTCCTTCGGGCTCAATCCCTTCAGGATCGCATTGCGCGCATGCACGATAAAGGTCTCGCACCCCGCATCAGCCACGGTGCCGACGAAGTCGCGAACAAAGTCGTAATGTTCGATCGTGTCAATGCCGATGCGATGCTTGACGGTCACGGGAATCGATACCGCGTCGCGCATCGCCTTCACGCAATCCGCCACCAGTTCCGGTTCCGCCATCAGGCAAGCACCGAATGCGCCGCGCTGAACCCGCTCGGAAGGGCAGCCACAGTTCAGATTGACCTCCACGTAGCCCCATCGCTCACCCAGTTTCGCCGCGGCGGCCAGGTCAGCGGGCTCGCTGCCGCCGAGTTGCAGGGCCACGGGTTGCTCAGCGGCGTCAAAGTCGAGATGACGAGCCACATCGCCATGAAGCAGCGCACCAGTGGTCACCATCTCAGTGTACAGCCAGGTATGGCGGCTCAGTTGCCGGTGAAACATACGACAATGACGATCAGTCCAATCCATCATCGGTGCAACTGAAATACGGCGAGGAGTCGAATTCATGGTCTTACAGCTTCAAAGCTAAGTTCTTCGGGCGCCCGGCAGCAGTCTCGATCCCTGCCCTTGCACCCATTCCAATGCACTCCCTGTCAATTTGCCTCGACCTGCACCAGCTTTTGGTCGCAAATCAACAAAGATAAGGAAACGCTCACGCTGCGCGTGAAAGCACGAGAGTATACGGCACCCCGCCCTCGGTCGCCGGCGGCCGCCCCGACGTGCCGCCAGCCCGCGCAACAACATCCCTCGTTCACGTCACCCGGCGTGGCAAAGCAGACAGAATGCGGTGTGCCCCGCCCTTTCGGGGGGGCGTGCGTGGCTGCCGCCAGCAGCCATTCCTAGCCAGGAGCTTTCAATGTTGATGCGAGACGCAATCCCCCATGTGCTTAGCCGCGGTAGCGACATGTTCACGCGAGACATACAGGAGACGCCCCCGCAAAAGACGTTCCATCATGCAATCGATATCTATCTCAAGGATTCCAACGCCTTCATGAATACTTACTTTGCGCGCTACTTCGAGTGGCAGGGTGTCTGCCGGGAACGCTGGTTCCACGAGTGCATTCACGACAACCTGCTGGCTGCCGGAGGCGTGTTCGTGACCAAGCGCGCGCATCAGGAGTACGTGGAAGAGACCTTCCCGTTCCAGAAGGTGGACTGCTACCTCAATACCTTCCAGGTGAAGCAGTGCTCGGCTTACCTGCTGTTCCGCTTTTGCGTTGGAGGCCGCCCCGTGTCGCTCGGCTACCAGCAGATCGTGTTCGCCGGCAGGGACAAGCGCATCATGCGCTTCCCGAAGGAGATCGTGGAGCGCGTCAAGGAGTATGAGTTGAAGTTGCCTACCTTCGCTAGCTAAACGGGCCCCGCCCCGCTGGCCGGCACTTGGCTGGCGGGGCGGGCACGCATGACACGGCCTTTGCCGGTGTGCGCGTCCGGCAGGCGCAGCGTGAAGGTGGTATGGACGCCACGCACGGATTCGCATTGGATGCGGCCATCGAACGCCTCGACCACGCGCCGGCAGAAGGCCAGCCCCATGCCAGCGCCGCTGCCGTGGGCCTTGGTGGAAAAGAAGGGATCGAAGATCCGCGGGAGGACTTCCCGCGCGATGCCGGGGCCGGTATCGCTGAAGCGAAGCAGCCAGCAGCCGCGTTCTTGCACCACTCCGATCTCGATGCGGCCGTCGACGCTCGCACGCATGGCCTGCAGTGCGTTCTTGAGCAGGTTGAACAGCACGTAGACCAGCAGCGTGTCGGAGCCCCGGAAGCACCAGGCCGGATCAATCGGGCCTACCGCCACCCTTTCCCGCTCCCCCGCCAGGAACGGATAGCGCTCGAGAGCGGACACCACGCAGTGCCGCAGGGATTGTGCGGTGAAGCTATGGCGGTCCAGCCGTTCCAGCGTGACGGAGGCAAGCGCCATGTCGATCACGGTGTGGGTGCCATCAATCTCCCGTTGAATGGAGGCGACCAGGCCGGCGGCCCGGTTCAGTTGCCCGGGCCGCATGCTGTCCTTGCACAAACCGTGCTCCACCGCCAGTTGATAGCCGGCCAGCAGATCGGGCCAGGCTCGGCCGATTTCGTCGGCCTGCAGGCGGATCGTGGTCAAGGGGGTGCGCACCTCGTGCGCCACGGTAGCCGCCAGCGAGAAGGGGTGCATCAAGTCGTAGCGCACGATGGTCACCGCAAGAATGCCCAGGCTGATGCCGATAAAGATCACGCCCGGCGGATAAAAGGCATAGCCGTAATTGGCCGCGTAGTCGACCGCCGCCAGCGAGTAAAGGCACAGGCTCACCAGGCACAGATCCAGACGCTTGCGCTTCTCGCCCGTGGCGCTGCGGCGCGCGCCCAGTAGCAGCCAGCCGCTGCGGCAGGCCAGCAGCACCGTCTGCGCCACATGCAGCGGATGCAGCCGCCCGGCCTTGGGGTACTCACCGAAGAAATAGGTATAGAAGCCGGACACCACCTCACCGCCAGTCAACACCATCACCGCCAGCACCAGGGACAGCCCGTAGGAAACCAGCAGCAGCGGGCGCTCGGTGCGGCACTCGGTGACCTCGGTCACGAAGTGATAGAAACAGGTCGGCAGGAAGATGATGAACAGATAGCCCACCTTGGCGAGCAGCAGCGCCACATCCGGCTGCTCAGCCTGGAACAGGAAGGCCCAGGTTCCCTGCCAGGCAAAGGTGGTCACGCACATCAGAAAGAAGGACGTGGAAATGCGCGTGACGCCCTTGGTGACCAGCACGTACAAGCCGAATCCCAGAAAAATGGCGGACACGAAGGCTGGCAGGATGGCGTACATGGGGTTCCGGAGGGGCCGGGCGGCGCGCCCGGACGGGCGTCAGGCTGACCGGCAACCGCCATTCTAAGTCGCGGCAAGCGCACCTGCGCAAAGTCCGGCTAATGACGGCCCTGCACGACATTGAAGTGCCGGGGCCTGCCCGGCTAGTTCACCTGCCCGGCGTCGATGGTCCGCATGGCCGAGGCTTCCGCCAGGGCAATCGCGGCTTCCGCCGTGCCAGCCACGCCAGCCTCTTCCTCGAATGAAGGCTGCGGCGCGTCGCCGAAGGCGTCGGAAATGACAACCGTCGCCATATAGCCGCCACCAGCCAGCGCAGCCGCGCGTGCCACCACGGCATAACCGCCGTACTCGAATCGTCGTTCCATCGTGCGGCTCCTCGTCGCTGGGGATGAAGCCATGATAGATGGACACGTCGCTGCGTGGCCAGAAGAAGGCATCGAGCACGCATGCGGCGTGGCGCAGGTCAAGCACCCCAGCCCACCCTGAGCGCTGGCGGGAATACGCACCAGCACCCATCGGCATGGCGGAAGAAGAACATCGACAACTGCCCCGACGGGCGGGCCACATCCACTCGGATACAGCCGCTGCGGCAAGCCCGCGAACTGCGCACGCGGGTGATCCGCGCGGGTGCCGCCAGGTTGGCGCCAAGCCATTTGTCGATCAGCCCACGCAGGGATATCTTGGCGGTTTGCATGTCAGTCTCCTGGACTTGCCTTGTTGATACGCCCCACGTCAGGCGCTAGGCGGCACGGGCACCGAAGTGCGCGCCCTTGAACTCGGTTTCGAGAAATGCCCTGAGCAGGTTGGCGACGGCCTGCACAGCCATGGAGGGGTGGTGCAGGCAGGCTTCCACTTGCTCGCTGCGGCCTTCGCCAAGCAGGCACCAAGTGCAGAAATGCTCGCAATTGTTGGTCAGGAGCCGGTAGTTGTCCTCACCGAGGCGGGAGCGGGCGCGCGCCACGGCTTCCAGGCCGACATACCTGGCGCAAGGATTGGCCTTCACGGTGACTGTGTGGCCTGCCGCGAAAGCGCCCACCGTGGTTTCCTCCACAGGGCCGCGATGGAGCGAGCCGGCAAAGCCGGCGTAGTGGACGACCTTGCCGTCGCCAATGTAAATGCCGTGATGGGCATAGCCGCGGCGTTCCGTGACCAGGTGCGCGCCCAGGGGAAGGTCGGCATCGATAGCCTTGTCTTGTTGTTGGTGTTGGTGGTTCATGGCTGCCTCTGATCTGTTTGCTATCTGTTTGCTGGCTGCAGGCATTGCCTGCTGGTTGCCATACCGTCCGCATCAACCGTGCCACCCGGCGCCATCCCAGGCAGATCAGGGGATTGCGGAGCTTTCAACCGGACAGGCAGGGGATAAGCGTCTGCGGCCAGCCAACAGCCTGATGCCAATAGTGTTGGTGCCATGCCATCAGAGAGGCCCCGATGCCGTGGAAGCCATGGCGAAGTGGATGCGATGGCCGCGGCAGTGCTCTATGGCGCGACTTCGCGCGAGACAGCTGCCGGGCGGCGAGCCCGAGTCAAATCGGTGGGTTTCCCCCACCATGCCGGCAGAGGATGTTGGCGTTGCGCCAACGCTCACGGCCCCGCCGCGAAGTCCGAGATCAGCCTGGCGTCGCCAACGAGGAGGGGAAACACAGAAAATTCAAGCACTTACGGCACCGCATCGGGCCAGCCGCATCACTGGCATGCGCTTTGCTCTATAGAAGCATGGCAAGTAGCCACGGACCGCAACACAGCCCCTACTCATCCCACGCACCGGAGACCATCATGGCGGCGCTCACCATCAAAGACCTCTACACCAACCGCACGCTGGACGGCCAGGCCATGGCGGCCATCCGCGGCGGCGGCGCGCCCTGGGTATTCGGCTGGATCCAGCCCTATTCCCCGCCCCGGCAGAGCGTTGGGCCCGTCGTCAACTTTTACGAGATCAACAACAGCTTCTATGCTGATCAGATGGTTAACCAGTTCCAGAACATCGACGTTCGCAATACGGCGCCCGGCGCGAACATCAATGTGCAAGCGGGACAAGGGGCAAGGAACGACGGCCGGATGTAGCCCGGTTCGCGCACAGCCCGAACGGCCCGGCCATGCGCCGCCCGCCACGCCAACGCCACCCAGGCGCTGGCGTGGCATTGCGGCGTCCAAGCTTGCCCGAACACCGGAGATGATCGTGACCTGTGCATCGCAATTCCGCTGGACTTCAGCCGCTCGCACCGATGTCGGCCTGGTACGGGAGCGCAATGAGGATGCCTGCCTCGCCCAGCCGGAGCGAGGGCTCTGGGTGGTGGCGGATGGCATGGGCGGCCACGCGGTTGGCGACTATGCCAGCAATATGGTCGTGGAGACGCTGTCCCGGCTGGCCTTGCCGCACAGCCTCGATAGCTTGCTCGACGGGGCCCGCATCGCCTTGCAGGAAGTCAATCGCGAACTGCTGGAGGAAGCGGCACGCCGGCAGGTCCGGCGCATTGGCAGCACGGTGGTAGTGCTGATGGCCTGCGAACGCTTCTGTGGCTGCCTGTGGGCAGGCGACAGCCGCATCTACTTGTACCGGGATGCGCACCTGACCCAGTTGACGAGGGACCACAGCCGCGTGGAAGAACTCAAGGCGCGCGGTCTGATCACCGCGGAAGAAGCCGTGCATCACCCAGCGCACAACACCATCACCCGGGCGGTCGGCGCGAACACGGCGCTGGAACTGGACCAGACCTGGGTGGAAGTCGCGGACGCCGACATGTTCCTGCTCTGCAGCGACGGCCTGAGCAATGAACTGCGGGACCCGGAGATCGCCAGCGTGCTGGCCTGCGGCGATTGCGAACTGGCGGCGCAGGCGCTGGTGACCGCGGCGCTGGGCCGCGGCGGCCACGACAACATCTCGGCGGTGGTGGTGCGCGCGGAGGATCTCTACGCCTCGGACAAGACCATGGTGAATCCCGCGCTGTAGCCTGGCGTGCGGCTCACCGCCTGCCCTCCTACCGCGCCTTGCCGCCCTGCGCGGCGCCCTGATTGCGAAAATCCTTGGAATGGATGCCGTGTTTCTTCAGGAGCATCTGCAGGTGCGAGCGATTCATGTCGAAGCGCCTGGCCAGCTCCGCCACCGTGCCGCCGACCTCCTGCAATCCCCGCTCGAGAAAAGCGCGTTCGGCTTCATCGCTGGCGGCGCGCTTGGCTTCGCTGAGCGAGGTGGCCGTGGACGCATCCACCACGAGCGGTGCCGCGGCGCCGCTGGTGACTGGCGCCGGAGCTGATGGCTTGGGCCGCAGGTCCTGTGGAAGATGCTCGAGATCAGCCGTATCGCCAGCCAGGCACGAGGTACGGTACATCAGGTTACGCAATTCGCGGATATTGCCCGGGTAGGCGTAATTCATCAGGAAGTCGCGCAGGCGCGGGGTCAGCTTGACGGGCCGGCGCTTTAGCGCGCCGGCCGCCTCGTCGCCGAAGTACGCTACCAGCAAGGCGATTTCGTCGCGCCGCTCGCGCAGCGGCGGCAGCGTGACGTGGATCACGCTGAGGCGGTAGAACAAGTCTTCGCGAAACTTGCCCTCCTCACTCAGGCGCCGCAGGTCCCGGTTGGTGGCCGCCACGATGCGCGTGTCGACCGAAATCGTCTCGTCGGAGCCGACCCGCTGGATCTCGTGCGACTCCAGCACGCGCAGCAGCTTGACCTGCCCGGTGAGAGGCAACTCGCCAATCTCATCAAGGAAGATGGTGCCCGTGTGCGCGCTCTCGAACTTGCCGCGGCGATCATTGGCGGCGCCCGTGAAGGCGCCCTTCTTGTGGCCGAACAACTCCGACTCCAGCAGATTCTCAGGGATGGCCCCGCAGTTCACCGAGATATAGGGCTTGTCCGTCCTGGAGCCGTTGGCATGGATCACCTTGGCCATCAGCTCCTTGCCCGTGCCGCTCTCGCCATCGATCAACACCGGCAGATCAGTGGGCGCCGCTTTCTCGGCGATCTCCAGCGCCTCCAGCAGCTTGGGATTGTCGCCGAAGGTGCCCTCAAAAATAAAGCTGCGTTCCAGCAACGCCTGCCGGCGCTCGCGCGGTGCCAGGTCGGCCGGAACAGGCTCCGCCACGGCCGCCTGCACAAAGCGCTCCTTGTGCGATAGCTGCATCACCTCGTCGCGCAGCGTAGTGGCCTGCTTGAGCAGCTTCTCGATCTCCGTGCGCTCGAGCTTGGAGGCCCAGCGCAACGTCGAGCGCAGGATTTCGATCTTCTCGATCAGCCCGGCATAGGAGATGGCCGACCCGACGGAGCCACCCTGGTTGAACAGCTTCATGTCGCGCTCCCCCATGCGTCGCGATACGGCAGATATGCCAGAAGCGCCAGATGC
This sequence comes from Cupriavidus basilensis, assembly GCF_000832305.1. Classification (NCBI taxonomy): domain Bacteria; kingdom Pseudomonadati; phylum Pseudomonadota; class Betaproteobacteria; order Burkholderiales; family Burkholderiaceae; genus Cupriavidus; species Cupriavidus basilensis. Next base: position 2,727,098 of record NZ_CP010536.1, read on the forward strand.
GCCGTTGCCGCCCAGCGGCACCCGGGCTGTGCGAAAGCGCTCACTCCGAGCTCAGCTGCTTCTGCACCAGCTGGTAGTACATGCCCTTGCGCTCCAGCAGCTCCTCATGCCGCCCTTGCTCGACGATGGCCCCTTCGTACAGCACCAGGATCTTGTCCGCGCGCATGATGGTGCTCAGGCGGTGCGCGATGATCACGGCCGTGCGGCCCTGCAAGATCTCCTGCATGTTGCCAAGGATATTGCTCTCCGATTGCGTGTCCAGCGCCGAGGTTGCCTCATCGAAAACCAGCAGGCGCGGATCGTGATAAAGCGCGCGGGCAATGCACAGGCGCTGGATCTGCCCGCCGGACAAACCCACGCCGCGCTCGCCCACCACCTGCTCGTAACCCAGGGGCAGCTTGCTGATGAACGCGTGGGCGTCGGCCATCTTGGCGACTTCCTCGATATGGCGGCGATCCGGGCTGTCGTCGCCGCAGGCAATGTTCTCGGCGATGGTGCCCGAGAACAGCAGGTTGCTCTGCATCACGTAGCCGATCTGCGCGCGGTAATACTCCTTATCGATCACGCCGAGGTCGTAGCCGTCCACGGTGATCTTGCCCTCCGTGGGCACGTAGAACCCCACCAGCATCTTGGCCAGCGTGGTCTTGCCCGATCCGCTGCGTCCCACGATGGCCAGCAATTCGCCGGGCTTGATGCTGAAGCTGATGTTCTCCAGCACGTAGGGCGTTTCGGCGCCGCCGTAGCGGAAATAGACGCCGTCCAGGTTGATCTCGCCTTGCAGGTCCGGCAGCATCACGCGCGATGCCAGATCCTGCGGCTTTTGCTCCGGATCGAGGTCCAGCACGTCGCCCAGGCGCTCCATCGCCACGCCGGCATCGTTGAGCTGGCCCCACAATGCCACCAGCCCCATCAAAGGCGCTAGCACGCTGCCCATGAAAGCGTTGAACGCAATGAGCTGGCCAACGGTCAGCTCGCGCTGCAGCACCAGGTTCGCACCGACCCATAGCACCGCGATGGTGGTCGCGGCATTGAGCAACTGGCTGGCCAGCCCAACCAGGATATGGAACGCCTGCGCCCGGTACTGGACCTCCAGCGCCTTGGCGTATTTCTTCTCCCACTTCAGGCGCACCGGACGCTCGATTCCCATGCCCTTGACCGTTTCCACCCCGCCCAGCGCCTCCATCAGGTAGGACCGCGCATCGGTCGTGGTGGTGAACACCTCGCGCGCGAAAGCCTTGACCTTTGGCGTTGCCACGATCGTCAGGATCGCGATCGGGATCACGAAGGCGATCAGCACCAGCGTCATCTTGACGTTGTAAAGGAACATGATGGTGAAGTAGATAAACACCATCAGCAGGTTGAGCGCCGTCGTCACCGTGGACTCGGTCAGGAAGGCGCGGATAGTCTGGTTCTCCTGGAAACGCGCAAAGATGTCGCCCGTCTTGCGCTTGGCAAAGAAGGAAAATGGCAGCGACAAGGTGTGCTTGAAGAAGTGCGACATCATGGCGAAGTCCATATTGCGCACCATGAAATTGGCGAGATACGCCCGCACCGAACTCATCAGTTGCGAAAACACACTGGAAACGATCAACCCAAGTATCAGCAGGTTCAGCAGGCCCATGTTCTGGTGCACGACCACCCCGTCAAGGATGTTCTGGATGATCAGGGGCGGCACCACGCCCAGCACCTGGATCACGAAGGTCGCCATGAACAGGTGCGCAAGGATCCGTTTGTACGGTGCCAGGTAGCCGATGAAGCGCAGCCAGGGCGAGCGTGCCACCGCCAGTTGCGCCATGCTTTCGCCGGAGGTGAAAAGCAGGCAGGTGCCGCTCCACCCGCGCTCGAACTCCTCCACGCCCATCTTGCGAAAGCCCAGGGCCGGGTCGGCCACCCACACCCAGCGCTTCGATACACCGTAGACCACCACGTAGTGGTAGCCCTCCCAGTGCACGATGAACGGCAGCTCGAAACCCAGCAGGGAATCATGCGTGCACTGCACGCCGCGCGTGGTAAAGCCGAGCGACTCGCCGGCGCGCGCCAGGCTGTCCAGCGTGGCGCCCTGCGTGGTCACGTTGGCCAGCTCGCGCAGCTTGCCGAGCGTCATGGAGATGCCGTGATGGCGGCAGATCATCGCCAGGCAGGCAGCGCCGCAATCCATCTCCTCGGCCTGCTCGACCAGAGCGAAGCGGCGGATAACGCGTTCGCCGAACTCCGGCTTCGAGCGCAGATCGAGCATCACCGGATGCTTGCGCCGCTCGGCCATCCGCTTTTGCCGATGCAGTTCCCTGTCGATAAAACGTATGCGCTCCTCCAGCACCTCGCGCAGCTTGGGATTGCGCTCCAGGATCAGCTGCACGGTCTTCTCCGGAATCACCAGCAGCCGCGCATCCGTGCCGGCGATGGCCGACGCAATCTGCTCCTGTCGCATCACGCAGGCGCGCTCGCCAAAGATATCGCCCTGGCGCAAGGTCGCCAACGGATACTCGACTCCCTCCTCGGTGCGCACAATGCGCACTTCGCCCTGGCGCACCACGTACAGGCGGCGATCCTCCCGTGCATCCTGCTTCAGGATTTCCTTGCCGGCGGACACGCGCTTTACCCCCACGCTGCGCACGGCCTCCTCCAGCTCACTCTTGTCGAGCTTGCCACGCAGGTCGAACAAGCGGGCGACAAAGCCGCCGGCCGACCCGATCGCCACATAGCTGGCAACAAAAGCCATCGCCGCCGGATTTTGCGCAATCATGGGTTCGGTCGCACTGCGCGGAATAAAGAGCAGCTCAGTCTTGGCGGACGAACGCACCGAGGATTCATGCCGGTACTCGCGCAGCATGGCGATGTCGGCAAACACCTCGCGCGCCTTGCGCACGCCAAGGCTGACTTCCTTGCCATTGTCCTCGTTGAAGATGCGCACGGACCCCGACTTGATGATGAAGAGCCCGTCTGCCGCCTCGCCCGCATTGCAGATAGTCTCGCCAAAGCCGTACGAAAGCGCTTGCGCATGCTCCGCCAGCCGCTCCATTTCCTCGCGCGAGAACGGCGAGAGTATTTCCACGCCAGCCAGGAAGTCGGCGAGCGGATGCAGTTCGGGACTGGCTTGCATATGCGTCTGGGCGCTAGCGGCTAGCGCGCTTCGATGACGTGTTCCTGCGCCCTGGCCATCAGCCAGTCTTCACGCAGGAGCCGGCGCACCTCCGCCGCCACATCGGCATCGAGCGTGGCGGGATGCTTGGCGCTCACCATGAAGATCTCGAAGAAGGAGCGGTCCTGGGACGGGAACGGACCAAGCAGGTCGCCGGTGGCGGCGTTGAACACCTTGGCTTCGATATCCGTCTTCAGCGAGCCGCGCAAGACCTTGCCGATCGCGCCGCCCTGCTCCTTCGTGTCCGCGATGGAGTGCTCGCGCGCCATCTCGGCAAAGCTGTCGGGATCGTCCCGCAGGTAGGAGATCAGCTCCTTTGCCTTGCCCTCGGCGTCTACCACGATATGGCTCACCTCGATGCTGTCGAACTTCGGCGAGTGCAGCTTGAAGTAGGCCTCGACCGCCTTGTCGCTGGCCACCTCGGCAAGCATCTTTTCCTGGTAGAGACTATCGGTTACGAACGACTCGAACTCGTCCAGGCTCACACCGAGCACATCGAGGTAATGGTTCATCTGCGTCGCCCGGTGCAAGCCCTGCACGCGCCGGAACTGATCGGCGCGTTCCTGGATATCCTCGGGCGACACGGTGATGCCATGCTTCTTCGCCGCGTGCACCGTGAGCTTGTCCCTGACAATCTGCTCGACCAGCCCTTCGAATTGGCCCGTGAGCTTCAAGACCCGGATGAACTCCTCGACCCCGATGACTTCATCGTCGACCCGCACAATCGCTGTCATCTCGTCAGCTCCTTGATTGTTTCCCATTCGCCAAAATCCACCCGCACACAGGTGCGGGCCGCCGATGCGTCTCCAACTACCTTCCAAGCGTCGCCGCCATCCGCTGGCTTCAGCCCGCCACCTGCCGGAACGGATCCAGCCCCAGGTCAATCAGGCGCCGCTCGCGCACCACGATTTCCGCCGTCGCGGTCATGCCGTAGCGCAGCGGGTATTTGTTGTCCGCCACCGTGTAGTAGTCTTGCGCCAGCCGGACGCGCCCCTCGTACACCGGCTGCTTGTTCGGCCCCGCCAGCTTGGTCGCTGGCGAGATGTACTCGAGCGTGCCGGCAATCAAGCCATAGCGCTGGTAGGGAAAAGCGTTGAATTTCAGCTTGACGGGCAAGCCCTCGCGCAGGAAGGCGCGATCACGCTCGGCAATCTCGATCTTGAGCACGGGGCGTGCATTCTTTGGCGCGATGCCGCCCAATGGCGCATTGGCCAGGACCTTGTCACCGCGCTGCGTGGAGCTGACATCGGTGATCACGCCCGCCACGGGCGCCAGGATCAGCAGGAAGTTGTCCTTGTCGATATTCTCGAAACGGATGCGCGCCGCCGCCTCGGCAACCAGCCGCGCGGTCTGCACCTGCAGGCGCAGCTTGTCTTCCGTATTGGCCATCTCGCGCAGCGCGGCGTCGTACTGGATGCGCAGGTTGGTCAACTCCTGGCTGCTGCCTTCGAGCTGCACGGTAGCCTGGTTGAATTCCTGGCTCAGCTTGGAATCCAGTTCGGCCAGCCGCGACTGGGCAATCTGCAGCGCGTTCTCCGCCTCGACAGCCGCAATCCGCTTGCCCTCCACCTGTGACTGCGAGACCCCGCCGCCGCCCGGCAGCGCAAACAAGCGGGCATAGCGGTCCTGCTCCTGGCGCGCGAATTCACGCGTCCGACGTGCGCTGTCCAGGTTGCTGCGCGCCTGCTGCAATTGTGCCCGCTGTTGTTCCGCGAGCCGGGTCGTGCCCTCCGCCGTGCGATTCTCGTGCAGGCGTTCCGCCACATCGATCTGCTGCTTCAACGCTGCCGCCTTGCGCTCCATCAACAGCTTCTTGTCGGGAAACTGCTTCCACTCCCGCTCGGAATCCTGCAGCTTGAGCTGCGCCTCCAGCGCATTGGTGGCGGCCTCGATCGCACCACGCGCATTCAGGCGCGCCAGCACGTCGTCCTTGTTCACCGGCTGGCCCTCGGCCACATAGAGATCCGCCAGCTCCCCGTCCACCGGCGCATAGAACCGCCGCACTTCGGACTCCGGGGCAAGGGTGCCGTCCGCGGACACGATCACATCCGCATGGCCCACGAACGACCAGACCAGTGCACAGACGACCAGCGACACCATGACCAGCACGGAGATCTGCATCAGTTTCCAGGGCTCCGCGCTGAGAATGGCGATGCCCTCAGCACTGTGGTCCTCAAGCGCCTCGGACAGCGGCTTAAGGCGATTGTCTCGGCTGTCGTCCTTCATCACCCTCCCCTCCAATCAATGCCAGCTTGGACTTGAGCAGCGCAGGGCTCAGCACCATGCGCAATTCCTGCAGGGAACGCCGCTGCAGCTCCGTCTCCGAATCGATATCCTCCCGGACCTGGCTCCATTGCGCCGTATCGCCTACCTTCAACTGCGCGTAGATGCGCATGCCCTGGCGCGCCTGCGCGCTGGCGTTGGACAGCAGGCGTGCCTGCGCGCGGAACTTGGCGGAGATATCGGACTCCAGCCGCTGCTCGCCGCCGATGGCGCCATCGCGGCGATACTGGCGCCACGACGCAAGCGCGGCGTTCATCAGTTCCTGCGCACGCCGGATCGCCGCATCGTGTATCGCCGCCACATCAGGCTCGACAGCATGTAGGAAATAGACATCCTCGACGGGATCGAGCATGGCGTAGAACGACAGCAAGTCGTCCTCATAGCCCTTGCCGCCGTGCGCCTTCTGCAACTCGGCAAACTGCGCGGCGACGGCCTGCTTGCGCGCAAGGTCCTTGGCCGCGGCCTCGGCCCACGGCCCCGTCTTTATCGCTTGCAGCCCGGCGAACGCCTTGGCGCTGTCCCCTGCGCGCCAGGCCTTGTCCACCTCGGCGTACTGCCGCACCAGTTCCGGCGTCGGCAAGCGGCTGGCTGCCAATTCGCGAAAGCGCGCCTGGAAGGGCGGCGTGGAAAAGCTGACCTTGGCCATCTGGGCCATCAGCGGGCCTAGCGTGGCTGCGCGCGCCGCGCCGTCCAGCGCAATGTACTGCTGCAGGTCTTCCTTGATGCGATCCATGCCGGCGAGCCTTGGATACTTCTCCGCGTAGTCCGCCAGCACGGCCTGCAGCGCTTCAGGATGCTCGCTCGCCAACCCGGTGGCCAGCGACGCATTCAAGCGGTCGATGGCTGCCAGATAGACCGAGTCGTCGCTCTGCAGCTTGCGCACATAGCTGAGCGCATCGGCATAGGGCTCCCTGAATTGCGGCACATAGGCGGCAATGCGGTCCAGCGCGCGCTGGTGCGCGGGCGTGTCGTCATTCCAGTGCTTGAGCAGCGCACGCATGCCCGCTTCATCGGTGAAGATGCGGATCGGCGCATCCACGCCGCCCCGGCCGGCCACGAAGCGGTTCAGCCGGCCGATCCAGTCGAGTTCATCCAGCACGCCGCGCGCGTCGGCATTGTGCGCACCGAGCGTCTTCATATGCGCAAGCGCCGTTTCGGCGCCATTGAAGTCGCGCGCCTGCAGCTTGCCGATCCATCCCGGCACCTGGTCGCGCAGCAGCGCCTCGGTACCCATCGCGCGGAACTGCGCATGATCCGGGTGGCGCTCCAGATACGCGCCGGCCACGGCAGCGGCGCGGGCATAGTCGCCGCCGGCCATCAAGGACCGCATCTCGCGCTCGGGCGCGCCGCGCAAGTACAGGAAGAGCAGCAACGCCACGACCGCCACGGCAACGGCACCGCCCCAGCGCGCCGCGCGCTTCAGGCCAGCGCGCTCCGAAGCGCCAAAGCTGCTGCCTAGCCTGCCCATGACCAGCGCGAACTTGCCCTGCGCGCGCGGCTTGTCCGTCGCGCCGCCGTCGCCTTCCGGCTGGGGCAATGCCTCCTGATTGACCTCATCCTCCTGCTGGGCGGCATAGTCGACGCAGAAAATATCCAGGAAGGAGCCAGCCGCGGCGACAAACGTGGTCTTATCGGGATCGTGCGCCGGCGTGCCGGGTGTTGGCGCTGCGGCGGGTGCCGGAGCCGACGGGGCCGACGGGGCAGAGAGAGGAGCCGCCTGGTCCCGGGCAGGCAATTCGGCGGCATCGCACGGCGGCAGGATCGCGCTGGTGAGGGTTGCCTCGGCGGCGGCCCCGTTGCATATGCCAACCCGATAGACAAAATGATTGCCACCAAACGCAAGAAGGTCGCTCTCGCCGAGTGCGACCGCATGCTCATCTACCCGCTTGCCGTTGACGAAGGTCCCGTTGGTACTGCCAAGGTCTTCGACAAATGGATCGTTCCCTCTCAGGAAGATGTGCGCATGGCGGCGCGAGACATAGTTGACCTGGTGCGGATACTTCTCCTTGTAACGGGAGAAAGACGCATCCGCCTTGCTGATCAGGAAGGGGAAGCCAGCCACCTCAATCGGCTGCAGCCCAAGATCGTCGCGCTCGGGCACGAGCGTCAGCACTATCGGCGCCCGGCTTGCCGCCTGGACCGGCGCGCGAGCGCGTAGCCGCACCAGGTAGGACAGCGCCGTGCCGAAGCGCAGTTCATCGCCATCGCGCAGCCTGGCCGGCTGCTGTGCCACGGCCGCGCCATTGACGGTGGTGCCGTTCTTGCTGCCCAGGTCAGCGATATAGACCGCGCCATGCTCGGAGAAGATGCGCGCATGACGGCGCGAGAGCACTGCGGCCGTATCGGGCGGGTATGCAGCGAAAGGCGCTTCCGCGCGGCCTACGGCGAACAGGCTCTCGTCGATGCGGATCTCGCCGAGCTCAGGGTCGGAGATGGGCTCGAGCACGATATCGAACGCCTGCCCCACCTTCGCCCGCATCTCGACAATCAGAGCTTCGTCTGGAGCCATGTTTCGATACCACCAACAGCGCGTGCCACGACGCGTGCGCCAGCGGCAAGCCATGTTTCATGGCGACGGCGCGAGCCGGTGCGGCCCGCTGCGTCGTGAACGTGTTGACTAAGGACATAGTAGGCCACGCTTGCCCGTAGTCAAACGTCCGCCGGTGGCGTACTTCGCGCCTTGCCGGGCGTACCCGGCTTCTCGTGCGCAACGGGTTGCAGCCCCCTACTTCGAGACCTGCTGCGACGTCTCTTTCGGTGCATTGCTCACCTCGGTGCTTGGCCAACCGCCCCCAAGTGCCTTGTAGAGGGTGACAGTGTCGGCCAGGATCTGTTGGTGGTTGGCCAACAATTCCTGTTGCGCGCTCAGCAGCGATCGCTCGGTCTCGAATACATCGAGCTGGGACACCACGCCTTCCTTCAGCTGGGCCTCGATCTGCGCCGACACCACGCGCAATTGCGCAACCTGCTGCTGCAGTTCCACGCGCTGCTTCTTGTGCGCGTCGACGTTGACCAGCGCGTTCTCCACTTCCTCGAATGCTGTAATCACGGTGCGGCCGTATTCGCTCTCGGCGACCTTGGTCTGGGCCTCGCTGGTCTTCACCCGGGCACGAACGCCCGGGTCCAGCATGGGCAGATTGATGCTCGGCATGAAGCCGAAGGTGAAGGACTTCAGCAGGTCGCTCAGCGCGAAACTCGCAGTGCCGCCGCGGCCCGTCAGGCTGACGCTGGGCAGCTGCGCCAGGCGCGCCTGGCCGACCAGGTTGACGGACTCAAGCACGCGATACTCCGCCGCCACAATGTCAGGGCGCCGCGAGAGCAATTGCGACGGCAGCCCCGCCGGCACCGTCGGCAGTTGAACGCGCTCCTGCAGTCGCCCGGCCGGCACCTTGAACACGCCAGCCGGCACACCCACCAGCGTGGCCAGCGCATTCTCGGAAATATCGCGCGAGCGGCGAAGCTCCAGCAGGTCCTTGGTGAGCCTGTTGATCTCGGCTTGCTGCTGCATCACGCGGATTTTCGGAATCAGGCCGTTCTGGAACATGGCCTGGTAGGTGGCGAGGATCTGCTTGTTCCTCGCTAGCGTCTTGCTCTGCTGATCGATCTGTTCGTCGAACTGCAGTATCTGGAAGTAGGTGGTGGACACATCCGAGACCAGGGTGAGGTAGCCGGCACGCCAATCCGCTTCGGTCGCGTTGAACTCGGCGGTCTGGGCCTGCACACCCTTCTCCACCTTGCCCCAGATATCGATGTCCCAGTTGACCTGGGTGCCGAGGTTGTAGGTCTTGACGAGCGACGTGCCTGTGCTCTTCTCGAAGCTTGCCCCTGCCCCCACGTCAAAGACCGGCAGCGCGCCGGCCTTGACCTCGGCAATCTGCGCGCCCGCTACCTTGATGCGTGCGGCCAGCACCTTGATGTCGTAGTTCCCCGCAATCGCCTTGTCGACCAGTCCGTCGAGGTACGGATCCCGGAACGCCTGCCACCAGTTCGGCACGATCGTTTCCGCCGGCGAAACCGTGATCGATCCCTGGCGCGCCCAGTCCGGCTTGGCCGGCGTTTCGGGCCGCTGGTACACCGGCGGACGAAAGTCGGCGCAAGCGGCCAGTACCAGCAGGCAGGCGCCTGCCACCAGGCATCGCCGCAACGCGGCGCGCGCACCATGCACGATGAACGGGGTGGAATGGTCTGGCACGATCGCCTCCTGCGAGCGCCGGCGGGGAGAAGAGGCCACGGCGGGCACCGGCCCCCGTCAACCACATCGCCAGCGCCAGTTGCGCCGGGTCAGTCACGGCCCGGATGCAAAGGAGCCGCGCCATCAACACGCCATGCATGCATTGTGTATCCGCTAGCGGCGCGATCCAACCTGTAAATAGAGGCCCTGCGGCAAGAAAAGGGCCGCCCTGCCCGGCACGCCGGGAGGGCGGCGGTGGCTTCAACGATAGATGTTGTTCTCTGCGTTCTGCGTTGAGCTCACGTGGGACTTGATGTCGTCGGCAAAGGCCGTGTTGTTGCCGTTCATGTTGACGACGTTTTGCGTCTGCCCGATCAGCTGCTGGGCATTGAAGGTCGAGTCGATCTTGACCGCGCTGAAGACGGGCATGAAGGGCACGAAACCGCCGCGCACGGCGCGCATGGCGCGGGTGTCGAGTTCTTCGTTGACGGACAGGTCCTTGATGGCGAGGGTGGTAGTCATGGCAGTTCTCCGGGGTATTCAGTGGATTGCGAATTCGGCTTGGGGCGTGGCCCGCGGCTTAGTAGATGTTGTTGGTGGCGTTCTGGGTCGACGTCACGTGGGACTTGATATCGTCGGCAAAGGCCGTGTTGTTGCCGTTCATGTTCACGACGTTCTGGGTCTGGCCGATCAGCTGCGAAGCATTGAAGGTCGAGTCGATCTTGGTCAGGCTGAAGACGGGCATGAAGGGCACGAAGCCGCCGCGCACGGCGCGCATGGCGCGGGTGTCGAGTTCTTCGGTGACGGACAGGTCCTTGATGGCGAGGGTGGTAGTCATGGCAGTTCTCCGGGGTATTCAGTGGATTGCGAATTCGGCTTGGGGCGTGGCCCGCGGCTTAGTAGATGTTGTTGGTGGCGTTCTGGGTCGACGTCACGTGGGACTTGATGTCGGCCACGAAGGCGGCGTTGTTGCCGTTCATGTTCACGACGTTCTGGGTCTGGCCAATGAGCTGCGAGGCGTTGAAGGTCGAGTCGAGCTTGACCGAGCTGAAGACGGGCATGAAGGGCACGAAGCCGCCGCGCACGGCGCGCATGGCGCGGGTGTCGAGTTCTTCGGTGACCGGCAGGTCCTTGATGGCGAGGGTGGTAGTCATGGCAGTTCTCCTTGGGAGCGATTGGGACTTTGGTTCATTTGGGTTGAGCATCTGTGCTGCGCTCGGGAGGTACAAACGCATGGAGTGTGCCAAGGCGGGCCATGTCATCGCAGATCGCCCGCAAACGCAGGCTGGGCCTGGGGAGAGAATTTATCGGACCGGAAAAGACGTGCCAGCGGGCGGTTCGGGGTGGCCTGGATCTGATGGGTGGCGGCCAACACAACAGACACCATGTGTTTGCTCGCTGACGACAAACGATCGCCCCGTGCGACGCGCGCGGCCGCTGCAATGAAGTCACGGGGGAGTTGTGCAGCGAGCGCCGCCTGGCCGTGCGCGCAATAAGATCAGCAGCGATGCGCGCACGGCGCTCGTGATGCGGCACCGCGAAAAAAGCGCGAACCTGAATGAACGATCGGCGTTACTTCACGTAGATCGTGATCTTCTTGGAGTAGATCGGCGGGTTGTGCGGAATGTGCTTGTCGTCGGCCATCAGCAGTTGCAAGGTATGTTTGCCCGGCGGCAGCTCGATCGTGGTCTCCGTCTCGCCGGCGCCGAAATGCAGATGGTTGCGGTCGTTTGGGATTTCCTTGTCCATGGGCGGCAGATCGGTATCGATCAGCAGATGATGATGGCCGCTGTTTGGAAATTTCACGCCGCGCGGCGCGACACCCATGCCGCGCAGCCCGAACCACACCTTGATCGGCTTGCCCGCCGGCAGGACCTGGTTGTTGTTGGGAAAGCCGATGTACAGGTAGGCATGGGCGGGCGCGGGCGTGGCGTCCGCGATTGCGCTGCTCGGCATGCCACCGATCAGAAGCAGGCTGGCGGCGAGCGCAGCAGCCGGAATGAGCTTACGCATGGACTGTCTCCCGTATCGTGCCGCCGGCAAGGCGGCCCGGGGCCTTATCGAACGGTGATGGTGATCTTCCTGGAGTAGATCGGCGGATCGTGGGGCTTGTGATCCTTGTCGCCGAGCAGCAACTGCAAGGTGTGCTTGCCCGGCGGCAACTCGATCCGCGCCTCGGTCTCGCCAGCGCCGAAGTGCAGGTGGTTCCGGTCATTCGGAATCTCCTTGTCCATGGGCGGCAGGTCCGTGTCGATCAACAGGTGGTGGTGGCCGACGTTGGCCATGTCGACGCCCTTGGGGGCGATCCCCATATTGCGCAGGCCCATGCGCACCCAGAATTTGCCGCCATCGATCACGGCGCCGTCGGGCGGCCAGATGATGTAGACCTCGGCATTGGGTGGGGATGTCGTGGACAACGAGATCGAAGGCAACGGAGCCAGCAGCGACGCTGCCAATGTGCCTAGCACGGTTCGTCTGTGCATACGTTAGCCCTCCCGAACAGCTTGTCTCGAAACGCGGTGAATTCTTGCTATTGGTACTCGGCTTTTGGCCGATTCGTTGATTGGCTTCAGGCCGGCGCGCTGCATTTCGTCATCCAATTTCGTCATTCAGCTTAGAACGGAAAACGGCAAAAAGATACTTGGCGAGACCCTGCGCCGCGTAGGCGCCGCGCGGCTGTGAGCTTGCTACGCCACCCGGTGTTGCGAAGCACCTCCGGATTCACAATCGCTGTGCTATGGTTGATTGAGCCAGCCCAGTGCCGCTAGCGCTGCATCCTGTGAGCGCAAAGGACAAGGCGGGCCGGCCAGGTGATGGCCGGGCATCATCGCTCTCGCGTGCCGCGTCACGCCGTTGGCACGTGGACCGCCGATGCACTTCGGCGCCGTACGAACAAGGCCTGCATATGTGGCGAAAATTCCTTGTCGTGTGCCTGCTCGGGTTGGCTGCGGCCGTGCGCGCCGAAGCCGGCATCGACACGCCAACCCTCCCCCTCCCCCTCCAAGCAACAAAGCACCCGGCCGCCGCCCCCGCGAGCGCTCCGGGCAGGCGCCTCGCCCTGGTCATCGGCAACGGCGCCTATGTGGACGAGCCACTGCCCAACGCCGCCAATGACGCCCGGGCAATGCGCCGCACCTTGGCCGCGCTCGGCTTCGACGTCACGCTCCGCGAGAACCTGGACCGGGAAGGCATGGCGCGCGCGCTTGCCGAATTCCAGCAGCGCCTGCAGGCGGGCGGCACGGGGTTGTTCTATTTCGCGGGGCACGGCATCGAGGTCGCGGACACCCCGGTGATGATTCCCGTCGATGCCGGCAGCCGTGCACCTGGCCGCTTGCTCACCGCGGGCACCGCGCTTGACGCCGTACTGGCCAGCATGTCGGCGCCAAGGCCGGACATGCTTAACGTGGTAATCCTCGATAGCTGCCTGGACAACCCCTATCGCGGCAGTGCCGTCAAGCCACCCTCCGCCCCCGCCAACACGCTGATCGCCTATGCCACGGCCCCCGGCGCCGTGGCGGCCGAGGGGGCGCGGCACGGTGCGTTCACCGCCGCCTTACTGCGTACGATGCGCATGCCCGGCCTTGATGCCGAGGCCGCCCTGCTCCGGGCTGGTGAAATCGTGAGCCAGAATACCGGGCGGCGGCAGCAACCGTGGATATCATCGTCTTTACCCGCCCCGCTCCGGTTCGCGGCAAACACTGCGGCCTCCAGCGAAAAGGACAACGACAACGCAGCCTTCACGCCCGCACGAAGTCAAGCCGATCCGCCGATCCTTGCGCAGCATCGCGGCATCCTTCCCAAGGACAGCGACGAGCAGTACGAGCTCAGCTTCTGGGACTCCATCAAGAACAGCAATTTCGCAAGTGACTACGAGGCCTACCTTAAGGCCTATCCGAACGGCCGCTTCGCGCCGCTGGCGCGCGCCAGGATCGAGCGGCTGCGCGCGGCCGGGCCGCAGGCCGGGGCGCCTGCGGAGCGTGCTCGCACGCCAGGCGCCTCAGCCGGGCAAGCCACCGCGCAAGGCGCCGTCACGCCGCCGCCCGCGCGCGCGCAGTCCGGCAAGGTGCAGGCGCCGCCCGCCGCGCCGTCACCAACCGCGCCTGCCGCATCCGCGCCGCCCGCCCCGACCGCGAGCGTACCCACCACGCAACGAACTGCCGCGGCCGGCGCCGTGATAGTCGAGATCAAGCCAGTCGAGGTCAAGGACTGCCCGGGCTGTCCCGTGCTGCACAGCCTGCCGGCGGGCAGCTTCATCATGGGCAGCAACGGCGGTGACCCGACCGAGAAGCCGCCGCATCACGTCACCATCGGCCAGCCCTTCGCGATCGGCAAGTACGAAGTCACGGTGGAACAATGGGGGGCCTGCGCTGATGCGGGGGCATGCCAGCGCATCGCCACCGTCGCCAACGCGCCGAGGAACGCCCCCGTGCGCGATGTGAGCTGGGACGATGCCCAGCAGTACGTCGCCTGGCTGAGCAAGGTCAGCGGCAAGCACTACCGCCTGCCAACCGAAGCCGAGTGGGAGTACGCCGCCCGGGGCGGCACCGCGACACTCTACTGGTGGGGCGACCAGATGCGCAAAGGCACGGCCAACTGCAAGGACTGCGGCGAACCGTGGAATGCCGACGCGCCCGCCAACGTCGGCTCCTTTGCCGCCAATGGCTACGGCCTCCACGACATGAACGGCAGCGTGTGGGAATGGGTCGCCGACTGCTGGCACATCTCCTACAAGAACGCGCCTGCCGACGGACGCGCCTGGGACGAGCCCGGCTGCGGCGTGCGCGTGATCCGTGGCGGCTCATGGCGTGAAGGCGCGAGCTACATGCTCTCCTCCACCCGCTTCAAGTACAGCGCGAGCGTACGCCAGTCGCAAAACGGCTTTCGCGTCGTGCGGGACCTGAAGTAGCCGCTGCGCCTTGCCTGGCTAGCGCGGGTTGGTGGATATCTGCACCATGTCGGCACCGATGTGGCTTTCTCCGTGCTTCGCCGCCATCGGGCCCAGCTGCCTGTCGAGCGCGCGCAGGTAGTCCTGCCTGGACTCCGACTCGGGGCGCAACGCGTCGAACAGGGCCGCAGGCGTAGTGATCAGCACGATCAGCTCCGTGCCGAACGGCTTCGAGATCACCCAGTCCCCGAGGCTGCCCACGGCAGCGGTGTAGCTGGCGGGTGCCTGGTTGGCCTTGGCGCGCTGGCTTGGCACCATATGCACGACCTTGCCATCGGCCATGTAGTAGTCGACGTAGACATAGGTGTCGTAAGGCGGCGTGGTGATATCCACGATCAGTGGCGTTCCCTCCGTGAGTTGCGCGCCGGGCGCCCGGGTGCGGATCGTGGTCAGCGCGGTTGCGCTGCGGCGCCCCGACCAGTAAGGCGAGATCAGCTTGACCACGTCGCACTTGTCATCACCCAGCGCCTGCACGTCCAGGTTCAGCGTCTGCACGCCGGGCACCGCGCTCAGCTCCTCTTTCAGGCGCTTGATGCCAAAGCGCTCCGCCACGTAGCCACGCACCTGAAGTGCGTGGTCCTGCCCGGTGGCCGACAGCAGCGAGCAAGGCGCGCGTGCCAGCACCGGCGTCACGGCCTGCATGGAGAGCGCGCGCTCGCGCCGGGCTTCCTCGCTCGGTTGCGCCGACGGCGGCGCCCCCGGCGTGGCGGATGGCGTCACTGCGGCTTGGGGGGGGGCCGATACCACCGCGCTTGACGCGGATTGCGCCGCAGGCTGCTGCCCCTCCTGCGTGGTGCGCGCGCGCCACACGTAGTAACCCAGCCCGCCGGCCAGCAGCACGCCGGCCACGGACGCGGCGCCCAGCTTGGCCATTGGCATGCCACCGTGGCGCTCGGTGCCCATGTCGGCCAGGAAACGCGCCACGGTAGGCGTGCGTGTCGCGCGATCGAAAGACAGCGCCGCGCGCAGTGCGCGCCACTGCCCGCGGCTGAGCACCTTGGGGCGCTGTGGCTTGAGGCCGGCGCCGCGCGCCTGGTTGGCCGACAGCCGCTCATAGGGGTGCCTTCCAGTCAGCAGTTCATAGGTCACGCAGGCCAGCGCGTAGATGTCGTCGCGCGGATCCGGCTCGCGATGCTCGAACATCTCGGGGCTGGCATAGGCGGGGGTCATGCCGCCGAGCGTGCCGGGGTCGAACACGGTCGGGTCCGCGTCGTCCGCCGGTTGCTGGAAAACGCGCGCGATGCCGAAATCGATCACCTTCACTTCGCCGCTATCGGTGAGGAAGACATTGGCGGGCTTGAAGTCGCAGTGGACAAAGCCGCGCTCGTGCGCATAGGACAAGGCCCGGCCCATGCCGGTGATGATCGGCAGCGCCTTGGCGTAAGGCATGCCGGCGAAGTCTGGCGCGCGCAAGACACGATTGAGCGACTTGCCCGACAGGTACTCCATGGTCAGGTAAACCACCGAGCCATCGCGGTCGAAGTCATAGACCGTCACGATGTTGCGGTGCGCCAGCGTCTGCGCCTTGCGCGCCTCGCGCTGCAGCGCGATCAGCGATTTCGGATGACCGCGGAACTGCACATTGAGGACCTTGATGGCGATGTACGGCTTGCGGTCCGAGGCCTCGAGCTTGCGCAGGTCGAGCGCCTTGTAGACCGTCCCCATGCCGCCCACGCCCAGGCACTCCTCCAGCACGAAGCGGCCATTCAAGGTATCGCCCACCCCTTTGGTCTGCTCCGCCCCGCCAATCGCCTGATCGCTCGCGGGCGCTTGCGATGGCAAGGAAGGCGCGGACGCCATGCCGGCGCGGCCAGTCTGCACGCGGGTTTCCTCGCCGCCATCCTCGAACTGGGTTGCCCCGCGGCGCTCGATGCGCCGCAACACCTCTTCATAAACGCCAGGCGGCAGCGGGAAGCGGGTGTTCTCCTCGCTGAGCATGTCCGCTAGCTGCGTGGCGCTTGCCTGGTCCACGGCCAAGGTGCTGTCGATGCGGGCCAACAGTTCGTCGTGCGACAGACCACCGCTTTGGAAGGTACGTATCAGGTCTGGAATGCTAGGCATCGATGCAGCCACGACGTGATTGCGCGAAGTTGCGCATTGAGCGCCCACTCGCCCGTCTACAGCGAGTACCTGCCCACGATGGATACTAGTGCGCACTCACGCCAATCGCAAACCCCTCGTGCTTTGCATCAACGCCGGCAAGCCACGCCAGCGGCACGATGGCGCCGCAAGAGCCACTACCTGTCGCACATGCGCGAACACCCTGTGTTGTTGTGTTGGCCGCCACCCATCAGATCCAGGCCACCCCGAACCGCCCGCTGGCACGTCTTTTCCGGTCCGATAAATTCTCTCCCCAGGCCCAGCCTGCGTTTGCGGGCAATCTGCGATGACATGGCCCGCCTTGGCACACTCCATGCGTTTGTACCTCCCGAGCGCAGCACAGATGCTCAACCCAAATGAACCAAAGTCCCAATCGCTCCCAAGGAGAACTGCCATGACTACCACCCTCGCCATCAAGGACCTGCCGGTCACCGAAGAACTCGACACCCGCGCCATGCGCGCCGTGCGCGGCGGCTTCGTGCCCTTCATGCCCGTCTTCAGCTCGGTCAAGCTCGACTCGACCTTCAACGCCTCGCAGCTCATTGGCCAGACCCAGAACGTCGTGAACATGAACGGCAACAACGCCGCCTTCGTGGCCGACATCAAGTCCCACGTGACGTCGACCCAGAACGCCACCAACAACATCTACTAAGCCGCGGGCCACGCCCCAAGCCGAATTCGCAATCCACTGAATACCCCGGAGAACTGCCATGACTACCACCCTCGCCATCAAGGACCTGTCCGTCACCGAAGAACTCGACACCCGCGCCATGCGCGCCGTGCGCGGCGGCTTCGTGCCCTTCATGCCTGTCTTCAGCCTGACCAAGATCGACTCGACCTTCAATGCTTCGCAGCTGATCGGCCAGACCCAGAACGTCGTGAACATGAACGGCAACAACACGGCCTTTGCCGCCGACATCAAGTCCCACGTGACGTCGACCCAGAACGCCACCAACAACATTTATTGAATGGTCCCGGCACCGGCAAGAGGCGGCCCCGCCGCCTCCGCTGCCAGCCAGTACCCGCCATTTCCAGCAATCAAGTCAAGTGAAGTCTAGGAGAACCATCATGTCATCCATCATCGTGCGCGACCTCGCCCTGACCCAAGACCTCGACAGCAAGTCCCTGGCCGCGGTGCGCGGCGGCAATTCCTGGTTGCAAGGACTGGGCCCGGTGGCCAACGTCAATGTCAACGTCAACCAGAACATCGCCCAGTTGCAGAGCATCAACGTGAACACGCTCAACAACGTCGGCGTGATCGGCTCCGGCTTCGGCCCGCTGAGCATCGACGTCAACCCGTCGCAGTGGGCCGCTACCCACGCCGCGGTCTGAGCGAGATGCGCCCCGCTCCGTGGAAACCCAAGGGTTTCCACGGCTGTTGCGCACGAACTGGCACCGCCCCGGAGGTAAAACCCGTGGCCTATACTGATCTGGCCGGGCCTGCCGCATCGCGCGCACCCACCCGGCGAACCCCGGCCGAGCCGGCCTTCGCCACCCTGCAGGAGGAAGTCATGGCCGTCATCGTCATCAAGGATTTGCCGGACAGCGTGGATCTCGACAGAGAAGCCATGGTGGCAATCACAGGCGGCGCGAGAACGCGCGCCGGTCATGCATGGACGCAGCGCAAGCTCGGGGGAGCCTTGCGCGTCATCAGCTATCCGGAGGGCTTTCCAGGCCAACCGCTGGCAGGCACGCAGTCGCGGCCGGCCGGGGACATCAAGCGCAAGTAAGTCGAATCAGAAGCGCAAGGCAGCGATACTCTGCCCTCCGCGCCCGTTGCCCTGTCGGCAACGGGCGTCAGTGCTTTTGGGAGGTGGGTTTTGAGAACTTTGGCGGTTACTTCGGCGGTTGCATTGCCGATCAACGAGCCGCGTTGCGCTCGATCCAGGCGGCATAGGTCGCCAGGTACTTGCCCAGGAATCCACGGGTGGACTCGTTGGCGATGCCGCCCTGCTCGTCGAAGAGCTTGTCAACGCCGCTGATATAGGCTTCCGGTTGCTGGAGGACCGGGATATTGAGGAAGACGAGCGACTGACGCAGGTGGTGATTGGCGCCGAAGCCGCCGACGGCGCCGGGCGAGGCGCTGATGACGCCGCCGGGCTTGCCGTCCCAGGCGCTCTGGCCGTAGGGGCGCGAGCCGACGTCGATGGCGTTCTTGAGCGCGGCCGGCACCGAGCGGTTGTACTCGGGTGTCACGAAGAGCACCGCGTCGGCGCACCGGATGCGGTCGCGAAAGGCGACCCATGGCGCGGGCGGGCTGGCGTCCTCGTCCTGGTTGTACAGCGGCAACTGGCCGATTTCGACGATGTCGAGCTTGAGCCCGGCCGGCGCCATCGCGGCGAGCGCGAGTGCCAGCTTGCGGTTGAAGGAGTCCTTGCGCAGGCTGCCTACCAATACGGCTACATCACGTGGAGTACTCATCGCGATTCCTTTTTCGTTCACGGCACCATGGGTGGACGGAGCCGGCTCGCGCGCCGCATTGCTGCGCAGCGGCGGCCGGTCCAAGCGTCACTCTAATCCATTTGCGCGAAAGGAACCGCCAGTCGCCAGCCTACAGCGCCGCCAGCGGATGCTCGCCGTGCGCCCAGGGGCTGTCGAAAAACGCGTGCACGCGCTCGCGGGTGACCTCATCGAGACGCGCGGGCTGCCACTTCGGCGCGTGGTCCTTGTCGACCGCCAGCGCGCGAATGCCTTCGACGCCGTCGCCGTGGCGGAACACGTGGTACATCATGTCCAGCTCCATACGCAGCTCGTCGTTCAGCGCCATGGTGCGGGCGCGGCGGATCTGCTCCAGCGTGACGTTGAGCATCAGCGGCGAGCGCGTGCGCAGCATGGCCGCCGTCTGCGCGGCCCAGTCGGAGCCGGCATCGCTCACCGCTGCCACGATCCCGGTCACCGAGGCGCCGGCAAACAGGCCATCGATCTCTTCCTGCAGCTTGGCCAGCTGGCTTTCGCCCGGCGGGCAGGCGGCGCGGTGCGCCGCGGTGGCCTCGTCGACGCAAGCGAGCACGGCGTCGCCATCGGCAAACTGACGTGCGCGCAGCACCTCCACCAGCTCCGCCATGGCATTGCCCGGCAGATAGGCATCCGCCAGGCCTGCGTACAGCGCGTCAGCAGCATGAATCATGGCGCCGGTCAGGCCCAGGTATTCACCCAGGCGACCGGGCGTGCGCGACAGGAACCAGCCGCCGCCCACGTCCGGGAACAAGCCGATATTGGTCTCCGGCATTGCCATCTTGGTCCGCTCGGTCACCAGACGGCGGCGTGCGCCTTGCGAGATACCCATGCCGCCGCCCATCACCACGCCGTCCATCAGCGCGATGTAAGGCTTGGCGTAGGTATGGATCAAGTGATTGAGCGCGTATTCCTCGACGAAGAACTGATCGAGCGCCGGATCGCCGGCGAGCGCGGCCTTGTGGAAGAAGCGGATGTCGCCTCCGGCGCAAAAAGCCTTGCCGCCCGCGCCGGCGATGACTACGGCCGCCACTTCGGGCGCCACCGCCCATGCGTTGAGCGCCTGGGTGATGGCGCGAATCATCTCGAGCGACAGTGCGTTGAGCGCCTGGGGCCGGTTCAGCGTCAGGTAGCCGATGCCACCCTCGATGCGACCCTGTATCTCGCTTGTGACCAAGTCAGTCATGTCTCTCTTCTCCGCGAATGCAACCCGCAACTTTACACCAGCCAAGCTGCGCGCCGCACCCCTGAGCGGCGTCCGAGACACCGCGTTCAGGCCACCCGAAATGCCGACATCAGCCCGGTAAGCCGCTGCGCCTGGTCCTCCAGCGAAGCCGCTGCCGCAGCGGCCTGCTCGACCAGCGCGGCGTTCTGCTGGGTCATGCCGTCCATCTGCGCCACCGCCTGGTTGACCTGCTCGATGCCGCGCGACTGCTCGTCGGATGCCGAACTAATGCCGCTCATGATGCCGCTCACGCGGCGCACCGCACCAACCATTTCCTGCATCACTTGCCCCGCTTGCTCGACCATCTCGCCGCCGGCGCGCACGCGCGACACAGAGTCGCTGATCAGCGTGCGGATCTCCTTTGACGCGCCCGCGCAGCGCTGCGAGAGATCGCGCACGTCGCCCGCGACCACCGCGAAGCCTCGTCCGTGCTCGCCGGCCCGCGCGGCTTCCACCGCCGCGTTGAGGGCAAGGATATTGGTCTGGAATGCGATCTTCTCGATGACATCGATGATGTCGACGATCTTGTTGGCACTGGCGTCGATCGCCTGCATGGTGCTGGCTACGCGCGCCACCGCGTCGCTGCCGCGCTCCGCCAGGCCAGTGGCGCTGCTGGCGAGGTCATTGGCCTCGCGCGCGCTATCCGCGTTCTGGCGCACCGTGCCCGTGAGCTCCTCCATGCTGGACGCCGTTTCCTCGAGCGACGCGGCCTGCTGCTCCGTGCGTTGCGACAAGTCGCTGTTGCCGCTGGCAATCTGCTTGCTGGCGGCGGCAATGGAATCGGCCCCGCCGCGCACGTCGCTCACCATCGCGGCCAGGCTCTCTTGCATGCGCCCGAGCATGGCGAGCATGCGGCCAGTCTCGCTGCGCCCCGCCTCGGCGCCGCAGCCGGCGCCATCCGCCTTCGCGCCAAGATCGCCGGCGGCGATGCGCTCGAAGCGGGCGATGGCCGTATCGAGCGGACCCACGATGGAACGCCGCAGGCGCCAGGCCACCACCGTGCTGAAGCACAAGCCAAATACCAACACGCCGATCGAAAGCGAGCGCAGCGTGGTGTAGCGCTCCTGCGACCCGTGATAGACCTCCAGCGCGCCGGCGAGCTGCAGCTTGCCCAACTCGGTATTGACGGCCGTGAAAGCGATATCGAGCTTGGGAATGGTCTCCAGCACGGCGCGCATCACCGCCTCGCGGTCGCCTTGCTTGAGCGCGGCGATCATCGGCGACACACCTTGCGTGAACAACGCCTCACGCTTGGCGGCAACGTCCGCAGCCGCGCGGGCTTCTTGCGCCGAACGCGGCAGCGCCAGATAGGCCTGCCAGGCCGCATCGGACTGGCGCGCAAACCCCTCGGCTGTATCGGCGCGCGCACGGGCGTCGGCGGGATCGGCGGCGAAGGTGGCCTGGTCGAGCAAGACCCGTACGAGCAACTGGTTGGAACGCGCCTCGGCCAGGTTGACCGCGGCGGAGAGCTGATGCTGGTAGATCTGCCGCGTGGCGTCGTTGCTGCGCGACATGCCAAACCAGCCTACGGCACCGACAATCATCAACAGTGCATTGGTGACGATAGTCAGAATCCACAATCTAGTACCGATCGTAGTGTTGCGAAACATGAGGGCTCCCCGTTGGTTTTAGCGCTGATGCGGCTCCGTTTTTGGCCGCCCCGCTATAACGGCGCCCCTCACCGCTCCTTGACACCGCGCATGCGGATATTCAGTCGTGCAAAATAGTCAGGAATGCGAATGTGCGCAGGAAGGATTTTTGAGTGCGCTAGCGTACGCATTTGGCAACACCGCACGACCGTATAGAGGATCGCCTCCAGGCAAAACCGACAGAATCGGGCAACACTTTGCGCATGACACCGTCAACAATCGATCCCGGCCTGATCCTGCTGGCTTTCGCACCAGTCTTCCTGCTGACCATCGGCGCGGAGGCCTGGTACTGGGCGCGCCGCGACCCCGCCATCTACAGCCTGCGCGATACCGCGTCCAACGCCGCGCTGGCGCTGATGCACCAGGCGTCGGACGCGTTCTTCCTGTGGCTGATGGTGCGCACGGTCTACACGTGGAGCTACCAGCATGGCCTGAAGGCGATGCCGCAGACGGTCTGGTCGTTCCTGCTCTTGCTGCTGCTGCAGGATTTCCTTTACTACTGGTTTCATCGCGCCAGCCATCGGGTGCGCTGGATGTGGGCTTCACACGTCACCCATCATTCCTCGGAGGGCATGAATTTCTCGACGGCGTTCCGCCAGAGCCTGACATATCCGCTTTCGGGCATGTGGTTGTTCTGGATTCCGCTGGCGCTGATCGGCTTCACGCCCGACTGGGTGATCCTGGCGGTGGGGTTGAACCTGGCCTTCCAGTTTTTCGTGCACACCCGGCTGGGCGGCCGCTGGCACCGGCTTGAATGGCTGTTCAATACGCCCTCAGTACACCGCGTACACCATGCGCGTAACCCGCAGTACATCGACCGCAACTATGCGGGCGTGCTGACCGCGTGGGACCGCATGTTCGGCTCCTTCGTGCCCGAAGAGGCGCCGCCCGAATACGGCATTACGCGTCGCATCGCCAGCCATAACCCGATCACTCTCACCTTCCATGAGTGGGGCGACATGTTCGCCGACGCGTGGCGCCATCGCGACCTGCGGCACCTCTGGAAACCGCCCGAGTGGCGTCATCCGCGCGACCTGGCGGCCAGGGACGTGCCGCTGGCCGGCACCGCATCTGGGACGGACCGCAGCCAGGATGCATGATGGCTGGATAGCCAAAGGCGCCACGGAAAGCAGACAACAAAAAACCGCGCCTCGTGCGCGGTTTTTTGTTGCTGGCAAAGTAGCCTGGGACGAAAACGCTTACACGGATTCGCGCGAAGCACGCTTACGCTCGTGCTCCTTCAGGTGACGCTTGCGCAGGCGGATGCTCTTCGGCGTGATTTCCACCAGTTCGTCGTCGGCGATGAACTCCACGGCGTATTCCAGCGACATCTGGATCGGCGTGACCAGGCGCACTGCTTCGTCGGTACCCGAGGCGCGCACGTTGGTCAGCTGCTTGCCCTTGATCGGGTTCACAACCAGGTCGTTGTCGCGGCTGTGGATGCCGATGATCATGCCTTCGTACAGTGCATCGCCCGGCTTGACGAACATGCGGCCGCGATCCTGCAGCTTCCACAGCGCGTAGGCCACGGCATCGCCGTCGTCCTGCGAGATCAGCACGCCGTTGTGGCGCTCACCCAGGCCGCCTTCGCGCAGAGGCGCGTAGTCGTCGAAGATGTGGCTGATCAGGCCGGTGCCGCGGGTCAGCGTCAGGAACTCGCCCTGGAAGCCGATCAGGCCACGGGCCGGAACGCGGTACTCGAGGCGGGTGCGGCCCTTGCCGTCGGACGCCATGTCGAGCAGTTCGCCCTTGCGGCGGCCCAGCTCTTCCATCACGCTGCCCTGGTGGCCGTCTTCAACGTCCACGGTCAGCAGTTCGTACGGCTCGTGCTTGACGCCGTCGATTTCCTTGAACACCACGCGCGGGCGCGACACGGCCAGCTCGTAGCCTTCGCGGCGCATGTTTTCCAGCAGGATGGTCAGGTGCAGCTCGCCGCGGCCCGACACTTCGAAGATGGTGTCGTCGCCGGTCTCGGCCACGCGCAGCGCCACGTTCGACTTCAGTTCGCGGTCCAGGCGTTCGCGCAGCTGGCGGCTGGTCACGAACTTGCCTTCACGGCCGGCCAGCGGCGACGTGTTGACACAGAAGTTCATGGTCAGCGTGGGCTCGTCCACCTTCAGCATCGGCAGCGCGTCTTGCGCATCCGGTGCGCACACGGTGCAACCGATGCCCAGCTCTTCGATGCCGTTGATCAGCACGATGTCGCCGGCTTCGGCTTCCGCCACGATTTCGCGCTCCAGGCCCTGGAACTTCAGCACCTGGTTGATACGACCCTTGATGGGGTTGCCTTCCGGGCCGAACTTGACCACCACGTCTTGCAGCGAACGGGCACGGCCACGCGAAATGCGGCCTACGCCGATCTTGCCGACATAGCTGTTGTAATCGAGCGAGATGATCTGCAGCTGCAGCGGACCGTCCGGGTTGTCGTCACGGACCGGCACCTTGGCCAGCACGGTCTCGAACAGCGGCTTCATGTCGCCTTCGCGCACGTCGTCGGTCAGCCCGGCATAGCCGTTCAGGCCGGATGCGTAGATCACCGGGAAATCGAGCTGCTCATCGGTGGCGCCCAGCTTGTCGAACAGGTCGAACGTCTGGTTGATCACCCATTCCGGACGCGCGCCCGGGCGGTCGACCTTGTTGATCACCACGATCGGCTTCAGGCCCAGCGCCAGCGCCTTGCGCGTGACGAAACGGGTCTGCGGCATCGGGCCTTCGACAGCGTCAACCAGCAGCAGCACGCCGTCAACCATCGACAGCACGCGCTCCACTTCACCGCCGAAATCGGCGTGGCCAGGGGTATCGACGATATTGATGTGGGTGCCGTTGTATTCAACAGCACAGTTCTTCGCGAGGATGGTGATCCCGCGTTCCTTTTCAATGTCGTTCGAGTCCATCACGCGCTCGACCATTTGCTGGTTGTCGCGGAAGGTGCCTGCCTGGCGCAGGAGTTGGTCGACCAGAGTGGTCTTGCCATGATCGACGTGAGCGATGATGGCGATATTGCGGATGGCGCGGGTCATTGCAGCGTCTCGCTTTGGGGCTGAGCATCAAAAGATAACCCGAAATTATAGCATGCTGCGGCGCAAAACCCGAGGACGACGTTGGAGAGCTTCCTAAGCCGTCACCCCGTCACAAATCCGATTATTGCGATATCCGCAATAGCAAATTGACGTCCTTGCGGATCAGCGAACGTGAACATATAGTTGCCACGGCAAACATTGCACCGACAAGCACCGAGCCGAGATGTCCGAGCAGAGCCAGCCCATTTCCGACGAAGCCTTTCCGTTCGACCCGGCCGAGTACCGCATGGGCGAGAGCATCGGCTATCTGATGGCACGCGCCAAGAACGTGCTGTCGCACGGCGTGGAGCAGGAGGTCGATGGCCTGGACATCACGCACGCCCAGGCCACCTGCCTGATGATGCTGGCCGCCGGCCGTGGCAGCACGGTGACGGATCTTGGCCGGGAGCTCAATTGCGATATGGGCTCGGTCACGCGCCTGCTCAGCCGCCTGGAAAAGCGCGGCCTGATCGAGCGCCAGCGCAGCGATGCCGACCGGCGCGTGGTCGACCTGTCGATCACCCCCGCCGGCCAGATCCTCGTGAACCAGCTGCCCCAGATCTATTGCCGCGTGCTGAACCGGCATTTCCGCGGCTTCTCCGAAGCCGAACTACAGACCTTCCGCTCGATGCTGCACCGGATCATCGGCAACAACAGCGGGTAGCGGCCAGGCATGGCGGCCAGTGACGCCAGCGGCGCCACGATCTCTCAAATACAAGAAACAAGAACAAACACTAACGCTCTATCGCAGGGCACCCAGATGAACCAAGCTCTCTCTTCTTTTTCCGCTTTGTCGCCGCGTACGCGCGCGGCGTGCCGCCGCGCCGGTACGCTGGCGCTGACCGCGCTGGCGGCCGCGGTGCTGGCGGGCTGCGCCGCGTTCGGCAACTCGCACAGCACGCAGACCGTTACCGCGCCGGCCTCGCTCGCCAGCGCCCAGGCCCTGCCCTCGCAGCATGGCCAGTGGCCTTCGCTTGACTGGGTCGACCAGTTCAAGGACCCGCAACTGCGCGCCCTGGTCGACGAGGCGGTAAAGGACAGCCCCAACCTGCAAGCCGCTTTCGCGCGTGTGGAAGCCTCCCGCGCGATGGCGGACGCCACGCGCAGCGCGCTGTACCCGCACGTCGACTTTGACGGCAGCCTGGTACGCCAGCGCTTCTCGCAAACGGACCTGTTCGAAGGCACGCCGCTGGCCGGTTCGTGGCAGAACCAGTCACGCCTGCAAGCCGGGCTCTCCTATGATTTCGACTTCTGGGGCAAGAACCGCAAGGCGCTCGAAGCCGCTCTGTCCGACGACCGCGCTGCCGAGGCCGAAAGCCAGGCTTCGCGCCTGATCCTGACCACGTCGGTCGCTCGCACCTATGCCCGCCTGGCCGCCTTGTACGCGCAACGCGACGTGGCCGAGCGCGCCATCGCCCAGCGCCGCGGCCTGAGCGACCTGTCACGCGACCGGCTCAACGCCGGCCTGGACACGCAGGTCGAAACCACGCAGGCGCGCGGCACGGTGGCATCGGCACAGACCGACCTGCTTCGCGTGGATGAAGACATCCTGCTGGCGCGCAACCAGCTCGCCGCGCTGCTGGGCAAGGGCCCGGACCGCGGCCTGGCGATCCAGCGCCCGACCATCCTGGCGCAAAGCACGCCGCTGCTGCCGGACAACCTCACCATTGACCTGCTGGGCCGCCGCCCGGACCTGGTTGCCGCACGCTGGCGCGTGGAGGCCACCAGCAAGGATATCGAGGTGGCACGCACGCAATTCCTGCCGGCCGTCACGTTGTCCGCTTTTGCCGGCGTGGCGTCGCTGGACCCATCCAACCTGCTGATGGGCATCAGCCGGACCTTTGGCATCGGTCCGGCGATCCGCCTGCCGATCTTCGAGGGCGGCAAGCTGCGCGCCAACCTGAAGGGCAAGTACGCGCAATACGACCTCGCCGTGGCCAACTACAACCAGACGCTGGTCGATGCGCTGCGCGAAACCGCCGACACGGTGGCCAGCATCCGCAGCGTGGATACGCAGATCACGGCCCAGCGCGAGGCGCTGGCTCTCGCCGAGCGCGCCTACTCACTATCCACCATCCGCTACAAGGCCGGGCTAGGCACCCAGCTCACGGTGCTCAATGCCGAAAGCAACGTGCTGCAGCAACGCCGCCTTGCGACCGACCTGCAGGCGCGCCGCCTGGACCTGCAGATGGGCCTGATAAAGGCGCTCGGCGGGGGTTACCAGGAACAAGCCGAAGGCGCCGGGACGGATGCGCAGAAGCCAGCCGAGGCACGTGGCTAAACGGTTAGGTGGCTACGGCCAAGCAGCCGGAAAAACAACGAGCAGTACCGACAGCATTCTTAGAAGACGATCATGAGCGATAACAAGCAAGCGGCCCAGACTCCCGCCTCCCCGGCGGCTCCCGTCAACAACAACGGCAAGCGCAAGCGCCTGCTGCTCTCGCTGACCGCCGCGGTAGTGGTGGCCGGCGTGGCCTATGGCATCTACTGGGGCATGTACGCGCGCCACTTCGAGAGCACCGACGACGCGTATGTTGCGGGCAACGTGGTGCAGGTCACCCCACTGGTCGGCGGCACCGTGATTTCGATCTCGGCCGACGATACGCAGCTTGTCACTGCGGGCCAGCCCCTGATCCAGCTCGACCGCGCCGACTCGCAGGTCGCCATGGAGCAGGCTGAGGCGCAACTGGCGCAAGCCGTGCGTGAAGTGCGCACGCTCTACGTCAACAACGGCTCGCTGGCGGCCAACGTGACCATGCGCGAAGCCGATGTGGCCAAGGCGCGTGAGGACCTGAAGCGCCGCGAGGCCATCGCTGGCTCCGGCGCGGTTTCGGGCGAAGAAATCTCCCACGCGCAGACCGCCCTCACGGCCGCGCAATCGGCACTGTTGGCCACGCGCGAGCAACTGGCATCCAACAAGGTGCTGACCGACCAGACCACGGTGGAGAAGCACCCCAACGTGCAGCGCGCCGCCGCCAACCTGCGTGCCGCCTATCTCGCGTTCGCACGCTCGACGCTGCCCGCGCCGGTAACCGGCTACGTGGCCAAGCGCTCGGTGCAGGTCGGCCAGCGCGTAGCCCCCGGCGCGCCACTGATGGCCGTGGTGCCGCTGGACCAGGTGTGGATCGACGCCAACTTCAAGGAAGTGCAGATCACGCATATGCGCGTGGGCCAACCGGTCACGCTGGAGGCCGACCTGTACGGCTCCAAGGTGACCTATAACGGCAAGGTGGAAGGTTTCTCGGCCGGCACCGGCTCGGCCTTCTCCCTGCTGCCGGCGCAGAACGCCACCGGCAACTGGATCAAGGTTGTGCAACGCCTGCCGGTGCGCATCGCACTGGACCCGCAGCAGCTCAAGGACCACCCGCTGCGGGTTGGCCTGTCGATGAACGTGACGGTCGATGTGCGCAAGGAAGAAGGCGCGGCCATGACCAACGCCACGGTTGCGCGCCCGATGCAGACCGACGTCTATGAGAAGGTCGCGCAGGACGCCGACGCACTGATCGCCCGCATCATCTCGCTGAACAACGGCGGCCGCCAGGCGACCGAGCCCATGGCAGCGCCGGTGTCGTCGACGCCGGCCGCCGCCAAGCCCGCCAACACCTGAACATGGCTACCTCCCTCCCCGCGCGCGACGGCGCCTCGCCCGGCCCGGCGGCGCCAGCGGCGCGCCGCGCCGCGCCAGTGCCGTTGTCGGGCGCAAAGCTGATCGTCGGCACGATCGCGCTGTCGCTGGCCACGTTCATGAACGTGCTCGACTCATCGATCGCCAACGTATCGATCCCGGCCATCTCGGGCGACCTTGGCGTGGCCCCCAACCAAGGCACGTGGGTCATCACCTCGTTCGCTGTGGCCAATGCCATCTCGGTGCCGCTGACCGGATGGATGACCACGCGCTTCGGGGCGGTGCGGCTGTTCGTCACGTCGATCCTGCTGTTCGTGATCTCGTCGTGGCTGTGCGGTGTCGCGCCCAACCTCGAAGTGCTGCTGGCCGCGCGCGTGCTGCAAGGCGCAGTGGCAGGACCGATGATTCCGCTGTCGCAATCGCTACTGCTGTCGAGCTATCCGCCGCAGAAAAGCACCATGGCGCTCGCCCTATGGGGCATGACCACGCTGGTGGCGCCCATCATGGGGCCGCTGCTGGGCGGCTGGATCTCGGACAACATGACCTGGCCGTGGATCTTCTACATCAACATCCCGGTGGGCCTGGGCGCCGCCTATGCAACCTGGGCGATTTACCGCGACCGCGAGACGCCGATCAAGATCCTGCCGATCGACCGGATCGGGCTGGCGCTGCTGGTGATCTGGGTAGGCTCGATGCAGCTCATGCTCGACAAGGGCAAGGAGCTCGACTGGTTCCACTCGACCTCGATCGTCGTGTTGACAGTAGTGGCCATTGTGGGTTTCCTGTTTTTCCTGATCTGGGAGAGCTACGAGAAGCATCCGATCGTCGATATCACCTTGTTCAAGGGACGTAACTTCAGCGCGGGAGTGGTGGCCATCTCGGTGGCCTACGGCCTGTTCTTCGGCAACCTGGTGATCCTCCCGCTGTGGCTGCAAACCATCGTCGGCTATACCGCAACGGATGCCGGCATCGTGATGGCGCCGGTCGGGATCTTCGCCATCCTGCTGTCGCCGCTGATCGGCAAGAACCTGCCCAAGATGGATGCGCGCTGGGTCGCGACCCTGGCCTTCGTCACCTTTGGCGTGGTCAGCCTGATGCGCTCGGGATTCACCTTGCAGGTCGATACCCGCACGCTGATGATCCCGACGCTGATCCAGGGTGCGGCGATGGCGATGTTCTTCATCCCGCTGACGTCGATCATCCTGTCGGGCCAGCCGCCGGAGAGGATCCCGTCGGCCTCCGGGGTATCCAACTTCGTGCGGATCACGTTCGGTGCGATCGGTGCGTCGATCTCGACCACCATCTGGGAAAACCGCACGGCGCTGCATCACGCGCAACTGGTGGAACAGGTCAATCCGTACAACCCGACCTATATCGACCAGCTCAACCACCTGATGCAGCTGGGCATGAGCCAGGCCCAGGCCAACGGCCAGATCGAGCGCAACATTTCGCAGCAGGCGGCCATGCTGGGCGCCAACGATATCTTCTGGATCTCGGGCGTGCTGTTCTTCGTGCTGATCGTCTTTGTCTGGCTGACCAAGCCTAAGAAAGGGGGGGATCTGGACGCCTCCGCGGCCGGGGCGCACTAGCTGCAGTAGCTGCACCGAGCACACGCGCCGCACGCGAGGCCGATGCCGTCACAGGCATCGGCCTCGTGCTTTCTGGCCCCTTCCCTCGCCCAGGCTCAAGCCTTCGGGATTTCCTGCCCGATGCAGCCGCATTGGCCGCATTGGCCGCGTTAGAGCTTGACCAGCCGCTCGGGCCGCAAGGCGCCTTCACGCATGCGCGCCACGCCAAGCAAGCGGCGCGGCTCGCCGCCATAGACACTGGCGAGTTCATCTTCCGCCAGCGCCACGCCCGCCGGCAGGTCGCGCTGCGCGATGCGCTGGCCCTGCAGGAAGCGCGCCATCGCGGCCTCGTCTAGCGTTACCGCTACGCAGCGCTGCAACAGCGCATCGACCGGCGCAAGCATTCCGGGGCGCTCCTCGTCGGAGCGCTGCTCGATCTGCTCCAGCGTGACCGCACCTTCGAGGCTCAGGTCACCCACCGCTGTACGGCGCAAGCCGGTCAGGTGCGCGCCGCACCCGAGCGCCTCGCCAATGTCCTCGGCCAGGGTGCGGATATAAGTGCCCTTGCTGCAGGTCACGCGCATGCTGAAGGTGGGTACCTGCGGCAGCCCGCAATCGAGCAGCGTGATTTCATGGATGGTGACGCGGCGCGCGGCGCGCTCCACGGTCTGGCCGGCACGTGCGTATTCGTACAGCGGACGTCCGTCCTTCTTCAGTGCGGAATGCATCGGCGGCACCTGCTCGATTTCGCCCGCGAAGCGCAGCATTGCGGCGCGCAGCGCTTCGACATCGCAGGTTACCGGACGCTCGGCGATCACCTCGCCCTCGGCGTCGCCGGTCGCGGTCTTGAGGCCCAGCCGCACGGTGGCTTCGTATGTCTTGTCGGCCTCGAGCAGGTCCTGCGAGAACTTCGTCGCCTCGCCAAAGCACAGCGGCAGCAAGCCGGTGGCAAGCGGATCGAGCGTGCCGGTGTGTCCGGCCTTTAGCGCGCGCAGCATGCGCTTGGCACGCACCAGCGCATCGTTGGACGAAAGGCCGAGCGGCTTGTCGAGCAGCAGCACGCCATGCACCTCGCGGCGCGGCTGCCGGGGCGGGCGATTGGTATTGGGATGAGTCATGGCGGGGAGCTATGTGACGCCGGCAAAGCTTCAGGGCCGGGCGCGACAGACAGGGACAAAGGAGACGCGAAGCAACCGGCGCGAACAAGAAAACGGCCCGTGGTTACGGGCCGTCTTTCAGTCTTCTTTTGCGCGTGTGGAGTTAGCTTCTTTGATCAGCTTGGACATCTCGATCGCTTGTTCCACCGAGGTATCGTGGAAGAAGCGCAGCGTCGGCACGGTATGGATATGCAACCGCTTGTAGAGCAGCGAATGCAGGTAACCGGACTTTTCGTTGAGGATGCCCTCCACTTCCGCGGCATCAGCCGCCAGGACGGTGAAGTACACCTTGGCGTGCGCGTAGTCGGGGGTCAGCGTGACCGACTGCAGTGTGACGAGCCCCAGGCGGGGATCGCGCAGCTCACGCTGGATCATCTCGGCCAGGTCGCGCTGGATCTGGTCGGAAATCCGGAGATTACGAGAGGAGATATTGCCTTTCTTGGCCATTCAATACGCTTGCTGTCGAGAAGGGCAGCGGCGGGCCAGTTGGCCCGCCGCCCGCAACACGCCTTACAGCGTGCGCGCCACCTCGGTGATTTCATACACTTCGAGCTGGTCGCCTTCCTGAACGTCGTTGAAGTTCTTGATCGACAAACCGCACTCGAAGCCTTGCTTGACTTCCTTGACGTCATCCTTGAAGCGCTTGAGCGAATCAAGCTCGCCGGTATGGATGACCACGTTGTTGCGCAGCACCCGCACCAGGGCGGTACGCTTGACCAGCCCGTCGGTGACCATACAACCAGCCACCGCGCCAATCTTCGGCACGCGGAAGACCTGGCGCACTTCGACCGTACCCAGCGTGACTTCGCGCTTTTCCGGTGCCAGCATGCCCGACATTGCCGCCTTGATCTCGTCTACCGCATCGTAAATGATGTTGTAGTAGCGAATATCGATGCCGTTGTTCTCGGCCAGCTTGCGCGCGCCAGCATCGGCACGCACGTTGAAACCGATGATGACCGCCTTCGAAGCCGTAGCCAGGTTGACGTCCGACTCCGAGATACCGCCCACGCCGCCGTGCACGATCTGTACGCGCACTTCTTCGGTGGAGAGCTTCTGCAGCGATTGCACCAGTGCTTCCTGCGAACCCTGGACGTCGGCCTTGACGATCAGCGGCAGCGTCTGCACTTCGCCTTCGCTCATCTGTTCCAGCATCGTTTCCAGCTTGGCCGCCTGCTGCTTGGCCAGCTTGACGTCACGGTACTTGCCTTGACGGAACAGCGCAATTTCGCGCGCCTTGCGCTCGTCCGGCAGCACCAGCACTTCTTCACCAGCCGCAGGCACTTCGGACAGACCCTGGATCTCGACCGGAATCGAGGGACCGGCTTCCTTGGTCGGCTTGCCGGTTTCGTCCAGCATGGCGCGAACGCGGCCATAAGCGCTGCCAGCCAGCACCACATCGCCACGCTTGAGCGTGCCGCTGGTGACCAGGATGGTCGCGATCGGGCCCTTGCCCTTGTCCAGCTGGGCCTCCACCACCAGGCCCTTGGCCGGGGCGTCCACCGGTGCCTTCAGTTCCAGCACTTCAGCCTGCAGCAGCACTTGCTCGAGCAGATCGTCGATGCCGGCGCCGGTCTTGGCGGACACCGGAACGAACGGCGAATCACCGCCGTACTCTTCCGGCAGCACCTGCTCGGCCACCAGTTCCTGCTTGACGCGGTCCGGGTTCGCTTCGGGCTTGTCGATCTTGTTGATCGCGACCACGATGGGCACACCCGCCGCCTTGGCGTGGGCAATGGCTTCCTTCGTCTGCGGCATCACGCCGTCGTCGGCCGCGACCACCAGGATCACGATGTCGGTCGCCTTGGCACCGCGAGCACGCATGGCCGTGAAGGCCTCGTGACCCGGGGTGTCCAGGAAGGTGATCACGCCGCGCTCGGTTTCCACATGGTAGGCACCGATGTGCTGCGTAATACCACCGGCTTCGCCCGCCGCAACCTTGGCACGACGGATGTAGTCCAGCAGCGAGGTCTTGCCGTGGTCGACGTGACCCATCACGGTCACCACCGGCGGACGCGGCAGCTGCTCGGCGTCGGTGTGGTCTTCACCACCCACGACCAGCAGCGCTTCCGGATCGTCCAGCTTGGCGGCAAATGCCTTGTGGCCCATTTCTTCCACCACGATCATGGCGGTTTCCTGGTCCAGCACCTGGTTGATGGTCACCATCTGGCCGAGCTTCATCATCTGCTTGATGACCTCGGAAGCCTTGACGGCCATCTTGTGCGCCAGGTCGGCCACCGAAATGGTCTCGGGGATGTGCACTTCGCGCACCACCGGTTCCGTCGGCGCCTGGAAATTCGTGCCGCGATCGTCTTGCTGGTGACGGTTGCCACGGCCGCGCGGACCGCCGCGCCAGCCGCCAACGCCACCCGACGAATCGCCGCGGGTCTTCAGGCCGCTGCCCTTCTTCTTCGAGCCTTCGTCCTGCCAGGTCGAGGAAGTCCCTGCCTTCACTACCTTGCCGGTCTTCTTGTCGACGGTGGTGGTAGCGGTGGCCGTGGTCGTTGCGGGCTTCTTCTCGTCTTTCTTGACTTCGGTGCCAGGCGGCTTGACCGGCTTGTGCAGCGTGCCGGTCTGCTCGGCCTTCTTTTCTTCAGCCTTGCGTTCCGACGGCGCCTTGAGCACGCGCGCCGGCGCATTCAGCATCTGCTGAATGGCGCGGGCTTCGGCTTCGGCGGCCTCGCGGCGCTTGCGCGCTGCGTCCTGTTCGGCACGCGCCTTGTCGGCGGCCTGCTTGGCGTCGTCGGCGGCCTTCTGCGCGGCAGCGCGTTCGGCGGCCAGGCGAGCCTTTTCGTCTTCGGCCTTCTTGCGCGAATCGTCGTCTTCCGGCGCCTTGGCCGTAGCGGCGGCGCGCAGGGCGGCAGCTTCCTCTTCCGCCTTGCGGGCGGCGAGTTCAGCCTGGCGGCGCTCTTCAGCCTCCAACGCTTCCTGCTTGGCGCGACGCTCGGCCTCCTCGCGTTCGGCCGCCTCCTGGCGTGCCTTCGACTCGGCTTCCTGGCGTGCCAGCAACTCGGCCTGCTGACGATCTTCCTCATCCTGGCGCGCCTGCTCGGCCGCATCGACCGGCAGCTCGACCACTTCGTGGCCATCGGCGCCATCGGCGGAAGCCTCATCGCGCTTGATCAGGACGCGCTTCTTGCGCACCTCGACCTGCACCGTGCGAGTCTTGCCGGTGGAATCAGCCTGGCGGATCTCGGAGGTCTCACGCTTGGTCAACGTGATCTTCTTGCGCGCGCTGTCATCGGCCGCCCCATGGGAACGCTTGAGGTAATCCAGCAACTTGGTCTTGTCGGATTCGGTGATGATGTCGTCAGGCGTCACCTTGCCCACCCCAGCTGCCTGCAATTGTTCCAGCAGGGCAGCTGCGCTGCGGCTCAGTTCTGCGGCCAGTTGGGCAACTGTTGTGCTTGCCATTCAAACCCTTTCAATGCTTGGTTATACGTCGGGACAATTGTGTGTGGAATGCGCGCTCAAGCAGCCTGGAAAAGCACTACGTGGGCGTGTCCCTCAGTTAAACCAATGTTCCCGTGCTTTCATGATCAGCGCGCGGGCATCATCCTCGCCGAGACCAACCATGTCGACGAGTTCGTCGACGGCCAATTCGGCCAGTTCGTCACGCGTGTGGATATTGCCTTCGGCCAGCTTGCCGATCAGTTCCGGGGTCAGGCCGTCGAGCGAGCGCAGATCCTGCGACACCTCTTCCACCTTTTCTTCCCGGGCCAGTTCCATCGTCAAGAGCGCATCGCGGGCGCGGTTGCGCAGCTCGTTGACGGTATCTTCATCGAAGGCGTCGATTTCCAACATCTCGCTGATGGGCACATAGGCCACTTCTTCCAGCGTGGAGAAACCTTCGTCGATCAAGATGTCAGCCACTTCTTCGTCCACGTCCAGCTTGGCCATGAACAACTTGCGCACCACGTCGCTTTCCTCGGCTTGCTTCTGTGCCGATTCTTCCTGCGTCATGATGTTGATCTGCCAGCCGGTCAGCTCGGACGCCAGGCGCACGTTCTGACCACTGCGGCCGATGGCGACGGCGAGGTTTTCCTCGTCGACCACCACGTCCATGCTGTGCTTTTCCTCGTCTACCACGATCGACTGTACCTGTGCCGGCGCCAGGGCGCCAATCACGAACTGCGCCGGGTCTTCCGACCACAGCACGATGTCGACCGCTTCGCCGCCAATCTCGTTACGGACCGCGGTCACCCGCGTGCCGCGCACGCCGACGCAGGTACCGATCGGATCGATACGCTTGTCATGCGCCACAACGGCAATCTTGGCGCGTACGCCGGGGTCGCGGGCAGCTGCCTTGATTTCCAGCAGGCCCTGCTCCATCTCCGGCACTTCGTTCTCGAACAGCTTGATCAGGAACTCGGGCGCGGTGCGCGAG
The DNA here is from genome assembly GCF_000832305.1 of Cupriavidus basilensis. Classification (NCBI taxonomy): domain Bacteria; kingdom Pseudomonadati; phylum Pseudomonadota; class Betaproteobacteria; order Burkholderiales; family Burkholderiaceae; genus Cupriavidus; species Cupriavidus basilensis. The sequence goes on from NZ_CP010536.1 coordinate 2,762,857, forward strand.
AGCTCGATCTGCGGGCCGCGTGCGGTGCGATCCACATTCAGGATATATGCACGAACACGGTCGCCGGTGCGCAGGTTTTCCTTGGGGATGATCTGGTCGCGGGCCAGCAGCGCTTCCACGCGGCCAGACTCGACGATCAAGCCCTTCTTGTCGGCACGCTTGACCGTGCCGGTCATGACCTTCTCGCCACGATCCAGGTAATCGTTGAGGATCTGCTCGCGCTCGGCGTCACGGATCTTCTGCAGGATCACCTGCTTGGCGGCTTGCGCACCGATACGACCGAACTCGACCGACTCGATCTGCTCTTCGACAAATTCATCCAGCTGGATGTCCGGATCCTGCTCACGGGCCTCGAACATGAGGATTTGCTTGTCCGGCTCCTGCAGACCCTGTTCATCCGGGACTACAAGCCAGCGGCGGAACGTCTCGTGCTCACCGGACTCACGATCGATGGCGACGCGAATATCCACGTCTTCCTCGAAACGCTTCTTGGTTGCCGAAGCGAGTGCCGCTTCCAGCGCACCGAATACCACATCCTTGTCGACGTTCTTCTCACGCGCAAGCGCATCGACGAGCAACAGAACTTCGCGGCTCATTGCTTGTTCCCTTTTTTCTGATTTCCTTTGAAGTCGATCACCGGCACCAGGCGTGCGCGATCAACATCGGATATGGTGAATTCCAGCAGCGCCGTGCCGTTCTGGCCTTCGAACTCGAGGCCAATCTGCTCTGCCCCCGGCTCACCGGTGGGCGTCTGCAGGATGCCGACGAAGTTCTTCTGCCCGTTGACCGGAAGGCGCAAGGTAACCCTGGCTTCCTGGCCCGCGAAGCGGACGAAGTCAGCCAGTTTCTTGAGCGGCCGGTCCAGCCCCGGCGAGGACACTTCGAGGCGCTCGTAGTCGATGTTCTCGACGGTGAGCACGTGGGTAAGCTGACGGCTTACCTTCTCGCAATCCTCAATGACGATGCCGGTTTCAGGCTGATCGATATAGACGCGCATGAGTCCGCCTGGAGCGCGCTCGAGCTCAACCAGCTCGTACCCCATGCCGTTCAGGGTGGTTTCGATCAAATCTGCCAGATGCACTGTATTCCCGAATAATGGCCATCAATACCGTGGCAGACCCAGCCCATCGGCACGGCCGTCTTGGTTGACGGCCTCAGCCAGCTTGCCTGCCAGTCACCCCGACCGGCGCGCCGCGAAACACGGCAAGCACACGAAACGGGCGAAGCAAAAAAAAATGGGCGCAATGCCCATCATTCGCCCACCCTTTTGCAGGATGACTTTTGAATAGACTTGGATTATACGCTGTCGCGGTGCAAAAGGCAAAGGCAGCCGGCTTTGGCGCGACAGGGATGCGGGCCGTGCCGCTCTTTTCCCTGCCAGGCCCGCCCAAGGCGCCCTGCCTCGCATCGCTCAACGATTGCCGTCGCGACCACCACCACGAGGACGGCGGTTGCCATTGGGCTTGCCAGCCTGCGGCATCACATTCCCGTTGGCTTCGCCACCGCCGCGGCGCTGGGAACGATTCTGACCGCCGCCCATGCCACCCATGCCACCCATGCCACCCATGCCAGCGCCACGGCCGCCACGGCCCGGGCCGCGGGGGGAACCCGCCGCGCCACCGCCCAGCTTGGTGGTATGGGACGTCAGCAGGGTCGGGCCACCGATGTAGCCCATCGACGTTTGCATCGGATCCGGCTGGCCGCGGCCAGCGCCGCTGCCGCGCGGGCCGTTGCCGCGGTTGACGCGCGGCAGGCCGTCCATGCCGGTCGGCATCGGCATGCCGGCAATGGCTGCCTCCGTGCGCTGCTGGCGGCCACCCACCTTGCTGCCTCCGCGGGGACCGCTATCCCCCTTGGACGGCGCCTTCAGGCCGATGGATGCCATCAGCGCGCGCACGTCATCCGCCGCGAGCTCCTGCCAGCGGCCGCGCTTCAGGCCGCGCGGCAGCAGGAACTGGCCGTAACGGGTACGAATCAGGCGTGACACGGTCAGGCCGACAGCCTCGAACATGCGGCGCACTTCGCGGTTGCGGCCTTCGGTCAGCGCCACGTGGTACCAGTGGTTGATGCCTTCGCCACCACCGTCCGCGATGCGCAGAAAATTAGCCTCGCCATCCTCGAGCTTGATGCCATGCAGCAGGCGCTGGCGATCGGCCTCGGCCAGCTCGCCCAGTGTGCGCACCGCATATTCGCGCTCCACGCCGTAGCGCGGATGCATGAACTTGTTGGCGATGTCGCCGGAGGAGGTAAAGATCAGCAAGCCCTCGGTGTTGAAGTCGAGGCGGCCCACGGCCACCCACTTCCCTGCCTTGATGCGCGGCAGGCTGTCGAACACGGTCGGGCGGCCTTCCGGATCCGACTGGCTGACGATCTCGCCAGACGGCTTGTGATACAGCAGCACGCGCGGCGGCTTGGACGACACACGGCGATGGATCAGCTTGCCGTTGACCCGGACCTGGTCGGCCGGCAGGATACGCTGGCCGATGTGGGCAGGCAGGCCATTGACCGAAACCCGGCCCTGAAGGATCAACTCTTCCATTTCCCGGCGCGAGCCCAGTCCACCTTCAGCGAGCACCTTGTGCAGCTTGGGCGCATCGTCGTCTGCGGACAGCTCGCGCACCGGCTTGACCCGGGCCTGCGGACCGCTCGACTCTTCCTGGTCATACTGACCGGAAATGACAAAGCGGAACAGGTCCTCACCGCTCGCAGCAGCGGCGGCAGGCGCCTTCTCAGGCACACCAGCGCCCGGGCGCTGCATGCCGCCCTTGCCCTTGTTGCCCTTGCCTTGCTGACGCGGGCCGCCTTGCTGCCCTTCGGCGCTACCGCGGCGGGCCGCGCCTTGCGGCTGCTGGCCTTGCTGCGGCTTGCGCTTGCGGGCGCCATTCCCGTTCGGGTTGGCGCGAGCGCCATCGCGCTGGCGCTCGCCCACGGCTTCGCTTACGCCTTCGGCAGCGTCACCGCCGAAGTTGCGGCGGCCTCGCGGCGCCGGGCGCTCGCCCTGCTGCTCGCCGGCCTGCGCTGACTCGCCTTCTGCGGGCTTGCGCTTGCCACGCGTGCGTCCCTTCCTTGCGCTGTCGCCACGCGCGTCTTGCGCGGCGCCCGCATCGGGGCTGCCCGCAGGGATTGCCGCCCCGCCGTCCGCGACACGGTCGCCATCGCGGTCCTGCGCGGCCTGGCGGCGCGTGGCCACCAGATTGCGCAAGCCACGGCGCAGGCCCTTGCGGCGCGGCGCGCCATCGGTGCCATTGCCGGCATCACCGGCCGGCGTATCCGCCTGGCGGACGTCTTGATCAGAATCGGACAAGGTATTCACATTCGGATGTTGCATGGTGTTCAGTTGGACACGCGCTGGTCGTGCTCGTCGTGCTCGCTGGGGTGCGCCGGATTCGTCGTGGACGCCCCCGGGACTTCGGACGCCTGCTCGCCGGAGGCCACTTGTACGTGGTAACCGTTGGCGGGCGTGTCCGTTTGCTCATTTGTTTCACCGTCTTCGACGGCTTGCTCCTCGGCTGTGCCGCCGGATTGCGCACCGGGGGACTCGCCGGCCACCGGCTCGCTCGCCGGCTCACTGCCTGGCCCGGGCGTCGCCGGCACGTTCACCACGGCTTCGGTGGTGGGTGTAAACCCGACCTCTACTTGCGCCAAGGCCTCCTTCCTTTCAAACGCATCCACCAAATCGGCGATGCCGTCTGTGGCGCCGGCCGCAAGACCATCGAGGGCAACCACGCCGGAAGGGATCGGCTCCCCCTCTCCGGCATCCGCCACAACCAGCGCGGCAGCGCTGGCCTGATCATGGCCAGGTTCCGCGAATGCCTCTTCGTCGCTATCCGCCGGCACCGTGCCCAGCGCCTCGAAATCAATCGGCTCCTGATTCAGCAGCGCGACCTGCGCCTGGGCCTGGATGTCTTCCAGCGGCGGCAATTCATCGAGCGTGCGCAGGCCAAGGTCATCAAGGAAATTCTTGGTGGTGGCATAGAGCGCAGGCCGTCCGGGCACGTCACGGTGGCCGATCACCTCGATCCAGCTGCGATCCTCGAGCTTCTTCACGACTTCGGTGCTGACCGCGACACCGCGGATTTCCTCGATATCGCCCCGTGTGACGGGTTGCCGGTAGGCAATGATCGCCAGCGTCTCCATCACGGCGCGGGAGTACTTGGGCGGCTTTTCAGGATTCAGCCGATCCAGGTACTCACGCATGACAGGGCGGCTCTGGAAACGCCAGCCACTGGCCAGTGCCACGAGTTCCACGCCGCGTTGCTCCCAGTCGCGGCGCAGCTCTTCCAGCAGCACGCGAATGGTGTCGGCACCGACGTCGTCGGCAAACAGCCGGCGCAAGTCATTGACGCGCAAGGGTTCCTGCGCGCAGATCAGCGCGGTCTCGAGGACGATCTTCGCCTCTTGGGTATTCATGTTGATTGCGTGCAGCCTGTCTTTGCACCTGCGCCCCGGTTGATCCCGGGCGCACTGGAGATTGCGGGTTCAGCGGTAGGGATTGCCACCGCCATCTGGCCGCGCAGCCAACCGCATGCTCGATGCATGCCAGCCGTGCGCCTTCTTTATTGCATCGGGTGCCGGACCTGACCGGCAGGAGATCGCCCGGCCACCGGCTTTATCTGCCGGTCGACGGAGCCCTTGCGTCGCGCCTTCCCCCTGATGTGGCGGACCTGTCCGGCACGGCGTTTATCGTCGAACGCACCGGTTGCAAGAAAATACGGATATTGGGCCTGCTGACCTATTTCACCCCGCCCTGCCGTGACTGGTCTTTTGAACCGAATCTTTTTAACCGGACGGCGGATGGGGAACGGTCCCTGGCGCTGATGCCTGCCTGGGTGTTCCTGGCATGCATCCCTGATGCAGCGGATGCTACCTGACGATGCCACGATGAAACACGCTGCGCGATATCGCTGTTCTTGCGATTGTATGGCATTCCCTGGCAAACCTGCAACCGATTCGCGCAGCTAGCTCAGCGCAGAAGTGACAAATACACCACGAAACGGCGCTTCAGAAGACAAGGCAGAATCCATGCGCGGCAAGCGTCTCTGGCAAAAGCAGTGCACGCGCCACCCCGGCCAAGCCAAAGGCCACCACCGCAAGGCCAGCGCCAGCCCGCAACGCCGGGCGCCGCGAAAGTTGCCTGAGATAGCCGGACAGGCCCGAGATCACCAGCAGGTTTGGCAGGGTGCCAAGGCCAAACACGGCCATCACCAGCGCGCCCGACGGCGCATTGCCGGCCAGCAACGCCATGGCAAGGGCGCCGTACACCATGCCGCACGGGACCAGCCCCCAGGCTAGCCCCATGCCGTAGCGCCGCAGCAACCGGCCCTGCCCCTGCGCCCGGGCCACAGCCGGCAAGCGCGCCCCGACGGCGCCAAGGCCGCGCAGCAAACCGCCCGCGCCACGGGCGGCGAGCCGCTCCAGCCAACCCGTACCCATGGTGCGCCCGCGCAACATCCACAAGCCCGACAGCACCAACATCACGCTGCCGATCCCGAACAGCCAACGCTGCAGCGGCAGGTACTGTGCCTTCCAGACACCAGCGCCAAGGGCGCCCAGCAAGGCCCCCAGCACCGCATACATGCTCAGCCGCCCGGCATGCATGACAAGCAGTTCCAGCAACCAATGGCCGGGACGCCGGAGCACCGTGGCGGGCACGCGCGCAACGCCGCCCTGCTCCGCCGCCAGCGCGATCCCGCCGCACATGGCGGCGCAGTGCACGCCGCCCAGCAAAGCCAGGGTAAATACGCTGATAAGCACGCCTATGGTCAACTTCTCCTCCCAATCACACAATCGCAACGTCCGACGCGGTAAAATGCGGCGAACGCGCCCCCGCAGTTCCAAGAGGCGCTATCAACATGAAGCTTGGCGCCCGCGCACACCAGTGCGCTCGCGCAACATGACGACGGGCACGGCAAGCCGCGCTGCACAGATAGCGCACTGCCGCAAGACCCGCGCGCCAGGCCGATGTGGATAGCGCTTCCAATCGACGACTCTCAACGTCAAGCTCTCAACTCAATGCGCCTGCCACATCGCGCTTGATTGACTGCGCTAAACCGACAGGCCCCAATTGCTCACCACCATTCCCATTACCGAGATGTCGCCCCGCTGCTCCACTTGCTCGCTCGGCCAGCTCTGCCTGCCCGTCGGCATGTCGCAGCAGGACCTCGAAAAGATGGATACGCTGGTCCAGGACCGGGTGCGCGTACGCAAGGGCGAAACCCTGTACCGCCTCGGAGATCCTCTCACCGCCGTCTACGCGATCCGCTTCGGCACGCTCAAGACCCACCTGACAATGGAAGACGGCCGCTCGCAGATCACGGGCTTCCACCTTCCCGGCGAAGTCGTCGGCCTCGACGGCCTTGGCGAGATGCAGCACGCTTCGGACGCCACCGCACTGGAGGATACCGAAGTCTGCATGGTGCGCTTTGGCGATCTCCAGACGCTGTCCAACGTCCTGCCTTCCCTGCAGCATCAGTTCATGCGCCTGATGAGCAAGGAGATCTCGCAGGACCAGGTCATGTTGATCACGCTCGGATCGATGCGTGCCGAGGAGCGGCTTGCCGCTTTCCTGATCAACCTGTCCGAGCGCTTGTCCGCGCGCGGCTATTCGGCCTCCGAGTTTGTGCTGCGCATGAGCCGCGAGGAAATCGGCAGCTACCTGGGACTCAAGCTCGAAACCGTCAGCCGCCTGTTCTCGCGCTTTGCGGAAGCCGGCCTGATCCAGATTCGCCAGCGCCACGTCAAGCTGGTCGACATGGCGGGGATCAAGCAGATCGTCAACAAGTCCTGCTGACGTGCTCGTCGCGGGCCACCCTCGCCCGCGGCGGCTCGCCGCGATACCGCGCCTGCTGGCCTGAACCGGCAAGGCGCGCATCGCATTCACTCCAGCTCGTCCGTGTCCGCCAGCCGCGTGGGCATGGTGTACAGCGTCAAGCCGCTCGACAGCGAGCACAGCACCCACGCGATCAGGAAGCCCACGGTGTAGACCGCCTCCCGCGATGCCTCGACCGGCTGGCCGAAGAAGCGCAGGTCGCCGGGATCGACCATGGAGAATACCAGCGCGGTCGCCAGCCCGGCGACCAGGAAAGCGGGCCACAGCACCCACATCAGCCAGCGTAGTCTCATGATCACCTCGCTTGCGCCGCGACCGGCGCTGCCTGGCGTGCCGCGCTGCCCGCCTTCTCGACCACCAGGCCGTGGCGAGCCACCCCCTCCTCAATGGGCGGATCCGGATGGGTCATGGCCAGCCAGATCGTGACCCCGCAGGCCACCATGGCCACGAATGGCCCACTCATCAGCAGCCACGGCCATGGCTCCTTCCACCAGGGATTGCTTTGCTGCGTCATCTGGCCTCCTCTAGATCTAGATCGCGTATGTTGCGTGCGGATTGGTGCATCCAGCGTCTCAGCCGCCTCATAGATTGCGCGGCACGATAAAGCTGGTGCTCTGTCGAATCTCCGCGCCATGACTCCCCGCGCCCTCGTCGGGCACCGCGGTCACTGTGACCTCGATCTTGTGCGTGCCCTGCGCCGCGGACTCGATCGGCACGCGCACCCGCACGGGAATCAGGCGATTGGACGTGGGCTCCAGGTTGCCCGCAGCGTGGTCATATTCCACGACCAGGCCCTTGAGCTCATCGCTGCCCGCGCTGACGGCGACGCGCATCGGCGCCTCTGTCGTGTTGATCAGCTGCAGCCGGTACACGTTTTCGATCCAGCGCCCTTCCACTTCCCGCCCCAGCGCGCCGCGGTCGCGGATGATATCGACCTTGAGCGGCGTGCGCATGGCCAGCGAGACCATGAAGCCGGCGACCAGCGCCAGCCAGATCAACGAGTAGATCACCGTGCGCGGCCGCACCAGGCGCTTGCGCGCCACGGTCTCGGAGAGCGCGCTGCGCATGGCGTTCTCAGAGGTATAGCGAATCAGCCCGCGCGGGTAAGCCATCTTGTCCATGACCTGGTTGCAGGCGTCAATACAGGCGCCGCAGCCAATGCAGTCGTACTGCAGTCCATCGCGAATATCGATGCCAGTAGGACAGACCTGCACGCAGATGCTGCAATTCACGCACGAGCCCAGCCCGGCAGCCTTGTGGTCCGCCTTGCGCGAGCGGCTGCCGCGCGGCTCGCCGCGGCCCACGTCATAGGTGACTACATAGGTGTCGCGATCCACCATCACGCTCTGGAAGCGCGCATACGGGCACATGTACTTGCAGACCTGCTCGCGCATGAAGCCGGCGTTGCCCCAGGTGGCAAACGAGTAAAACAGCATCCAGAACGTCTGCCACGGACCGAGCGAGAGGCTCAGCACCTGCGCGCCGAGCGTGCGGATGGGCGAGAAATAGCCGACGAAGGTAAAGCCGGTCCATAGCGCGATCACGATCCAGAGCGTGTGCTTGGTGGCCTTCAGGCGCAGTTTGCGCGCGCTCCAAGGATCGCCGTCCAGGCGGATACGGGCAAAGCGGTCGCCTTCCACATGCCGCTCAATCCACATGAATATCTCGGTGTACACCGTCTGCGGACACGCGTAGCCGCAAAACAGCCGCCCCGCGATCGCCGTGAAGAGAAACAGCGACACTGCGGAGATCACCAGCAGCACGGCAAGGTAGATCACATCCTGCGGCCACAGCACCAGGCCGAAAATATAGAACTTGCGCGCGCCGAGATCGAACAACATGGCCTGGCGGCCGTTCCACTGCAGCCAGGGCATGCCATAGAAGAACAGCTGGGTCAGGACCACCATCCAGACCCGCCAGCTCGAGAACGCACCCGACACCGAGCGCGGATAGATCTTGCGGCGGACTTCATACAGGGTCTCGTCCGACGTTTCCGCGTCCGCCGAATCAGGTGTAGGTGCTCGCAGCGGCGCCCACGCGGCCCCGTTCCTTTCAAGCGGCTCCGGTCCGGGGGCGTTCATGGGCGAACGCCCCCGCCGCGGTGCGGGTCGGGCTGACAAGCATAAGCGCAGCGGCTCATTGCTTCCCCCCTTCGCCTGCGCCGCCGATGTTGGACAGGCCCCAGACATAGGCCGTCAACATGCGGATGCGCTCCGGCGTGAGGATTTCCTCGTGCGCCGGCATATGGTTGTTATGGCCCTTCAGGATGGCGTCGACGATGTTCGCCTCCGAACTGCCGTACAGCCACACGCGGTCCGACAGGTTAGGCGCGCCAAGCGCCTGGTTGCCCTTGCCGGTGGAGCCATGGCAGGCCGCGCAGGTGGACTTGAACGTGCTCTCGCCGCGCGAGGCGCGGATCGGGTCGGAAGACAGGCCGGACAGCGAACGCACGTATTGCGCCACGTCACCAGCGAGCTTGCCGTCGATGGTCGAGGCGAACGACGGCATCACGCCATTGCGGCCCTTGGTAATGGTCTGCGTGATGGTCTCGGGATCCCCGCCGTACAGCCAGTCGTTGTCGGTCAGGTTGGGAAAGCCGCGGCTGCCGCGCGCATCGGAGCCGTGGCATTGCGCGCAGTAGTTGAGAAACAGGCGTTGCCCGATCTCGCGCGCCGCCGGTTCGGCCGCCACCTGCTTGACGTCCATCTGCATGTACTTGCCATAGACCTCGCGCTGCAGTTGTTCGGCCGCCTGGCGGTGCGCCTCCAGCTCAACCCGGCTGGAGGTCTTGAGCACGCCGGCGTAGGAACCCAGGCCGGGGTACAGCACCAGGTAACCCAGGCCAAAGATGCATGCCAGCAGGAACATCCACATCCACCAGCGTGGCAGCGGGTTGTTCAACTCGCGCAGGTCGCCGTCCCACACGTGGCCGGTGTCCTCAGGGGCGCCCACAACCTTGGTGACCTTGCGCTGGGAGAACAGCAGCCACACGCACCAGACGATGCCGACCAGTGCGATGGCGGCAATGTAGTAGCTCCAGAAATCCGTGAAGAAGTCGCTCATGACTCAGTGTTCCTGCGTGGTGTTGTTTGCGCCGCCGGCATGACGCGCGACACGGCGGCCGGCGTCGGGCCTGGCGTCTTGGCGTGCGGCCAGCGGCTCGTCGGGCAAGGCGAACGGCAGCATGGCCGACTCCTGGTTGGCGGCCTTGCGCCCGGACGACCAGGCCCACCAGCAGATGGCGATGAAGGCAGCCATCGAGATCACGGTGGAAAACGCGGTGATCATTGCCATGGCTTACTCCTTGGCCGGCGTGGCCGCGGGCTGCGCGGCGGCCGCGGTATCGACCCGCACATTGCGCTTGGCGATGCCAAGCTCCTGCAGGTAGGCGACCATCGCGTCTTCCTCGGTCTTACCGGCCAGCGTGGCAGGCGCCTGCTCAATCTCGGCGTCGGTGTACGGCACGCCGAGACGGCGCAGCGCACGCATGCGGTCGCGGACATCGTTGGTCTGCAACGGCGTTTTCTCCAGCCACGCGTAGGACGGCATCACCGATTCGGGCACCACATCGCGCGGATTGCGCAAGTGGATGCGCTGCCAGTCATCGGAGTAGCGTCCGCCCACGCGCGCCAGATCGGGACCGGTACGCTTGGAACCCCACAGGAAGGGATGGTCGTAGACCGACTCGCCAGCCGTGGAGTAGTGGCCATAGCGCTCGACGTCACCCTGCAAAGTGCGTACCTGCTGCGAATGGCAGCCCACGCAGCCCTCGCGGATATAGATATCGCGGCCCATCAGGCGCAGCGCGGAGTACGGCTTGATGCCCGCGTCGGGCTCGGTGGTGGAGTGCTGGAAGAACAGCGGCACGATCTGGACCAGCCCGGCGATGCTGACCACCAGGATGGTGCAGATGATCAGCCACCCGATATTCTTCTCCAGGGTCTCGTGCGTAAAGAAGCTTCGTTTTTCGGACATCGTTTCTATCCTGGAATGATCAATGGGCGGAGGCGGAAACGCTGGTCGGGATCAGTGCATCCACGGCAGGCTTGCCGATGATGGTCCTGGCCACGTTGTATGCCATCAGCAGCATGCCGGAGAGGAAGCACAAGCCACCCAGCAAGCGGATCAGGTAGAACGGGTACTTGGCCTTGACCGCTTCCACGAAAGCGTAGGTCAGCGTGCCGTCGGGCTGGGTGGCGCGCCACATCAGGCCCTCCATCACACCGGCGATCCACATCGAGGCGATGTACAGCACCACGCCGATGGTGGCGATCCAGAAATGCAACTCGATCAGGCGCACGCTGTACATCTCCTTCTCGCCAAAGAGCCGCGGGATCAGGTAGTAGAGCGAACCGATCGAGATCATCGCGACCCAGCCCAGCGCGCCGGAATGCACGTGGCCAATGGTCCAGTCCGTGTAGTGCGACAGCGCGTTGACGGTCTTGATCGACATCATCGAGCCCTCGAAGGTCGCCATGCCGTAGAACGACAGCGCCACCACCAGGAACTTGAGGATGGGATCGGTGCGCAGCTTGTGCCAGGCACCTGACAAGGTCATGATGCCGTTGATCATGCCGCCCCACGAAGGCGCCAGCAGGATCAGCGAGAACACCATGCCGAGCGATTGCGCCCAATCCGGCAGCGAGGTGAACTGCAAGTGGTGGGGACCAGCCCACATATAGGTGAAGTTGAGCGCCCAGAAGTGAACGATCGACAGGCGATAGGAATAGATCGGGCGGCCGGCCTGCTTGGGGATGAAGTAATACATCATGCCCAGGAAGCTGGTGGTCAGGAAGAAGCCCACCGCGTTATGGCCGTACCACCACTGCACCATGGCGTCCTGCACGCCGGCGTACGCCGAGTAGGACTTCCACATGCCCACCGGCATCTCCGCGTTGTTGACGAGATGCAGGATGGCGATGGTCAGGATGTAAGCGCCGAAGAACCAGTTGGCCACGTAGATATGGCGGGTCTTGCGCTTCATGATGGTGCCGAAGAACACGATGGCATAAGCCACCCAGACCAGCGTGATCAGGATGTCGATCGGCCATTCGAGCTCGGCGTATTCCTTCGAGCTGGTGATGCCCAGCGGCAGCGTGATGACCGCGGCCACGATCACCAGTTGCCAGCCCCAGAACGTGAAGGCCGCCAGCGGGCCGCAGAACAGCCGCGCCTGACAGGTGCGCTGCACGATGTAGTACGAAGTAGCGAAAAGCGCGCTGCCGCCGAAGGCGAAGATGACCGCATTGGTGTGCAGCGGGCGCAAGCGCCCGAACGACAGCCAGGGCGTGTTGAAATTAAGCTCCGGCCAGATCAACTGTGCCGCGAGCAGAACGCCTACGGCCATACCGACAATCCCCCAGACTACCGTCATGACGGCAAACTGCCGCACAACGCCGTAATTGAAGGTGTCGGCGCGAGAATACGCGGCGGTGACAGCCATTCAGACCCCCAGATTGGATAAACATGAATTGATGTTGTGACTGTAGGAAAAGCGCGCGCAAGCTGTCTTGATCTGTATCAAGCGCACCGGAAAGCATGGGAACTCAGGTGCAACGGCGTCTCACATCCGCACACACGGCAACGCAGCCGCGCGCGGGCACGGCCGCATTGCCGCATTGCCGCGATCACTCAGGGCTTGTCGTTGTCGAGCAGAATGGCCTCGCCGGGCCGGTCGAGGTCGTCGTATTGCCCGGCGTGCAGCGCCCACCAGAGCGCGCCGGCGATGACCGCGACCAGCACCAGGCTCATCGGCACCAGCAGGTAGAGCATGTCCATGGCGTCAGTCTCCGGGCTTGCCGGCGCGCAGCAGGCGCCAGGCGTTGGCCACCACCAGCAGCGACGACACCGACATGCCGATGCCCGCCATCCAGGCGGTGACATAGCCGGTTGCCGCCAGCGGAATGGCGATCACGTTATAGGCAAACGCCCAGGCGAGGTTCTGGCGCACCACACTGCGCGCACGGCGGGCCATCTTGAGCGCGTTCGCGATCTCCGCCACGCGGCCATGGGTCAGCACCGCGTCGGCGCCGGCCTGCGCCAGCGGCGCGCCGCTGCCGATGGCGATCGAAACTTGCGCCTGCGCCAGCACCGGCGCGTCGTTGATGCCGTCGCCCACCGCCAGCACCACGGCGCCGCCGCGCTGCAGGCGCGCCACGTACTCGCGCTTGCCTTCGGGCGTGACACCGCCCTCGCGGCGCGAAATCTGGAAATGATCGGCCCACCAGCCGACGGTCGCCGGCGTATCGCCCGAGACGAGATGGCAGGTCACGCCGAGCGCGCGCAACTCGCTGAGCAAGCGCGCGGATTGCTCGCGCGCGACATCGGCCAGCTCAAACACCGCCAGCGTGCCGGCGGCGCTGCCCAGCCATACCAGCGTGGCGCCGCGGCGCTCACTGCCGGCGAGTTCGGCATGCCAGTTGGCGGCGCTGCCGTGCTCGCACAGCGCCTCTACGAACTCGCGCCGGCCAAGGCGGTAACGCCGCCCATCCAAATCGGCTTCGAGGCCCTGCCCCGGCACATTACGCATGGCGTCGATGGCGAGCGTCTCGTGCCCAAGGCCTTGCGCCTGTGCGGCTTCGACGATGCCGCGCGCGATCGGGTGCTCGCCGGAGCGTTCCATGGCCGCGGCCAGGCGCAGGCAGGTGGCGGCATCGGCATCGGCATCGGCATCGCCGTTTGACTGCGTGCGCACCAGTGCGAAACGCCCCTGCGTGAGCGTGCCGGTTTTGTCGAGCATCACGTCCGTGACACTGGCCAGGGTCTCCAGCGCGTGGCCGCGCGTGAGCAGCAAGCCGCGGCGCGACAATGCGGCCCCGGCCGCGGCCAGCGCTGCCGGCGTGGCCAGCGAGAGCGCGCACGGGCAACTCACCACCAGCACCGCCACCGTCACAAGCAACGCGCGCGCGGGATCGATCCAGGCCCACCAGACGGCGCCGGTGACGGCCGCCAGCACCAGCAGGATGGCGACGAACCAGCCCGCCACGCGGTCGGCCACGGTGGCCAGGCGCGGCTTCTCGGCCAGCGCGCGGTCCAGCACGGCGACGATCTCCGCCAGCCGGGTGCCCGCCCCTACCTTGGCCACGCGCAACTCAAGCGGGCTCGCGGTATTGAAGCAACCTGCCAGCACGGGATCCCCGATGCCGCGCGGCACCGGCCGGCTCTCGCCGGTCAGCATGGATTCATCGAGCTCGCTAGCGCCGGCGATCACCGTGGCATCGGCGGGTACCACCTCGCCCGCCTTGACGCGGATCAGGTCGCCGGCGCGCAGGCGTGCCACCGGCACCCGCTCGCCCGCTCCGCCCTCGGCACGCAGGCGCTCGCAGGTGGCGGGCAATTGCCGCGCCAGCATCTCGGCACCACTGCGCGATGCCTGGCGCACGCGCAGCTCCAGGTAGCGCGCCAGCAGCAAGAACGCCACAAACATGGTGACGGAATCGAAGTACACCTCGCCGGTGCCGCGCAGCGTCGCCACGGTGCTGGCGACAAAGCCCGCGCCCACGCCCAGCGCCACCGGCACATCCATGCCCAGGTGGCGCTGCCGCAGCCCGCGCCACGCCCCGGCGAAGATCGGCGAGGCCGAGTACAGCACCACAGGCAAGGTCAGCACCAGGCTGGCCCAGCGCATCAGCTGCAACTGGCCGGGATCGATGGTGGCTTCATGGGTATAGATGGGCCATGCGTACATCATCACCTGCATCATGCCGAGCATGGCCACCGCCATGCGCATCAACAGGCCACGGCGCGCGTGGCGGTCCTGCCGGTCCGAGCGCGAAACCTCGAACGGCCACGCCAGGTAGCCGATCCCCGCCAGCGCGGCGAGCAAGGCGGAGACCGGCTGCTCGGCCGCGCGCCAGCGCACCACCACGCGGCGCGTGGCCACGTTGGCGATCACCGATTCCACGCCGGGCAGGCTGCCCAGGTGCTGCTCGATCAGCCAGGCGCAGGCGGCGCAGCGGATATTCTCCGGCGCCAGCGTGATCTCGGCCCGGCGTTCGTCCAGCGCACGCACGAACTGGGCCCGTAACTCCTCGGTGTCGTAGGCGGCCCACACGGGCTCGGCCTCGCGCCGCGCCGCGTCGTCGATCGGCCGGGCAAAGCGGGCCTGGTCGCCATAGAGATGGCCGAACCCGGCTGCGTGCAGTGTTTGCGCCAGGGCTTGGCAACCACCGCAGCAAAACGCCTGCTCCTCGCCGTCGATGCTGGCATGCAAGGGCGGCTCGCCGGCCACGAGCGGCTGTCCGCAGTGGAAGCAGCCCGCACGCCCGGCGGCCGCCGACGCGCTGCTTGCGCGTGCAAGCGGCGGATTGGGCAGGGACCGGGCGGAAAAAACTGGGGCTGGGGAGGTCGGCATCGGGACTCTTTTTTACCATCTGCATGGTAAGAGTCCCGGTGGCAAGCCGCCTTGATACAGATCAAGCGGGTGGCCAGACGGCACACGACGCGCCGCTTGCGCAGTACGTCAGGTCAGCGAGGTGTCGACCGTGCGGCGTGGCGCTTCCAGGTATTCGCGCGACTGCATCTCGATGATGCGCGACACCGTGCGGCTGAACTCGTTGGCCATCTGGCCTTCGGTGTAGAGTTCATCCGCCGGCACTTCCGCCGAAATCAGCAGCTTGACCTTGTGGTCGTAGAACACGTCGATCAGCCAGGTGAAACGGCGTGCCTCCGACGACATGCGCGGCGTCATCCTGGGCACGTCGGACAGGATCACCGTATGGAACTCGGTGGCCAGCTCCAGGTAGTCGTTCTGCGAGCGCGGGCCGCCGCACAGTGTATTGAAATCGAACCAGACCACCCCGCCCGCCTTGCGCAGCGCGCGCAGTTCGCGGTGCTCGATATGCAGGATGGGGGATTCGTCGGCCACGCCGGCAATGCCGGTAAAGGCATGGCGCAGGGCCGAGCTGGCCTCGGGTCCCAGCGGCGTGTGATACGCCTCGACCTGCTCCAGCGCGCGCTTGCGGTAGTCGATGCCAGCATCGACATTGAGCACGTCAAGCTTGTGCTGCAACAGCGCGATGGCCGGCAGCACGCGATCCCGGTGCAAGCCGTCCGGGTACAGCAGGTCCGGCCGGTAATTCGACGTCATCACGAACTGCACGCCATTCTCGAACATCTGCTGCAGCAGGCGGTGCAGGATCATCGCATCGGCCACGTCGCTGACATGGAACTCATCGAAGCAGATCAGGCGGAACCGCCGCGCGATGCGCTTGGCCAGTTCGTCCAGCGGATCCGGGCGCCCGCGCAGCTCTTCGAGCTGGCGATGCACCTCGCGCATGAATTCGTGGAAATGCAGCCGAGTCTTGCGCACCACCGGCACGCAGGTATAGAAGCTGTCCATCAGGAAGGACTTGCCGCGCCCTACCCCGCCCCACAGGTACACGCCCTTGGGCACGTCCGGGTGCACCAGCAGCTTTTTCAGCGTGCTGTTGCGCCGGCTCTTGTAGGCCACCCACTCGTCATAGCATTGCTGCAGGCGCTCGACGGCGCGCAACTGCGCAGGGTCGGTGGTGTAGCCGCGTTGCTTCAGTTCCTGCTCGTAGTACTCACGGACGTTCATGCTGACTGCTTGCGCTGGATGCCGGGAGGCGCCGGCTTGGATGAGGATCGGGGCGCATGACAGGGCAATCTGCCCCTGCCGGCCCGAAAGCGAAAACGGCGCGCCGCTGGAGCGGCGCGCCGGTACTCAACAATACGAAGGCCTATGCCTTACATATTGAGCTGGCGCTTGTCGACAGCGAGTGCGGCTTCGCGCATGACTTCCGACATCGACGGATGCGGATGGCAGGTGCGGCCGATGTCTTCGCTGGCGGCCTTGAACTCCATCGCCACCACGGCTTCGGCGATCAGGTCCGACGCATTCGCGGCAACCACGTGCACGCCCAGGATCTCATCGGTCTTGGCATCGGCCAGCATCTTGACGAAGCCTTCCGAGTGACCCATGCCCAGTGCACGGCCGTTGGCCATGAACGGGAACTGGCCGGACTTGTACTCGCGGCCTTCGGCCTTGAGCTGCTGCTCGGTCTTGCCCACCCATGCGATTTCCGGGAAGGTGTAGATCACCCACGGAATGCAGTTGTAGTCGATGTGCGGCTTCTGGCCGGCGATGCGCTCGGCAACAGCCACGCCTTCGTCCTCTGCCTTGTGGGCCAGCATCGGGCCGCGCACCACGTCGCCGATGGCCCACAGGCCCGGCACGCTGGTCGCGCAGTGGTCGTCCACCTCGATGAAGCCGCGCTGGTCGGCCGCCAGGCCGATGGCGTCGAGGCCAAGGTTGTCGGTGTTGGGCACGCGGCCAACCGACACGATCAGGCGATCGACTTCCAGGGTCTGGGCTGCGCCGTCCTTGTCCGTGTAGCTGACGGTGACGTTGTCCTTGCCGGTCTTGACTTCATTGACCTTCACGCCCAGGCTGAACTTCAGGCCTTGCTTGGTCAGCAGCTTCTGCGCTTCCTTGGCCACGCCTTCGTCGGCGGCGCCCAGGAACGACGGCAGTGCTTCCAGCACGGTCACTTCGGCGCCCAGGCGGCGCCACACGGAACCCAGCTCGAGGCCGATCACGCCAGCGCCGATCACGCCCAGCTTCTTCGGCACGCCAGCGAACTTGAGCGCGCCTTCGTTATCGCTGACCAGCACGTTGTCCACCGCGATTCCCGGCAGGTGACGCGCCTTGGAGCCCGTAGCGACGATGACCTGCTTGGCCGTCACGACTTCGGTACCTGCCTTGCCGGCGATCTCGACCTGGAAGCCCTCGGCGGTCTTGCCGACGAACTTGCCGTAGCCCTTGAGCAGCGTGACCTTGTTCTTGCGGAACAGGAACTCGATACCCTTGGTCATCTTGCCGACGATATCGTCCTTGCGCTTGAGCATCTTGGCCACGTCGACCTTGACATCGCCAACGGTGATGCCGTGGTCGCCCAGGTGATGCTGCACGTTCTCGAATTCTTCCGAGGATGCCAGCAGTGCCTTGGAGGGGATGCACCCCACGTTCAGGCAGGTGCCACCCAGGCGCGGTTCGTCCTTGGGATCGTCGTAGGCATTGCCTTCGCAGCAGGCCACATTCAGGCCCAGCTGGCCGGCACGAATAGCGGCGATGTAGCCGCCGGGGCCGGCACCGATCACCAGCACGTCGAATTGTTTGCTCATGGAGATTCCTTTTGCAGCCACGGCGGGGCAACGTCGCCCGCCAGGCTGCTTTCAACTCTTCGGTCCGTCATGCCCGCCAGCGCCGCGCCCGATGAGGGACGTGGCGGGAAAAACGCGGGCAAGACCTCAGGCTTTGCAGATGATTACAGGTCCAGCAGCAGGCGTGCCGGATCTTCCAGCGCGTCCTTCATGGCGACCAGGCCCAGGACGGCTTCGCGGCCGTCGATGATGCGGTGGTCGTAGGACATGGCGAGGTAGTTCATCGGACGAATCACGATCTGGCCGTCTTCCACCACCGGGCGGTCCTTGGTGGCGTGCACGCCCAGGATCGCGGATTGCGGCGGGTTGATGATCGGCGTCGACAGCATCGAGCCGAAGGTGCCACCGTTGGAGATCGAGAACGTGCCACCGGTCAGCTCTTCCAGCGACAACTTGCCGTCGCGGGCCTTGGCGCCGAATTCAGCAATCTTCTTCTCGATGTCGGCCAGGCTCATCTGGTCGGCGTTGCGCAGGATAGGCACCACCAGGCCACGGGGCGAGCCCACCGCGATACCGATGTCGAAGTAGCCGTGATAGACGATGTCGTTGCCGTCGATCGATGCGTTGATCAGCGGGAATTTCTTCAGCGCGTGAACCGCGGCCTTGACGAAGAAGGACATGAAGCCCAGCTTCACACCGTGTTCCTTCTCGAAGCGGTCCTTGTACTTGTTACGCAGGTCCATCACCGGCTTCATGTTCACTTCATTGAACGTGGTGAGGATGGCGTTGGTGCTTTGCGATTGCAGCAGGCGCTCGGCGATACGGGCACGCAGGCGGCTCATCGGCACGCGTTCTTCCGGGCGGTCGCCCAGTGCGGCGAAGTCCATCGGGGCGGCAACCTGCTGCAGCGCCGGCTTGGCAGCGGCCGGAGCCGGTGCTGCCTTGGCGGCCGGTGCGGGAGCGGGAGCAGCGGTCGCGGCCAGCACGTCACCCTTGGTGATGCGGCCATCCTTGCCCGTGCCTGCAACCTGGCCGGCGGACAGTCCGCCTTCGGCCATCAGCTTGGCTGCCGAAGGCATGGCCACGGCGCCGGCTGCTGCCGGAGCGGCTGCTGCGGCCGGGGCAGCGGGTGCCGGTGCGGCAGCGGCGGGAGCGACGGCGCCAGCGGTGGCTTCGGTGTCGATCTTGGCGATCACTTCGTCGGCAACCACGGTGTCGCCGTCGTTGCGGATGATCTGCGACAGCACGCCAGCCGACGGGGCGGGCACTTCGAGCACGACTTTGTCGGTCTCGATTTCGATCAGGATTTCGTCTTGGGCAACAGCTTCGCCCGGCTTCTTCTTCCAGTTCAGCATGGTTGCTTCTGCAACCGATTCAGAGAGTTGCGGAACCTTGACGTCAACAATAGCCATGGTTGGAATTTCCTTGATGTATTCGTTTTTGCTTAAGGCAGGTGGCAAAAAACATGGCGGTGCGCGCTCTTCGCGCGCGCCGCCATGCTGGCCACGATCATTTGGTCAAGACAAAGCCCTTGAGCTTGGAGAACGCCGCATCCAGCAGCGCCTTCTGTTGCTCGTTGTGCTTGGCGTAGTAGCCCACCGCCGGCGATGCCGAGGCGGGACGACCTGCGTAACCGAGCTTCTGGCCTTCCGCCATGTTTTCCATGATGAAGTGCTGGACGAAGAACCAGGCACCCTGGTTCTGCGGCTCGTCCTGGCACCACACGATTTCGTTGGCGTTCGGGTACTTCTTCAGCTCGGCTGCCACTGCCTTGTGCGGGAACGGATACAGCTGTTCCATGCGGATGACGGCCGTGTCGGTTGCGCCGCGTTCCTTGCGGGTGTTGACCAGGTCGTAGTAGACCTTGCCCGAGCACATGATCACGCGCTTGACCTTGCTGGCGTTCAGCTCTTCGTGATCGGGGATGACCGTCTCGAAGTGACCCTTGGCCAGGTCGGACAGCGGCGAGACCGCTTCCTTGTTACGCAGCAGCGACTTCGGCGTCATGATCACCAGCGGCTTGCGGAACAGACGGATCATCTGGCGGCGCAGCAGGTGGAAGATCTGGGCCGGAGTGGTCGGCTGGCAGACTTGCATATTGTGGTCCGCGCACAGCTGCAGGAAGCGCTCGATGCGCGCCGAGCTGTGTTCCGGGCCTTGGCCTTCGTAGCCGTGCGGCAGCATCAGGGTCAGGCCCGAGGCGCGGCCCCACTTCACTTCGCCGGAGGAGATGAACTGGTCGATCACCACCTGGGCGCCGTTGACGAAGTCGCCGAACTGGGCTTCCCAGATCACGAGTGCGTTCGGCTCAGCGGTGGAGAAGCCGTACTCAAAGCCGAGCACAGCCTCTTCCGACAGCACCGAGTCGATCACCGTGAACGGTGCCTGGTTTTCCGACACGTTCTGCAGGGGCACGTAGCTGCCTGCATCCCAGCGCTCGCGGTTCTGGTCGTGCAGCACCGAGTGGCGGTGGGTAAAAGTGCCACGGCCGGCGTCCTGGCCGGTGATGCGCACCGGGTAGCCCGAAGCCACCAGCGAGGCGAAGGCCAGATGCTCGCCCATGCCCCAGTCCAGCGGCTGGTCGCCGCGACCCATGTTGGCGCGATCCTTCACCACCTTCTCGACCAGCGGGTGCAGCTTGAGGTGTTCGGGAATGGTGGTGATGCGTTCGGCCAGGCGCTTGAGCTCGGTCACCGGCACGGCGGTGTCGGCGGCGTCGGTCCACTTGCGGTTCAGAAACGGCATCCAGTCCACGGCGAACTTGTTCTTGAAGTTCGACAGGACGGGGTCGACCGTGTGCTTGCCTGCGTCCATCGCGGCACGGTATTCCTTGACCAGCTGGTCGCCGAAGTCGGCAGACACCAGGTTCTGCGCGGTCAGCTTGTCAGCGTACAGCTTGCGCGTGCCCGGGTGCTGGGCGATCTTCTTGTACATCAGCGGCTGGGTAACGGCCGGCGTGTCCTGCTCGTTGTGGCCCAGCTTACGGAAGCAGATGATGTCGACCACGACATCCTTCTTGAACTCCATGCGGAAGTCCACGGCCAGCTGCATGGCGAACACCACGGCTTCGGGATCGTCGCCGTTGACGTGCAGCACCGGTGCCTCGATCATCTTGACGACGTCGGTGCAATACAGCGTGGAACGCGAGTCGCGCGGATCCGAGGTGGTGAAGCCGATCTGGTTGTTGATCACGATGTGCATCGTGCCGCCCGTGCCGTAGCCGCGGGTCTGCGCCAGGTTCAGCGTTTCCATCACTACGCCCTGGCCTGCGAATGCCGCGTCGCCGTGCACTTGCACCGGCAGCACTTCCGCATGGCCTGCGGGCTCGCCGCGGCGTTCCTGGCGGGCCTTGACCGAGCCTTCGACGACCGGGTTGACGATTTCCAGGTGGGACGGGTTGAAGGCGAGCGACAGGTGGACCGGGCCGCCTTCGGTGGAGACGTCGCTGGAGAAGCCCTTGTGGTACTTCACGTCGCCGGCCGGCAGGTCATCGACGTGCTTGCCCTCGAACTCGGCGAACAGGTCAGCCGGCATCTTGCCCAGCGTATTGACCAGCACGTTCAGGCGGCCGCGGTGGGCCATGCCGATCACGATTTCCTGCACGCCCTTGCTGCCGCTGTGCTGGATCAGTTCGTCCATGGCAGCGATGAAGCTTTCGCCGCCTTCCAGCGAGAAGCGCTTCTGGCCAACGTACTTGGTGTGGAGGAAGCGCTCCAGGCCTTCGGCCGCGGTCAGGCGGTCGAGCACGTGCTTCTTCTTTTCGAGGGTGAACACCGGCTTGGAACGCGTGGTCTCCAGGCGCTCTTGCCACCAGCGCTTTTGCGCCTGGTCGCTGATGTACATGAACTCGGCGCCAATGCTGCTGCAGTATGTTTCGCGCAGGTTGTTGAGCAGCTCGCGCAGGCTCATCGATTCCTTGCCGAAATACGTATTGCTGGCGTTGAAGACGATGTCGAGATCGCTTTCGGAGAAGCCGTAGAACGCGGGGTCGAGGTCCGGCAGGGGCGGACGTTCCTGGCGCTTGAGCGGATCCAGGTCTGCCCAGTGCGAACCGATGTTGCGGTAAGCGGCGATCAGCTGCGTGGCAGCGACGCGCTTGCGCCCCATATCGGAGTCGGCCGAGGCAACAATAGTCTTGATCGGACCCGACTTGGCGCGTTCAGCGAACGAGGCGACGATGGGAGCGTGGGCAATATCGCGGGCGTTGGAGCCATCGACAGCCGGCACGTTCTGCATCGCGTCGAAGTACGCGCGCCAGTTATCGGGAACCGAGGAGGGATTTTCGAGGTAGGCCTCGTACAGCTCTTCTACATAGGGGGCATTGCCGCCGAAGAGGTACGAATTGCTCTGATACTGCTGCATCATGGGGCGCTCACTATTATCCGGGAATGCCGGAATAAAGCGGGTTCATCAACCTTCCGCGACACGGCTTGACCGGTTAGCGGATTGCAAACAACTCTTTCTGGGCAGCAACTGAAACACATTAAATGCATCATTATGCAAACGGCACCGCAACGGGTGCCGATCTGTTCAGTTGCCCTGAAAGGGTCAGTTGTGCGTGGAAGGACCTAAGTCTTCACTCGCATAAGAATAGCACGTTTGCCGCGTGAGCCGAGGGAATTTTGCCGTAACGCGCGCGGGCCGATTCGCAGTGTTGCGAAGCGGCCAAGACCGCCTCCCGGGGGAGATGACGAAACCCATGCGTTCGATAGCATGGAGCCGTAAACCAAAGGAGCGATCCGTGCATCTCTTGCCACACCCGCCGCGGGCCAGCGCCCGGCCCCGCCAATGATGCCCGCCCCCACCGCCGACGCCTCCGCGCCGAGCGCCGCTTTCGCCACATGGCGCGCAGACCTGGTGGCCGGCCTGGCCATCGCCGGACTGCTGCTGCCCGAGGCCGTGGCCTATTCCGGGATTGCCGGGCTACCGCCGCAAGCCGGCGTGATCGCGCTGTTAGCGGGCCTGCTGGTCTACGGCCTGCTTGGCAGCAGCCGCTTTGCCATCGTTTCAGCCACCTCGTCGTCTGCCGCGGTGCTGCTGGCCGCTACCACGGCCGCCGCCGAGGGCGACGCCGGACTGCGCATCGCGCTCGGCGCCGCCGTGATCCTGCTCGCGGGGGTGCTGTTCCTGCTGGCGTCGCTGGCGCACCTGGGGGCGATCTCCAACCTGATCGCCAAGCCCGTGCTGCGCGGCTTCGCGCTGGGACTGGCGCTGACCATCGTGCTCAAGCAATGCCCGAAGGTCCTGGACGTGCATCCGGCACACGGCGACTTCCTGCACCTGGCTTGGGAACTGCTGGCCAGCTGGCGCCACTGGAACCTGGCAGGCGCGGCGGTGGCATTGGTTGCGCTGGCGCTGCTGCACGTGTTTGCCCGCTGGCGCGCCATGCCGGGCGCGCTGCTGGTCATCGCCGCCGGCATCATGCTCGACCTCAGCGGCTGGACCCAGGCTCACGGCGTGGCAGCCGTCGGCAACATCGCCCTGCAGTTCTCGGCGCCCCGGGTGCCGGACCTGACCACGGCCGACTGGATGCGGGTGAGCGAACTGGCCGCCGCGCTGGCCCTGATCCTGTACGCCGAGAGCTACGGCTCGATCCGCACCTTTGCCATGCGCCACGGCGACATCGTCTCGCCTAACCGGGACCTGGCGGCACTGGGGCTGGCCAACCTCGCTTCGGGGCTGTTCCAGGGCATGCCGGTGGGCGCGGGCTTTTCCGGCACCTCGGCTAATGAAGCAGCCGGCGCGCAAAGCCGCCGTGCCGGCTTGATTGCGGGTGCCGTGGTCCTTGCCGCGGTATGCACCCTGCTCCCCTGGATCTCGCACACGCCAGAACCGGTACTCGCGGCCATCGTGATCCGCGCGGTCGGGCACAGCCTGAACCCGGGCAGCCTCAAGCCTTACTTCGACTGGCGGCGCGACCGCCTGGTCGCGGTGACCGCCTTTGCCGGCGTGCTGTTGCTGGGCGTGCTGCATGGGCTGCTGCTGGCGATCGGGGTCAGCCTGGCGATGCTGCTGCAGCGCTTGTCGCGCCCGCAGGTCAGCTGGCTGGGGCGTTGGGCCGATAGCCACGACTTCGTAGACACGGCACGCCACCCCGAGGCCACTGCGCCCAAGGGACTGCTGATCGCGCGCCCGGAGGTACCGCTGTTCTTCGGCAACGTCGATAGCGTGCTGGGCACCGTGCGCCAGGCGCTGGCGCGCGAGCATCCCCAGTACGGCCTGATACTCAGCCTGGAAGAATCATCGGACCTCGACGGCACTGTCATTGAAGCCCTGGGCGAACTGGCAGTGTTCGCGAAGGCCCACGGCATACCGCTGCGGCTCGCGCGGGTCAAGGACGAGGTGCGCGACCTGCTGGCGCATGCGCGCAACCCCGCCCTGCCCGAGGAGATATGGCGCGGCTGGAGCGTGGACGATGCGGTGCGTGACGCGTTGGCGCAGCCTGCATGAACTGGCCGCGCCAACACCGCCGGGTGGACTAGCCTTGACACGGCGCGATCAGATCGACCGCGTCGGTAATCAGTGTGTCCAGCCCCCAGCTCAGCAGCTCCGTCGCGCGCGCCGGGTCATTGACGGTATAGCAGGCCACCCGGAAACCGGCCGCATGGGCCGCCCGGATGACCTCGGCGGTAAGCACGGGATGGTTGGCATCGAGCGCCACGCAGTCCAGCCGGCGCAGCCGCTCCAGCCAGTCGGGCGGCAGCTCGTCCAGCAACAGCGCGCGCGGCAGGCCAGGCGCGGCCTTGCGGGCCGCCTCCAGCGACTCTTCCGAGAATGACGACAGTAGCGGTAGCACATCGCTGCCAGCCCACAGTGCCTGGGCGTCGAGGGCTACCGCTGCGCCGGTGCGCCATTCCGCGCCGGGCACGGGCTTGATCTCGATATTGACGAACAAGCCGTTGGCACGGGTATAGCGAGCAATCGCCGCCAGCGTGGGCACCGGCTCGCCGGCATAGGCGGGGCTGTGCCAGCTGCCAGCGTCCAGCATGGCGATCTCGCCCAGCGTCAGCGCATCGACCCGCCCCTGCCCGTTGGTGGTGCGGTCCAGCGTGGCGTCGTGCAGCAGCACCGGGCGTCCATCGCCCGACAGCTTCACGTCGAACTCGAACATGCGATAGCCAAACGATGCCCCGTGGCGGAACGCCGCCAGGGTGTTCTCGGGTGCAAGCTTGCCCGCGCCACGATGGGCGACATGGCGCGGATAGGGCCAGGCGGCCAGGGTCATGTCAGGCCTCGATGCGCTTGCCGGAATCGGCGTCGAAGAAATGCAGGTGCTCGGCCGCAGCCGTGATCGGCAGGCGATCGCCGCTGCTCACAGGCATATTGCTGTCCAGCCGCACCACCACCGGCTGGCCGCCAAGCGTGCCATACGCATAGGAATCGGCGCCAAGCGCCTCGACCAGGCGGACCTCGATCTCGGCGATCGCCTCATGTGCCGCGCACGGCTCGATATGCTCCGGACGCAGGCCAAGCAGCGCGCGCTCGGGCAGGTGCAGGCCCATCGGCAGGTGGCCGAGGGTGGCGGGCGCACCTTGCGCACCCGGCTTCTGCTCCACCCGCATCTGCGCTTCGCCCTGCCCGCCATTGGTCCGCGTCACCGGAACCAGATTCATCGGCGGCGAGCCGATAAAGCTGGCCACGAAGGTGCTGGCCGGACGCGCATAGACTTCCAGCGGCGTGCCGATCTGCTCCACGCTCCCGCCATTGAGCACCATCATGCGGTCCGCCAGCGTCATGGCTTCGACCTGATCGTGGGTCACATACATGCTGGTGGTACGCAGGCGGCGGTGCAACTCCTTCAACTCCAGGCGCATCTGCACGCGCAGCTTGGCGTCGAGGTTGGACAGCGGCTCGTCAAACAGGAACACGGCAGGCTCACGTACGATCGCGCGGCCCATGGCCACACGCTGGCGCTGGCCGCCCGACAACGCGCGCGGCTTGCGCTCGAGCAGCGGCGCCAGCTCCAGGATGCCGGCGGCGTGCTTGACCCGCTGCTCGATCTCGCTCTTGTCCATGCCGCGGATCTTCAGCCCGTAGGCCATATTGTCGTACACGCTCATATGCGGGTAGAGCGCGTAGTTCTGGAACACCATGGCGATGTCCCGCTCGGCGGGCTCGAGGTGATTGACGACCTTGTCGCCAATATGCACCTCGCCACCGCTGATGGCTTCCAGCCCGGCCACCATGCGCAGCAGCGTGGATTTGCCGCAGCCCGAGGGGCCGACGATGACGATGAACTCGCCATCGTTGATTTCCATATCGATGCCGTGCACAACCTTGACGTTGCCGGCGTAAGTCTTCTGTACGTTGCGAAGCGACAGTTTTGCCATTGCTATTCTTTCTCGCTGGGCAAGCGTGGCGGGCGCGCCATCACATGGGCACGCCCCGCCCCACCCGCTTATTTTTCGGTTTCGACCAGGCCCTTGACGAACCACTTCTGCATCAGCACCACCACGATCGCGGGCGGCACCATGGCCAGCATCACGGTGGCCATCACCAGGTTCCAGTCGGTCGCGGCATCCCCGGAGCGGGAGATCATCTGCGTGACCCCCACCACCACCGGCGTCATCGACTTCTGCGTGGTGATCAGGAGCGGCCACAGGTACTGGTTCCAGCCGTAGATGAACTGGATCACAAAGAGTGCCGCGATGCTGGTCTTGGACAGCGGCAGCACCACGTCCTTGAAAAAGCGCATCGGCCCGGCGCCGTCGATGCGCGCGGCCTCGGCCAGCTCATCCGGAATGGTCAGGAAGAACTGGCGGAACAGGAAGGTCGCGGTCGCCGAGGCGATGATCGGGATGGTCAGGCCGAAGTAGCTGTCCAGCATGCCGAGATCGGACACCACCTTGTAGGTCGGCAGGATCCGCACTTCCACCGGCAGCATCAGCGTGATGAAGATCATCCAGAAGAAGGTCTTGCGCAGCGGGAACTTGAAGTACACCACCGCAAAGGCCGAGATGATCGAGATCGTGATCTTGCCCAGCGCGATGCCCAGCGCCATGATCAAGCTGTTCAACATCATGGTGGAGACCGGCGAGGCGGCATTGCCCACGCCGGCTACCAGCACGGTGCGATAGTTCTCAAGAAAATGGCTGCCCGGCAGCAGCGTCATCGGTGCCTGCAGCACCTCGTCGGCGGTCAGCGTCGAGGCAACAAACGTGACATAGACAGGGAAAGCCACTACCACTACGCCCAGCACCAGCATCAGGTGCGAGAGAAAATCCAGAAAGGGTCGTCGTTCTACCATTTTGCCAATCCTTCAGTACTGCACCTTGCGTTCCACGTAGCGGAACTGCACCACCGTGAGAACAATCACGATCCCCATCAGCACAACCGACTGCGCGGCCGAGCCGCCGATATCGAGTCCCCGGAAGCCATCCTGGTAGACCTTGTAGACCAGCGTATTGGTCGCGTTGACGGGGCCGCCATGGGTCACCGCGTCGATAATGGCAAAGGTGTCGAAGAAGGCGTACACCACATTGATCACCATCAGGAAGAACGTGGTCGGCGACAGTAACGGGAATATGATCGACCAGAACCGGCGCCAAGGCCCCGCGCCATCGATGGCGGCGGCCTCGATCAGCGATTTAGGGATGCTCTGCAAGCCGGCCAGGAAGAACAGGAAGTTGTAGCTGATCTGCTTCCACGCGGCAATCAGCACCACGAGCAGCATGGCCTGGTTGCTATTGAGCAAGAAGTTCCAGTCCACACCGAACCGATGCAGCGCGTAGGACACCACGCCCAGCGTCGGGTTGAACATGAACATCCACAGCACGCCCGCCACCGCCGGCGCCACGGCATACGGCCAGATCAGCAGCATCTTGTAGCCACTGGCGCCCCGCACCACGCGATCGGCGAAGTAGGCAAGCATCAGCGAGACCGTCAGCCCGACCAGCGTCACCCCGACGGCGAACACGCCCGTGACGCGAAACGCATTCAGGTACTGCGCATCACTGAACAGATCGCGAAAGTTCTCCAGGCCGACGAACTGGAGATCAATACCGAAGGCATCCTGCCGCAGCACAGACTGGTACAGCGCCTGTCCGGCCGGCCAAAAAAAGAAGATCAGCGTCACCGCCATCTGCGGTAGCACCAGCAGATAAGGCAACCATGAAGATCGGAATACGACCCGTTTTTCCATCACGCATCCAAGCCACCGCTATGCGCGGCGCGTCATCAATCATAGCTAGTGCGGCGAAGTTGCCGCACAAACCAAAGACGGAGGCAAAGCCTCCGCCTCCCAAACACACAAGAAGCCGCAGCGCTTATTCGCGGACCGTCTTCTGGAAACGCTCCAGCAATTCATTGCCGCGCGCAACCGCCGAATCCAGTGCCTCCTTAGGCTGCTTCTTGCCGGTCCACACCGCTTCGAGCTCTTCGTCGATCACCGTACGGATCTGCGGGAAGTTGCCCAGGCGAATGCCTCGCGACTTGTCGGTGGTCTTGACGATCATCTGCTTGACCGCCACGTCCGCGCCGGGGTTCTTCTCATAGAAGCCCGATTTCTTGGTGAGTTCGTAGGCTGCCGTCGTCACCGGCAGGTAGCCGGTCGACTGGTGCCAGTCGGCCTGCACCTCGGGGCGTGACAGGTAGGTGAAGAACTTGGCTACGCCCTTGTACTCCTCGGCCTTCTTGCCGCCCATCACCCACAACGAAGCGCCGCCGATGATGGTGTTTTGCGGAGCGCCCGGCACGCCTTGCTCGTAGGGCAGCTGCGCCACGGTGAAGTCGAACTTGGCGTTCTTGCGGATATTCGCCAGCGCCGCCGAGGAACCGGTCAGCATCGCGCACTGGCCGGCAATAAACTTCGCCTTCGGCTCGTCCTTGCGGCCGCCATAGACAAAGTAGCCCTTCTGCTGCATGTCGAGCAGGTTGGCAATATGCTTGACGTGCAGCGGCGAATTGAACACCAGGCGCGCGCCCGTGCCACCGAAGCCATTGTTCTCGGTGGCGAACAGGACGTTGTGCCAGGCCGAGAAGCTCTCCAGCTGCACCCACGACTGCCAGTCGGTGGTGTAACCGCAAGAGATGCCGGCAGCCTTGAGCTTGGCGGAATCGGTGGCCACCTCTTGCCAGGTCACGGGCGGCTTGTTCGGATCCAGGCCGGCCTTCTTGAAGGCGTCCTTGTTGTAGTACATCACCGTGGTGGAGCTATTGAACGGGAACGACAGCATCTCACCCTTGTTCGAGGTGTAGTAGCCAGCCACCGCCGGGATGTACATCTTGGCGTCGAACTTCTCGCCAGCGTCCTTCATGACCGTCGCCACCGGCTTGATGGCACCCTTGGCGCTCATCATGGTAGCCGTGCCCACCTCGAATACCTGCAGGATCGCCGGCGCGTTGCCCGAGCGGAAGGCAGCGATGCCCGCGGCCAGCGACTCGTCGTACTGGCCCTTGTAGATCGGTACGATCTTGTAGTCGGACTGGCTGGCATTGAACTGCGTGGCGATGGCGTTCACCTTCTCGTTGAGCGCACCTTCCATCGAATGCCACCACTGGATCTCGACGGCGGCATTGGCCGATCCTGCGCCGGTCAGCATGGCGAAGGCGGCCAGGGTCAACGCGGTACGTTTTACGGTCATGGAAATTTCTCCTGTTCTATCTTGTGGCATTGGACAAAAATCGTCCGACTGTATGCACTTTTTGTGACAAGCGGATGTTACTCCGCCTTGTTGGATTGGAAAACCGGGCATTTCTACTAAATTACAATAATATGACAACGATTTATCGGCAGCTTGACAGGGTAGAATCTCGCGCCATGCAAGCCATTCAAAGCCTTCCCGCCCCGGCGCTGCGCCGGATTCGCGGCGTACTGACCGATATCGACGGCACCATCACCACCGACGGCAGGCTGCCGGCGGCCACCTACATGGCGCTCGACCGCCTCAAGGCAGCCGGGCTGCACGTGATCCCGGTCACGGGACGCTGCATCGCCTGGGCCGAGATCCTGACGCGGCTATGGCCGGTGGACGCCATCATCGGCGAAAACGGCGCCTTCTACTCCCACCTGCGCGCGGGCAAGCTGGTGACCCGTTACCTGGACGACGCTGCCACCCGGGCCGACAACCTGGCTCGCATCCACGCGCTTGGCAAACGCATCGTGCAAGAGGTGCCAGGCTGCGCGCTGGCCTCGGACCAGGCCTGGCACGCCGCCGACCTGGCCGTCGACCACGCCGAGGACGTCGCCCCCCTGCCGCCCACAGCGGTCGAGCGCATCGCCGGGCTGATGCGGCAAGCCGGCATGACCGCCACGGTCTCGTCCATTCACGTCAATGGCTGGTTCGGTGATCACGACAAACTCAGCATGAGCCGTTTGTGCGCCGCGGAATTACTGGGCGCCGACCTGGATGCCGAGCGGGAGGAATGGCTGTTTATCGGCGACTCAGCGAACGACGCCAGCATGTTTGCGCATTTCCCGCTGTCGGTCGGGGTCGCCAACATCCGCGACATCCTGCCGCAGCTGCCGGCCAAGCCGGCCTATATCACCGAGGCGGCCTGCGGCGAGGGCTTTGCGGAAATGGCTGAACTTCTGCTGGCCGCGCGCGGCTGAACTGGCAACGGCGTGCAGCGCATAAAAAAACAGCCGGGCAAGCCCGGCTGTTTTTTTATGCGCTGCAATTACGGCCATGACCCGATTCAATCGAAGCCCAGCTCCTGCAGCTTGCGCGTGATGGTATTGCGGCCAATGCCCAGGCGCGTGGCCGCCTCGACGCGGCGCCCGCGGGTAACGCCCAGCGCAGCCTCCAGCACCGCCTTCTCGAAACGCCGCGTCAGTGCGTCCATGACTTCCGGCTGGCCGGACTCCAGCATGGCGCGAGCTTCCCCCGCCAGCAGGTGCTCCCAGCCCGCCAGCACGCTGGCCGCAGCCGAGCGGCCAGCGTAAGCCAGCGCGGTATCGGGCTCCCCGCCCAGGGTGGTAGGCGCGGCGCCGTAGTCGACGGCGTCATGGCCGTCGGCTTCGTCCGTCCTGCCCTCTGCCCGGAACTCCGCCTGGCGCGCCGCACCGGCACCGCCGCCCGGCGCCGTACCGGTGCCGATCATCTCGGCTGGCATGTCCTTGACCTCGATGGTCTGCGCAGGCGCCATCACGGTCAGCCAGTTACACAGGTTCTCCAGCTGACGCACGTTGCCAGGGAACGGCAGTGTGCTGACATAGGCCAGGGCCTCGTCCGACATGCGCTTGGGCTCCACGCCCAGTTCCTTGGCACTCTTCTGCAGGAAATGACGCGCCAGCAGCGTGATGTCTTCCGGCCGTTCGCGCAGCGGCGGCAAGCGCAGGCGGATCACGTTGAGGCGGTGGAACAAGTCCTCGCGGAACAGCCCTTCCTTGACACGCGTTTCCAGGTTCTGGTGGGTGGCTGCAATCACGCGCACGTTGGCGCGCAACGGGTTGTGGCCACCCACGCGGTAGAAGTTGCCATCCGACAGCACACGCAGCAGGCGCGTTTGCAGGTCGAACGGCATGTCGCCGATTTCGTCGAGGAACAGCGTACCGCCCTCGGCCTGCTCGAAGCGGCCGCGGCGCATGGTCTGCGCGCCGGTAAACGCCCCGCGCTCATGGCCGAACAGTTCCGACTCCAGCAGGTCCTTCGGAATGGCTGCGGTATTGAGAGCGATAAAGGGCCCGTTGGCGCGCGGGCTATGCTTGTGCAGCGCCTGCGCCACCAGTTCCTTGCCGGTACCGGACTCGCCGGTGATCAGCACTGTCACGTTCGATTGCGACAGGCGGCCGATGGCGCGGAACACGTCCTGCATGGCCGGCGCCTGGCCGAGGATTTCGGGCGCGTCGACCAGGCGGTCTTCGAGCTCCTCCTCGCGCAGGCTTTCCTGCAGCGCGCGGCGAATCAGTTCGACCGCCTTATCCACATCGAAGGGCTTGGCCAAGTACTCGAAGGCACCACCCTGGAAGGCCGCTACCGCGCTATCCAGGTCGGAGTATGCCGTCATCACGATGACTGGCAGCCCCGGATGCCGCGCCTTGAGCGCTTGCAGCAGGTCCAGGCCCGAGCCACCCGGCATGCGGATATCGGAGATCAGGACCTGTGGTTCGTCGTCTTCCAGCGCGGCCAGTACGTCACGCACGTTGGTGAAGCTGCGTGAGAGCAGGCTTTCGCGGGCGAGGGCCTTCTCAAGAACCCAGCGGATTGATTGATCGTCGTCGACTATCCAGATCGGCTTCATGTGCGTCGCTTGTCTGCTCGGTGTCATTTGGTCTTCCGCGAACCTGGCCGCACACTGCCGGCAAGCCGGTCGGCAGCAATCATTGGGGCAGTTCCAATTGCTGTCGCCGATGCGATCAATGCAGGGGCAGCAGGATACGGAAGTCGGTACAGCCCGGCCGGCTCTCGCATTCGATCAAGCCCTCGTGCTGCTGCACGAAGGTTTGAGCGAGTGTGAGACCGAGGCCGCTACCGCCATCCCTGCCCGACACCAGCGGGTAGAAGATGCGTTCGCGGATATCCTCGGGGATGCCCGGACCGTTATCAATGACATGCAAGTCCAATGCCAGCTTGAATAATCGCTTCGCTATGGTTACCTGGCGGGCCACACGGGTGCGCAGGATGATCTGCGCATCGCCCCGTGCGACGCGCTCCGCGAGTGCCTGGGCAGCGTTGTGGACGATGTTGAGCACGGCCTGGATCAACTGCTCCATGTCGCCGCGCAGGTCGGGCAGGCTCGCGTCGTAGTCGCGCACGATATCCAGCCCGGAGGGGAATTCGGCCAGCACCACCGAGCGCACGCGCTCCAGCACCTCGTGGATATTGAGGTCGGACACGATGTGCGGATGGCGATGCGGCTCCAGCAGGCGGTCCACCAGCGTCTGCAGGCGGTCCGACTCCTTGATGATGACCTGGGTGTACTCCCGCAGCGAACGGTCAGGCAACTCGAACTCGAGCAATTGCGCCGCGCCTCGGATGCCGCCCAGCGGGTTCTTGATCTCATGCGCCAGATTGCGGATGAGCTCCTTGTTGGCCGAGGTCAGGTCGAGGATGCGCTCCTCGCGATCGCTGCGGACCTTTTGCTCGTTGGGCAGCACTTCCACCAGTACCGTGTCGGCCGTGGCATCCAGCGCGCCGATCACCACGTGCGCGTGCATCGGCTCCTGCAGGGGCGGATGCAGTACCACATCCTGCCGGCGCGCGTCGAACTGCCGCGAAATCACGGTCTCGATCATGCTGCCGAGCTCTTCCGAAGCGCCGAACAGGTCTGCCAGCGACAGCTCCACCATGGCTTTGCGCGACACCGCGAAGCTGGCCTCGGCGGCGGGATTGGCGTAGACGATGCGCAGGCCGGGCTGGCGCACCAGCAACACCGGGTTGGCGACCACGTCCAGCCCCTGGTGGTAGGACACATCGCCCAATGGCAGCACCATGGCTTCAGCCTCGGCCGACGTGCCAGCCCCGGCCGAAGCCACCTTGCGCGAGACGCTGCGAATCAGGCGACGCATAATGCTAGTCCTTCAAATTGGAGAGTTCGCGCCGCAGCGAAGCGGCATTGGCCTCGCCACGCGCGATGTCGTCGCGCAACGTGGCGGTGCGGTCGAGGTACTTCTGGTAGTTACGTTCATTGCCCTGGCGCTCGGGCTGGCCGTTGTTGAACTCGGCGCGCAGCGCGGCCAGCTTGGCCTCCTCGCTTTGCAGCTCCTGCTCAAGCACCGCGCGGCGCTCGCCATCGCGGCTTTTCTGGGTAGCACTGTCGACGCGCGGAAACGCGGTGGGCGCAGTCGTGGGCCCGGCACCCTTGCCTGCCGAAGGGGTGCTCACGCGCCCGCCCGGCACCGTCGTGACTTCCGGCAGGCTGAGCCGCTTGCAGCCCTTGCCGCCGTTGCCATTGCGGTATTCAGGCACGCCGTTGGGGCCAGCGCAGACGTAGATATCCGACTGCGCCGGGGCCGGCCGGCTCCAGCACACCAGCACAAGCGCCAGCATGGCGCAGGCAGCCGCCGATACGTGCACGGGGGCACCGAACCGGTGCATCGGTCCAAGCGAGGAAAGCGGGAATTCGAGCGCGTCCATTGACATCAGCAGGGATGGTGGGAAAGGAGTCCCATTCTAGCGATCAAACCGGCGAACAAAACAAAAAGGGACAGCCGAGGCCGCCCCTTCCTGGTGCAACTGTTGCCCGGTCACAACCTGGCAACGCCCCGCCTTACAGCGAGTAGTACATATCGAACTCGATCGGGTGCGTGGTCATGCGGAAGCGGGTCACTTCTTCCATCTTCAGCTCGATGTAGGCATCGATCATGGAGTTGGAGAAGACGCCGCCGCGCGTCAGGAACTCGCGGTCGTTGTCGAGGTATTCCAGGGCCTGGTCGAGGCTGGAGCACACGGTCGGGATCTTTGCATCCTCTTCCGGCGGCAAGTCGTACAGGTTCTTGTCGGCGGCTTCGCCCGGGTGGATCTTGTTTTGCACGCCGTCCAGGCCAGCCATCAGCAGCGCCGAGAAGCCCAGGTACGGGTTCATCAGCGGATCCGGGAAGCGGGTCTCGATACGACGGCCCTTCGGGTTGGCAACGTACGGAATACGGATCGATGCCGAACGGTTGCGAGCCGAGTAAGCCAGCTTGACCGGTGCTTCGAAGCCCGGCACCAGACGCTTGTACGAGTTCGTGCCCGGGTTGGTCAGGGCGTTCAGCGCGCGAGCGTGCTTGATGATGCCGCCGATGTAGTACAGCGCGAATTCCGACAGGCCAGCGTAGCCGTTGCCTGCGAACAGGTTCTGGCCATCCTTCCACACGGACTGGTGCACGTGCATGCCCGAACCGTTGTCGCCAACGACCGGCTTCGGCATGAAGGTAGCGGTCTTGCCGTAGGTGTGGGCAACGTTCTGGATCACGTACTTTTGCAGCTGCGTCCAGTCGGCGCGCTGCACCAGCGTGCTGAACTTGGTGCCGATTTCGTTCTGGCCCTGGCCAGCCACTTCGTGGTGGTGAACTTCCACGGGGATGCCCAGCGATTCCAGGATCAGGCACATTTCCGAACGGATGTCCTGGAAGGTGTCGATCGGGGCAACCGGGAAGTAGCCGCCCTTCTTGCCCGGACGGTGGCCGCTGTTGCCGTGTTCGAACTCCTTGCCCGACGACCACGGTGCTTCTTCCGAGTGGATCTTGACGGAGCAACCCTGCATGTCAATGTTCCAGGTCACGCCGTCGAAGATGAAGAACTCGGGTTCCGGGCCGAAGAAGGCGGTGTCGCCCAGACCGGTGCTCTTCAGGTAAGCCTCGGCGCGCTTGGCGATGGAACGCGGATCGCGGTCGTAGCCCTTGCCATCCGACGGCTCAACCACGTCGCAGGTCAGGATCAGGGTCGGTTCTTCGTAAAACGGATCGACGTTAGCGGTATTCGGATCCGGCATCAGCAGCATGTCCGAAGCCTCGATACCCTTCCAGCCGGCGATCGACGAGCCGTCGAAAGCGTGGCCGCTCTCAAACTTGTCTTCATCGAAGTGCGACACGGGTACCGACACGTGCTGCTCTTTGCCTTTGGTATCGGTGAAACGGAAGTCGACGAACTTGACGTCGTTTTCCTTCACCAGCTTCATCACATCTGCAACGCTGTGGGCCATGCCTATCTCCTGGAAATTCGGCTGAATCTAGAAAAGCCATTCTTGCGTCGATCTGCGCTGTGCAACGCATCAAAGACGTTTGCATCAATACAAAGATCGGCCACGAAAGGGACGAGGAATGTTAGCAGAAAGCATGCCAAGGCAACCCCCTAGTTACCCCTGCGTTCCCGAAAAAAGTGCAGCCAGACGACGCGATACGGGGGCCCAGGCGCGTTTCGGGTGCCGCATATGGCATACGCATAAATCCGTTCGGCATCCGCCTCATTCCGGGAACGCCAGCAACCCTCCCCGGCCTGCGCGAAAATCACCAACTTTGTGCATGAGCGCGTCACATTGCTCTATTTTGGTGCCTAAGCACCAGATTGGAACAATTTGGTGCAAACCGAGCGCCGTTGCCTGCTTGCGGTGCAAGATCCTGCTACCAACATGCCGGCGGTGCGCGACCAAGCTGGCGTAACCGATGCCGCTAGCCGCCGTTCGCGGCCAACAGCCGCCGGCGAGCACGTCCGGCACGCTAGAATAGCCGGCAGCCTCCGCCAGATGCCATTTCACCCACCGATTTTGTCACCCAGATGACCACCCGAGACGACCTACTCCAAGCGGCGCGCGAGCGCCAGCAGCAAAACCAACTGCCGTACTTCGGCGCCCTCTCCCCGCAGGAAGCTTTTGCACTGCTGCAGGGCGATCCGACCGCCGTGATGGTGGACGTGCGCACGCAAGCTGAGCTCGACTGGATCGGCGCGCCGGACCTGCCGGAAGCCCAATCGGCACATGTGGAATGGAGCAGCTATCCGGGCGGTGCGCAGAACGCCGCCTTTATCGCGCAACTCAAGGCCCGCGTGCGCACCGATGTGCCCGTGCTGTTCCTGTGCCGCAGTGCGGCACGCTCCAAGCACGCTGCCAGCGTCGCCACGCAAGCCGGCTATCAGTTCGCCATGGACGTGCTGGAAGGCTTCGAAGGCGCTCGCGATGAACAGCACCACCGCAAGACGGTGGAAGGCTGGTGCTTCCGCGGCCTGCCCTGGCACGGCGCCTGAAGCTCGGAAGCGCGTAAATCGCGCAAATCACGTACATTGCGCAAAAAAAGCAAAACGGGACAGCATGGCTGTCCCGTTTTTTCATTGCACCGACCACGTCTCCGCCGCCAAGGGCTCAGTCCCCTGCCGGATCTCCCGGGCGCCGCGCCGCAACCTCCACCAGCTCGAAGCCCATCGCCCGCACGCCTTCGCGCAGCATGGCATAGGCAGGTTCGACCAGGTCAGCCAGGCCCTTCACACCCAGGTCGATGTGGCGGCGCGCATAGAGCTCGCCGCGCTTCGCGTCGCCCACCGACGGCAGGCTGAACACGCGGACGCCTTCGAAGGCGGCCTCGACCCGCTCCATCAGCGGCGTCAGCGTGGATTCCGGCGCCTCGAACACCAGGAACGACCGCTCCACTTGCACCGCCTGATGAAACAGGTGGGAATAGCAGGTATCCAGCACCCACTCCATCATCGGCCACGCCATGACCGGGAAGCCAGGCATGAAATGATGGTCGGCCACGGAAAAACCGGGGATGCGGTTGTAGCTGTTCGGGATGATGCGCGCGCCAGCGGGGAATTCGCCCATCTTGAAGCGATGCTGGTTCTCCGGCACGTTCAGGTCGGCCTTGGCGGGATCGCCCGCCGCGGTCTCCGCGATCCGCAAGGCGATCTGCTCGCGGGCATCCGGATGCAGTTCCAGCGGCACGCCGAGCGCCGCCGCGGCGCACTGCCGGGTGTGGTCATCGGGTGTGGCGCCAATGCCGCCGGTGCAAAACACCACATCGTTGCCCGCGAACGTGCGGCGCAGTGTGGCGGTGATGCGCGCGCGCTCATCGCCCACGTACTCCGCCCAGTCCAGCGCCAGCCCGCGCGCCGCCAGCAGTTCGATGGCACGGCGCATATGCTTGTCTTCGCGCCGCCCCGACAGAATCTCGTCACCAATGACGATCAGGCCGAAACCCATGATGCCCTCGCTTCAGGATTGTTCAATGCGCCGTACATCGGACGGCGCCAGGTCGATAACGTCCACCACCGGCGCTGCCGCGGCGGCCGCGGCAGCGCGCTCGGCGCGCAATTGCTCCAGCGCGCGCAGGCAGAAATGGCCAAACCACAGTGCCGAGAAAATAAAGATCAGCACATACAGCCACAGCGTGCCCGCGAGCACGAACGGAAACAGGAAAATCAGCGCCGCCGAAGCCACCCAGATCAGCGTCGGCGCCGAGCCCAGCAGGCCCACCGCCACGCCAATGGAGAGCAACGACATGCGATGGCGCTTCATCAGCGTCTTGCGCTCCTCTGGCGTGGCATGCTGCGCGAGCGCGTCGTAGGTCATCACGCGATAGGTCAGCCAGCCCCACAGCAAGGGTGGGATCAAGGCAAAGAAAGGCGGGATCAGCCACAGCGGCAGCGTCACCAGCGCCAGCAACAGGAACACCAAGGTGCTGCCCAGCGCCTGGAACACGCTGCCCACCATGCTGCCGCCCTTGGCCTTGACCAGGTCCGGATAGCTGCGCTCCAGGTGCCGCACCGCGGCTGGCACCGAGAACAAACTGATAAACACCAGCATGGAAGCAATCACCAGCGGGATCATCAACGCGATCACAAACAACGGCGCCACCACCGTGCGCAGGGACTGCAAGCCGAACCAGTCGAGCGCGCCGTAGATCCAGCTGGTCAGCACCGACGTCTCAAGCACGCCGCGCGCGGCCGTCATGATCGGCTCCCACCCCCACAGCAGCAGGCCACCCCACAGCCCGGTGGCGAGCAGGAAAGGAATGACGGTAAGCATCAGCATGCGCGGATGCAGCTGGCTGATCAGGGCACGGCCTAGCGCGCGAAAAATATCGTTCATGCAGTGAATTGGGGTTCCACAAAGGCGGGGACAACTAGACTAGCACACGTCATAAGTGCCGCGGGGGACGCGTGCACCGCTCGCGCAAGACGGCAGGGCGCGGCGCGCGCGCCTTGCGGGGGAAAGCGCGCTCGCGGGGCTGCCACGGCAGGCGCCCCGCCGCTTCAGCCGAGCCGCAACAGGCGCTTGATCCCGTACCACTGCTGGGACAGGAACCCAGCGCCGTAGTCGCGCCCCTTGCCTGCCGGTGGCGGCATCTGGTCCCGCACACCGGTGGGGTAGTAAGCGTCGGTGAACACGGCGGTGCGGAACAACATGTCCCACCAGGGAAAGATCACGCCATAGTTGCATCCGCCCAGCTTGGTGGGCCGGCCGATGGCTTCGTGGCCAACGCCAACCGCATGATGGGTGCGGTGAAAGCGCGGCGAGACCAGCAACCGCTCGCCCCACGTGCCAAAGTGCAGGCGCAGGTTGGCATGTTGCAAGCTCTGCAGCAGTTGCGACAGGGCCACCAGCATCACGTACTGGGAAGGCTCCACGCCCACCGCCAGCGCCGCCACCGCAAACACCACGTCGCGCAGCATGTCGTCGAGCAGGTGGTTGCGGTTATCGCTCCATAGCGTCATCTGGCGCTGGCTGTGATGCAGCGAATGCAGGCTCCACCACCAGCGGTAGGTATGCGAGAGGCGGTGGTACCAGTAGTCGAGCAGGTCGAACAGCAGCAGGTAGATAAAGAAGCTGACCAGCGGGCTCGACGTTACCGCCGGCCACCAGTCTTCCACATTGACCCGCTGCCAGCCGAGCAGGCGCAGATGCCCTTCCAGCCCGTCCATCAGCGGACCGAGCAGGAAGAACATGGCCAGCCGGAACAGGCCGAGGCGATGCACGACGGTGTAAAGGATGTCGGTGCGAATGGCGGCGCGGTCGGTCACGGCTTCGACCGGGCGCAGCTTTTCCAGCGGCCCGAGGATCAGCACCATCACCACGATCTGCACCAGCCCGACCAGCAGCCATTCGGTGCCGGTGAAGGCGTCCTCGGCATAGCCGCCCAGCCCAAGCTGGTAGACCACCGGCAGGATCACGTCCTGGAACAGCGTGGCTTCAATCTGGCCGATCCAGCCGTTGAGCAGGTCGAGCATCAGCGGCTCCCGGCTGCTTGCCCGGCCACCGTGGCGGACTGCCCGCGCAGCCAGTCACGATAGGCGGGATGCTCACGCAGCGTGGCAAAGCAGAAGCCCTTGTGCTCCAGGCCGCTGATCAGCGGCTCGAGCACGCCGGGCGCCCAGGGATCCTTGCGCGACCAGATGCCGAGGTGCGCCATGGCGATGTCGCCATCGCGCAGGTCGCGCAACGCGCGCTCCAGCAGCGCCTTGTTCGGGAAACGCTCGGACGAAAGCTCGTCACCCAGGAAGCCGGCCGGCGCCCAGGCCACGTGCTTGAACCCGCACTGCTCGGCCCATTGCAGCGTCTGCGGCGCGGTATGGCCGCCCGGTGCCCGCCACAGCGGCGACATGGTCGCGCCGCTGAGGCGCTTGAGCGCCTGCGCGCTGCGGTTCAGCTCACTACAAAAGCTCTGCTGGTCCATCGCCACGTCCTGCCCCGCATGCGCGCCGAACTGCGCGCGCATGGTGACCTTGCCGTCGCGTACGCCGCGCAGGTAGACGTGATCGAACGTGTGGCTGCCAAAAACATGGCCATCGGCTGCCAGCGTCTTCCAGTACGCGGCCCAGCCCGGGTCGAGCGAGCTGTCCTTGTTGATGGTGGGTTCGTTGGCGAGGAAGAACGTGGCCTTGATATGGTGCCGGCGCAGCGTATCGGCGATCAGCGCCGCCTGGCTCATGCTGCCGGTATCGAAGGTCAGGTAGAGCGTGCCGGCGCGGCAGGCCTGGGGCGCGGCGGCAGGCACCGGACCCGCCGAACTGGCCGGCCCGGCGGCCAGCGCCAGTCCGGTGGCTGCAAGCCCGGCAGCCACCGCGCGGACCAAGGCGCGGGGCAACCGGGGCTGCGAATGCTTGCTCATGATGCCTGTCCTGATTTCCTGTGACTGCATTGGAGTGGCGGCGGCCATACTAGTTCGATGCCGCGCCCGCCATGGCGTTCCCGGACGGGCGCCCTCTCTCAATAAAGCGGCGCGCGGGTACGGAAATAAATGCCGTGCGGCGAGCGGCCCACGCGAATGGTCTTGACCAGCTTGCGGCTGGCCACGTCGATCAGGCCCACCGAACGCGCCCAGCGGAAGCTCACCCACAAGGTCTTGCCGTCGGCGGTCAGCTCCATGTCATCGGGGCCAGCCGGCAGGCCGGTGATGTCGCCAACCTTGGCCAGGGTCTGC
Source organism: Cupriavidus basilensis (assembly GCF_000832305.1). NCBI lineage: Bacteria > Pseudomonadati > Pseudomonadota > Betaproteobacteria > Burkholderiales > Burkholderiaceae > Cupriavidus > Cupriavidus basilensis. Next base: position 2,803,581 of record NZ_CP010536.1, read on the forward strand.
TGGTCGATGATGCTGATGGTGCCGGAGACCCGGTTGGACAAGAACAGATGGCGCTTGTCGCCCACCGCGCGGAAATTGTGCGCGCCCTTGCCGGTCTGGATCTGCTTGACCACGGTGCGGGTATGCCAGTCGATCACGGCGACGTAGTCGGCACCGGTCATGCCCACCAGCAGGTATTTCTGGTCCGGCGTAACCCACACGCCCGCCGGCGCCGAACCGGCGTTCATGCGCCACATCACGGTCTGCGTGGGCAGGTCGATGGCGACCACCTCGTTGGAGTCCTGCAGCGTGACAAAGGCAACACGGCTGTCGGCGGTAAAGGCGATATGGCTCGGTGTCTTGGCCAGCGGCAGTTGCTTGGCGATCTTGAGCGCCTTGCCGTCCCAGCGATACACGTCGACGCGATCGAGGCGGTTGCCCGTGGTCAGGAACCACTTCTGGTCGGGCGAGAAGCCGATCTGGTAGGGATCGTCGATATTGGGCAGGCGCTGCTGGACCTTGCCGGTGACCGGGTCGAGGAACACGAGGTCGTTGCCGACCGCATTGGCAACGATCAGCGATTTGTCGTCGGGCGTGGCGATCAGGTGGTGCGGCTCCTTCCCGATCGGGAACGTCTCCAGCACCTTCTGGGTGTCCTTGTCGATCAAGGTGACGGTAGCATCACCCGAATTGAGCACCACCACCACTTCCGCCAACGCCGGCGCCGCTACCATCCCCAGGGCCAGGGTGCCGATGGCGGCAAACCCGGAAACTACACGACGCAATGCGAGCATAAGACTGTTAAACAATGACTTAATCGACCATTCTAACGTTTTCGGACTGCGATCCGATGACCTGGCGCAACAAACTAACATTTGGTCACAATCTCCGCGCGGGGGAGCGTTCGCGCGAAAGGCCGGCAACCCTGGCTTCAGCGCTGCATGGCTTCCCACACCTTTTGCAGACGCTTGACCGACATCGGCACGGGCGTGCGCAACTCCTGCGCGAACAGCGCCACGCGGAGCTCTTCCAGCATCCAGCGGAACTCATCCAGGCGCGCGTCTTCCACGCCCCGCCCCTGCTGCCGCAACTGCGTCTCGGCGCGCTGCCATTGCTGCAGCAGCGGCGTGATTTCCTGCAGCCGCTGGGTGTCGCGCGCCGGGTCGCCCTTGATCTTGTCGACGCGCATGGCGATGCCCTTCAGGTAGCGCGGGAAATGCACCAACTGCAGGTAAGGCGTATCGACCACAAAATGCTTGCCCATCAGCCGTGTGAGCTGCGCCTGCATGTCGGCATGCGCCGCGGCGAACGGCTTGGCCTGGATCAGCTTGCGCGGCAGCGTCGCATACTCGGCCAGCACTGCCCCCACCAGCCGGGCGATCTCCTGCGCCAGCAGGCTCAGGCGCGAGCGCCCTTCTTCCTTGCGGGCGGCGAACTCAGCCTCGTTGCGCGGCAGCGGCGCCTGCAGGCAGGCCCGCTCCAGCGCCAGCATCACGATCTGGTCGCGCAACATCTCCTGCGTGCCCAGCGTCATGTACTGCATCGCCATCTGCTGCATGCCGGGGATGTTCTTCTCCAGGAACTTCACCTGCTCGCGCAACTGCAGCGCAAACAGGCGGCGTAGCCCGGCTTGATGGATGCGCGCGGCTTCCTGCGGATCGTCGAACACCTCCACGTCGCAATGCGTGGCGTGATCGACCAGCGCAGGATAGCCGTACAGCGTCTGGTTGCCCTTGCGCACCTCCAGCAGCTCGGGCAATTCGCCGAAGGACCAGCTGGTCAGGTTCTCGTATTGCCCCGCCTCGGCCGCCGGCACATCGCGCGCGGCGATGTTCTGGAACGACTGCTGCGCCTGCCCGCCAAACTCGGCGCGCAACTGCGCCAGGTTGCGGCCCATGTCTAATTGCCGGCCGTGCTCGTCCACCACCTTGAAGTTCATGGCGTGATGGGCGGGCAAGGTCTCCAGCTTGAAGTCGGCGCGCTTGACCATGGTGCCGGTTTGCTCGCGGATGTCGGCAATCAGCACATCCAGCAACTCGCCCTCGCCAAAGGCATTGCGATCGACGAAGCCCGCCGCGTAATCCGGCAGCGGCACGCAATGGCGGCGCAGCTTCTGCGGCAGCGACTTGAGCAGCAGGTGCACCTTCTCCTTGACCATGCCCGGCACCAGCCAGTCCGCGCGCTCCTGGCGCACCTGGTTAAGCGCGTACAGCGGCACCGTCAGCGTCACGCCATCGCGATGGCTGCCGGGCTCGAAGTGGTACGTCAGCGACATATCCACGCCCGCCACCGGCATCAGCTTGGGAAACAGGTCGGTGGTGATACCAGCCGCCTCGTGCCGCATCAGCTCCTCGCGATTCAGGTAAAGCAGCTTGCGCTCGCGCGCGCTCTCAGCCTGGTACCACTGCTCGAAGGTGGCCTGCTGGTGAATCTCGGCAGGGATCAGGCGATCGTAGAACGCGAAGATCAGCTCATCGTCAACCAGCACGTCCTGGCGGCGCGCCTTGTGCTCCAGGTTTTCGATCTCGCGCGTCAGGCGCTGGTTATGGGCGAAGAACGGCAGCTTGGTATCGAACTCGCCTTCCACCAGCCCGCGGCGGATAAACAGCTCGCGTGCCTCGGCCGGGTTCATCGGCCCGTAGTGCACGCGCCGGTGCTGGTAGACCACCAGCCCGTACAGCGTGGCGCGCTCCATCGCCATCACCTGGCCGGATTTCTTCTCCCAGTGCGGATCGCTCCAGCTGATGCGGAGCAAATGGCGGCCGACCTGCTCCAGCCATTCCGGCTCGATCTTGGCCAGCGTGCGTGCAAACAACCGGCTGGTTTCGATCAGCTCGGCGCCGATGATCCAACGGCCGACCTTGCGCGCGATCAGCGAGCCCGGCCACAGGTGGAACTTGATGCCGCGCGCGCCCAGGTACTCGCGCCCGCGGCCGTCGGCGTCTTCAATCCTGCAACCTACGTTGCCGAGCAATCCCGTGAGCAGCGCCTTGTGCACCTGCTCATAGGTGGGCTCGCTCTCGTTGAGCTTCCAGCCCTGCTCGGTGACGGTAGTCAGCAGCTGCGAATGCACGTCGCGCCATTCGCGCAGGCGCACATGCGACAGGAAACTGGCGCGGCACTGGTCCTGCAGCTGGCGGTTGGTCTTCTTGTGCGCCACCGCGTCCTCGAACCACTTCCACATCTTGACCCAGCCCAGGAACTCGGAGCGCTCGTCCATGAACTTGCGGTGGGCCTGGTCGGCCGCTTCCTGCGCCTCCTGCGGACGATCGCGCGGATCCTGCACCGACAGCGCGCTGGCGATGATCAGCACCTCGCGCAAGCAATGGTGCTCGCGCGCGGCCAGCGTCATGCGGGCCACGCGGGGGTCCAGCGGCAGGCGGGCCAGCTGGCGGCCGACCTGGGTCAGCGCGTTGGCGTCATCACCCACGCTTTCCACCGCGCCCAGCTCCTGCAACAGCTGGTAGCCGTCGGCAATGGCGCGGCCCAGCGGCGGCTCGATAAAGGGGAATTCCTCGATCGCCGTCAGCTTCAGCGCCTTCATGCGCAAGATCACCGCAGCCAGCGACGAGCGCAGGATCTCCGGATCGGTAAAGCGCGCCCGGCTGACGAAATCGGCCTCCTCGTACAACCGGATGCACACGCCGTCGGCCACCCGGCCGCAACGCCCGGCGCGCTGGTTGGCGGCGGCCTGCGAGATCGCCTCGATCTGCAGTTGCTCGACCTTGTTGCGATAGGAATAGCGCTTGACCCGCGCCATCCCGGTATCCACCACATAGCGGATGCCGGGCACGGTGAGCGAGGTTTCGGCCACGTTGGTGGCCAGCACGATGCGCCGCGCGTTGGAAGGCCGGAACACCCGTTCCTGCTCCTGCACCGACAAGCGCGCGAACAGGGGCAGGATCTCGGTATGCGGCGGATGGTGCTTGCGCAGCGCCTCGGCAGCCTCGCGAATTTCACGCTCGCCGGGCAGGAACACCAGCACATCGCCCGGGCCGAGCCGGCACAATTCGTCCACGGCCTCGACGATGCCGTCGAACAGGTCGCGATCTTTCGATTGCGCGGACTTGGGCGCGCCCTCGCCAGGCCCCACCTTGTCCTTCTCGATCGGCCGGTAACGGATCTCCACGGGATACAGACGCCCGCTGACCTCAATCACCGGCGCAGGCTTGCCACCCTGCGCAAAGTGCTCGGCGAAGCGGCTGGCGTCGATGGTGGCCGAGGTGATGACCAGCTTGAGGTCTGGCCGCTTGGGCAAGATCTCCTTCAGGTAGCCGATCAGGAAATCGATATTTAGGCTGCGTTCGTGCGCCTCGTCGATGATGATGGTGTCGTAGGCGCGCAGCAGCGGGTCGTTCTGCGTCTCGGCCAGCAAGATGCCGTCGGTCATCAGCTTGACCGACGCGCCCGCCGACATGGTGTCGTTGAAACGCACCTGGTAGCCCACGTGCTCGCCGAGCGGCGTGCCGATCTCCTGCGCGATGCGCTTGGCCGTGGAGGTGGCCGCAATCCGGCGTGGCTGCGTGTGGCCGATCAGGCCGCCGCTGCCGTCGGCACCCGGGCCTCGCCCGATCGACAGGCAGATCTTGGGCAACTGAGTGGTTTTGCCGGAGCCGGTCTCGCCGGAGACGATCACCACCTGGTTGGCCAGCAGCGCCTGCGCGATCTCCTCGCGGCGGCCGGATACCGGCAACGCCTCGGGGAAGGTGATGGGCGGGAGCGGGTTGGCCTGGCGCACCGGGCGGCGGGCCTCACGGGGCGCTCGCTCGGTGCGCTCGGTGCGCTCCGGGCGCGGCGGCCGGGGCGTGCCGTTTGCCGGCTGCGGCCTGGCTTGCCGGGCCTGGCCCGGCTGCCGGGGCTGGCGTTCGACCGGCGGGCCGGCGACCGGCGTGGCGGCCACGGCCGGCGCACGCGCCGGCCTGGCGACAGGCTGGACAGCGGGCTGGGCTGGCGAGGGGGCGGCCTTGGGCGCGGGGAGGCCGGCATCGGTTTTCCGATCCGGCGACAAAGGTTTGGCGGGGCGTTGTGCTGACATTGGCCGGGATTATAATCCGCGGCATGAATGCAAGAACCGACACGCCAGCCGACGCGCCCGCGCCGTCCGAAATGGACGAGCCCCTGCCCGTCACCGCCCCTTCCACGCTGCCCGCGCCTGCCACCGGCGCCGACCCCGTCGAGCGTGGCGGCCCCGACCACCAGCAGTTTGTCGACTGGCTGCGAGCGGTTGCGCCCTATATCCACGCCTTCCGCGGCAAGACCTTCGTGATCGCCTTCGGCGGTGAGCTGGTCAAGGCCAACATCCTCGACGCCCTGGTCAATGACGTGGCCCTGCTGCACGCCATGGGCATGCAGATCGTGCTGGTGCATGGCTCGCGCCCGCAGGTGGAAGAGCAGTTGGCGCTGCGCCACGTCGAGTCGCAATTCGCCGACGGCGTGCGCGTGACCGACAACGCGGCGCTGGAGTGCGCCAAGGAAGCCGCCGGCGAACTGCGCCTGGATATCGAGGCCGCCTTCAGCCAGGGCTTGCCTAACACGCCCATGGCTGGCGCCCAGCTGTCGGTGATCTCCGGCAACTTCGTCACCGCCCGCCCACTCGGCATCGTCGACGGCGTGGATTACCAGCACACCGGGCTGGTGCGCAAGATCGACGGCGAGTCGGTTCGCATGTCGCTGTCGCACGGCAAGATCGTGCTGCTCTCGCCGCTTGGCTTCTCGCCCACCGGCCAGGCCTTCAACCTGTCGATGGAAGACGTGGCCAGCGCCACCGCCATCGCACTGAAGGCCGACAAGCTGGTCTTCATCACCGAAGTCCCCGGCGTGCAGGACCCGGTCGGCAAGCTGATGCCGGAAATGTCGCTGCGCACCGCCATCGAGCGGCTGCAGAACAACCACCTGCCGCCCGATGTCTCCTATTACCTGGAACACCTGGTCAAGGCGCTCAAGGGCGGCGTGCCGCGCGCCCACCTGATCCCCTTCCAGCTGGACGGCTCGGTGCTGCTGGAGCTGTTCCTGCACGACGGCGTCGGCACCATGATCTCCGACACCGACCTGGAAAGCCTGCGCGAAGCCACGCTGGACGATGTCGGCGGCATCCTGCAGCTGATCGCCCCGCTGGAGCAGGACGGCACGCTGGTGCCACGCGGGCGCCACCTGATCGAGCGCGACATCGCCAACTTCTCGGTGATCGAGCACGATGGCGTGCTGTTTGGCTGCGCCGCGCTCTACGCCTACCCGCGCGAAGGCATGGCCGAGATGGCCTGCCTGACTGTGTCGTCCGAAGCCCAGGGCACCGGCGACGGCGAGCGCCTGCTCAAGCGCATCGAGCGCCGCGCCCGCAGCCTCGGCCTTGACCGCCTGTTCGTGCTCACCACCCGCACGGAGCACTGGTTCCTGAAACGCGGCTTTGTCCACGCCAACGTGGACGACCTGCCGGAAGACAAGCGCAAGCTCTACAACTGGCAGCGCAAGTCGATGGTGCTGATGAAGAAGCTGTGACGGCGGTGGGGGTAGCCTGAAGGCCGGCCCCCGCTTCGTTACAATAGCGGCACCGCAACGGCCGGCCTCTCGCCGCGCCGGCTACATCACACGACAACAAGGAGTTCCCCATGGCCCGCATGGTTCAATGCGTCAAGCTCAACAAAGAAGCCGAAGGGCTCGACCTGCCGCCGCTGCCAGGCGAACTTGGCAAGAAGATCTGGCAAACCGTGTCGAAGGAAGCCTGGGCTGGCTGGCTCAAGCACCAGACCATGCTGATCAACGAAAACCGCCTGAACATGGCCGACGCCCGCGCTCGCCAGTACCTGCTCAAGCAGACCGAGAAGTACTTCTTCGGCGAAGGCGCGGACCAGGCACAGGGCTACGTGCCGCCGCCGGCCGCCTGATCTGGCTGGGCGCGGCTTTGCGCCGCGCGCTGGAAAACAAAAAGGGTGCCTGTTACGGCACCCTTTCTCATTCAACGATCCCCAACGGGACCGGCAGATTCAATAGTCGCTGCGCTTCACGCCCTCCGGCGTGCCCAGCAGCAGTACGTCCGCGCCGCGCAGGGCAAACAGCCCCACCGTGACCACGCCCGGCATGTGATTGATGGCTTCTTCCATCGACTTCGGATTGCTGATCTTCAGGCCGGCCACATCCAGGATCACATTGCCGTTGTCGGTCTTGAAGATGCCGCCTTCCTTGGTCATGCGCAGGCGCGGCTGGCCACCGAATGCGGCCAGCTGGCGGGCCACCGCGGCTCGTGCCATCGGAATCACTTCCACCGGCAGGGGGAACGCGCCCATCACATCCACCAGCTTGCTGCCGTCGGCGATGCAGACAAAGCGCTTGGCCACCGAGGCCACGATCTTCTCGCGCGTCAGCGCGCCGCCGCCGCCCTTGATCATGGCGCCGCTGGCGTCGATCTCGTCCGCGCCGTCGACGTACACGGGGATCTCGTCGACCTCATTCAGGTCCAAGACCTGGAAGCCGTGCTGCTGCAGGCGGCGCGTGGACGCCTCCGAGCTGGAGACCGCACCGGAAAAGCGTTCCTTGAACGCCGCCACCGCATCGATAAAGAGGTTGGCCGTGGAGCCCGTGCCCACGCCTAGCACCGCACCCGCCGGCACTACCTCTTTGACATAGTCGGCCGCGGCTTGCGCCACCAGCGCCTTGAGTTCATCCTGTGTCATGACAACAGCCCATCTGCTTTGGGGGAAACCGCATAGTGTACCGGAATGCCGTGACATCCCCGGCATGGGCGCGAGCCGACGGTACAATGACCCGAGGCATGCATCAGCTTGGCGCCCGGGGCCTGCCGTTTTGGTCCTGCGCCATCACCAACCCTTAAAAGCAACTCACTGACCATGAACCAGCTCGATCAGCTCAAGCAGTTCACCACCGTGGTGGCGGACACCGGCGATTTCCAGGTGATGAAACAGTACACGCCGCAGGACGCCACCACCAATCCTTCCCTGATTCTGAAGGCCGTCCAGAAGGCCGAGTACCGTCCCCTGCTGGAAAAGGCCGTGCGCGGCAATGAAGGCACCGACGCCGTGATGGACGCCCTGCTGATCGCCTTTGGCTGCGAGATCCTGGCCATCGTGCCGGGCCGTGTGTCGACCGAAGTCGACGCCCGCCTGTCCTTCAACACGGAAGCCACACTGGCCAAGGCCCGCCACCTGATCTCGCTGTATGAGCAGCGCGGCGTGGCCCGCGAACGCGTGCTGATCAAGATCGCCTCGACCTGGGAAGGCATCCGCGCAGCTGAGGTGCTGCAGCGAGAAGGCATCAACTGCAATATGACGCTGCTGTTCTCGCTGGCCCAGGCCGTTGCCTGCGCCGAGGCCGGCGCGCAACTGATCTCACCCTTCGTTGGCCGCATCCTGGACTGGCACAAGAGGCAAGCCGGCGACAAATGGGACGCCGCCGCCAACGCGGGCGACAACGATCCCGGCGTGCGTTCCGTGCGCCAGATCTACGACTACTACAAGAAGTTCGGCCACCCCACCGAAGTGATGGGTGCCAGCTTCCGCAGCACCGAGCAGATCCTGGCACTGGCCGGCTGCGACCTGCTCACCATCAGCCCGGACCTGCTGGAGAAGCTGGCCGCCAGCGAAAGCACCGTGGAGCGCAAGCTGTCGGTCGACCAGGCACAGGCTGGCAATATCGCGCGCATCGAGTGCGGTGAGGCGGCTTTCCGCTGGCAGCTCAATGAAGACGCAATGGCGACGGAAAAGCTGGCTGAGGGGATCCGCGCATTTGCGGCGGATGCGGTCAAGCTGGAGGCGATGATTACGGCTTGAGAGGGGAATTGAGAAGGCGAAAACAGAAGCCGCCCGGGAATCCAGGCGGCGAGCCGGCTCAAGCTGACGCCGCGCTCACACCGTCCCACAGCAAGGGCAAGACCACGCCGGCCGGGCCGCGCAACACGATGTCGGCGGTCTGATCCAGCGCCGATGGCTCAGGATTGACCACGATGACATGCGCGCCATGGTCCTTGGCTGCGCCGGGCAAGCCGGCTGCCGGATAGACCAGGCCGGACGTGCCCACCACGATGCACAGATCGCACTGCTCGGCCGCATGCTCGGCGCGATAGCGGGCCACGCGCGGCAGTTCCTCGCCGAACCACACCACACCGGGGCGCATCATGGCATTGCAAAGGGAGCAGCGCGGCGGCATGCCCGGCACGGCGGCCGCCGGGTCGCAACGGCCGCAGCCGTCAAGCCACTTGTTGGCGAACAGGTTGCCGTGCAGCTCGATCACGTCGCGGCTGCCGGCGCGCTGATGCAGGCCATCGACGTTTTGCGTGGCCAGGGTCACGGCCTTCTGCGCGGCGAGCGCCACCAGGGCGATATGCGCCGGGTTGGGATCGGTGGCCGCCACCAGCTCGCGCCGGTGCAGGTACCACTCCCAGACCAGCGCGGGCTGGCGCCGGTAGGCGTCTTCCTGGGCCAGCTCCTCGGGATTGAAGCGCGACCACAAGCCGGTCATGGCATCGCGGAACGTGGGCACGCCGGACTCGGCGGATACGCCCGCGCCGGTAAGCACCATGATATTGGTGGCTTCGCCGATCAGGCGGCGCGATGCCGCGAGCGCCTGTGCGTCGATGTACGCCGTCACGGATGCCGTCCCAGCGCTCAGCGCTTCAGGCGGCGCTGGCGCACCGCCTCATACAGGCACACGCCGCTGGCCACGGAAACGTTCAGGCTTTCCACGCCGCCGGCCATCGGGATGCTGACGAGTTCGTCGCAGGTCTCGCGGGTGAGGCGGCGCATGCCCTCGCCTTCGGCGCCCATCACCAGGGCAACCGGCCCCTTGAAATCGACATCATAGAGCGTCTTTTCCGTGCCGTCGTCCGTGCCGATCACCCAGATGCCGCGTTCCTGCAACTCGCGCAACGTGCGCGCCAGGTTGGTGACAGTGATGTAGGGGACGGTCTCCGCTGCGCCGCTGGCCACCTTGGCCACCGTGGTGTTCAAACCCACGCTGCGGTCCTTCGGAGCGATCACGGCGTGCGCGCCGGCGCCATCGGCCACGCGCAGGCAAGCGCCCAGATTGTGCGGATCGGTGACGCCATCGAGCACCAGCAGCAAGGGCGTGCCCTCAATGCCGTCGAGCAGTTCGTCAAGATTGAGTGCCAGCGCCACATCTTCGGCGCGGGCGACCACGCCCTGGTGGCGGTCGGTGCCGGCCATGCCGCGCAGGCGCTCGGCATCCACCGGGTGCAGGCGGACTTTGAGGCTTTCGGCAAGGCGGATGAAGTCCTGCATGCGGCGGTCACGCCGCGCGGATTCTACATAGACATCGGTGACGCCAGCGGCGTCCTGGCGCAGGCGCGCGGTGACGGCGTGAAAGCCGATCAGGAGTTTTTGTTTAGCCATGGCGAGATTGTACATTCCCGCCAGGGCTTGCCCCGTGTCCGCAGCCATGGCGCCAGAACCGGGCAAGCCGGCGCCGGCGCCATGGCCGTCAGGTGCGCTTGCGCGAAGCGCGGCTGCTCTTGCCGGCCGGCTTGGCGCCGCCCTTGTGCGTCGAGCCCAGATGCTGCGGCTTGGGCTTGGCGGCGCGCTTGGCCGGCTTGCCGCCGGCCTTGGCGCCATGGCCCACGTGCGGCTTGACCGGCGTCATGACAGCTTCGAACACCGGCTGCTCTTCGATCACGCGGTCCAGCGTTTCGTCGAACGACTCTTCCGGCTTCGAGCTGCCACCCAGCAGCGCGGCCAGCTGACGGCCCTTCTTGCGCGCGGGCACGGCGTGCGCGGCGGGCACGCGCGGCGCGGCATCGACGGTCGGGGCACGGCCACGCAGGTTCTTGGCTGAGGGCTCCTGCACCAGGCGGAAGTCGATCTTGCGCGCATCGAGGTCCACGCGCGAAACCTGCACGCGAACGCGGTCGGTGAGACGGTAGCGGATGCCGGTACGCTCGCCGCGCAGCTCATTGCGCGCTTCGTCGTACTGGAAGTAATCGCTGCCCAGCTCGGTGACATGGACCAGGCCTTCGACGTAGAGCTCGTCGAGCTGCACGAAGATGCCGAACGAGGTGACCGAGCTGATGGTGCCCGAATACTCGCTGCCAAGCTTGTCGCGCATGAAGTAGCACTTGAGCCAGGCTTCCACATCGCGCGAGGCCTCATCGGCGCGACGCTCGTTGGCCGAGCAGTGCAGGCCGAGCTCGTCCCAGATGGCTTCGTTGCGCTGGGCGCGCGCGGCGCTGCGCTCTGCCTTCTCGGCAGCATCCTTGGCCTGCATGCGGCGCGCCTTGGGCGCGATCGCGGTGTTCAGCGCGGTGCCCGGGGCGAATGCGGGCCGGTACTTGGTATGGGCCAGCACGGCCTTGATCGCGCGGTGCGTGAGCAAGTCCGGGTAACGGCGGATCGGGCTGGTGAAGTGGGCGTAAGCCTCGTACGACAAGCCGAAGTGGCCGATGTTGTCCGGGCTGTAGACCGCCTGCTGCATCGAGCGCAGCAGCATGGTCTGCAGCATAGGCGCGTCGGGACGGCTCTTGATCTTGTCCATCACGTCCGCGTAGTCGCCCGCCTGCGGCTTGTCGCCACCAGCCAGCGAAAGCCCGACGGTGCGCAGGAACTCGCGCAGGTTCTTCAGCTTTTCCTCGCCCGGGCCGGCGTGGATCCGGTACAGCGTGGGATGCTTGAAGCGTTCGAGAAAGTCGGCGGCGCACACGTTGGCGGCCAGCATGCATTCCTCGATCAGGCGGTGGGCATCGTTGCGGGTGCGCGGCAGGATCTGCTCGATCTTGCCCTGCGCATTGCAGACGATATAGGTTTCGGTGGTATCGAAGTCGATCGCGCCACGCTCGCGCCGCGCCTTGAGCAGGACCTGGAACAACTCGTACAGGTTCTGCAGGTGCGGCACCAGGTCGGCACGCTTGTGCGCCTCCGGGCCCTTGGTGTTGGACAACACCGACCAGACCTCGTTATAGGTCAGGCGCGCCGCCGAATGCATCACGGCGGGATAGAACTGATAGCCCTTGAGCTCGCCCTTGGCGGTGATCACAGCATCGCACACCATGCACAGGCGGTCGACTTGCGGGTTCAGCGAGCACAGGCCGTTGGAGAGCTTTTCCGGCAGCATCGGGATGACGCGGCGCGGGAAGTACACCGAGGTGGCACGATCCAGCGCATCGGCGTCGAGCGCCGTGCCTGGGCGCACGTAGTGCGACACATCGGCGATTGCCACCACCAGGCGCCAGCCCTTCGAGCGGCCGATCTTGACCGGTTCGCAGTAGACAGCGTCGTCGAAGTCGCGCGCGTCTTCGCCGTCGATCGTCACCAGCGGCACGTCGCGCAGGTCGATGCGGTGCTCCAGGTCGGACTCGCGCACCTCGTCGGGCAGGCCGGCGGCTTCCTTGGCGCAGGCATCCGAGAATTCATGCGGCACGCCGTACTTGCGCACGGCGATTTCGATTTCCATGCCGGGATCGTCGAAGTCGCCCAGCACTTCCACCACACGGCCCACGGGCTGCACGTAACGATCCGGGTAGTCGATGATCTCGACGCTGACCACCTGCCCGACTTGCGCCTTGCCTTGCGATTTCGGCGGGATCAGGATGTCCTGGCTGATGCGCTTGTCTTCGGGCGCCACCACCAGCACGCCGCCTTCGCTCAGCAGGCGGCCGATCACGTAGCGGTTGGCGCGCTCGAGGATCTCGACGATCTGGCCTTCGGGCCGGCCGCGCCGGTCGTAGCCGATCACGCGCACCTGGGCGCGGTCGTTGTGCATGGCCTTCTGCAGCTCGCGCTCCGGCAGGAAGATGTCGTCATCGCCATCGTCGCGGATCAGGAAGCCGAAGCCATCGCGGTGGCCCTGCACACGGCCGACCACAAAGTTAGGCTGGTTGGCCAGCTCGTAGCGGCCCTTGCGGTTGAGTTCGATCTGGCCGTCGCGCTCCATGGCGGCGAGGCGTTTCTGGAAGCCGTCGTGTTCTTTGCGCGTGACAGCGAGCGCCTTGGCGATATCGCCGCCCGACAAGGGCGACCCCGACGTCCGCAGGACACCAAGGATTTCTTCCCGACTAGGGATCGGATAGTTATTCTGATTCAATTTTTTCTAGAATTATTTGACAAACAATTTGCGGTCGCTATAATGAGCGCTTCGGTTGTTTCGACGCCCGCCCAGGTGGCGAAATTGGTAGACGCACTAGGTTCAGGTCCTAGCGGTGGCAACACTGTGGAGGTTCGAGTCCTCTCCTGGGCACCAGATCAAACGGAAAACCCGCAGCGCTTTCGAGCCCTGCGGGTTTTTTGTTTTCCGGCGTCTGATCTTGCAACTTGGCACTCCCGATTCGATATTGGCGCGACTGCGCGACTTAACAATTGACTAAATACCAGTCGCAGCAACGACCGCTCCGGGGCGTGGAATCCGTTCTTGCCGATAGAGGCAGAGGCATCCACACGGCCTGGCGCTCACACGAACTGCCAGGGCGCGGCCGGAGCAGCAGTCGACTGCTGCGCTGCGGGTGAGTGTATCAGTTTCAGTGGCGCTCCCGGCATTCTTCCGCCATTCGCACGCTGGAATGTCGCGTTTTCCGATGTTTTCGGGCGCAAACCCCCTATTGCTGCGGGCGTATGCCACACCGGCATGCCTGCGTGGCCCGCCAGTCGCTTGACAGCGATGGCCATCTGTAACTAACATGGTTTCATATCGCCTCACCCACCATGACCACCAGCAGCCGATTCGCCGTCGCCGTCCATATCCTCACCTTGCTGGCCAGCGCCGCGGAGCCCTTGCCGTCGTCGCTGATCGCGGGCAGCGTGGGCACGAACCCGGTCCTGATCCGCCGCCTGGTCAGCCAGTTGGCCGAGGCGGGGCTGGTGAGCACGGTGATGGGGAGCAACGGCGGCGCCTCGCTGGCGCGCGCGGCGGCATCGATCACGTTGCTCGATGTGTTCCGTGCGGTGGAGTCGGCCACGCTGATCGCGCCGCACCACAGCGTGCCCAATCCGGCGTGCATGGTGGGACGGGAAATTACCGGCGCGCTGAAGCACGCCGCGGACCGCGCCCAGGCCGCGATGGATGGTGCGCTGGCCGAGATCACGATTGCCGGCATGCTCGCCGACGTGGAGCGTGCAGCGCGGCAACGCAAGCCGTAAAAAATTTTTATCCCGATATGTAACTGGAATAGTTTCATATCGATATTCAACAGCGCAACAAAGGAGTCAATATGAAGATCGCAATCATCGGCGCCACCGGCCGTGTCGGCACCCGCCTCATCGACGAAGCCCTGAGCCGCGGCCACACGGTCACCGCCATCGCGCGCCAGGCTGACAAGCTGGCCGCGCGGCCGGGCCTCGCCACGATCAATGCAGATGTCGCGGACACCGAGGCCCTGGCGGCCGCCATCGCCGGCCACGACGTGGCAATCAGCACAGTACGTTTCCTGCAGACCACGGCGAAACAGATCACCGCCGCGGTCAAGGCCGCCGGCGTGCCCCGCCTGCTGGTGGTGGGCGGCGCGGGCAGCCTCTATGTGGCACCGGGCGCGCAACTGGTCGATATGCCGCAGTTCCCGGAAGCCTACAAGGCGGAGGCCCTGGCCGGACGCGACTTCCTCAACGCCCTGCGCAACGAGACAGCGATCGACTGGACCTTCCTGTCCCCCGCAGCCCTGTTCGAGCCGGGCACGCGCACAGGCAAATTCCGCGTTGGCGAGGAGACGCTGCTCTCCGACGCCAGCGGCAAGAGCTGGATCTCGATGGAGGACTATGCCATCGCCATGATCGACGAAGTGGAAAAACCGGCGCACTCGCGCCAGCGCTACACGGTTGCTTACTGAGCAGGAAACGCGCCGCAACGGCGGGGGTAGCGGCAAGCCGCCCTCGCCTGTTCTTCAGCCGTGCGGCAGGGGGCTGCTGGCACAGCCGCGTCACCGCATCGGGAATCAGGCCTGCGAGCTGCCGGCGGCGTGCTTGCCGCGCTTGAGCCAGGCCGCCAGGTTGTGAGGACGCAGCGTGTCGTACTCTTCGAACGGCTGGTGAATCCAGGGATTCGTCGGCAGGAAAGTCACGTGGTAGTCCGGCTTGACCTTGGAGCAGGCCTTGTACCACAGCACGGACGAACGCACTTCCGTCACGGCGGGATAGCGTTCCTGCAGATGGCGGCCCACGCGCTCCAGCGTGACACCGGAATCCACCAGGTCATCGACCAGCAGGATCTTGCCGGAGAGGTCGCCCTTGGTCATCGTGATGTACTGCGCGATATCGAGGTCGCCCTGCTGCGTGCCCGCTGCCTCGCGGTAGCTGCTGGTGGCGAGGATGGCGAGAGGCACATCGAAGATACGGGACATCTGGTCACCAACGCGCAGGCCGCCACGGGCCAGGCACAGGATCTTGTCGAACTTCCAGCCCGACTCGTGGACGTTAAGCGCCAGGCGCGCGATCAGGCTGTGGTAGTCGTCCCACGAGATCCACAGGTTCTCTTCGTCGTTCGATGGCAGGGTCATGATTTCTAGCTCTTCGGCTTTAGGCATAAGGTCTGTCGACCGATAAAATTTCGGCCCGCTTGCGCGGGCCGATTTGCTCTTGTGCAGCTGCCGTCTTTTAGCCGGCGCAGCTTCGTTCAGCCGCGCGGCGCCATTACTGGCAAGACAGCATCAGGCCACGTACGGGTGACGCAGCAGGATGGTTTCGTCACGGTCCGGGCCGGTCGAGATCATGTCGATCGGGATGCCGACCACTTCCTCGACGCGCTTCAGGTAGGTGCGAGCCTGTTCCGGCAGCGCATCCCAGGCCTTCACGCCGAAGGTGGATTCGTTCCAGCCAGGGAATTCCTCGTACACCGGCACGCAGCGCGCCACGGCATCCGAGCCACGCGGTAGGATATCGACGGTCTTGCCATCCAGCTCATAGCCCACGCACAGCTTGAGGGTTTCAAGGCCATCCAGCACGTCGAGCTTGGTCATGCAAAGACCCGACACGCCGTTGATCTGCACCGAGCGCTTGAGCGCGGCGGCATCGAGCCAGCCGGTACGACGCGGTCGCCCGGTCACCGAGCCGAATTCCTTGCCAACGTTGGCCAGCCGCACGCCCACCGGGTCCTGGCGCTTGGGGTTGTCGTTGTCGTACAGTTCGCTGGGGAACGGGCCTGCGCCTACGCGGGTGCAGTAGGCCTTGGTGATGCCCAGGATGTAGTTCAGGCGGCCCGGGCCAACACCAGCGCCGGCGGCGGCCGCACCGGCCACGCAGTTGCTGGAGGTGACGAACGGATAGGTGCCGTGGTCGACGTCGAGCAGCGTGCCTTGCGCGCCTTCGAACATCAGGTTGCCGCCGGCAGCATTGACTGCGTAAAGCTCGGCCGACACATCGGCCACCATCGGGGCCAGGCGCGGCGCGTAGGCCAGCATTTCGTCCAGGGTCTGCTGGAAGTCGACCGCTTGCGCGCCCAGGTACTGGGTCAGCATGAAGTTATGCAGGTCGAGGTTCTCGCGCAGCTTCTCGGCGAAGCACTTGGGATCGAACAGGTCCTGCACGCGCAGCGCGCGGCGGGCCACCTTGTCTTCGTAGGCAGGGCCGATGCCGCGGCCGGTGGTGCCGATCTTGTCGGCGCCACGGCGCACTTCACGGGCCTTGTCGATGGCCACGTGGTACGGCAGGATCAGCGTGGTCGCTTCGGAAATGCGCAGGCGGTTCTGCACCTGCAGGCCGGCGGTTTCCAGTTCCTCGATCTCACGGAACAGCGCCTCAGGCGACAGCACGACGCCGTTGCCGATGTAGCAGATCGTGCCTTCACGCATGATGCCCGAGGGGATCAGGCGCAGGATGGTCTTCTTGCCGCCGATGATGAGCGTGTGGCCCGCATTGTGGCCGCCCTGGAACCGCACCACGCCCTTTGCATGATCGGTAAGCCAATCGACGATTTTTCCCTTGCCTTCGTCACCCCATTGGGTGCCGATCACGACGACATTGCGTCCCTGGCTTACTGCAGAAGCGGACATGTTGATTTTGGTCAGTGGGTTAAAAACGTATTTTACTCTCGTTGCAGGTCAACTCCCCGATTTTGGGGAGATCGGCCTGCAACGCGGGGGAATTCCGCGGCCTGGCGCTTGCGCTCAGGCCCCGGCGCTGCGCGGAATCACCGTCCAGCCGCCATCCTGACGGACCAGTTGGCGGTCGCAGTTGAACTCGTCGAGCTGGTGCGTGTGCCCCGGCAGCGACTGGATGACGATCTCGCCTGCAGCGCGCAGCGCGTTGATCGCGGCACGCAAGGCAGGATCCGCATCCCACGGCGCGAAAATGGCAAAAGCGCGCACTTCCAGCGGAGAAAGCGAGGCTACTTCGCGCAAATCCAGCGAAAAACCGGTTGCCGGCCGCGCGCGGCCAAAGGCCTCGCCGACCTTGTCATAGCGGCCACCGCGCGCCACGTAGTTGGGCAAGCCCGCCACATAGGCAGTAAACATCACGCCGCTGTGATAGTGGTATCCGCGCAGGTCGGACAAGTCGATATTGACGCTCGCCCCGCTCACTTCCGCGGCCAGTGCCGCCAGCTCGTCCAGCGCACGGCCAATCGCCGGGCTCGCCGGCAGCGTCGCGCGGGCGCGCTCGATCACCTCCACGCCGCCGTACAACGTCGGCAGCGCCAGCAGCGCATCGCGCTCGGCCTGCGGCATGCCTTCAGTCAGCTCGCGCAGCGCCGACACATCCTTGGTTTCCAGGGCCGCAAACAGCACGTCCTCGATCTTGCGGCTGGACGGCAAGCCGTCCAGCAAGGCCTCCAGGATGCCCGCGTGGCAAAGATCGAGCCGGATCTCGGTCAGGCCGGCAACCTGCAGCGCGGCCAGCATCAAGGCCTGGATTTCCACATCCGCTTCCAGGCCGGCATGGCCGTAGATCTCCGCGCCAACCTGGATCGGCTCGCGGGTTGCGCGAAAGCCGGCCGGGCGAGCGTGCAGGACATTGCCGGCGTAGCACAGCCGGGTCACGCCGGAGCGGTTCAGCAAGTGGGCATCGATGCGGGCGACTTGCGGGGTAATGTCGGCGCGCAGGCCCATGGTGCGGCCGGAGAGCTGGTCGACCAGCTTGAGCGTGCGCAGGTCGAGGTCGTGCCCGGTCCCGGTGAGCAGCGATTCCAGGTATTCCAGCATCGGCGGCATGACCAGCTCGTAGCCGTAGGTGCGGAACAAGTCCAGCATGCGGCGGCGCAGTTCTTCGATCTTGCGGGCCTCCGACGGCAGCACGTCGGCGATGTTTTCAGGCAGGAGCCAGTGATTGGACATGGTAAATCTCTTCACTTCACACAGTTGCCGGGGGGCCTTGAGCCACCCGTTGAAATTCGGTCCCGCCGCGCGCTGTGCCGGGAGCGCCAGCCGCAAGCGGGGAGCCAGTCACCTGGCATGGCGGATGAGACGGCAGCGACGCCCCTCAGGCGCCTCTCTTGCCGCCCCTCCAGCCGGACAAAACCCCGGCAAGCCGGGGTTTTGTCGAAGCGCCTGGCGGATGGAGCCGCCTAGCTTAGCGACGGCTCGCCGGTGGCGCTGCCGCCGGCGCCGCTGCGCCGCCCGACGACCGCATATAGCGGAAGAAGTCGGAATTGGGCTCCAGCACCAGCACGTCGCGCTTGTCGCGGAACGTATTGCGGTAAGCCTCCATGCTGCGCCAGAACTGCGCAAACTGGGGATCCCGGCCAAACGATTCGGCATAGATCTGCGATGCGCGGGCATCGCCCTCGCCCTTGATCTTCTGCGCATCGCGGTAAGCCTCCGCCAGCACGACTTCACGCTGACGATCGGCATCGGCGCGAATCTTCTCGCCCTCGGCCGCGCCGGTGGAGCGCAGCTCGTTGGCCACGCGCTTGCGCTCGGCTTCCATGCGGCGATACACCGATTCGCTGATTGCGGGCAGCAGGTCGACACGCTTGAGGCGCACGTCGATGATCTCGACGCCAACGGACTGCGCGTAGTCAGCCATCGCGGAGCGGATATTCTGCATCACCTTCTCGCGCTCGCCAGCCACAAGCTCCGCCACCGTGCGTTTGCCGAATTCCTCGCGGGCAACGGAGTCGATACGCTGGGTCATGCGGTCCTGCGCGCCGCGGATGTTGCCATTGAAGGCCACGTAGAACTTGCGCGGATCAGTGATGCGCCATTTGACGAACCAGTCCACCACCATGCTCTTCTTCTCGGCCGTGAGAAAGCGCTCCGAAGCGGCCACGTCGATCGTCAGCAGGCGTCGATCCATGAAAATCACGTTCTGCAGCGGCGGCGGCAACTTGAAGTGCAGGCCCGGCTCGTTCACTACCTGCTTGATCTGGCCAAAGGCGAACACCACGGCGTACTGACGCTGGTCCACCACGAACACCATCGAGGAGCCGATCGCCAGCACGACGAAGAGGCCGATTACTACGGAAATCAGTCGGTTCATGTCGGGTCTCCTCAGCGCGAATCGCGGTCACGGTTGCGCAATAGCTCGCGCGACCGGTTATCGCCGCTGGCATCGGGCGCGGGAGACGTGCCGCTGCCCGCGGCGGGGGCCTGCGCGGTGCCGGAAGCCGGCGCGCGCGCATCCACCGCCGATTGCGACATCAGCTTGTCCAGCGGCAGGTAGAGGAGATTGTTGCCCTGGCGTGAATCCACCAGCACCTTGGTCGAATTGGTATAGATCTGCTGCATGGTCTCGATATAGATGCGATCACGCGTCACCTGCGGAGCCTTGGCATACTCGGCCTGGACCTGGCGGAAACGCGAGGCATCGCCTTCAGCCTGGGCGGTCACTCGCGCCTTGTAGGCTTCGGCTTCTTCGTTCAGGCGCGCGGCGGTACCCTTGGCGCGTGGAATCACGTCATTGGCGTAGGCCTGGCCTTCGCTGATGGCGCGTTCGCGGTCCTGGCTGGCCTTGTTGACATCGTCAAAGGCTGCCTGGACCTGCTCGGGCGGCTGCACGCTCTGCACGTTGACGGAAATCACGCGGATGCCGGTCTTGTACGCGGTCAGGATCGACTGGATCGACTTGGCCAGGTTCTGGGCAATCTGTTCACGGTTCTCATAGAGCACCGCGTCCATCTTGTTGCGCCCGACGATCTCGCGCACCGAGGTCTCGGCAGCCTGGGTCACCAGTTCTTCGTCGCCACCACGGTCGGTCTTGTTGTAGAACAGGAATTCGCTCGCGTCCTGGATGTCGTACTGCACCGTGAAGCGGACGTCGATGATGTTCTCGTCCTGCGTCAGCATCGACGCGTCCTTCAGGTTGCTGTCCTTGATCGAGGTGGAACGGCCCACTTCAACCGAGCGCACGCCCGACAGGTTGACGATTTCGGCGGACTGGATCGGGTACGGCAGGCGCCAGTTGATACCCGGGCCCTTCGTGTACTTGAACTTGCCGAACTGGAGGATAACGGCGGTCTGGCCTTCCTGCACCATGAAGAAACCGCTGGCCAGCCAGATGCCGACCGCGGCGATCACCACCACGCCCGCGCCGATCCCCGAGCCTTTGCCCGGCGTGCGCGCGCCGCCGCCAAAGCCCTGGTTGCCGCCACCGCCATTTTCCTTGCGGCCAAGCAGGCCGTTCAGGCGACGGTTGAAATCGCGCCAGAGCTCGTCGAGGTCGGGCGGACCTTCCTGAGGCGGACGTTGGTTTTGCTGGCGATTGTTGTCGCGGCTATCCTTGTCCTTGTCTTTGTCTTCGTCATCCGGGCCGCCCCTGCCCCAACGGGGATCGTTCAAAGACAGGATCGCGCGCAAACGCTGCCAGGCCGTTCGCGACGGTGCATGGCCGCCGTTGCGGCCACCTGCACGGCTGCCAAAGGCATGGCTCGATTCAGAATTCCGGGGAAACAGGGGCATGAAGTGCACGGGTCCGGGATAGTTGGAACAAGGGGATTCTAACAGTCATCGACGCCACTTTTACCCATTTGGGGCAATCTGGCTGCGATTTCCGTCGAACTGACTCACTGCGTGTCGGGTTCTTCCGGATCCGCCCGGGTGTCATCGCCGTCAAGATCGTTGTCGAGATCGTCATCCGGGTAAGGCTGCGCGTCTGCAAGGCGCGGATCCAGCGGGGGGCGCTCCGGCGGGCGCTCGGCCAGCCAGCGCGCCACTTCCACCAGCGCCTCGCGCAAGGCATCCAGGCCAATGCCGTCGCGCGCACTGACAAACACGCGGGTCGGCACACCCTCCTCGTTGCGCTCCACGCGGGGGCCCTGCTCGAGCAGTTCCGGCGAGGCGTCGATCTTGTTCATCACCACGATCTGCGGGATGTCGTCGGCATTGATTTCGGCCAGCACACGGTTGACCTGCTCGATCTGCTCATGGCGTACCGGGCTGGAAGCATCGACCACATGTAGCAGCAGGTCCGCGTGCACGGTCTCCTCCAGCGTGGCGCGGAACGCGGCCACCAGCTGGGTCGGCAGGTCGCGGATGAAGCCCACGGTATCCGACAGCACCACGTTGCCCACGCCTTCCAGATACAGCCGGCGCGAAGTGGTATCCAGCGTGGCAAACAACTGGTCGGCAGCGTAGGCCCGAGCCTTGGTGAGGGCGTTGAACAGCGTCGACTTGCCAGCATTGGTATAGCCGACCAGCGAGATGCTCAAGGTGTCGTTGCGCGCGCGCGCGCGCCGCTGGGTGCTGTGCTGACGCTGCAGTCGCGTCAGGTCAGCTTTCAGCCGCTTGGCGCGCTCGTCCAGCAGGCGGCGATCGAGCTCGAGCTGGCGCTCGCCCGGGCCTCCACGCATGCCAATGCCCCCCTTCTGCCGCTCCAGGTGGCTCCAGGCGCGGACCAGCCGCGAGGCCTGGTACTGGACCTGGGCGAGTTCGACCTGCACCTTGCCGACGTGGCTCTGCGCCCGCTGGCCGAAGATGTCCAGGATCAGCCCGGTACGGTCGATGACATGGCGCTGCAGAAAGCGCTCGAGATTGCGTTGCTGGGCGGGGCTGAGCGAGTGGTTGAATACCACCACGTCGGCATCGAGTGCATCGGCGGCCTCCTTCAGTTCCTCCGCCTTGCCGGAACCGATGAACAACGCCGGGTCGGGACGGGACCTGCGTCCGGTCAGCGTGTGCACCGGCGTGGAACCCGCGGTCGACGTCAGCAACGCCAGCTCGCTCAGGCTTTCCTGGAAATCATGCTTGCCGAAATCGACACCAACGAGGATGGCGCGGGAAGACTCGGAATTGGAAGTGGCTCTAGATTGCAAACGGGAGGATCGCGAAACGCGAGAAAGGAAAACGGGTTGGGGGCTACCGGGAGGCAGCGGCTGGCGCCGTTAGGCAGGAGCCCTGGCCTGGGGAGACCTTGAGGCGGGGGCGCTGTCCGTGGCGGAATGCACCAGGGTGAAGCATGTCCGTGCCCGTGGCCACTTTGCAGCCAGGATGGGCTGGCGTCTTTTGGTGTCGCGCCGGAGCATCTGGCCCCTGCGCGACACCGGCACTGGCGGCCGTGTCGTGGTACGACAGGCCCGCCGGAAAACTGCGGTGCTATCCGCGAATGATCAGCCTTCAGCCGTTTCGTCCACGCGGAAATTCACGGCGCGGGCCGGCACGACGGTGGAAATCGCATGCTTGTAGACCATCTGCGTCACGGTGTTGCGCAACAGGACGACGTACTGGTCGAACGACTCGATATTGCCTTGCAGCTTGATGCCATTCACGAGGTAGATGGAAACCGGTACGTGCTCTTTGCGCAGCGCGTTCAGGAACGGGTCTTGTAGCAATTGCCCTTTGTTGCTCATGGCACACTCCAAATTTATAGATTTAGTGATAGATGATGGGGACGGTAATCCCCGATTCAAGTCAAACGGCGCAAACCGCGCCAAAAAAAAGATCAAAACGGTACCAAGCTAGCATCGCCTCGCAGGGAACCCCCTGCTACCGTGAATTTAGCCTCAGTTCCAAACGAACGCAAACGAAACTTGCCCGCCCGGACTCCCGTCGACTGACTCAATCCTTCGAGTCGGCATATGGGTTTTTGTTCGTTCTAAATTCGATGCGAAGCGGTGTGCCCTTCAGTTTGAAAGCCGAGCGGAAACGGTTTTCGAGATAGCGCCGATAGGTGTCGGCGATGCCGGAAAGCGAATTGCCGTGCACGATGATAATGGGCGGATTGGACCCGCCCTGGTGAGCGTAGCGCAGCTTGGGCCGGGTTGCGCCGACACGCCGCGGCTGCTGAAACTCGACCGCCTCCTGCAGGATCCGCGTGAGCTGCGGCGTGGGCAGCTTGACCATCGCCGCGGCATACGCGTCATCCACCGAGCGCAGCAGCGCGCTGATGCCCGTGCGCTGCTGCGCGGACACAAAGTGGAAGTTGGCGAAGTCCAGGAACTGCAGCTTGCGCTCCAGATCATGCTTGATGCGGTCGCGGCTGTGGCCGTCGAGGCCGTCCCACTTATTGACGCCAACCACCAGCGCCCGCCCGGACTCCACGATGAAACCGGCGATGTGTGCATCCTGCTCCGACACGTCCTGCTGCGCGTCGAGCAGCAGCACCACGACGTTCGCATCTGCGATCGATTGCAGCGTCTTGACCACCGAGAACTTCTCGATGGCCTCGAACACCTTGCCGCGCTTGCGCAGGCCAGCTGTGTCGATCAGCGTATAGGGCTTGCCGCCACGCTCGAACTCCACATAGATGGCATCCCGCGTGGTGCCAGGCATGTCGAACGCGATCACGCGTTCTTCGCCGATCAGGGTGTTGACCAGCGTGGACTTGCCCACGTTCGGCCGGCCCACGATAGCGATCTTGACGCCGCGCTGGGCGCCCTCGTCTTCCTCGGCGAGTTCCGGGCGCTCTTTCACCGCCAGTTCCAGCGCCTCGTCGACCAGTTCGCGCACGCCGTCGCCGTGGGTCGACGAAATGGCATAGGGGTCGCCCATGCCAAGCTCGTAGAACTCCGACACCACGGTCGTGTACTTCATGCCCTCGGCCTTGTTCACGGCCAGCATGACGCGGCGCCCGGTCTTGCGCAGGTAATCGGCGATCACGCGGTCCTGGGGCGCCAGCCCGAGGCGGCCGTCGACGAGGAAGATCACCACGTCGGCCTCGACCACCGCCTGGCGGGTCTGCTTGGCCATTTCGGCAACGATGCCTTCCTTGGCCACCGGCTCGAAGCCGCCGGTGTCGATGGCGATGAACGGACGTTCACCGATGCGGCCTTCGCCATAGTGGCGATCGCGCGTGAGCCCAGGCAGATCGGCGACAAGCGCGTCGCGCGAACGGGTCATGCGGTTGAATAGCGTCGACTTGCCCACATTGGGACGGCCGACCAGAGCGATAACTGGTTTCATGCAATAAACGGAAATGGGGGCCGGCAGATGCCGCCCCCAGGAACTCCGGAGTGATATGGGACCGACGGCCAGGCGTCACGCGCCTGGCCACTTTTCCTGTCGGGTGGCCAGGTTTGCATTGCAACCCGACCTCGTTCACGTGCACGGCCAGAAGGGCCGCGCTACCGGATTGGCGCCGCCCGTGCCGACAGGTGCACGGACAGTCGCCATGAATGTCGACCGCCTCAGTCCGGCACGAAGCCATAGAGATTGCCGTCGCGTGTCTGCACCACCAGCGACGGGCCCGCCACCACCGGCGCAGCGGTAATCTCGCTGCCGTCGGTCTTCAGGCGTGCCACGAACTGGCCGTCCTCGCGCGACAGGAAGTGTACATAGCCTTCGTAATCGCCCGCCACCACCGAACGCCCCACCGCCAGCGGCGTACCGAGACGGCGGTATAGCAGTTGATCGTTCTTCCAGCGTTCCGTGCCGTTCTGGCGGTCAAATGCATGGACCACGGAGCGCTCGTCGCCGGCGTACAGCGAAGTGTCATCCTGCGCGGGGCCGGTCGGCGAAGAGAAATCCTTGCCCCACTGCGGCTGGCCATTGGCCAGCTCAAGACAGGCGATCCGGCCCTGGAACGTGGTCGCGCAGACCTGGCGGCCATTGACCATGGGCTGGCCGGTCACGTCGTTGAGCCGTTCAATTTCCGACACGCCCTTCGGATAGGAAACCGTGCTCTCCCAGCGCAGCACGCCGTTGCCCGGAGCCAGCACACCCAGCTTGCCGCCGGGGAAGCCCATCACGATGCCGTCGCCGGCAAACACCATGCCCATCGAGGCGCGCAGGTTGAGCGGGGTCTGCGAGCGCTGGTAGATCCAGCGCCGCTCGCCGGTCTGCGCATCCAGGCCAAGCACCCGGGTATCGGTTGTGCGCACGACCACCAGGCCGTTGCCGACCAGCGGCGCGGAGAGAACCTCCCCATTGACCTGCTTCTTCCAGATCTGCTTGCCGCTGGCGTCGAAGGCAAAGACCGCGCCCTTCTCGCCCGCCACCGCCGTGACGGTGCCGTCGCTGCCGGGGCCGGAGGTCAGGTCGATATCGGTCTTGGCCTCCCACAAGGTGCGTCCCGTGACGCCATCGAGCGCCAGCACCTTGCCGCCATTGGAAGATGCATAGACGGTGCCGCCGGAGACGGAGGGTTGCAGCGAGTACGGGCCGCTCTTGCCGACGCTGGCCTTCCATGCCTGGCGCACCGACAACGTCTGGGTGATCGGCTTGAGTTCGACCGGCGTGCGCTTGTCAGCCTTGCTGAACAGCGAGCAGCCGCCCAGGCTGGCGACGCTGGCCGCACAAGCGGCGGCCACCACCAGGCCGCGGACAAAATTGCCGTGTTGCTGGTTCTGGGCCGTGCCGGAAAACAATGACTTCATGAGGTTCCGATCCTGATTTAAGTTGAGGCGCAAGGGTGCGGGCAAGCGGGGCATGCGTGGCATGCGAATCCCGCGGGCCTGTCGGCGAGCCGGGCTAAAACCGCCTTCAGGCGGTGCCCAGCGCGTCAAGCTTGAACTGAATGATCTGGCGCATGGCAGCATCGTTGGCGCTCAGCTTGTCGAGCGCCTTCTGGTAGGCCGAGCGGGCTTCCGGGCGCTTGTCCTGGGCAGCCAGCAGATCGCCCCGGCGGTCCGCATAAAGCGCAACGAACGGTGCCGGCGGCTCGTCCTTGAGCAGTGCCAGGCCCTGGTCGTAGGCCTTCTCGTCAAGCAACACGCCAGCCAGGCGCACGCGCGCCAGGTGAGCATACTCGCCATCGCCGTGGTCGATCGCCCATTGCAACTGGGCCTTCGTACCAGCCAGGTCGCCTGCATCGTACAGCACCTTGGCCGATACCAGCGCGGTCATGGGGCCATAGGCGGTCTTGCCGAACTTTTCCTCGAGGTCGCCGGCGGCGCGCTTGATCCGCTCGACATCGCGGCCCTCGGCAGCCTTGACCACCTGCTCATACAGCAGCGCCGCTTCTCCGGCCTGCTTGCGTTGCCAGTAGTTCCAGCCACTCCAGGCAGCGAAGGCCAGCAAGCCGGCGATCAAGGCCCAGGTCACGGTATTGCCGTACTGGCGCCACCAGGCCTTGAGGCTCTCAAGCTGTTCCTGTTCTTCTAGATCGTAAGCCATGTCGAGGGATCCACCCGCGTTTGTTTGTATGAAGGACCGCGCTCTTGCGATCCGTGGTTCCGATGCTGCCTGCTGACCCGCAGGCTTACTCGCTGGCGCCAACCATGGCGTCGATGATGTGGTCGACCAGCTTTTCAGCCGCAACCGTCACCTGCGCGCCGCCGCCTTCGGCCTGAGCGCCCTGGCGCAGGTCCTTGACCTGTGCCGTACCCGCCACCACCTCATCCTCGCCAATGATAACGGCATAGGCCGCACCGCTACCGTCGGCGCGCTTCATCTGCGACTTGAAGCTGCCGCTCTTGCCGTCGGGCGTGGCATGCAGCAGCACGTCGAGGCCGGCATCACGCAGGCGCTCGGCGATGATCATGGCCTGCTGTCCAGCCGCTTCGCCCTGGTGGACAAGGTACACGTCGGCGCCTTCCGCCTGCGGCACGAGCTTTTCCTCGCGCAGCAGTTCGATGATGCGCTCGATGCCCATCGCCCAGCCACAAGCCGGTGCCGCCTTGCCGCCCATCTGCGCGATCAGCGGATCGTAGCGCCCGCCGCCGGCGATGGTACCCTGCGCGCCGAGTTTGTCGGTGATCCACTCGAACACCGTCAGGTTGTAGTAGTCCAGCCCGCGCACCAGGCGCGGATTGATCTTGAACGGGATGTTGTTGGCCTTGAGCAGGCGCTGCACGCCGTCGAAGTGGGCAAGCGACTCCTCGCCCAGGAAATCGATCAGCTTGGGCGCGTTGCTCGCCATTTCCTGCAGCGCGGGATTCTTGGTATCCAGTACGCGCAGCGGGTTGGTGTACAGGCGGCGCTTGCTGTCTTCGTCAAGAATGTCCTGGAAGCCTTCCAGGTACTTGATCAGTTCTTCGCGGTGCGCGGCGCGCTCTTCAGCCTGGCCCAGCGAATTGAGCTCGAGGCGCACACCGACCAGGCCCAGGTCATCCCACAGGCGCTGGCACATCATGATGATCTCGGCGTCCACATCCGGGCCGGCAAAGCCGAGGGCCTCTGCGCCGAGCTGGTGAAACTGGCGATAGCGCCCGCGCTGGGGACGCTCGTGGCGGAACATCGGGCCGGTGTACCACAGGCGCTTTGGGCCGTCGTACAGCAGGTTGTGCTCGATGGTGGCCCGCACCGCAGCTGCCGTGCCCTCGGGGCGCAGCGTCAGTTGCTCGCCGTTGAGCGCATCGGTGAAGGAATACATTTCCTTCTCGACGATGTCGGTCACCTCGCCGATGCCGCGCACGAACAGCTGCGTGTGCTCAACGATGGGGGTGCGGACCTGCTGGTAGCCGTAGGCACGCAGCATCGCACGCGAGGCGTTCTCGAAATGCTCCCACAGCGGCGCGTCGGCGGGCAGCATGTCGTTCATGCCCTTAACGCCCTGCAGTGCTTTCACTGCCTTGCTCTTGCTCTCTGCCTTGCTGTCAGCAGCCTTGGCGCCATCGCTGGCGGCCGCCGGATTCACGGGTTGGTTCATTGTGTCTTGTCTTTCCCTGTAGCGCCTGGCCGCAACGGCTCAGGCTGCCACCTCATTGCCGGCGCTCCCGGCCTTGTTGCCGTAGTGGGTGCGCACATAATCGTCCACGATCGCCTGGAATTCCTCGGCGATGCGATCGCCGCGCAGCGTTTTAACCTTCACGCCGTCGACAAACACCGGCGCCGCCGGCGATTCGCCCGAGCCGGGCAGCGAGATGCCGATATTGGCATGCTTGCTTTCGCCCGGCCCGTTCACGATGCAGCCCATCACGGCCACATCCATTTCTTCCACGCCAGGGTAGGCGGTCTTCCAGGTCGGCATCTGCTCGCGCAGGTAGCTCTGGATGCTGGACGCCAGTTCCTGGAAAGTGGTGCTGGTGGTACGGCCACAGCCCGGGCAGGCAATCACCATCGGGGTGAAGTTGCGCAGGCCCATGGTCTGCAGGATCTCCTGCCCCACGTAGACTTCCTTCTCGCGCGCAGCGCCGGGTTCCGGTGTCAGCGAAATGCGGATGGTGTCGCCGATGCCTTCCTGCAGCAGCACCGACAGCGCGGCGGTGGAGGCCACGATACCCTTGCTGCCCATGCCCGCCTCGGTCAGCCCGAGGTGCAATGCGTAGTCGCAGCGCTTGGTCAGCTCGCGATACACAGCGATCAGCTCCTGCACTTGCGAGACCTTGCACGACAGGATGATCTGGTCACCCGAAAGCCCGATTTCCTCGGCCTTCTTCGCCGACTCGATCGCGGAGGTGATCAACGCTTCGACCATCACGTTCTGCGCCGGCCACGGCTCGGCGCGCAAGGCGTTCTCGTCCATGATGCGCGCCAGCAGCGACTGGTCCAGGCTACCCCAGTTCACGCCGATGCGCACCGGCTTGTCGTAGCGGCAGGCCATTTCGATCATCTGCGCGAATTGCGTGTCGCGCTTGGCGCCCTGCCCCACGTTGCCGGGGTTGATGCGGTACTTCGACAACGCCTGGGCGCAGTCGGGATAATCGCGCAGCAGCGTGTGGCCGTTGTAGTGGAAGTCGCCCACCAGCGGCACGTTCACGCCCATGCGGTCCAGTTGCTCGCGCAGGGCGGGCACCGCAGCCGCGGCTTCCGGCGTGTTGACCGTGATGCGCACGATTTCGGAACCGGCACGCGCCAGCTCCTTGACCTGGATCGCGGTGCCGATGGCGTCCACCGTGTCGGTGTTCGTCATCGATTGCACGCGCACAGGAGCGTCGCCACCGATCGTGACCACGTTGTCGCCCCACACCACGCGCGCCTGGCGCGTTTTGCGGCGGGGCAGCGGGCCGGGCAGCACCGGCATACAAGCCTGTTGATTCATAGCATTACCACCTTGCGATGCGGCGTTGCGCATGGCTGGAGAGACGATGTTCAGGGCAGCGTCAGGCGCGCCACGTTATTGCGGTTGGCCGCCTGCAGGTCGACCGGCGTGCCGTTGCGCGTCAGCGACTCGACGCCCTTGACGTTGCCGATCACGATTTTGTACGGTGGCGTACCGCCGCCGCTGAGATCCTGGCCCGCGCGCGCAGTACCGCCGAGCACGACCTTGCCGCTACGGTCGCGGATCTCGTACCAGGTATCCGATGCGAAACGGATGCGCAGCTCGGCCGCGCCATCCGCCACCGCGGGGGCAGGCACTGCCGCTGAAGCCGCTACCGCGGCCACGGCGGCCGGAGCCGGCGCTGCCGAAGGTGCGGGTGCTGCCGAAGATGCGGGCGCTGCCGAAGGCGCCACCGCCACCGCCACCGGGCCGCTAGCGGGCAGCGACTCGGACGGCGCGGGGGCATCGGAAGCGGCCATCACAGGCGGCAGTGCGGCCGTGACGGTACCGGGCTCGCTGCCTTGCACCGTGGCTTCCGCCGCCGGGGGTGCCGTGAGGGTTTCCTTGCGCGCCTCGATCCATTGCTTGAAGTGGTCCAGCCCGAACAGCACCCCGCCACCGATCACGGCGACCACCAGGGCCAGCCAGATCCACCGGCCGCCCGAGCCACTGGAGCCAAAGCGATTGCGGTCGTCGAAGCTCTCGTTCAGGCCACCTTCGCGACGCATGCCGATTTCCACCACCGGCACAGCCTGCGCGTGGAAACGCGCCAGCAAGGCGTCGATGTCGATCTGGAGCATGCGCGCGTAGGCGCGCATCACGCCCTTGACGAAGGTCACGTCGGGCAGCGCCGCGACGTCGCCCTGCTCGATGGCGGCCAGCTTGTGCGAGGCGACCTTCAGCCGCGCGCTGACATCCTCCAGCGAGAAACGCTGATCATTGCGCGCTTGCGCCAGGCGCTCGCCAATCTCGCGCGCCACCACCTCGCGCCCGGCATCCGCAAGGGCACCCCCCGCATGACCCGTCGCTGCAGTCTGGCCTTCGGCGCGCTCGTGCTCACTCATCCCATACTCCTTGTTCGTATGCGGTCAACTCACGCGAATCGGGGAAACGGCTGCGCAACTGTGCCACCAGGGCATTCTGCGCCGCGACATCTCCCTGACGGCGGGCAATGCGCGCACCCAGCCAGAGGGATTGCGCGCTGACGAAATTGCTGCTGTTGATGCGGCCGACATACTGCTGGGCACGCTGGTAGTCCCCGCGCTGGTAATACAGCAGCGCCAGATTGTTGTTGGCTACCGGGTTGTTGCGATCGTAGCGCAAGGCGCCGAACAAGCTCTTCTCGGCTGCCTCGCCGTTGCCATTGCGCAGCTGGCAGGCGCCAAGGCTGGTCAGTGCCTTGCCGGGCCCGCTTGCCGAGGGCGCATTGACCGCGCGCTCCAGGTAAGGCACGGCCTCGGCGTAGCGCCCGTTCACGCACAGGAACCAGCCATAGTTGTTCAGCACGTCGCCATCATCGGTGCGCATGGCAAGCGCGCTACGGAAGCTCTCTTCCGCCAGCACGCGCTCGTTCATGTTCATGTAGATCAACGCGCGGATATGGTACGCGTCGACCAGCGTGGGGTCGATGGCAATGGCCTGCTTGGCCTCGTCCAGCGCGACGGTGTACTGTCCGGCTTCAAGGTAGCTGGTAGCCAACTGGAGACGGATGGTGGCACGCCGGCTCAGCTCGGTCTGGTCGGATGCGGTCTGCAACTCGGGCTTGACCGGCGGCGGCAACTGGCACGCGGACAGCAGCGCCAGCCCCATCAGGACCGCAACTATCAGACGGGTCATGCAGGCCGGGCCTCTTGCGGCTGGCCGGCCGCGGGCGCCGCCACGATCGGCGTGATCTTGCCGAACTTGCCGCGCTGGGCCAGGCGGGTACGGTCCTTGACCTCGCCCGCGAGCTGGCCGCAGGCCGCATCGATATCGTCGCCGCGCGTCTTGCGGATGGTGGTGACGATGCCGGCATCCATCAGGACCTGGGCGAAGCGGCGGATCTGCTCGTTGTTCGAGCGCTTGAGGCCCGACTCTGGGAACGGGTTGAACGGGATCAGGTTGAACTTGCAGGGCACGTCGGCCACAAGCTTCAGCAGTTCCCGGGCATGCTCGACACCGTCATTGACGCCATCCAGCATGCAGTATTCGAAGGTGATGAAATCGCGCGGGGCGAATTCCAGGTAGCGGCGGCAAGCCGCCATCAGCTCGGCGAGCGGGTACTTCTTGTTGAGCGGCACCAGCATGTCGCGCAACGGATCGTTGGACGCGTGCAGCGATACCGCCAGCGCCACGGGCAAATCCTTGGCCAGCCGGTCCATCATCGGCACCACGCCGGAGGTGGACAGCGTCACGCGCCGGCGCGACAGCCCGTAGGCATGGTCGTCCAGCATCAGGCGCATGGCCGGCACAACCTGGTCATAGTTGAGCAGCGGCTCGCCCATGCCCATCATCACCACGTTGGAGATGACGCGGTCGTCCTTGGCACCACGGCCCAGTTGGGCACGCATGGCAAACTCGGCCATCCACAGCTGGCCGATGATCTCGCCAGTGGACAGGTTGCGCGAGAAGCCTTGCTTGCCGGTCGAGCAGAACCGGCAATTGACGGCGCACCCCGCCTGCGAAGACACGCACAGCGTGCCGCGCGTCTCCTCAGGGATGTACACCGTCTCCACCGCATCGCCGGCGCCAACGTCCAGCAACCACTTGCGCGTGCCGTCGGCCGACAGGTTGTCGGTGATGACGGCAGGCGAGCGGATCTCGGCGCGCGTGGCGAGCTTTTCGCGCAGCGACTTGGCGAGATCCGACATGGCATCGAAACGGCTGGCGCCGAACTGGTGAATCCAGCGCTGCAACTGCCGCGCACGAAACGGCTTCTCGCCGAGCTCTCCGCAATAGGCGGTAAGCGCGTCCGCATCCAGATCGAGCAGGTTGACGAGAGTGTTCATGACGACAGTATCAACTTCTATGGCAGTCTAGTCTGGTGGAATAGACCAGACAATCAGCGGCTGTAAACGTTCATGCCGGGGAAGAAGAAAGCAATTTCGACGGCAGCGGTTTCCGCTGCGTCCGAGCCGTGAACGGCGTTGGCGTCGATGCTGTCAGCGAAGTCAGCGCGGATCGTGCCGGCTTCTGCCTTCTTCGGGTCGGTTGCGCCCATCAGGTCGCGATGCTTGGCGATGGCGTTTTCGCCTTCCAGTGCCTGGATGATGACCGGGCCGGAAACCATGAAGTCCACCAGGTCCTTGAAGAACGGGCGCGCAGCGTGCACTGCGTAGAATTGCTCGGCTTCACCGCGCGACAGGTGAACCATCTTGGCTGCCACGATCTTCAGGCCTGCGGCCTCGAAACGAGCGTAAATCTGGCCGATGACATTCTTTGCCACGGCATCCGGCTTGATAATCGACAGGGTGCGTTCGATCGCCATAAAAACTCCAAAAAATGAAGGGGTTACAATTCAAGTAAACGTGCAATTCTAGCACGAGACGGTTATGGTTTCGAGAAGGCCCCTGGCTGCAGGTTCCCGGGAGTCAGCCAAGGCACGACACGCACAAAGAAGCAACCCAAAGATCACTTAAAGTGACGCACCACATACAGGGAACGCAGGAGGCCGGTTGCGATCCAATCATCGCTGGCAGCGCGGATTTTGCAAAAATGTGGCTGATGCGTTTCCCCAACCCTTGCAATTCCGTTACTGCGATGCCACATTGGCGTTGTGCCCGCCTGGGTTACCCCGGCGCCTCACCGTTTTGAGACAGGAGTCACCATGGATAACAAGCTGAACACATACAGTTTCGGCAGCGGCACCGCGACGAGCGACGTCGTGGTGCGCAATCGGGTCATGCGCAACACCTACTGGTTGCTTGCCATTTCGATGATTCCCACCGTCATCGGTGCGTGGATCGGCGTCACCACGGGCTTCAGCCTGATGAAAGGCAGCCCCGGCCTGTCGATGATCCTGTTCCTGGGCATCGCGTTCGGCTTCTTCTACGCCATCGAGAAAACCAAGAACAGCAGCATGGGCGTGGTCCTGCTGCTGGCCTTCACCTTCTTCATGGGGCTGATGCTGTCCCGCCTGATCGGGTCGGTGCTGCAGTTTTCCAATGGCCCGGCACTGATCATGTATGCCTTTGGCGGCACAGCGGCGGTGTTCGGCGCCATGGCCACCATCGCTACCGTCAGCAAGCGCGATTTCTCCGGGCTGAGCAAATTCCTGTTCGTCGGCGTGATCCTGCTGATCCTGGCCAGCGTCGCCAACATCTGGCTGCAACTGCCGTCGCTGATGATCACGGTTTCGGTGATCGCCATCGGCATCTTCTCCGCTTACATCCTCTTTGACGTGCAGCGCGTGCTGAACGGCGGCGAGACCAACTACATCACGGCAACGCTGGCGATCTACCTGGACGTGTACAACGTCTTCGCCAACCTGCTGGCGCTGCTGGGCATTTTCGGCGGCAACCGCGACTAAGGCGGGCGGCGCGGCCGCCCTGCCCCGGACTAAAAAGGCCAGCGCATCCGCGCTGGCCTTTTTTTTTGCCGTGGCCGCCTTCCTCAGCCACTCAACCGCGGTCGAACACCGCGATCGATTCCACGTGCGAGGTGTGCGGGAACATGTTGACCACGCCAGCACCGGAAAGCCGGTAGCCGGCCTCGTGCACCAGCACGCCGGCGTCGCGCGCCAGCGTGGCCGGATTGCACGAGACGTAGACGATGCGTTTGGGCAGCACGTCGCTGCCAGCCTGGGCCAGTTCACCGAGCGCCTTGCTGACGGCCAGCGCACCTTCGCGCGGCGGGTCAATCAGCCAGCGGTCGAAACGGCCCAGCGCGGCGATGTCTTGCGCCCCCACCTCGAAGAGGTTCCTGCAGGCGAATTCGGTTTTGTGGTCCAACCCGTTGATGGCCGCATTGGCCAGTGCCCGGGTGGTCAGGACCTCGCTGCCTTCGATGCCCATCACCGAGCGGCCGCGCGTGGCCAGCGGCAGCGTGAAATTGCCAATGCCGCAGAACAGGTCGAGCAGCCGGTCATCCGGCTGGACGTCCAGCAGGCGCAGCGCCCGGCCGATCAGCGCGCGGTTGATCTGGTGGTTGACCTGGGTAAAGTCGGTCGGCTTGAACGGCATCCGGATACTGAATTCCGGCAGCGTGTAGGCCAGTTCGCGGTCCAGCGGGTAGAACGGCACCACGGTGTCCGGGCCCTTGGGCTGAAGCCAGAACTGCACGCCGTGCTGGTCCGCAAAGGCGCGCAGCAAGGCCTCGTCGTGCTCGGTCAGCGGCATCAGGATGCGCAGCACCAGCACCGTCACATCCTGCCCCACCGCCAGCTCGACCTGCGGCAGGCGGTCGCGGATCGACAAACCCGTGATCAATTCCCGCAGCGGCACCAGCAGGTCCGATACGTGCGGCGGCAGGACTTTGCAGCTCGTCATATCGGCCACATAGCTGCTTTTGCGCTCATGGAAGCCGACCAGCGCCACACCCTTCTTTGCCACGTAGCGCACTGTCAGGCGCGCCCGATACCGGTAGCCCCAGTCAGGGCCGGCGATCGGGCGGAACACCACATCCGGGTGCAGCTTCGACAAGTGCCAGAGATCGTCTTCCAGCACGCGTTGCTTGATGGCCACCTGCGCGCGTGCGTCCAGGTGTTGCATCGAACAACCGCCGCAAACGCCAAAATACTCGCAACCCGGCTTCACACGCATCGGCGAGGCCTTCTTGATCATGCCCAGGTTGGCCTGCTCGAAGCTGGCCTTGCGCTTGAAGCTGCTGTAACTGACGGTCTCGCCCGGCAGTGCGCCCTCGACAAAAATCACCTTGCCCGGGCTGCCGTCCTCATTGACCAGCCGGCCAACGCCGCGCGCCTCCATATCGAGGCTGTGGATCTGCACGATGGGCAACTGCACGGGCACAGGCTTGACCGGTGCGGGTACGCCCGGAGAGGCGAAAGCGCCACCTTCCGGCGCAGAATGGGCTTGCGAAAGAGTCACGGCTTGAGACACCTGGGGAACCTGACGTATTGTTTTGTAAAAGCGCGATTGTAGTCCAGACGCACAGCCGGGCGGCCCTGTGGCAAGTCCGGCGGCATGAAGACCAGGACAAGCGCGCGAGATAGGCGCAACATGGGTGCAGCACGCGCGTGGCACTCCCGGCACAGAACACCGGCACCGCGCGCCGCGGCAACCGAGCAGGGGGCGACATGGAACTGATTTCCTGGAACATCCAGTGGGGTCGTGGCGCCGACGGGCGCGTCGACCTGGCCCGCACCGTCAGGACGCTGCACGCGATCGCCGACGCCGATGTCATCTGCCTGCAGGAGGTAACGCGCGGCTACTCCGAGCTCGCAGGCGAGCCTGGGTCCGACCAGGTGGCCGAGCTGACGGCGCTGTTGCCCGGCTACCGGATCCTCTACGCGCCAGCGGTGGACCGTTTCACCATGGACGGCGCGCCACGCCAGTTCGGCAATCTCATGGCCACCCGCCTGCCCTTGCTCGAAGTGTTTCGCCACGCCCTGCCCTGGCCCGCCGATCCGACCGTCCCGTCGATGCCGCGCGTGGCGCTGGAAGCGACGGTAATGGCGGGAGAGCGTCGCCTGCGTGTGATCTGCACCCACCTGGAGTATTACTCGACGCATCAGCGCGCTGCCCAGACCGACGCGCTGCGCGCCTGGCACCGCGAGGCATGCGAGCACGCCAGCCAACCCGGCCTGCGCGAGAGCGGCCCCGGCCCCTTCACGCCCGAAGCGCGGCCCGCTTCCGCCGTGCTGTGTGGCGATTTCAACGGCGCGCCGGACGATATTGCTTACCTGCGCATGTTGGCGCCATACGACGGTTGCCACGAAACCGGCATCATCGGCTGGCACGACGCCTGGACGCATACCCACCCCGGCAAGCCCCACGCGCCAACTTGCGCCTTGTATGACAGGGAGCAATGGCCGCAGGCGCCGTTTGCCTGTGACTTCGCATTCCTGACGGAGGACCTGCTGCCGCGCGTGCTGTGCTGCGAGGTGGATGGCGAAACTCGGGCATCCGACCACCAGCCGATCTACCTGTCGCTGGCGGACGAATAAGGGCCTGTAACGCAGGGGCGCTTAGATTTCCGGTTCTTCGTCGTCATCGCCGCCGGCATACACCGGCTTGACGCGGAAAGCCTGGAGGTACGGGATCCACTGGGAGCCCGGCAACTCGGCGAGCGACTCCTGCACGAATTCGATTTCGGTATCGAACTGCTTCGGCGTCAGGCCGCCGCGCATCAACTGAAAGCGGCAGTACACCAGGTAAGTATTGACGACGTCGGTCTCGCAGTAATCGCGGATCGCGGGCAGCTGGCCATCCTGGTAGGCCCGCCAGACCTTGCTGCCGTCCATGCCCATCTTGCCGGGAAAGCCGCACAGCTTGGCGAGATCGTCCAGCGGTGCACTGGCACGCGGCTGGTACATCGCCAGCAGGTCCATCAGGTCCAGGTGCCGCATGTGGTAACGACTGATGTAGTTGTTCCACTTGAATTCGCGGCTGTCGGACTCGCTGCCCTCGCCCATTTCCCAGTAGCGCGGCGCCACGATGCCATGCACCAGCCCGCGGTAATGCAGCACGGGCAGGTCGAAGCCGCCACCGTTCCACGACACCATCTGGGGCGAATAGCGCGCCACCAGGTCATAGAACTTCTGGATCAGCACCGCCTCGCCATCTTCCAGCGTGCCAAGCGAGCCCACGTGAAAAACCGGAGTGCCGTCGCGCTGGTTGCGGCGCAGCACGCAGGAAATGGCCGCGATGCGCTGCAGGTAGTGTGGCAGGAAATCGGTGCCGTTTTTCTCGCGGCGGGCCGCGAAAGCATGTTCGGCGACCTCGGCATCGGTCATGGAATCGGGATGGTCGTGCAGACGACGCAAACCATCGACATCGGGAATCGTCTCGATGTCGAATACCAGCACAGGTGTCATAGAACAGCGTCCTTGCGCACGCCTTGCGAAGCAAAATGGCGTTTGAGCTTGACCAGCGCCTCTTGCTGGATCTGGCGCACACGCTCGCGCGTCAGCCCCATTTCCTCGGCAAGTTCTTCCAGCGTGGCCGGCTCGATGTGATTAAGCCCGAAGCGGCGCTCGACAACATAGCGGTGCTTTTCGGACAAACGCGCCAACCATTGTTTCATCAGGTTTTCCAGCTCGCGATGAGCGACTTCCTGGTCGGGCGCGGCGTTGTGCTCGTCCGAGAGGAAATCAAGCAGGCTGGATCCGGGATCGAGATCGAATGGCGTGTCGAGCGAGGTGGTGTGCTCGTTGAGCGCGAGCACGTCTTGTATTTCGTCAGGGGTCTTGCCCAGCAGGTGGGCAATGTCTTCCAGGCTGGCATCGCGGCCGTCGGTGCCGCCCTTCTCCAGATGACGCTTGGCGCGCAGCACCTGGTTGAGTTCGCGGATGACGTGGACCGGCAGGCGCACGGTGCGCGCCTGGTTCATGATGGCGCGCTCGATGCTCTGGCGGATCCACCATGTGGCGTAGGTCGAGAAACGGAATCCGCGGGAGGGGTCGAATTTCTCGATGGCGTGCATCAGGCCGAGATTGCCTTCCTCGATCAGGTCCAGCAGCGGCACGCCGCGATTGAGATAGCCCTTGGCGATGCTGACCACCAGCCGCAGGTTGCGCTCGATCATGACCTGCCGCGCCGAGAAATCGCCGCCCTTGGCCAGGGTGGAAAAATGCAGTTCCTCCGGCGCGGACAGCAGCGGCTTGATGCTGATGCGATTCAGGTAGTGCTGGACGGTGTCGGCTGCCAGTTCGGTGTGCAGCACGGTGCGGAAGTCGTCGTGATCGGGCGCGGCGGGCTCGGCTGCGGCCTCGCCCTCTTCTTCGTCCTCGGACTCTTCTTCGTCCTCGTCGCGGGCCTGGCGCTCGACTTCCTCGACCATCAGGTCGGCCTCGCGCAGGCCGACCGCCGTACCCGTGGTGATGGGCTCATCGGTAAGCGGCACCAGATCGGCGGCCGGGTCCTGGCCGTAGGCCTCGGAATCTGCATCGGCATCGGCTTGCGCCACGCCAGTGGACTGCGGCAACTCCGGCTGCTTGGGATGCCGAGCGCGGCTGGTGCTTCCGGTGGAGACAGTTTTCTGGCGTGGCATGAACCCTCACTGTGGCGGCAGATACCGCATCGGATCGACTGGTTTCCCGTTCTTGCGTACCTCGAAATGCAGCTTCACACGATCGGTGTCACTGTTACCCATCTCTGCAATCTTTTGTCCCTTGCGGACCGTTGCCTGCTCCGTCACCAGCACCTTGTCGTTGTGGCCGTACGCAGTGAGATATGTATCGTTGTGTTTGATGATGACAAGATTCCCGTAGCCGCGCAAGGGGCCAACGTGAATCACGCGGCCATCGTCGGCTGCTTGCACCGGATCGCCCTTTTTGCCGGCAATATCGATGCCCTTGTTGCCTTTTTCGTCGAAACGCCCGATCAACTGGCCGGTGACCGGCCAAGCCAGCTTGACCGAGCCGTCGGCGGCCGGCGCGGAGGCCGCCGCCACGGGCGTGGAAGCCCCGCCAGCCGTGGCTGTCGGCGGAACCGGCGTGGGCACAGGACGCGCCTGGTCGATCGGCTGACCCTGCACGCCGCCCGGCGTCACCGGCATGGTGGCTACGCCGGTGCCCGCGTTGACGTCGGCACCAGGAGGCGCCACACGCAACAATTGACCCACTTCGATCTGGTTGGCGTTGGCCAGCGAATTCCAGGCCGCGACATCGCGATAGGACTGGCCGTTCTCGAGCGCGATTCGATAAAGCGTATCGCCTCGCTTGACGCGATAGTACCCAGGCGGCGCGGGCTCCAGCGGGACGACACCGGCGACGCCGGCTCCGGAGGTGCGATCCACCACGGGCGCCGGCATGGGCGAGGAGGCGCAGGCGGCCAGCAAGGCCAGCAGCAAGGAGGCGGTAGCGAACTGCCCGGCGCGGGCGAAACGTTCCGTGTTCACGATATTGTGCATAGTTCGACTCAGATAGTGCCCGATTTTAATGGCACAAAGAAAACGGCTTCAAGCGCGGTCCGGTGAAATCGATGCCGGTTACGCCGCTCGATCAACAATAATTGCTGCGTGACGGTCTGCCCTGGCCCGCCGGCGGAGGGAGGCACCGCCACTGGCGCGATCAGCCGCCCGCCGATGGCAAGCTGCTCCAGCAATGCCTGAGGCACCTCCATGCCGGCTGCCGCCAGGATAATCGACGAAAACGGCGCAGCCTGGGGTAAACCCAGCATGCCATCGCCATAATGCAGGCGCAGGTTTGGCACCCGCAGCGGCCGCAAGTTCGCCTTGGCTTGTTCGTGCAGCGGACGAATCCGCTCGATGGAGAACACTTCCCGCGCCACCAGGCTCAGCACGGCCGCCTGATAGCCGCAGCCGGTGCCGATTTCCAGCACACGCTCCAGCGGCTCATCCGCGCCGAGCCCATCGCGCAGCAGCTCGATCATGCGAGCCACCACCGACGGTTTGGAGATGGTCTGCTGGTGGCCGATCGGCAACGCCGCATCTTCATACGCCTGCGACGACAGGCCGGGCTCGACAAACAGGTGGCGCGGGATGGTGGCAATCGCGTCGAGCACGCGGTCGTCGCGGATGCCGGCCGCGCGCAGCCGCGCCGCCAGCGCGCCACGCGCGCGTTCCGAGGCCATGCCGCCACCGCCCGCCGTGGCGGCACTGGCGCGCGCCTGCACGGCGCTCGCTGCCGGGGTGGGCGCAGCAGGCGCCTTGGCCGCGCGCGATTTGGCGGCCATCGCCGCGCCGCGCGCGCCGCCCACGGCAGGCATGCCAGCGGTACGCGCCGGCGCGGGCTTGCGCTCGACCACCGCGTCCAGCGACAGGGGAAATTTTGGGCGACGCGGGACGGAACTCATGACGGCCGGCTACTACGCGGGCAAGAGCTTATGCCAGCCACTGGTTGATCTGCTCGAGCTGCCCGCGATGAGTCAGGTCCAGCTGCAAAGGGGTCAGCGACACGAAGCCTTCGCCCGTGGCATGGAAATCCGTGCCCTCGCTCGCATCGCGCGCGTCGCCGGCGGGGCCGATCCAATAGTTGGTATCGCCGCGCGGGTTGACCTGCGTGATCACCGGCTGGGACGGATGGCGCTTGCCGAGCCGGGTGGCACGGTAGCCTTTGAGGTGTTCAAACGGCAGGCTGGGAATATTGACGTTGAGCAGGAACGGCTCGGCCGAGGGCCTGGCGATATAGCGCTCGACGATGTCGCGTGCCACGCGCGCGGCGGCGTCAAGATGGGTCCAGCCCTTGTCCACCTGCGAAAAGGCGATTGAGGGAATGCCGAGCAGGAAGCCCTCGATGGCGGCGGCGACGGTACCGGAATACAGTAC
The DNA here is from genome assembly GCF_000832305.1 of Cupriavidus basilensis. Lineage (NCBI taxonomy): Bacteria > Pseudomonadati > Pseudomonadota > Betaproteobacteria > Burkholderiales > Burkholderiaceae > Cupriavidus > Cupriavidus basilensis. The sequence continues at coordinate 2,844,107 of NZ_CP010536.1, forward strand.
GTCCTCGCCCATGTTCTGGCCCTGGTTGATGCCGGACACCACCAGGTCGGGTTTCTCGTCCAGCAGGCCGGTCAGCGCGATATGCACGCAATCGGTCGGCGTGCCGTTGACGAAGCGGAACCCTTTCTGCACGCCCTCCCGGGCTTCATAGATGGACAGTGGCCGCTGCAAGGTCAGCGAGTTGGAAGCACCGCTGTGATTTTGCTCGGGTGCAATCACCGTGATGCGCGCCAGCGGCGCCAGCGCGGCATGTAGCGCGGCTAGCCCCGGCGCCAGGTAACCGTCATCGTTTGCGAGGAGGATATGCATGGCCGGGATTGTACCTGACAAGGCTGCCGCAAGCGGCCTGTCCGCAGTGCAAATCCTGCCGCAAAACCAGTACCCGCCGGCGCCTCGCCAGCTTGTAACAGAACGATCGTGCTATTTTTGCGCTACACTTGCCCGGGCCTGCCTGGCGCAACTGGCATGGACCACGCGTGCACCGCGCATGCACCCTTTTGCGCCGTCTTCTGCCGGGCATCGAACATATCACCGGAGACATGATGAAAGCCGTACTTTGCAAAGCCTGGGGCCCGCCTGATTCGCTGGTGCTCGAAACCCTGCCTGACCTGGTGCCCGGCGCGGGCGAAGTCGTCATCGACGTGAAGGCGGCTGGCGTGAATTTCCCCGACGTCCTCATCATCCAGAACAAATACCAGGCCAAGCCGCAACTGCCCTTCTCACCCGGCTCGGAACTGGCCGGCGTGGTCAACGCGGTGGGCGAGGGCGTGACGCACGTCAAACCCGGCGACAATGTCATCGCCTACCTGGGCAACGGCGCGTTCGCCTCGCAGGCCAAGGCCCCCGCTGCCGCCGTGGTGCCGATGCCGCCGGGCATCGACTTCGAGACCGCCGCGGCCTTCACCCTCACCTACGGCACCTCGCACCACGCGGTGATCGACCGCGGTGAGCTCAAGGCGGGCCAGACCATGCTGGTACTCGGCGCTGCTGGCGGCGTGGGCCTGGCGGCCATCGAAATCGGCAAGGCCATCGGCGCGCGCGTGATCGCTGCCGCCTCCACCGACGAAAAGCTCGCGGTCTGCAAGGACCATGGCGCCGATGCGCTGATCAACTACAGCACCGAAGACCTGCGCGAACGCGTGAAGGCGCTGACCGATGGCCGCGGCCCCGACGTGATCTATGACCCGGTCGGCGGCATCTACGCTGAGCCGGCTTTCCGCTCGATCGGCTGGCGCGGCCGCTACCTGGTGGTGGGCTTCGCCAATGGCGAAATCCCCAAGCTCCCGCTGAACCTGGCGCTGCTCAAGGGGGCCTCGCTGGTGGGCGTGTTCTGGGGTGACTTCGCGCGGCGCGAGCCCAAGGCCAACCAAGCCAACATGGCGCAGATGCTGGGCTGGATGAAGGAGGGCAAGATCCGCCCGCATATCTCCGCGCGCTACCCGCTGGAGCAGGCGCCGCAAGCCCTGAAGGACATGGAAGCCCGCAAGGTCACCGGCAAGATCGTCATCGTGCCCTGACGTTGCGCGCCTCTGGCGCCGTGCAGGGGCAGAAAAAGCGCCTGGGGCCGTAGCACCAGGCGCTTTTTTTTTGCTCAGAGGCGTTTCACGCAACCACCACCGCGCGCATCAGAAGCGATGCTGCAAGCCGGCGGTCACCCCCACCTGATTGTTTGCATAGCCGATGAAGTCCCGGGACAAGCTCACATTCTGCCCGTTGCGCGCCTTGGCATAGCCGCCCGACAGGTAAGCCGTGGTGCGCTTTGACAGCGCGTACTGCGCGCGCATCGAGAACAGGATCGGATCGGCATCGCTGCCGCCCTTGATATTCTGCTTGTAGACCGCGCCATACAACGTGAACGCCGGCGTGAAGTCATACGACGCGCCGCCCCAGTACATATCGCTGCGGTGAGACGCGGCTGCCGTGGTGAAGGTCCGCTTGTAGTTGCGGTAGCCCGCGTAAAGCTTCAGGTCGCCGAAGTCATAGCTGGCGCCAGCGTGGATGCCCTGAATGTAGTCCGTGACATCGGCGGGCGTGGTGCTGGTGCCTGCGCCGTTCTGGCGGTCCCAGGTGGCGGCCGCGGCAAAGCCGCCGGCACTGTAGCCCACGCCGAGATCGTACTTGGACGAACGCTTGAAGCTGCCGGCCACTTCGCCCAGTGCCACCGTGGCGCCCAGCTTCACGCCACCAAAAGTGCCGTCGTAGCGGATCGCGTTGGACGCGCGCGAGAACAGGCCATCCTTGCGGTCGCCGGTAGCGGTCGCCGAGGTCGCCCACGAGTAATTCGGCGCGTAGCCCATCGGGTCGAACGGCAGCATGAAATCGTAGGTGGTGGTGAAGGTGCGGCCCAGTACCACCTGGCCGTACTTGCCGGACAAGCCAACAATGGCGCGCCGATCGAACAGCGTGCCGTCGGAATCCAGCCGGCCTGTATCGATGGCGATGCCGCTCTCCAGCTGGAACAGTGCCTTGAGCCCACCACCAAGGTCCTCGCTGCCGCGCATGCCCCAGCGCGATGTGTTCTTGCCGCCCGAGGTCATCTTGAGCACGGAACCATTCGGGCCGGCATGGCTGGTGTATTCGATGCCGGCATCCATGATGCCGTACAGGGTCACGCTGGATTGCGCCGCAGCGCCACCGGCCAGGCTCATGCCGACTGCCGCCAGCGCGATCGATTTCAGCTTCATGCTGTCTCCTCTTGTGATTTGTGACGTGTGATTGTTGTGGTGATGTCCGGGCAGGCGCCCGGGATGGCACGCATGGTATGGCAGGCGCACTTTCAGTTCGCTTTCGAAATTCGACGGATTTCATCGCCGCGCCCGCGTTCGGGGTTGGGGGTTTCCCTAGTTTCAAAGTCGGGCCGGATACCTGTATTTCTCAGCGCGGCCCGCGTTCGCGGCCCTCCCCGCTTTTACCGATTTCACCTGGGCGCCCTGCCCGCCAAGAGAATGCGAATCCTGCTCGTTGAAGACAATGTGATGCTGGCGAATGCCCTGGTCGAGGCGCTCAGCCAGGCGGGCTTCGCCGTGGACTGTATGCACGATGGCCGCGCAGCCGATCACCTGCTCTCGACCCAGGACTACGCGCTGGTCATCCTCGACCTGGGCTTGCCCAAGCTCGATGGCCTGGAGGTGCTGCGGCGCCTGCGGCAACGGCGCAATGCCATGCCCGTGCTGATCCTGACCGCGCACGGCTCGGTCGAAGACCGTGTGAAGGGGCTCAACCTTGGTGCGGACGACTACCTGTCCAAGCCGTTCGACCTGTCTGAGCTGGAGGCCCGCGCGCGCGCGCTGATACGCCGCAGCTTTGGTCACGAGAGCACGCAACTGCAATGTGGCCCGCTGTGCTATGACGGCGTCAGCCGCGCCTTCGTGCTGGGCGGCGAGCCCCTGGCGCTGACCCGGCGCGAGCGCGCCGTGCTTGAGGTGCTGATGCTGCGCGACGGACGCGCTGTCAACAAGGAAGCCATGTCGGAGAAGATTTTCGGCATCGACGAATCGGTCAACCCGGACGCCATCGAAATCTACGTGCACCGCCTGCGCAAGAAGCTCGAAGGCAGCGGCGTGGCCATCGTGACCCTGCGCGGGCTGGGCTACCTGCTCGATGCCGGCGCGCAAGCGAACATGGCCACGCCGGCTGCCCGATGAGAGTCCCGAACCTGCGCCTGCAACTGTCACTCTGGCTGCTGCTGCCGTTGCTCGCCCTGCTGGCAATGGACGCATGGATGACCTATCACCGTGCGATGGACGCCGCCCACGTGGCGTTCGACCGCACGCTGGAAGCCTCGCTCAAATCGATGCGCGAAGGCATCCGCCTGCATGAGGGCCGCCTCGCCATCGACGTGCCTTACCTGGCGCTGGAAATCTTCGAGTCCGAGGCCGGCAGCCGGATCTACTATGTGATTCGCGACGAGCACGGCGCCACGCTGACCGGCTACGACGACCTGCCGATGCCGGCCGCGCCAAAGCAGCCGCTCTACAAGACCGTCTTCTACGACGCCGTTTTCCGCGGCGAGCCGGTGCGCATGGCAGCGCAGCCGCTGCCGGTGCGCGACATGCCGTCGGGGCAGGCGCGGCTGGTCTGGGTGCTGGTCGGCGAGACCATCGAGCCGCGCCAGTCGCTGGCGCACGAGATCCTGGCCGGCTCGCTGCAACAGGAAATGGTACTGGTCACGCTGGCGCTGGGCATCGTGTGGTTCGGCGTGCGGCGCGGCCTGCGGCCACTGCACCGGCTCAGCGCCGCGGTGGCCGAACGCGGCGCCGACGACCTGGCGCCGCTGGAGCAAAAAGACCTGCCCGCCGAAATGAAGCCCCTGGTCGAGGCAATCAACCAGTACGTCGCACGCCTGCATCGCATGTTGCTGGCCCGCAAGCGCTTCTTTGCCGATGCCGCCCACCAGTTGAAGACCCCGTTGGCCATCATGCAGGCGCAGTCGGAACTGGCGCTGCGCGAGCGCGATGGCGACCGCATCCTTCGCCACGTAAGGCCGCTGCACGATACCGTGCGCCACGCCGCCAAGGGCGTGCAGCAACTGCTTTCGCTATCGCGCCTGGAACCGGACAGCGGCTACGCGCCGGCATTGCTGCCTTTGCGCCTAGATACGCTGGCCAGGGACGTGGCCCTCGAATGGACACCGGTGGCGCGGGCCGGCCAGGTCGACCTGGGCTTCGAAGCCGATGCGCCGGTGCAAGTCTTGGGGCAAGCGGAACTGCTGTGGGAGTTGACCGGCAACCTCGTGGATAACGCGATCCGCTATGCCGGCCCCGGCGCGCAGGTGACGGTCCGCGTGGCGGGTCCGGAGAACCAGCCGTTGTTGCAAGTGGTGGATAGCGGCCCGGGCGTTGCCGCCGGCGAACGCGACAAGGTATTCCAGCGCTTCTATCGCGGCGAATCCACCTCGGAGCAGGACGGCAGCGGCCTGGGCCTGCCGATCGTGCGCCAGATCGCGCGCGCCCATGGCGCCACGGTAGCGCTTGAGGATACCCCCGGCGGCGGCCTGACCGTCAGCGTGCGCTTTGCGGTGACCGCGGTGGCGGGCGCCGGGGCCGGGCTCGCGTCGCGCCAAAGCTGGCGGAACCATCAAGAGGTTTCAAAATGAAGCGAAGCGGTTCTGGCCAGGCGCGCGGCCGCAGACAGTGCAACTGGATCGGCCAAGGCTGCGCAACGACGCCAGGATCTTTTTGAAATGGCCTCTAAGGCGGGCAATTGGCCGGCAGCGCCAGCTCCTGTCGAAACGGATCGACCTTCAGGCTTGGATCCTTCATGCGCAAGCAGTAAGTCCCTGCCGCGCTGCGCACGCGCGCGGTGCGATTCGTGCCCACCTGAGACTCGACAAGCGCTTCGCCCTGCGCGGCCGCGGCCACGCCCGCGGCAAGCCGCTGCGCAGGCGAGGCCATCGCGTCAGAGGCAGCGCGCTCGAAAACGGCCTCGCCCCGCTGACGACTGCGGGCGATATTGTCCCGCGCCACGCTGTTGGCAGATGCCGGATCTGCGGAACGCATCGGTGCCAGCGGCAGCATGGGCACACCGGCCGCGCTCGAACGGTTGAAAGGTGCGCCCGCCCCGGGCGGCAAAGCCATCGCTGCGACCGGCTCCCGGCCAGGCCTTGTTGCCAGCGCGGCGCGATCCGCAACAGCGGACGCGCGCTCAGGCCGAGGCGCAGACAAGGCCTGCGACTTGCGGGAGGATGCAGCGGGCTTGGCGGTGGCAGCGGGCGTGGGCGGCCTGGTGAACGGCAACACAGCCACCCACTGCATGGCCCGCCGGTCCTGCTCGCCCTGCCGAGGCAACGAGAGCGAGGCCTGCCGTGCCGGCCAGGGCACAGGACCCAGCACCAGCCCATGCGCCACCAGCACCAGTGCCACCACGATCAGCCACTGCCGGCGGCGCGTGGCGTGCGCGCCGCGCTCAGCATTGGGCATCACGCTGGTTTAGACGAACTGGCGGTGTTCCTGCTCCAGGTCGCTGACCAGGTCCAGCGCAAGCCGCGACACGATCCGCTCGCTCAGGCCAAAGCGAAGGCCACCGGGGCGCGCAACCACCGGCACCAGCCAACTGGCAGCGTTGAGCAACAGCATGACCACCACCAGCAGGCTCAGCGCAGCCAGGCGCTGGCTGACACCGACGATGCGTGAGGAAACAGGGGGATGCATGGCAACTCCGGCGACGATGAGCAAGCCGTGATTCTATGTAGAAATGATTGCTTTACAAACAAATATTATTGTAAAACAATAATTTCAACCAACTTCCACCGTGCTCCGGCTCGCTCTCGCCATCGTCCGGACTCCAGGCCGACAGCTGGCTTACAGCCGCTCGGTCTCCCCGCTCTTGGGCTGCCACTTCATCAGCCGCTTCTCTACGCTGCCGACCAGCGTATCCAGCATCAGCGCCGCCGCGGTCAGCACCACGATGCCCGCAAACACGGTGTTGATGTCGAAGGTGCCCTCGGCCTGCAGGATCAGGTAGCCGACGCCACGCGCCGAGCCCAGGTACTCGCCCACCACCGCGCCCACGAAGGCCAGGCCAACTGACGTATGCAATGAGGAAAATACCCAGCTGGTCGCGCTCGGCAGGTAGACATGGCGCAGCAGCTGCTTGCGGTTCGCGCCCAGCATGCGCACATTGGCCAGCACCACGGGGCTGACTTCCTTGACGCCCTGGTAGACGTTGAAGAACACGATGAAGAACACCAGCGTCACTGCCAGCGCCACCTTTGACCAGATGCCCAGGCCAAACCAGACGGCGAAAATCGGCGCCAGGATCACGCGCGGCATCGAGTTCATCGCCTTGATATAGGGGTCGAGGATGGCCGAGGTGAGCGGGCTGAGCGCCAGCCACAGTCCAACGCCGAGGCCCGCGGCCGTGCCGATGCCGAAGGCCAGCAGCGTCTCGATCAGGGTCACGCCGAGGTGGACGTAGATGTCGCGCTCGACCACGAACCAGTTCCAGATGCGCTGGGCCACCATCAGCGGCTCACCGAAGAAGAAGGCGACCTGCTGCGAGCGCGTGGCGGCATGCCAGGCACCGAGGATCACAACGAGGACGAGCAGCTGCCAGAATCGCAGCATGCCCTTGGAGTCGGGACGGAAAGCCATGGGAATCGAAACTCGAATTGAAATCAGACCGGATTGAATGGGAACGAAGCGCGCCGTGCCATCTCAGGCCACTTTGCGCTGCTGCGCGTAGCCCTTGAGGACTTCCTCGCGCAGCACGTCCCAGATGGCCGCGTGCAGCTCGATGAAGCGGGGATGGTTGCGGATCTCGGCCACGTCGCGCGGACGCGGCAGATCGATGGCGAACTCGCCGATCGGGTGCGTGCCGGGACCGGCCGACAGCACCACCACGCGATCGCTCATGGCGATGGCCTCGTCAAGATCGTGGGTGATGAACAGTACTGCCTTGCGCTTGGCCGCCCACAACTCCAGCACCTCGTTTTCCATCAACTGGCGGGTCTGGATGTCGAGCGCGGAGAATGGCTCGTCCATCAGGATGATGTCCGGATCCAGTATCAGCGTCTGGGCCAGGCTCACGCGCTTGCGCATGCCGCCGGAGAGCTGGTGCGGATAGCGGTCGCCAAACCCGCCCAGGCCGACGCGGCGCAGCCAGGCCTCGCCCTCCCGCTGCGCTTGGGCACGCGCCATGCCGCGGAACTCAAGCCCGGCAATGACGTTGTCGAGCGCGCTGCGCCACGGCATCAGGGCCTCGGCCTGGAACATGTAGCCGGCGCGGGTGTTGATGCCGCGCAGCGGCTCGCCGAACACCCGTACCTCGCCGATCGAAGGCTGCAGCAAGCCGGCCCCCACATTCAGCAAGGTGGACTTGCCGCAGCCGGTCGGCCCCACCACGGAGACGAACTCGCCGGGCTGGATGTCCAGGGTGGTCTCCTTGACGGCGGTATAGCGCTGGCTACGGTCGTCGCGGGAGACGAAGGTGCAGGTGACGTTGTCGAGGGAAAGTGCGGGAGTGCTCATGGCAGGCTCTTGGCGGATACGGTGCTGAATGGCGCAACGGGTGCGAATGCAGGCACGCTGGCTCCGCGCGATAGTAATGACGTGGGAACAGGTTCAGGACGGCGCGCCGGATGCCATGGATGGCATCGGCAAGCGCCAATGCAAAGGCCCGCTGCACGCAGCGGGCCGCCGGCACCCGGGGCGCAGGCGATGCCTTACTTGTACTTGGCGTTCGCCTTCTGCACGAAGGTGTTGGTGAAGGTGTTTTCCAGCTTGATGGCCTTGCCCTTCAGGTCCGGGTCGAACTGTTGCAACGTGTTGAGCGCGGTCTTGGGACCGTCGGCCGGCATGGTGCCGTCCGGCGAGATGGCTTCCTTGACCTTTTCCCAGGCGGACAGGTACAGCGCGCGGTCGCCCAGCAGGTAGCTTTCCGGCACGGTCTTGACGATGTCCGACGGGCCTGCCTTCTGCAGCCACTTGAGCGCGCGCACCATGGCGTTGGTCATGGCCTGCGTGGTGTTCGGGTTCTGCTGGATAAAGGCGGTGGACGCGTACAGACAACCCGACGGCATATTGCCGCCGAAGACAGCCTGGGTGTCCTTCAGCGTGCGGGTGTCAGAGGCGATGTGCACTTCGTTCTTCTGGGTCAGCATCGACACCACCGGATCGAGGTTGGCCATCGCGTCGATCTGGCCGGAGCGCATGGCCGCCACCGCGCCAGCGCTGGCGCCGACACCGATGAAGGAGACGTCCGATGCCTTCAGGCCGGCTTTTGCCAGCACGAAGTTGGCCATCATGTTGGTGGAGGAGCCCGGCGCGGTCACGCCGATCTTCTTGCCCTTGAGATCGGCCACCGACTTGAAGTTGGGCATGGTCTTGTTGGAGACCACCAGCACGATCTGCGGGGCGCGGCCCTGCAGCACGAATTCCTGGTACTGCTGGCCCTTGGCCTGCAGGTTGATAGTGTGCTCGTAGGCGCCGGAAACCACATCGGCGCTGCCGCCCACCACGGCCTGCAGCGCCTTGGCACCGCCGGCGAAGTCGACGATCTCGACGTCGAGCCCTTCATCCTTGAAGTAGCCGAGGCGCTCGGCAATGGTCAGCGGCAGGTAATAGAACAGGTTCTTGCCGCCCACGGCGATGGTGACCTTGGTCTTCTCGGGCTTGCCCTGTGCCTGGGCGTAGCCGCCAAAGGTGAACCAGCCCGCAAGGAACAGCGCCAGCGCGAGCAGCGCCTGCTTCCAGAATTTCTTGTTATACATTTTTCTCTCCTACCTGATTACCCGTCAACTGCACGTCTCGCGCTGATGCATGCCGCATGTGCTACGGCTTGCGTAGTGCCGCGCAGCGGCAAGCTGCGATGCTAGCCGATGCCGCAAAGGGCCGCATCGGGATCAACACCTATGCCACGCCGGCGTCCGCGCCAGCGTGTGGGCATCGAAGATACAGTGCGAGCCTTTCGGCCGGCTTACTGTCTGCGCCCTGGGCGCAGGCATCATTCCGCGTGGATGTCGGCCGCCTTGATGACCTTGGCCCAGCGGACCAGCTCGTTGCGCTGATAGGTCGCGAGTTGCTGCGGGCCCATGAACTTCGCCTCGGCGCCGAGCTCCTCAGCCTTCTTGCGGAAAGCCTCGGTCTGCATGATGCGCTCGATCTCGCCGGCGAGCTTGTCGATGATCGGCTTGGGCGTGCCGGCCGGCGCGTACATGGCGAACCAGGACGACACATCGAGATCGGGGTAGCCCGCTTCCGGCGCGGAGGGAACGTCCTTCAGGCTGGGCAGGCGCTGCTTGCTGGTGACCACCAGCGCTCGCAGCTTGCCGCCCGCGATATGCCCCATCAGGGGCGGCGGCGTGGTGATGGTGAGATCCACCGAACCGCCCAGCAGGTCGGTCATGGCCGGGCCGGTGCCTTTGTATGGGACATGGGTGATCCGGATGCCGGCCATCTGGTTCAGCAATTCGGTGGAAACATGCTGCAGCGAGCCGTTGCCCGACGACGCGTAGTTGAGCTTGTCGGGGTTGGCCTTGGCATAGGCCACCAGTTCCTTGAGCGTCTTCACCGGCAAGCTCGGGCGCACCACCAGCACCTGCGGCGCCGAGAGGATGTTGGCGACCGGGGAGAAATCCTTCACAGGGTCCCACGCGTTCTTCACCAGCAGCGGCGAGATGACCTGGTAGCCCGAGTACTGCACCATCAGGGTGTAGCCATCCGGCTTGGCGCGCGCCACCGTCTGCGCGGCAATGCCGCCCGAGCCACCGGGGCGGTTGTCCACTACCACCGGCTGCCCGAGGGCCTTGGACAGGGGCTCGGAGATCATGCGCGCGGCCAGGTCGGTCGTGCCGCCGGCAGCGGCGGACACCACCAACGTGACCGGGCGCGTCGGGTAGGCGCCGTCCTGCGCCCATGCGGCGGTGCCGGCCAGGCCGGCGGCAGCCAGCGCCACGGCGGCGGCGAGCGTCTTGCGGCGCGCGCCGGATGCACACTGGAACGATTGGGGACGTGCGATGGCGGATGCCGGATTGCGAGGCATGAAGTGTCTCCTGCTTGGTGCTTGTTGATTTTGGTTTTCTGTTCAGCGCCCGCCAGCTCTCGCCGTGCGGTGCGCACCCGTCTTTCGGGATTCTTGCGGCGGGCCCGCTGTCAGCCCTGGCATCAGCCCCGGTGTCAGCCCTGCCCGACGAAATGCTCGGCCAGCCAGGCCGGCGCCTGGTGCGTGCGCAGGCGCGTGCCCGCGCGCAGCAACTGGCTGTCGGTGTCACGCTGGACCAACGCGGGCAAGCCCGCCACCACGTCGAGCAGGCGCGCCAGGTCCACGCCGGTGTCCACGCCCATGGCATCGAACATATGCACCAGCTCTTCGGTGCTGACGTTGCCGCTGGCGCCGGGCGCAAAGGGGCAACCGCCGAGACCGCCGGCGGCGGCGTCGAAGCGGGTCACGCCTGTCTGCCAGGCGGCCAGCGCGTTGGCCAGGCCCATGCCGCGGGTGTTGTGCAGGTGAATGGTGAGGCCCGCCTGCGGCAGGCTTCGCTGGAAACGCTCGCACAGCGCCGCCACCTGCGTGGGATACGCCATGCCGGTGGTGTCGCACAGCGTGATACCGGCCGCGCCGGCATGGGCGAAGGACTCGGCCAGCGCCATCACGGCATCGGCATCGACCTCGCCCTCGAAGGGGCAGCCGAACACGGTGGACAGCGAAACATTGACCGGCACACCTGCCGCGTTAGCCGCCTCGACCATGGCCAGCAACTGCGCTTGCGACTGGGCGCGCGTCATGCGCAGGTTGGCGCGGTTATGCGTCTCGCTGGCCGACATCACCAGGTTGAGCTCATCGGGCCGGCACGACAACGCGCGCTCCAGGCCGCGCAGGTTCGGCACCAGCGCGGTGTAGCGCACGCCCGCGCCGCGCTGCATGCGGAGCATGACCGCCTCGGCATCGGCCAACGCGGGGATGGCCTTGGCCGAGGTAAACGACGTGGCTTCGATGCGTGCAAAGCCACAGGCGGACAAGGCGTCGAGGAAGGCGACCTTGGCATCGGTCGGCACCACGGCCGGCTCGATCTGCAGGCCGTCGCGCGGTGCGACTTCGTTGATCTCGATGCGGGCCGGGCCGCGCAGCATGGATGACGCGTTCATGCCACCACCCCGCGTGCGCGCATGTCAGCGATGGTGGCAGCGTCGAAGCCGGCCGCCGCCAGCACGCTGTCCGTGTGTTCGCCCAGCGTGGGCGCACGGTCGTGGATGGCGCCTGGGCTGGCCGAAAGCTTGGGGATGATGCCCGGCACTTCGACGCTCAGGCCGCTGGCCGCGGTCACGCTCTCGATCACGCCGCGCGCACGGTAGTGCGGGTCTTCCGAGATGTCCTTGACGGTGTAGATGCGCCCGGATGGCACTTCGGCCTGCTTGAGCACCACCAGCGCGTCTTCCACGCTTTGCGTGCGGGTCCACGCGGTGATGGCGGCATCGATCTCGTCGACGCGTTTCACGCGGCCGTCGTTGCGCGCGAGCGCCGGGTCGTCGCCCAGGTCGGCGCGGCCGATCGCGTGCATCAGGCGCTTGAAAATGGCGTCTCCGTTGGCGGCCACCAGCACGTACTCGCCACTGGCGCAGGGATAGGCGTTGGACGGCGCGATGCCAGGCAAGGCGCCGCCAGCCGGCTGGCGCACGGCACCAAACGCCGAATACTCCGGCAGCAGGCTTTCGCTCAGGTTGAACAGCGACTCGTACAGCGCCACGTCGATCACCTGCCCTTCACCGCCGCGCGCATCGCGCTCGTACAGCGCCAGCAGCACGCCGAGCGCGCCATGCAGCCCAGCAATGGTGTCGCCTAGCGACAGGCCGGCGCGCACCGGGGCACGGCCCGGCTCGCCCGTGAGGTAGCGCAGGCCGCCCATGGCCTCGGCCACCGCCGCAAAGCCCGGCTCGTCCTTCTTCGGGCCGGTCTGGCCGTAGCCGGACACGCGCACCATGATCAGGCCGGGGTTTTCCGCGCGCAGCGCTTCATAGCCCAGGCCCCATTTTTCCATGGTGCCCGGACGGAAGTTCTCGATCAGCACGTCAGCCTCGGCGGCCAGCTTGCGCACCACGGCCTGCCCCTCCGGATTGCGCAGGTCGATGCAGATGGATTGCTTGTTGCGCGATTGCGCTTCCCACCAGACGGAGGTGTCCTCGTAAAGCATGCGCCATTTGCGCAGCGGGTCGCCGTGTCCGGGCGGCTCCACCTTGACCACGTGGGCGCCGAAATCGGCGAGGGTCTTGGCGGCGAAGGGGCCGGCAATCAGTTGCCCGAGTTCGAGGACCCGAATGCCTTCAAGGATCTGTCGCGCCATGGCGGGGGTGTCTCCGTGCGGTGTGGGTTACAGCAGGCGCATGCCGTTGGGAAGCGCCGCGGCAGGCGCAGCTGGCAGCGCGCCTTGTTTCGACGCAGTGTGCCCCAGCCGGGCGGCTGGCGGAATCGGCATTCGGAGAAGCGGGCCTTCTCGGAACGCGAAAGCCCCGACCGAGCCACGACAAAGCCCGCCAGGGCTTCAGAACGGCGCGCGGTCGCCGCAGAGATGGGTGATGAGCAGCCGCGCGGACACCGTCAGCCCCGCGGGGTCACGCATGCCGATCAGCAGCGTGCGGCGGGCCCACGCATCTTGCAGCCCCACCAGCGACAAACCCATCGACTGCACATGCGGCTCGGCCGCGATGCGCGGCAGCACACCCACGCCCAACCCAGCCATCACCATGCGGCACATGGCGTCGAAGCTGCGCACCTGGATGCGCAAGCGGAAAGGCCGGTCCAGCCGGCTGCTTTCCTCCAGCAAGCGAGCCGCCAGCGAGGTGACCTGCGGCAAACTGACGAAGTCATACTCCAGCGTGTCCGCATAGCGCACGGGTCCGCGCTCGGACAGCGGATGGCCCGGCGGCGTAACCAGCACCAGTTCGTCCTGCCGGTACTCCACCGTGACCAGGCCCGCGCTGGGCGTGCGGTCGGCAAAGATGCCCACGTCCGCGCGGTTTTCCACCAGCGCGGCCACGATCTCGCTGCTGTTCTGCTCTTCGAGCTCGATGCGGATGGTGGGATGCAGCGCCATGAAGGTCGCCAGGTCGTCGGGCAGGAACTGCGTGATGGCCGAGGTATTGGCGCACACACGCACCTGGCCGCGCACGCCGCTGGCGTAGTCCGACATCACGCCGGCCATGCGCTCCACGTCCTGCAGGATGGTCAGCGCATGATGGAAGCAGGCCTGCCCGGCCTCGGTCAGCTGCACCCCGGCCGCATGGCGAAAGAACAGCGGCGCGCCAACGGCGGCCTCCAGGTCGGAAATGCGCTTGCTGGCAGCCGCCACCGCCAGGTGAGACTGGCGCGCGCCGGCGGAAATGCTGCCCTGGCGGGCCACGGCCACGAACAGGCCAAGCGTGACAAGGTCGAAACGGGCGAGATTCATGCGGTTGCGGCCCTGCGCACGGACCCGGGCATGGCAATGCGATCGGGCACGGCTACACCGTGCGCCGGTCCATCACCGCGCGGGCAATGGTGCCGGCATCGACGTACTCGAGCTCGCCGCCCACTGGCACGCCGCGCGCCAGGCGCGACACCTTGAGGCCGCGCGCTTTCAGCATCTCGCCAACATAGTGCGCCGTGGCCTCGCCTTCGCTCGTGAAATTGGTGGCGACGATCACCTCCGTCACCGGGCCGCCCATGGCGGGGTCGGTGGCGCGCGCCAGCAACCGGTCCAGGTGGATTTCGCGCGGGCCGATGCCGTCAAGCGGCGAGAGCCGGCCCATCAGCACAAAATACTGGCCGCGGTAGGTCAGCGTCTGCTCGATCATGATCTGGTCGGACGGCGTCTCCACCACGCACAGCAGCGAGGCGTCGCGCCGCTCGTCTAGGCAGGTCGAGCAGATTTCCTGCTCGGTGAAGGTATTGCAGCGCGAACAATGCTTGATGCCGTCGGCCGCACCGCGCAAGGCGTCGCCCAGCTTGCGGGCACCCTCGCGGTCGTGCTGCAGCAGGTGGTAAGCCATGCGCTGGGCGGACTTCGGCCCCACGCCCGGCAAGACCCGCAGCGCCTCGATCAGCGCCTGCAGCGAGGTCGGGGGCGCACCCTTCATGCCGCCCCCCCGGATGCAGTCATGCTCACCACCGGCAAGTGATGCAGCACGGCGGGAAACGGCTCATAGAAATGATGCAGCAAGGCTTTCCACTGCTGGTATTCCGGCGAGCCGCGAAAACCCTCGGTGTGGTCTTCCAGCGTGCGCCAGCGCACTGTCAGCAGGTACTCCGATGGCTGCTCGATGCCGCGATGCAACTCAAGCCCAAGAAAGCCCGGCATGCCCGCGATGATATGACGCGCCTGCCCGAAGGCCGCTTCAAAGGCGGCTTCCTGGCCGGGGCGCACCGGCAGCACTGCGGATTCGAGAATCATGCGGGCTCCGTGTCAGGCTCAGAACGGCAGCTTGAAGCCCGGGGGCAACGGCAGGCCGGAGGTCATCGAGCCCATCTTTTCCTGCGAGGTGGCCTCGGCCTTGCGCACGGCGTCGTTGAACGCAGCGGCGACCAGGTCTTCCAGCAGTTCCTTGTCTTCACCTTCGGCGAGCAGGCTGGGGTCGATGGAGACGCGCTTGACGTCGTTCTTGCAGGTCATCACCACCTTGACCAGGCCGGCGCCGGACTGGCCCTCGACCTCGATCAGGGCAAGCTGCTCCTGCATCTTCTTCATGTTTTCCTGCATCTGCTGGGCTTGCTTCATCAGCCCGGCCAGTTGGCCCTTCATCATGGAGTGCTCCTGATTAGCGTTTGGATAGAAGTTACGGGCCGCCGCGCGTCATGGGCGCCGGCGGCCTGGCGAAACAAGAGGTCAGGCAGCGCGCGGCTGGATCGATCCCTCCAGGATCGTGCCACCGAACTCGCGCAGCAGACCCTGCACGAAGGGATCCCCCTCGATGGTGGCCTCCGCTTCGCGCTGGCGCTCGGCGCGCGCCTGCGCATCCGCGGCGGCGGCGGTATCGGCCACCGCGCCAATCTCGCACTGCACCCGCACTTCGGCGCCGAGGTGCTCGGCCAGCGTCTGCTGCAGGCGTTCGACGACGCCGGCCTCGGTAATGGGCGCCACCGGCGCGCGCAGGTGGAAGGTACGGCCCACGACCTGGACAAGCTCGCTCTGGTAGGCCAGTTGCTGCGCAAGGCCCTTGAGCGGCAGGCTGGCAGCCAGTGCCGGCCACGCGCCGGTGAACACCGGCGGCGTGCCATCTTCGCCGGCCGCCGGCGGCTTGGGCGGCGTGAGCCGCACCGGAGCCACCGGCTCGGCCGGAGCAGCTTGCACGGCAGCGGGGGCGGGGGCGGGCGGCGCGGCGCGCGGGGCAGGTTCGCGCCGGAGCGCGGCCTGGCGCGACGGCATCGGCTCGGGATCGCTGTCGTATGGCCCGATCACGGGCAGGTCGGGCGGGAGGTCTTCCCAGGGCGGTACGTCGCTGCTGCCTGCGTGTTCCCACGGCGGGACGTCGTCGCTCGGGCCGCTGTCGCGGACATCGCGCGCATCCGAGGCGGCTTGCCGTGCAGGCACAGGCTCCCGGCGCGCCGGGGCTGTGGCCTGAGCGGCAGGCACCGGGGCCGCCGGCCTCGACACCGCAACGGGTGGGCCGGGCGGACGCAAGGGATGGGCCGAGGGCGGGCGCGCGGCCGGCGCAGCAGGGGCAGCGGCAGGCGGCGGCATGCGCGGGCTGCCCCCTGCGCGCGCGGCGGAGGCCAGGCGCGCCGCGGCCAGCGCGGCACGGGCCGGCGACATCGGTGCCGCGCTGGCGGGAGCGGTTGCCGGCGCGACGGCTGCCGGAGCCGGGCTCAGCGTCCTTGCGGGTGCTGCCGGCGCGGGTTGTTGTGCCTGCGCTGCCGAGGGATCGGCGGCCGGCATCGGCGCGGCCGCACGCAAGCTCGGAGCAACAGGCGCCGCGGCGGCGCTGGCTGCGGCCGTATCTGCCGCAACCCGTGCCGCCGGCGCAGCGCCTCCGCGCGTGCGCGGCGCCGGTTGGCCGCCACCCTGCGCCACCGTAGGCGTGGGGCTGGCCGACGGGCGGAATGCCAGCATGCGCAGCAGCGTCATGGTGAAGCCCGCGTACTCGTCGGGCGCCAGCGCCAGCTCACTGCGACCAAGGTTGGCGATCTGGTAGAACAGCTGCACTTCCTGCGCATCGAAGGCTGCGGCAAAGCGGCGCACTTCGGCGGCTTCCGGCCACTCTTCCTGGACCGAGGCCGGCACCGCCTGCGCCAGCGCGATCTTGTGCAGCAGCGAGGCCAGGTCCTGCAAGGCGCCGGCAAACGACAGGCTGCGATCCGCCATGCCGTCCGCTACCGCCAGCATGGCGGGGCCGTCTTCGGCGGCCAGCGCATCCAGCAACTGCACCAGGTAGCTCTGATCGATCGCGCCCAGCATGCCGCGCACGGCGGCCTCGGACACCTGGCCGGCGCTGTAGGCGATGGCCTGGTCGGTCAGCGACAGCGCGTCGCGCATCGAGCCGTGGGCGGCCTGGGCCAGCAGGCGCAGCGCATTGGGCTCGCGCACGATGCCCTCCTCGCCCAGCACGTGGTCGAGGTGGCTGACGATATGGCCCGGCGGCATCTGCTTGAGGTTGAACTGCAGGCAGCGCGACAACACCGTGACCGGGATCTTCTGCGGATCGGTGGTGGCCAGGATGAATTTGACGTGCGCGGGCGGCTCTTCCAGCGTCTTCAGCATGGCGTTGAAGGCGTGGTTGGTCAGCATGTGCACTTCGTCGATCATGTAGACCTTGAAGCGCCCCGCCGTGGGTGCGTACACCGCCTTGTCCAGCAGCGACGCCATTTCATCGACACCGCGGTTGGAGGCCGCGTCCATCTCGATATAGTCGACGAAACGCCCGCTATCGATCTCGGTGCAGGCCTTGCACACCCCGCAAGGCTGCGCGGTGATGTCGCCCGTGCCGTCCGGCCCGATGCAATTCAGCGCCTTGGCGAGAATCCGGGACAGCGTGGTCTTGCCGACGCCCCGCGTGCCGGTAAACAGGTAGGCATGGTGCAGCCGCTGTTGTTCCAGCGCGTGCGTGAGCGCGCGGACCACGTGCTCCTGGCCGACCAGCGTGGTGAAATCCCGGGGGCGCCATTTGCGCGCTAGCACTTGATAACTCATGGCGGCGATTGTAGCAAAAGGCGGCCGTCGTTCAGGCGGGATTCACGCCCGCTTCACAGGGTGGCCAGGTGTGTTGCCCTGCGCCCCAGGCCCCTAGCCGCATTCCCCGACATACCCGCAGTTGGCGCACTTGGCGCAACCATCGACCTTGTGCAGGGCATGGGCGCCGCACTCCGGGCACGGCTTGCCCGAACGCAGCCCCATCCCGGCGGCCGGCATGCCAGCGCCACCCGCTGCCGGGGCCGCGCCACCACGGTCAACGGCACCCCCACTAGGCCCTTCCAGCCCTTCCAGCCCGGCCAGGCGGGCCGCAAGCGCCGCCACCGGCACTTGGATGCCCTCGGCATCGAGGAAACCCCGCTTGATCAGGATGCGCTGCAGGGCATACCCGATCGCCGCCACCTCGGAATCGTGGAAGCGCGGCACCTCGGTGCCGTCCTGGCGCGTCAGCGTGCCATAGCGCACCGTGCCCTTATCCCATACGACATTGCGCATGTCGGCCAAGGCCTTGGCGATCGAGCCCCCGGAACGCGCCACCATCGACAGCAGCCGCATGGTGGACGTGATCCACTGCTGGCCGTCGTTGCGTTGCCCGGCCGGCATGAAAAACTCCACCGGACGCTCCACGGCCACCGGCTTGCCGTCAAGCTGGCCGGCCACACGCATGAAATTGACCGTCAGGTAGACCGTCTTGTGCCCCTCATAGGTCATGTACTCGACCTTGGAGGTCACCCCTTCGAGGTCGCCCACGGGCCGGCTCGCGAATGGCTTGCGCAGCGGGTCGTCCGTCACAGCGGGCATGGCGGGCGCAGCCTGGGCGCCGGCCGGCGGCGGCGTCACCGACAGCACCGCGCCCAGCACGCTATTGGGGCGGTAGGTGGCAAGCCCCTTCAGCCCCGCGCGCCAGGCTTCCAGGTAAAGGTTGCGGAAGGCCTCGTATGGATAATCCTCAGGCACGTTCACTGTCTTGCTGATGCTGGTGTCGATATAGGGCTGGACCGCCTCGAGCATCTTCATATGATCGAGCGCGGACATCTGCAGCGCCGTGACAAAACTGTCAGGCAACTGCGCCATATCGCCGCCGAGGTGGCGATAAAGGCGCCAGGCATGGTCCGCCACCTCGAACACCTTGTAGCTATCGTCGGCCATGCGCTTCTTGCGGTTGTAGGTCCACGAAAAAGCGGGCTCGATGCCGTTGGACGCGTTGTCGGCGAACGCCAGCGTGATGGTGCCGGTCGGGGCAATCGACAGCAGGTGCGAGTTGCGGATGCCGTCGCGGCCGATGGCTTCGCGCACCGCGCCCGGCAAGCGCCGCGCGAAGCCGCTGGCCAGGTAGGCCTCGGCCTTGAAGAGGGGAAAGGCGCCCTTCTCCCGCGCCAGCCCGGCCGATGCCAGGTAGGCAGTGTCGCGCAGGGTCTGCGCGATGCGCGCGGCCAGCGCGCGCCCCGCCTCGGCGTCATAGCGGATGCCCAGCATCACCAGCGCGCTGCCCAGCCCGAGAAAGCCCAGGCCAATGCGCCGCTTGGCGTGCGCCTCGGCCTGCTGCTCCGGCAACGGCCAGTAGGTGATATCGAGCACGTTGTCGAGCATGCGCACCGCCAGCCGCACCACCTCGGCGAAGGCTTCGAAATCAAAGCGGCTGTCCGCGCCAAAGGGCTGGCGCACGAAACGGGTCAGGTCGATCGAGCCGAGGTCGCAGCAGCCATAGGGCGGCAGCGGCTGCTCTGCGCAAGGATTGGTGGCCTCGATGCGCTCGCAGTAATAGAGATTGTTGTCGTCGTTGATGTGCGACAAAAACAGGATGCCGGGCTCCGCATGGTCGTAGGTAGCCCGCATCACCTGGTCCCACAACTGGCGCGCCGGCACGCGGCGATAGGCCCACTGGCCGTCGTCGCGCCGGTAAGCGCCCGCGGCAATGGTTTCCGCCGCGGGCTCGGCCTCGTGCACCAGCTCGACCTCGCCATCGGCCTCGACTGCGCGCATGAAGTCATCACTGACGCCGATCGAGATATTGAAGTTGGTCAGCTCGCCGCGGTCCTTGGCGTGGATGAAGGTCTCGATATCCGGGTGGTCGCAGCGCAGCACGCCCATCTGCGCCCCACGGCGCGAACCGGCAGATTCCACCGTGGCGCAGGAAGCATCGAACACCTTCATGAACGACACGGGCCCCGAAGCGCGCGAGTGCGTGCCCCTCACCAGCGCACCGGCTGGGCGGATCGCGGAGAAGTCGTAGCCCACGCCGCCGCCGCGCCGCATGGTCTCCGCCGCCTGCGCCACCGCGGTGTAGATGCTCGGCTTGCCGTCACGCACCTCGGACACGGAGTCCCCCACCGGCTGCACGAAGCAGTTGATCAGCGTGGCCTCGATGCGCGTGCCGGCCGCCGAGTTGATGCGCCCCGCCGGTACGAAGCCCTGCTCCTGCGCCCACAGGAAGCGCTCAGCCCATTGCGCGCGCTGCGCCTCGGGCTCTGCCTCGGCCAGCGCGCGCGCCACCCGCTGGCGCACGTCGGCAGCGGTCGCCTCCTCACCCTTGGCGTACTTCTCCAGCAGGACTTCCGTGGAGATGTCCTGGGGCGGCAGCGTGGCGCGGAGCATCTGGTCTTTGGCATTCATCGTGGATCTCACAGGTGTCTGGGTTGCATGGCTCAATCAAGCGACTCAATCAATTTACGCAATCAATTTCGCGGAAAACTGCCGGACCCGCCCGCGCTGGGTTACAATGCCGACCGGACGGGCCTCCTCGCATGGTGGCGCGGTCAACCTGGTCAGGTCGGGAACGAAGCAGCCACAGCCGTTTTCCGCCAGTGCCGAGGGTCAGGCTCGTCCCCCTAACATCCCCCAGCTGTATTCCGCAGCCATCCAGCCGCAGTTGTCCGGCAGTAACCTCCCCTCGCATCATCGCGCTTTCTTCAAGTCTGCGCATCAGGCTGCCGATGGCATAGTGTTCGGCAGGGCCTCGCTGAATCCGCATCCACGCAATGCCCTCCCGTTTTCCATGATCCAGGACTCGCTTAGAACAGCGTGCCCTGGCGCGACGTTTGCAGCGCATCCGCCGCAATCCACTCCCCGTCGGCCGTGGCCACGCCGGCCTCGACCCGCCGCCCGGGGAACATGGGCCTGACCGCTGCCACATAGCCCGCGAGCTGCTGCGCGTAGGCCGCGTGCTCCTGCGGCAGCAGGCGCAGCTTGTAGTCGATGATCACCACCCGATCGGCAAACTCCACCAGGCGGTCGATCCGCAGCAGGCGGCCGCGCGCATCGTAAAGCTCGACCTCGTTGCGGGCGCTGAGCGCGCCCTGCGGGAACAGCAACGGCCGCAATGCCGGCGCCTCCAGCATCAATCGCGCGCCTTCGACCGCGGCATGCGCCTGCTCCCGCCACAGCGTGCGCGCCTGCGCCGTGCCGGCACCTGCCAGCGGGAACCAGCGCATCACCACCTCGGGCGTAGGCAGGCCCTCGAACGCCTCCGGGTAGCGCGTCACGCGTTCCAGCAGCGCGTGCAGCAGTTCGCCATGGCGCGCCGCGTCGGCATCGAACACGATCGTGTGGTCGCCGTCCTCGCCCGTGGCGGCGCCCTGCTCCGCTTCCTCGTCCTCCCACGCCAGCACCGGCGCCAGGCTCTCGGCCGCCTCACGGTAACGCTGCCGAAAATCGGTAAAGCGCACGCGCGCATCATGGCTGGCGGCGGCATCCGCCACGTCCTGCGCGGTCGCCGCCGGGAACGGCTCGACTTCCGCGCCGACCCCGGCTGCCAACAGCCGCGCATACCAGCTACCGGCGATCTCGCGGTTACCCTCGGCGCTGTCGGCACTGCGCGATGCGCGCCCCTTGACGCCGCTCACCAGCAACCCCTGGCGCGCGCGCGTCATCGCTACATAGAGCAGGTTCCAGTTCTCACGCTCGGCCAAGGCAGCCTCAGCCTCGAACAACGGCGCGCGAGCGAGCCCGCGCGTGCTGCGCTTGCCATAGGCGGAAAAATGCACCGGCACGGCCGAGGACGGCGGCCAGTCGATCAGGATGCCGCTCCGGTCCGCGGCGGCGTCGCTGTGGTTGGCGTCCAGCAGCACGACGAACGGCGCCTCCAGCCCCTTGGCGGCGTGCACGGTGAGGATGTGGACCGCGTCCAGCGCATTGTCGGTGGCGTCGTCGGCATCGGCCTCGCCTTGCGCGTCTTCGGCACTATCGGCCATGCCGCCTTCATCCGGGCTTTCGCCTTCTTCGCCGCGCCGGATTTCCTGCAACTCGTCGATGAACTTGGGCAGGCTCGGGTAGCGCCCGCCATCGAGGTCGAGCGAGAGCTTGAGGAAGGCATCGAGGTTGGCCAGTACCTGGTCGCGGATCTCGGCCGGCGCGGCCTCGGCATAGCGCCGGCGCACTTCGCCGCCATGGTAGATGTGGTCGATCAGGTCATGCACCGGCCGATGCGGTGCCACCTCCAGCCAGTGGCGCAGGCGCGCGACGCCATCGCGCAGTGCCGGGCTGCCGAACTCCGGCAGCCCCTGCTCCCGCAGGCAGGCCCACCAGCCTGGCCGCGGCTCGCGCGCCTGGGCCATCTGCGCGATGGCGATCAGGTCCTCGTCGGTCGCGCCCACCAGCGGGCTCTTGAGCACATGGGCCAGGTCCAGGTCAGACTCCGGCGTCATCAGGAACGCCAGCAGCGCGGACAGGTCGAGCGCTTCCAGCGTGGCTAGCAAACCGCCGCGGCGCGGGCTCAGGCAGGGAATGCCAGCCTCGCGGAAAGCGCGCTCGTACTCCGCCAGATGGGTCTTGCGGCGCACCAGCAAGTGCACATCGCTCCAGCGCGCGGGCCGCGGGCCATCGCTGTCGGCAACCGGCACCGTGGCGCGGACATGCTTTAGCCAGGCCGCCACGCGCCGGCCCTCTTCGAGCCGCAGCGAATCGCCCTCGTGCTGGCGCGGCTGCGTCAGCGTATCGCGGTGCGTGGCGGGATCCCGCGCGGCCGTATCGTCATCGCTAGCCGCATCGTCCTGCGGTGCCGGCTCCGCCTCGGGCTCGACCAGCGGCAACAGCCACACCGGGCCGCCGGGCTCGTCCAGCGCGGTCGTCTGCGTCTCGAACAGCGCATAACGCCCGTCGGCGCGCGCGGTGTCGAACACCGCGTTGACCCAATCGAGCACTTCCGGGCGGTTACGGCGGGTGCGGTTGGTCCGCAGCACGGTGGCACCGAAACCCGACTGCAGCATCTCGCCGGCGGCCTGGAACAGGCGCGCATCGGCGCGGCGGAAGCGATAGATCGATTGCTTGGGGTCGCCCACCAGGAATACCGTGGGCCGCTCGCCCAGGCCTGCGTAGCCGGCCAGCCAGCCCTGCAGGATGCGCCATTGCAGCGGGTTGGTGTCCTGGAACTCGTCAAGCAACAGGTGGCGGTAGCGCGCATCGAGCCGGACCTGCAGGTAGGTCGCGGTCTCTTCGTCGCGCATCAGCCGCGCGGCCAGCCACTCGAGGTCGGCGAAGTCCATTGCGCGCTGTTCGGACTTATGGTGCTGGTAACGCGTGAGCAGCGCATCGCCCAGTTCGTACAGCGCCAGGTTGACCGCCAGCACCGCGGCCTCGCAGCGGCGTTGCGCGACCTGCTCCAGCGCGGCGCACATGTCGCCGTGCTCGGCGAGGAACGCATCGACCATCGCCTCGCCGCCCAGTGCCTTGGTCAGCGCCGTGGTGGCGCGTAGCGAACGCGGCTTGCCGGCGGCGGTAAAAAACGCGTCGCGCAATATCGCGAAGGTGCGCTCGGCCGGCTCGCCCCCTTCGGCGCCCGCCTCGCGCCACGCGCGGATCGCCAGGATCGCATCGGCCAGGCGCGTAGCGTGAGCCTGCTCGGTCTTGCCGCCCCGGCCCAGTTGCGACGCCAGGCCCTGGCAAGCGTCAAGCCAGCCGTCATCGGCCAGCACGTCCAGCAGCACGTCGACCTGGGCATCCTCGCCCAGGTCCGCGGCGAGCGCCTCGGCGGGATCAGCGCTTTCGCGGAACGCAAACCACTCGCTGCGGGCATGGAACATGGCGTCGAGCAAGGCCCGCGCCTGGAACTCACCGATGGCATCCACCAGCCGCTCGAAGGCTGCGCGCAGGTTGGCATACGGCGGCGTGGCCAGGGCCTGCCAGAACGGCGCCCAGGCCTCGCGTTTCATGCGCAGTGCATCTTCGCGCAGCGTGGCGCCCGGCACGATGCCCGACGCCAGCGGCGCGCCGCGCAGCAGCGTGCCAAACCAGCCATGGAAGGTATCGATGGCCATGCGCCCGGGCGCGGCCAGCACCTGTGCATGCAGGCCGCGCGCGCGCGGCAGCGCGGCGCGTGCGGCATCGGGCGACAGCCCGCGCTGCGTGAGCGCGGCGATCACCGCGTCGTCATCGTCGCGCGCGAGCTGCGCGAGCACTTCCAGCAAGCGCTCGCGCATTTCCTCCGCGGCCTTGCGCGTGAAGGTGATGGCGAGGATCTCGTGCGGCGCCGCGCCGGCCAGCAGCAGGCGCAGCAGGCGCGCCACCAGCAGCCAGGTCTTGCCGCTGCCCGCGCAAGCCTCGACCACCACGGAACTGGCGGGGTCGCAGGCCGCGCGCGTGAACTCGGCCTCGGCCACCGGCTGGCCATCGCGCAAATAGGCGTGGATGCTCATGCGCGGCCCCCTATCCCCGGCGGCAACGCCGTGCTTTCCCAGAAGCCCTTGCGGCACAAGCCGCGGGCGGTGCAGTAGGTGCACGCGCTGGCGTCCCCGAAGGCCGGCAACGGCGCATCCTGGCGCAGGCGCATCACGTCGCTGCGCAATTGTTGTTCGAGCCACACCACTGCGGCGTCGAAGTCAGGCAGGCTCACTTCGCGCTGTGGCGCCGGCGGCCCGTCCTTCGCGCCTTCGAGCGCCACCCAGCTGCCAGCGGCAACGTCGGCGCGCAGCAATCCATAGAACGGCAACTGGCAATCCTCTTCCACGTCCCCGACCTTGCGCTTCAAGCGCAGCACGGTCTGGGTCTTGTAATCAAGCACCGCGCGGCTGCCGTCGCGCGCGCGATCCAGCCGGTCGATGCGGCCATTGACGCGCAGCGGCTGGCCGTCGGGCATGGGCAGGTCGACAGTGGCATCGAGCTCGCCATCGTCCCAGAACCAGCCCTGCGCCTCGCGCTCCGCCTGCCATGCCACGTAGGATGGCAGCACTTCGCACCAGCGGCGGTAGTAGCCGATGGCGTTGCCGTCTTCCTTCATCAGCGCGCCGAACTCGTGATCGGAAATCTCGCGCAGGCGCGCCAGCCGAGCATCTTCACGGCGCAAGCCGTCCTGCGAGGCTTCGCGGTGGTAACGCAGCAGCACGCGGTGCAGCAGCTCGCCGATGTCGCGTTTTTCCAGGTCGTCGCTGACGACTTCCAGCCCCGCCAGCCCGAGCATGCGGCCGGCAAAAAACTGGTAGGGGCAGCGGCGCAGCATGTTGTACGCCTGCGCGCTCCAGCGCGAAGGCACCAGCTCCGATGCCGCCGGCGCGGGCATGCCGTCCACCTCGGCGAAGGTCTCGTGCAGCACCGGCAACGCGCTCGCCTCGATCGGCGCGCCCGCGCGCGCGCACAGCGCGCTGAGCCGCTCGATCCAGCCCGACACATGCTTGGGCTCGCCACGCGCGCCAAGGCGCTGCCAGGTGAGCACCACGTCGTCGTTGTTCAGCAGGACCTCGGCCAGGTCTCGCGCCTGCTGGGCGAAGCGCACCTCGCGGTCTTCCAGTGCGAGCTCACGCCGCATCTGGTTGGAGAAGAACATCAGCTCGGCCGCGCTGGAGGGAAGCTGCGTGTCATCGCACCCCACCACCACGACCCCATCGAAGCGGCGCATGCGCGCGCCGTTAAGCGGCAGGATCGTGATGCGCGCGGCGCCGCTGGCCGAGGGCTCCTTGTAGGCAACCGACTCTAGCAAGGCTGACAGCATGGAGCGGAATTCGCCGAGATCGAGTGTGGCCAGCGCACCGGTCTCGTCCTGCGGCAGGTCGGCAAGACGCGCCAGCGCATCGAGCAGTTGTGTGCCCGCATCGTCGGCAGACAAGGCCTCGCGCATGCCGAGCACATCCAGCGTGGCATCGAGGCGTTCCAGCCAGGTCGAGACCGGGTGCTGTGCGTTGCCGCGCGGCCAGGCGCCGGCTTCGGCCGCAAGGTGCTGCACCAGCTCGCAAGCGGCCTGCCGGGCGGCGCGGCGCGCGTCGTCTTGCGCGGCGTCGCCGGCATTGCCATCGCCGCTGGCCTGGTCAGCCGTATCGGGGCGGAAGCGCTGCTGCAAGCGGCGCCAGCCACCGCTGATGCCGTCTCGCCGGATCTGCCGCTCCAGCGCGGCAATGGCCTCCCCGCGCAATGCAAAGTCTGGCAGGCAAAACGGGCTCTTCAGCAGGTCGAGCAGGGCAGAGGTATCGCCGTCCTGGTTGAGCAGGTCGAACCATCGCATCAGCGCAGCCGCGGCGCGCGTGGTCGAGAGCTTCCAGCCGGTTTCGTCGCGCACCGGCGCGCCGGCACGCGCCAGCAACGCGCGCGCGCGCCGCGCCACTACGCGATCGTGCGCCACCAGCGCCACGTGGCGGCGGCCTTCGTTGAGCCACTGCACCAGCTGCCCGGCGGCAGCGCCGGCCTCGTCCTCGAAGCGCGCGCTGCCGATCACGCGCACGCGCGGGCGCTCGGCCGGCAGGCTGCGTGGCGCGCGGCGCGCGGCAGCTTCATTCGGGCCAGGCAGCCGCGCCTCGGGCCACAGTGCCAGCAAGGTGTCGTACCAGTCGGGCTCCCCGTCCTCATCGCCCAAACCGGCATCAAGCGCGCCGCTCGGCGCCTGCGCGGACTGCGCAGTCCAGTCGTAGCCGATGCGGATCACCGGCACGAGCTCGGCGGCCTGCCGCAGGAACGCTTCCTCGATCGGCTGGGGCGGCGTTGGCCCGAGCCAGATGACCGGGCCGTCCAGGTGCTGGGCCAGCCGGTGCAGCGCGCGCCGGCGCGCGGGCAGCGGATCGTCCGGGCCGGACAAGGCTTGCCAGAAGGCCATCACGATGCGCGCCTCCTCACCGAGGAAGCGGGAAGACAGATGCGCGTAGGTCCGCTCCAGCGCGCCCTGCAGCAGGGCCGCGCGATCGTCCCCATCGACGTCTTCATCGCGGATGGCGTCATCGTCGAGCCAGCGCGCGCTCAGTTCATCGCTGATGGCGAGCAGCGTCTGCGCCAACCCCCACGCCGCGGCCTCGGTCTGCGCGCCAAATGCGCGCCGCAGCCAGTCCTGCGCACGGATGGCCTGCTGCACGGCCAGCAGCCGCGCCGCATGGCTGCGCACCGGGATCGGGTCGGGCGGCAAGTCGAGCAGCCAGTGGCCAATGGTGACGACCCGCGGCAGCAGCCGCGGCTTGCCGGCCGCGCGCGCGGCGGCATCCAGCGCCTGGCGCACGCCGGGGATCTGCGCCGCGGTGGGCACCACCACATGCGCGGCGGCTTGCTGCTCCCCGCAATGGTCGAGGAAATACCAGGCCGCGGCGGCGGCCTGCGGCAGGAAGTCGGGGCCGGGACGAAATTGCAGCGAGGTCATGAAGCGAGAGTGACGGCCGGATCGGATGCCATGGCGAGAAAGCGCGCGCCGGTCAGCGCGCACAGCCGGGCATCGCGCACGGGATGCGCGATGCCCTCAGAGCCCGGAGAACCTTCAGTGGCTGCCGGCCTCCAGGCGCGAGCGGATTTCGCGCGCGGTCTCCAGCAGGCCCTGGTAGCCGGAGCGTGCGTGCTCTGGCAGGTCGGGGTCGCCCACGAGCGCGCCCAGGGTCTCTATGACGCTGTAAAGGAGGCCCTTGGCAGCGCCGCCGGCAATGCTCTCCTGCTCGACTGCCGCATTGATGTGCTCCAGCGCGTCGCTCAAGTGTTCCACTTCGGGGGGTTGCTGCGGATCCGGCTTGGAAGGGGTGTCTGGCGTCATGGTCTGTAGCCTTGTCTGTTGCGCGGGAAGGCGCCGGGCCGAGGCCGGGCGCATGATTCCATTCTACGCGCCCGGGGGCGCCGCGCGACCTTTGCATCGCATTGGATTGCGTTTGCGCAAAGCCCTCGCGCCGCATGTCGAAGCATAAATGGCGTTACCTATAAGTCACACATCGAGCACCTCTCGGCGAACTTCGGCGCGGCCCCCGATTGATAAAAGCTCTTGCGCCGATTAATACAATGAACCCACCAGGCTTGGATTCGCGGGCAGAATGGCGCTACACGCAGCCGCATCGGCCGGGTTTCATCTCCGCGTACGGCAGCGCACCGTGAGGTTGATGAGCAGGGTATTGAATTCCCATCAACTGGTAATATATGAGCAACATCCCGCCAGTCATGGCTGTCCCGTCGCTCGGGACAAGCCCGCACCGGGTAAGGCGCCCGCCTACGGGTAGGCGCAAACTCGTGTAATGTAGCGGTTCGGCAAATCCCGCCTTTAAATTAAACAGAGCGAAACCAGAGGTTTTCCGCCATGAGTGAACAAATCAAGTATGTGAGCGACGCCTCCTTCGACGCAGACGTGCTCCAGTCCGACAAGCCTGTCCTGCTCGACTTCTGGGCAGAATGGTGCGGTCCTTGCAAGATGATCGCCCCAATCCTGGACGAAGTGGCCAAAGACTACGGCGACAAGCTGCAGATCGCAAAGATCAACGTCGATGAGAACCAGCAAGTGCCGGCCAAGTTCGGCATTCGCGGCATCCCCACGCTGATCCTGTTCAAGAATGGCGCGGTTGCCGCGCAAAAGGTCGGCGCGCTGTCCAAGTCGCAACTGACCGCATTCCTCGACGGCAATCTGTAATACGCCGGCCCGGGGCGCGGCGCCATCAGGCGCTCCCCCGGTGTAGCCACAATCCGACGTGCGTGCGCCTTCCCTGGCGCACCGTCCGGATTGTGCTAAGATGGCATCAACAACTTCCCCGAGCGTTCGCTCATTTCCTCCCCCTCCTTTAGGTCCAGCCCGTCCGGGCGCCTCTGTACCCCTCGTCTATGCACCTGACAGAACTCAAATCGCTTCACGTGTCTGCGCTTCTCGAAATGGCCGCGACCCTCGAGATCGACAACGCACAACGGATGCGCAAACAGGAGCTGATGTTTGCGATCCTGAAGAAGCGCGCCAAGCTGGGCGAAATCATCTTTGGTGACGGCACCCTGGAAGTCCTGCCGGACGGCTTCGGCTTCCTGCGCTCGCCCGAGACCTCCTACCTGGCAAGCACGGACGACATCTACATCAGCCCTTCGCAGATCCGCCGCTTCAACCTGCATACCGGCGACACGATCGAGGGCGAAGTACGGACCCCCAAGGACGGCGAGCGCTATTTCGCACTGGTGAAGGTGGACAAGGTCAACGGTCAAGCGCCTGAAGCGGTCAAGAACCGCATCATGTTCGAGAACCTGACGCCGCTGCACCCGAACCGGCCGCTGACGCTGGAGCGCGAAATCCGCGCCGAGGAAAACATCACCGGCCGAATCATCGACATGATCGCGCCGATTGGCCGTGGCCAGCGCGCCCTGCTGGTGTCCTCGCCCAAGTCCGGCAAGACCGTGATGCTGCAGCACATCGCCCACGCGATTGCGAACAACCATCCGGAAGCGGACCTGTTCGTGCTGCTGATCGACGAGCGCCCGGAAGAAGTGACCGAAATGATGCGCTCGGTGCGCGGTGAAGTGGTGGCGTCGACCTTCGACGAACCCGCCATCCGCCACGTGCAGGTCGCTGAAATGGTGATCGAAAAGGCCAAGCGCCTGGTCGAACTCAAGCGCGACGTGGTGATCCTGCTGGACTCGATCACCCGCCTGGCACGTGCCTATAACACGGTGGTGCCGGCCTCGGGCAAGGTGCTGACTGGTGGTGTGGACGCCAACGCGCTGCAACGCCCCAAGCGCTTCTTCGGCGCTGCGCGTAACCTGGAAGAAGGCGGCTCGCTGACCATCATCGCCACCGCGCTGATCGAAACGGGCAGCCGCATGGACGACGTGATCTACGAAGAGTTCAAGGGCACCGGCAACATGGAAGTGCACCTGGAACGCCGCCTGGCGGAAAAGCGCGTCTATCCGTCGATCAACCTGAACAAGTCCGGCACGCGCCGCGAAGAACTGCTGATCAAGCCCGAGATCCTGCAAAAGGTCTGGGTGCTGCGCAAGTTCATCTCGGACATGGATGAAGTGCAGGCCATGGAGTTCATTCTCGACAAGATGAAGGCGACCAAGAACAACGCCGAGTTTTTCGATATGATGCGCAGAGGCGGCTGATCGTTCGCTATGCCGCGCGCTGCGGTTCGCGCGCTGGCAATGCACTGGAAGGGCGCGCCTCGGCGCGCCCTTTTGCATTTCCGCCCCGTGCCTGCAGGAGTCCCATGTTCGGCCGACTGAGCCACTTCCTGCGTGCGCGCTCGCGCGTGCGCAAACTCGAACACTACGCCATTCCCGATGCGCTGTGGGCGCACACGGTGGCCACGCTGCCGTTCGTGCAGCGCTATGGCGCCGCCGATCTCGCCACCTTGCGCGAGCTCGCCACCCTGTTCATCGCCGACAAGGAATACTCAACCGCGCACGACCTGCCGCTCACCGACGAGATGGTGACGAGCGTCGCGCTGCAAGCCTGCGTGCCCATTCTCAAGCTGGGCATCGAGTGGTATCGCGGGTGGCGCGGCATTGTGCTCTACCCCGGTGACTTCGTCATCCGCCGCACCGTCGAGGACGAGATCGGGCTGGTGCATGGCGTGGTCGAGGAAGCCAGTGGTGAAGCCTGGGAACACGGACCGGTCATCCTTTCCTGGCCTGATGTGCAGACCCCCGGCGCCGGACTGAATGCACGCCATGCCCACCACCCCGATGACACCTACAACGTAGTCATCCACGAGTTCGCCCACAAGCTCGACATGCTCGACGGCGAGCCGGACGGCGTGCCGCCCTTCTCACGCGTGCTCCATCCGGGCATCGACCGCGAGCAATGGGCCGAGTCCTTCCTTACCGAGTACGACCGCTTCGCGGACGCCTGCGAGCAGCAGTCCGACCATGCCTGGGACCATCCGGAACGGCTGCCGCCGGCGCTGCGGGTGATCGACCCATATGGCTGCGAGGCGCCAAGCGAGTTCTTCGCCGTGGCCTCGGAGACCTTCTTTGTCGAGCCGACCGGCCTTCGCAGGCACTGGCCGGTTCTCTATGATTCACTCGCGGCGTTTTATCGCCAGGATCCGGCCTCAATGTGATCGAAGACCAACCTTTCGCCACCCTCGGCCGCCGTGCGCATCGCGCACTCAAAACTTGCCCAGCTTTTTGTTTTTCTGCGATAATCCCGGATTGTCCGTTATCGGCAAGTGGTTCGTTCGCCGCAACGCTGCCAGTGCAATCAGCGCATCCAGTTTCTGGCGCTTTTTTTCGCGCTTTTGGCAATGGCAGCAGCAGCAGCACGGCAAACAACGGACTGGCTACCCAACCTGAAAGGAAACACCATGAAAGAAGGCATTCACCCGAATTATCGCGAAGTCGTATTCCTCGACGTGTCGAACGACTTCAGCTTTGTGACCCGCTCGACCATCCAGACGCGCGACACGATCACCCGCGACGGCAAGGAATACCCCCTGGCCAAGATCGAAGTGTCGTCGGAATCGCACCCGTTCTACACCGGCACCCAGAAGATCATGGACACGGCCGGCCGCGTCGAGAAGTTCCGCCAGAAGTTCGGCAGCAAGCTGAACAAGCTCACCGCGAAGTAATTCGCCGCGAGCCCGCTCGCTGCATGGCCTCGGACAAAATGCTCCGGCGCCGCGCACCCAAGCAAAGAGGCAGCATCGGCTGCCTCTTTGCTTTTGCAGCCTCCGCGCGATCGGCACCAACCGGCGCCCTCCGGACGCAGCTAACCGGGAGCGCCCCGCCCCGGCGGCCCCCTAGACCCTCCAATCAATGAGCGCAGCCAAGACTTCCCGTGTCCACCTGACCGCAGCCGCCACCGGTACGCTTCCGCGCGCACTGTTGCTGGCCATCTGCATCATTTACGGCCTGGCTGGCCTGTTCGGCCGCGATCCGTGGAAAAACGAGGATGCGGCTGGCTTCGGCGTAATGTGGCAACTGGCCACCGGCGGCACCCAGGACTGGCTGATGCCCAATATCGTGGGCCGCCCTTATGGTGAAGACGGCCCGCTGGTATTCTGGGTTGGCGCCCTGATGATCCGCCTGTTTGGCGGCTGGCTCGGCGCGCCGGACGCGTCGCGCATCGCCACGGCACTCTTTTACTTCGGCACCTGCTCACTGATCTGGTACGCAACCTACCTGCTCGGCCGGCGCGCCGAGGTGCAGCCTTTCGCCTATGTCTTTGGCGGCCAGCCCAACGCGCGCGACTACGGCCGCACGCTGGCCGACGGCGCCCTGCTGATCTTCCTGGCCTGCGTAGGCCTGGCCATGCGCGGCCACGAAACCACGCCACAGGTTGGGCAAGTTTGCTTTGTCGCCATGAGCCTGTATGGCATGGTCCGCAGCCTGGACAAGCCAATCCAGGGTGGTATCTGGCTGGGCGTCGGGCTGGGCGCACTGACCCTGTCCAGCGGGCCGGTCATCCCGCTGGTCTTGCTGGCGTCGGTCATCATCTGCGGCCTGGCCTGCAAGCCCCTGCCCCTGCCGCGCGTGCTGCTGGCAAGCGTGCCGCTGGCGCTGGCGCTGGTGGCAGCCTGGATGGCCGCCGCCTACTTCGGCGCGACCGACCACAACGACGCCGTGACTTTCATCCGCGAGTGGTCGCGCTACGATCGCCGCACCTACGGCGCGCCGAACGCCGCTGCGCTCAACTTCATCGCACGCAACCTGCTGCTGTTTACCTGGCCGGTGTGGCCAATTGCCTGCTGGGCCTGGCTGAGCTGGTCGGGCATGCGCCGTGCGCCGCATGTGGCGCTGCCCCTGGCGATGCTGCTGCCACCGCTGCTGCTGCTGTTTCTGCTGCGTGCGCCGGGCGACGTACAGTTCATCCTACTGCTGCCGCCGATGGCCGTGCTTGCCGCGTTCGGGTTGCCGACGCTCACGCGCGCCGCCATCAACGCGATCGACTGGTTCGCCTTGCTGTTCTTCACCATCTTCGGTGGCTTCGTCTGGTTCATGTGGATCGCCAGGACGACGGGCCAGCCTCCGCGCGTCGCCGCCAATATCTACCGCCTGCTGCCGGGCTTCCAGCAGGACTTCACCGTCAGTGCGATCGTCTATGCGCTGCTGGTGACGGCAGCCTGGATCCTGATCGTGCGCTGGCGCCTGTCGCGCGCGCCTAAGCAGATCTGGCGCCCGGTGGTGATCTCGGCCGCTGGCACCACGCTGATGTGGGTGCTGGCCATGACGCTGTGGTTGCCATCGATCAACTACGGCAAGACCTATCGCGACGTGGCCCAGGCCGCCTCGATGGCGCTGCCCACGGCGTATAACTGTGTGCAGCCGATTCGTATGGGCGACGCGCAGCTGGCGTCGTTTGCCTATTTCGGCCATATCCGCTTCGGCGGCCCGGATGACGGCTGCGACGTCCTGCTGCGCCACGACCCGGTCGACTACGGCGAACCTACCAGCATCTCGCACTTTGAATGGCGCCTGATCTGGGAAGGCCGGCGCCCCTCCGATCGCGACGAGCGTTTTCGCATGTATCGCCTGGTCGATATGTCCCGGGTCGCGCCGCCCCGGCCCAGCCTGCCCGGACGTCGGCTGCCAAGCCACCCCTGAGGTGGCGGCGCCACGCCTGCCCGCATGAACATGTTCCACGATATCCGCCGCATTTCCGTGCTGGCCGCACCGGTCCTGGTCGGCCAGCTTGCGGTGATCGCCTTTGGCGTGATCGACACCATCATGGCCGGGCGAGCCTCTGCCATCGACCTGGCCGCCGTGGGGCTGGGCGGGTCCATCTACATCACGGTCTACATCAGCTTGATGGGCGTGCTGCAGGCGCTTGCACCGATCGCCGGTCAGCTCCATGGCGCCGGGCGCGCGGCGGAAATTGGCAATGAAGTCAGACAGGCCGCCTGGCTGGGACTGGCGCTGGCGATCCCCGGCATGTTGCTGCTGTTGTTCCCCGGCCCGCTGCTGGAGTTTGCCCAGGCACCGCCGGAGCTGGTCGAGAAGGCAACGCACTACCTGCATATCCAGGCCTTTGGCTTGCCGGCCGCACTGGGCTTTCGCATCTACTCGGCACTCAACAACGCCTTGTCGCGCCCGGTCATGGTGACCGTACTGCAGCTCGTCGGGCTGGTGGTAAAGATTCCGCTCAATGCCTGGTTCATCGACGGTGGCTTCGGCCTGGCGCCGATGGGCGGGCCGGGCTGCGCGCTGGCCTCGGCGCTGATCAGCTGGATCTGGTGCATCTCCGGCATCATGATCCTGCGGCGCAACGCGGCCTACCGCACTCTGCAGATCTTTTCCAGCTGGGCGTGGCCGCAAGCGCGGCCGATCCGGGCACTGTTGCGCCTGGGCGTGCCGATGGGGCTGACCTACCTGATCGAGATCACCTCGTTTACCTTGATGTCGATCTTCATCACGCGCATGGGTACCGTGGTGCTGGCTGGCCACCAGATCATTGCCAACCTGGGGGCGGTGGCCTATATGCTGCCGCTGTCGCTGGCGATCGCCACCTCCACCCTGGTAGCGCAGTCCATCGGCGCGCGCGACCAGGACAGCGCACGCCGCATTGCCCGCCACGGCATCTGCCTGGCGGCTACGCTGGCGATCATGGTCGGTGGCCTGCTGTGGATCCTGCGAGAACCCCTGCTGCATGCCTACGCCAAGGATCCTGCAGTGGTACGCGCCGCCCTTCCTCTCATGTTGTTCATCGCCTTCTACCAGGCATTCGACGCAGTCCAGGTCATGACGGCATTCATCCTGCGCGCCTACAAGATCGCACTGGTGCCGACCTTGATCTACGCGGCGTCTCTCTGGGGAGTCGGCCTGGGGGGCGGTTACGTGCTGGGCTTTGGCCTGATCGACGCCCTGCCCGCCTTCACGCGGGGAGCCGCGGGGTTCTGGCTGGCTAACAGCATCAGCCTGGCCATCGCCGGCTCGCTGCTGGTGCGCTACTTCGCCACAGTCAGCCGGCGCCGTGCAATCTGAGCAAGCCTGGAACACGCAGCGGATGGATTATCTCCGCCGCGACGAGGGCATATAGCCGAACAAGGGCGGACCGCCGCCAGCCACAGCGTGATAATGCCTGCCCGGTGAGCAGGCGAGGCCCGACATAATGTCGCCGCGCAACCATCGCGCGCGAACTGAATCAAGTAGCAGGGATTATCGGAAACTGCTCGAGAGAATGCTGGACAGCAAAAGAAAAAACCCGCATGGCATAACCATGCGGGTTTAGTTTTGGCGGAGTGGACGGGACTCGAACCCGCGACCCCCGGCGTGACAGGCCGGTATTCTAACCAACTGAACTACCACTCCATACTCTTACTTATCATCGACAGCGATGCTTTCGACGACAACTCGAACGTTTGGTTACGTTCGTTATTTGGCGTCCCCAAGGGGATTCGAACCCCTGTACTCACCGTGAAAGGGTGATGTCCTAGGCCTCTAGACGATGGGGACAGAAACTTGTCTTTCGACTTATTTCGTCTGGCACTGTGAAAATCTCAACAACCAGACCTTCACAACACCCTGGAAGCCTCGATTTATCACACTCGAAACTTCCGGCATTTTGGTGGAGCTAAGCGGGATCGAACCGCTGACCTCTTGCATGCCATGCAAGCGCTCTCCCAGCTGAGCTATAGCCCCATGGTACTACGTTACCGCCTACTTCTTTTTGCTACCGCTGCTTTCGCAGCGTTTCGCGTTTGTTGTCTTCGTTTCAGCGAAGACAAGATTATATAAACAACCTTGCTTTTTTGCAACCCCTTTTTTAACTTTTTTCTGCGATCCACATTACTGCGGGATTACTTCTTATCGCTTCCATCTGTTTTGCCCGCTTGGTTTTTGTCCGCGCTGCAGGGAGAACAAGATTATGCTGAATTCCTGACAGGAGCGCAAGCCCCTGTCAGGAATTTCTTCAAATTATTTCAGGCTAGCCCGGCCTGGATGCGGCGCAGCACCGTATCGCGCCCAAACAACTCCAGCACGGCATCAATGGCAGGCGTC
Source organism: Cupriavidus basilensis (assembly GCF_000832305.1). Classification (NCBI taxonomy): domain Bacteria; kingdom Pseudomonadati; phylum Pseudomonadota; class Betaproteobacteria; order Burkholderiales; family Burkholderiaceae; genus Cupriavidus; species Cupriavidus basilensis. The sequence continues at coordinate 2,879,766 of NZ_CP010536.1, forward strand.
TGCAACTGCCCCGCCACCAGCAGGCGGACCGGCATAGCCAGCTTGGGCATCTTCAGGCCGAATTCGGCCAGCACCGCTTTGAAGGCCGCGCTGATCTCCTCGCGCTTCCACTCGCCGAGTGCCGCCAGCCGCGTGGCCAGGGCCTGCAGTGCCGGCAGGATGTCGGCGTTGAGGTGTTCTGCCTTGAGCGCCGGATCCGGCTGCGGCTCGCCACGGTAGAACAGCAGCGCGGCCTGAGCCACGTCCTTCAGGGTATTGGCACGGTCCTTCACCAGCCCGATGACACCCTCCAGGCTTGCGCCCTCCACCTTGCCGCCCAGCGCCTCGATGAACGGCTGGGTCAAGCCGGCCAGGCGCGCGTTGTCGCCTACCTTGATGTAGTGGTTGTTCAGCCAGGCCAGCTTCTCCGGGTTGTACTGCGCCGGCGACTTGCCCAGGTGCTCCAGGTCGAACCATTCAACGAACTGCTCGCGCGAGAAGATCTCGGCGTCGCCATGTGCCCAGCCCAGGCGGGCCAGATAATTAAGGACGGCCTCGGGCAGATAGCCTTCGTCGCGGTAGCCGGTCACGGGCATGGCGCCATGGCGCTTGCTCATCTTCTCGCCCTGCTCGTTGAGCACGGTCGGCAAGTGCGCGTACACGGGGGCAACGCCACCCAGTGCGCGGATAATGTTGATCTGGCGCGGGGTGTTGTTGACGTGGTCGTCGCCGCGGATCACGTGGGTGATGCGCATGTCGAGATCGTCGATCACCACACAGAAGTTATAGGTCGGCGTGCCGTCCGGGCGCGCGATCACCAGGTCGTCCAGTTCGTCGTTGGAGATTTCGATCCGGCCCTTGACCGCATCGTCCCAGACCACGCTGCCGCCAATCGGGTTCTTGAAGCGGATCACCGGCTGCACGCCGGCCGGCGGCGCCGGCAGGACCTTGCCCGGCTCGGGACGCCAGAACCCGTTGTAGCGCGGCTTCTCGCCGCGCTCGCGCTGCGCGTCGCGCAGCGCGTCCAGCTCTTCGGTGCTCATGTAGCAGGGATAGGCCAGCTCGCTGTCCAGCATCTGCTTGACCACCTCGCGATAGCGGTCCATGCGCTCCATCTGGTAGAACGGGCCTTCGTCGATATCGAGATCGAGCCAGGCCATGCCTTCCAGGATCACGTCCACCGACTCCTGCGAAGAACGCTCGACGTCAGTGTCCTCGATGCGCAGGATGAAATCGCCCTTCATGCGGCGCGCAAAGGCCCAGGGATAGAGCGCGGAGCGGATATTGCCGAGGTGAATGAAGCCGGTCGGGCTCGGCGCGAAGCGGGTGCGGACGCGTTGTTGTGTCATAGAGGAATGAAACAAAAAAGCCCGCGCACGAATGCGCGCAGGCCTGGGTGTAGGATCGCCACATTATAGCAAGCAGGGCGTGGCATCCCGCCCCACCCGGCGCCGGGGTGCCCGGCCGCGCGGAATCATTTATGCTCTGCCCGGTCTGAATGCTGTCGCGCTGGGCGCGTAGCTAGCGCGGACGGCACATTCCCGCCGTCGCGACGCTGGCCGCGCCTAATGCGCCACTTCCCTTCCCTCGGTTATCCATGCAACGACGCAATTTCCTTGGCGCCGGCGCGGCAGCACTGCTGGCGGCCTGCTCCTTTGGCCCCAAGCCGGGCACCCTCTCCGCCACGCCGGAAACACCGGCCGCGCCGACCCTGGTGCCTGTGGTGCCACCCCGCCCGATCAGGATCGGCCTGGCGCTAGGCGGCGGCGCCGCGCGCGGCTTCGCCCATATCGGCGTGATCAAGGCGCTGGAGGCGCAAGGCATCCACACGGACCTCGTCACCGGCACCAGCGCTGGCGCGGTGGTCGCGGCGCTCTACGCGTCTGGCATGAGCGGCTTCCAGCTCAACAAGCTGGCGCTGACGATGGACGAAGCTGCCATCGCCGACTGGGCCCTGCCCTTCGGCACCCGCTTCGGCGGCTGGCTCAAGGGCGAGGCGCTGCAGAACTATGTGAACAAGCTGATCGCCAATCGCCCCATCGAGTCCATGAAGCTGCCGCTGGGCATCGTCGCCACCGATCTCAAGACGGGCCAGGGCATCCTGTTCCGGCGCGGCAACACAGGCCAGGCGGTGCGCGCGTCGAGTAGCGTGCCGGGGGTGTTCCAGCCGGTCTCGATCCAGGGACACGACTATGTGGACGGCGGCCTGGTCGAGCCCGTGCCGGTGGACTCCGCGCGCACCATGGGCGCGGACTTCGTGATTGCCGTGAATATCTCCGCCGAGCCTTCCAGCCAGAAAAGCAATGGCCAGAGCGGGGTATTGCTGCAGACCACCGCCATCATGGGGCAGTCGATCAGCAAGATGGCGCTGGCGCGGGCCGACATCGTGATCCGCCCCGACCTGCCGGACATGGGCGGCAGCGACTTCAACTCACGCAACCGTGCCATCCTGGCCGGCGAGCAAGCCGCCGCCGCCGTCATGGCGAACCTGCGCGACAAGCTCGCCCAGTCGCGGCTGCGGCCCGCCGGCACCGTAGCCGCGCAGTAGGGAGCCGGCAGCACCAACGAAAAAAGGACTGCGTGGCAGTCCTTTTTCCTTGACTGGCGCGGACCGCGTCCGCGCGCCGGTCAGCCGCCGTAGAGCGGGCGGTTCACTGCATTCGGATCGAAACGCTTCAGGGTCTCGACCATATTGCCAAGGTTGTTGGCGCTGCCGCTGTCCTGTGGCGCGTCGTCGATACGGCGCGCACCGTTATAGCGCGTCACCCAATACGAGGCACGCATGTCGTCAACGCGGATCTTGCTGCCGGTGGACGGTGCGTGCACGAACTTGTTGTCGCCGATATAGATGCCAACGTGCGAGAAGGTGTGGCGCATGGTGTTGAAGAACACCAGATCGCCGGGGCGCAGGTCGTTGGATGCCACGGTGGTGCCGACCTGGCTCATCTCGACCGAGCGGCGCGGCAGCACGAAGCCAAAGGTGTCATTGAACACGTAGCGAACGAAGCCGCTGCAGTCCAGGCCCGATTCGGGGCTGTTGCCTCCGAAGCGGTAGCGCACGCCAATCAGCCCGAGGGCATTCATGACCAGGTCGCCGGCCTTGCTGGCCACATGGCTGGTGGAACTCATGACCGAAGAGAGCAAGCCACGCTTGCCTTCCGGATGGGGGTCCGCACTCAGTTCGGTACGTGCATCGATACGGGCATCGGGATCCTTGAAGACCGTGTCAGCCAGCACTCCATTCGATAGAGTGGCACCGCAGGCAATGGCAATTCCTACGGCGCCGCGCGCCAGGGAATGAAGCATTCGCTGCATTGGTTCTCCTGATGAATCGTTCTTGACCGGCCCCGGGAAAACGCACCGGGCGGGCTTGAAATCAATGGGATGACTCGCACGCAAAAAGCGGACCAAGTGATGCAAACCACTCGCCACACGCATAAGCGACGCGCGAACCACCCCCGAAAATAGTTCTCGCCGGATGGTATAAGGTTGTCATCCACATGTCAAAGTTCGTTACAAAATTCAAATAAAACGCTTTGCAATCAAGGCTATACGACGAAAGTCGCAGATGCTTTCTCGGTTTGATTATGTCAACCGCGAGTCAATCGGGTGACACCCTGAGTGCGCCTGCACCAATTTGCGGCAGTGTCGGATCGCTCGCACCAATTTCTGCCGCGATCATCAGCTTGCGGGTGTATGCGTGCTGCGGAGCACCCAGGACGGTCTCGGTATCGCCCGCCTCGACCACCTCGCCGGACTTCATCACGATGACGCGGTGCGCCATGGCGCGGATCACCGCGAGGTCGTGGCTGATGAAGAGATAGCTCAGGTTGTACTTGCGCTGCAACTGCGTCAGGAGCGCCAGCACCTGCTGCTGAATGGACACATCGAGTGCCGATGTGGGTTCGTCGAGCACCAGCACCTGTGGCTTGAGGATCAGGACGCGGGCAATGGCGACGCGCTGGCGCTGGCCGCCGGAGAACTCGTGCGGATACCGCCCCAGGGCGGTGCGGTCCATGCCAACCTCTCGCAGCGCCTCGGTGACGCGCTGGCGCATGGCATCACGCGACAAGCCAGGCTGGTGCAGGGCAAGGCCCTCCCCCACGATCTGCTCGATGGTCATGCGCGGAGACAACGAGCCGAACGGGTCCTGGAACACCACCTGCAGGCGCGAGCGCAAGGTGCTGCGCTCGCGCCGGGAGACCTCGTCCAGGCTCTTGCCCAGGAACTGGATATCCCCGGCGCTGCGGCGCTGCAAGTTCAGCACGGCATGGGCCAACGTGGTCTTGCCGGAACCCGACTCGCCCACGATGCCGATAGTCTCGCCCTCGCGCAGCGAGAAATTCACGTCCTTGACGGCGGCAAACTGGTCGCGGCCAAACCATCCTGCCAGGCCACGGCGCTTGCGCGCATAGTTCACGCACAAGCCGCGCGCCTCCAGCAACACGGGAGCTAGCGGCACCAGCGGCAGCACCTCGCGCCGCGGCCGGCTGTCGATCAGCTTGCGGGTATAGGGATGCTGGGGCGCCGCGAATACCGAGGCGGTCTCGCCAACCTCAACCAGCACGCCCTTCTCCATCACCCCCACTCGCTGGGCGAAGGCCCGGACCAGGTTGAGGTCGTGCGTGATCAACATCACGGCCATGCCGAACTCCGCCTGCAGGTCGCGCAGTAACTCCAGAATCTGCACCCGGATGGTGACGTCCAGCGCCGTGGTGGGCTCGTCGGCCAGCAGCAGCTTGGGCCGGCAGGCAAGCGCCATGGCGATCATGGCGCGCTGGCGCTGGCCGCCCGAAAGCTGGTGGGGAAAGCTGTCGAAACGGTGCGCCGCGTCGCTGATGCCCGTACGCTCGAGCAGCGCGATGGCGCGCTCACGCGCCGCGCGGCGGTCCAGGCCCTCATGCAACGCCAGCGTCTCCACGATCTGGTTGCCGATCGTGTAGAGCGGGTTGAGCGCGGTCATCGGCTCCTGGAAGATCATGGCAATGTCAGCGCCGCGGATGCCACGCATCTCGCGCTCCGACACCTTGAGCAGGTCGCGCCCCTCGAAGCGCACCGAGCCCTGGTAACGCGCATCGTCCACCAGGCGCAGCATGGCCAGCGCCGTGACAGTCTTGCCCGAGCCTGACTCGCCCACCAGCGCGAAGCGCTCGCCGGCACGCAGGTCGAAGCTGACATCGCGCACCGCCCGGGTGGCATCCTCACCATGACCGAAAGTGACTGACAAGCGTTCGATGCACATCAGCGGGCCGCCGGCATCCCCCTTGGCTTGCACGGGTTGCATTGGATCGTTGGCGCTGGCTTGCGTGGCCAGTGTGACCTGCGTGGCTTGTTGCATTGCGCTCATGACGCCGCCTCGGCCGCGGGAGAACCCTCTGGCGCCTTCGGCTCGACACGGCCGCGCAGCTGGGCCAGGCCCAGGCGCGTATCAAAGGCGTCGCGCAGCGCATCGCCCATGAACGTCAGCAGCAGCAGCGTCACCACTAGTACGGCAAAGGTCGACAGGGAGATCCACCAGGCATCGAGGTTGGCCTTGCCTTGCGCCAGCAGCTCGCCCAGGCTCGGCGTGGTGGGTGGCACGCCAAGGCCGAGGAAGTCGAGGCTGGTCAGGGCCAGGATGGCCGCACTCATGCGAAATGGCAGGAAGGTGATGACCGGTGTCAGGCTGTTGGGCAGGATATGGCGCCACATGATCTGCACATTGGACAGTCCCAGCGCCCTCGCCGCCTTGACGTAGTCGAGCGAGCGGTTGCGATAGAACTCGGCGCGCACGTAGTCGGACAAGCCCATCCAGCCGAACAGCGAAAGCAGGATGATCAACAGCGCCAGGCTCGGCGTGAAAATGGACGCGAAGATGATCAGCAGGTAGAGCTCGGGCATCGAGCTCCAGATCTCAATGGCGCGCTGCGAGATCAGGTCGAAGCGCCCGCCGAAGAAACCCATCAGCGCGCCCGTCAAGGTGCCGATCACCACGCCGATCAACGTCAGCGCCAGGCTGAACAGCACCGAAACGCGGAACCCATAGAGCAGCCGCGCCAGCACATCGCGCCCGCGGTCATCGGTGCCCAGCCAGTTCTCCGCGGAAGGCGGCGCCGGATTTGGCTCCTTGGAGAAATAGTTGATCGAGTCGTACGAGTACCGGTTGGGCGGGAAGATGGCGAAATTGCCGTTGCTGGTGATGCGGTCGCGGATAAACGGATCGAGATAGTCCGCCTTGGTGGGAAAGTCCCCGTCGAAGGTGCTCTCGGCATAGGTCTTGACGATGGGGAAATACCACTCGCCCTTGTACTTCACCACCAGCGGCCGATCGCTGGACAAGGTCTCGGCGACCATGCTCAGCAGGAAAATGGCGACGAAGAGGATCAGGCTCCAGTAGCCCAGGCGATTGCGGCGAAAGCGCTGCCAGGCGCGCTGGCGCGGCGACAGGGAATGCGGCAGCCCGTTGGGGAGCGCGCGCGAGCTGAATTTCATCGGTGCACCGCCTCGAAGTGGATGCGCGGGTCAACCATCACATAGCAAACGTCGGAGATCAGCCGCGTCACCAGGCCGATCAAGGTGAACAGGTAGAGCGTGCCCAGCACAACAGGATAATCCCGCCGCAGCACCGCCTCGTAGGACAGCAGGCCAAGCCCGTCGAGCGAAAACAGGGTTTCGATCAGCAGGGAGCCGGTGAAGAAAGCGCCGATGAAGGCAGCCGGGAAACCGGTCACGAGCGGAATCAGCGCGTTACGGAAGACGTGTTTCCAGAGCACGCGGCGCTCCGCCAGCCCCTTGGCGCGGGCGGTCAGGACGTACTGCTTGCGGATCTCCTCCAGGAATGCGTTCTTGGTCAGCATAGTGACGACCGCGAAGCTGCCCACCACCGAGGCGGTGATCGGCAGCACGAGGTGCCACAGGTAATCCATCACCTTGCCCATCAGCGTGAGCTGGTCCCAGTTGTCCGACGTGAGGCCGCGCAAGGGGAACCACTGCACGAAGGTGCCGCCTCCGAACAGCACCAACAGCAACACGCCCAGCACGAAGCCTGGAATGGCATAACCCACCAGCACCACCATGCTGGTCACGACATCGAAGCGGCTGCCCGCCCGGATCGCCTTGGATATGCCGAGCGGCACCGATATCAGGTAGGTCAGGAAGAACGTCCACAGGCCCAGGCTGACAGAGACCGGCATCTTCGACTTCACCAGCTCCCACACGCTGCGGTGCTGAAAATAGCTCTGCCCCAGATCAAACCGGGCGAAGCGCTTGAGCATCATGAAATAGCGCTCCAGCGGCGGCTTGTCGAAGCCGTACAAGGCCTGGATTTCCTTGATCTTGTCGGGGTCAACGCCGCGCCGGCCGCGATACTCCGCGCCGCCGCCGCTGGCCTCGCCGCCACCGCCACCTCGCCCCTTGAGCTCCAGCATCATTTGTTCGACCGGGCCTCCCGGCACGAACTGGATCACCGCAAACGTCAGCGTAATGACGCCGAGCAGGGTCGGGATCATCAACAGTACGCGCTTGAGCAGATAGGCGAGCATCTTGTTTCCTTGTCGCGCTTATTGAGCGGCTGGCTTGGCATCGGCACGCCACCAGTTGCTCAGGATCCAGCCTTCCGCCGTGTAGTAGTACGGCAGGCGCTGCGGATAGACCAGCTCTTTTCGGTATGCCACCCGATGCGACGCGCTATACCAGTTGGGCACAATGTAGTAGCCGTGCATCAGCACGCGGTCCAGCGCGCGCCCGGCATTGACCAGTTCTTCGCGAGTATGGGCGTGCAGGACATTGTCCACCAAGCGGTCGATCGCCGGCGATTTCAGGCCAAACAGATTGTCCGAGCCGGGCGTGCCCGCCGCCTCGCTGTTGAAGCGGTCGCGCAGCTCGTTGCCCGGGCTCTGCGAATCCGGGAAACGGATCGACACCATGTCAAAGTCGAAGTCTTCCAGCCGCTTCTGGTACAGCGCGAAATCGGTGGTGCGCTGGTTCACCTCGATGCCCAGCTTCTCCAGGTTGCGCACGTAGGTGGTGATGACGCGGCTCATGGCCCCGCCGTCGTCCAGGAACTCGAAGACAAAGGGCTCGCCCTTGGCATTGCGCAGTGCACCATCCTCGAAGGTCCAGCCGGCCTGGGCCAGCAGCCGGCGCGCATCGCGCAGGTTGTCGCGCAGCGAACGCGGCGGATTGGTGGTGGGCATCGCCACGATGGGGCCAAATACCTCGGGCGCCAGCTGCGCGCGCAGCGGCTCCAGCAGTTCCAGCTCGCCGGGGCCGGGACGGCCGTCGAACGTGGCGCTGGCGGCCAGCTCACTGTTGGAGAACCAGCTATCGAGGCGGCGATACGCGCCATAGAACAGCTGGCGATTGAGCCACTCGAAATCCAGCGCCAGGATCAGGGCCTGCCGCACCCGCACGTCCTGGAACATCGGCTTGCGCATATTCATGACGAAGCCCTGCATGCCGGCTCCGTTGCGGTGCGGAAAATCGGTCTTGATCAGTTCGCCGTTGGAAAAGCGCTTGCCCTCATAACTCTTAGCCCAGCTCTTGGCCTTGTACTCGACGATCGCATCGAACTCGCCAGCCTTGAAGGCTTCGAGCTTGGCTGTCTCGTCCTTGTACAGGCGATAGACCACCCGGTCGAAGTTGAACGTGCCGCGGCGCACCGCCAGGTCCTTGCCCCAGTACGACGGATCGCGCTTGAAGGTGATGCCGCGTCCGGCATCGTAGCGCTCGATCAGGTAGGGCCCGCTGGCCACCGGATCCTCGAAGGTCAGCTTGTCGAACGACACCGTGGCGGTCCATTTCCTGGAGAAGACCGGCAAGGAGCCAACGATCAGCGGCAGCTCGATGTTGCGCTGCCTGAAATCGAACCGTACCGTGCGCGAATCCACCACCGTGACGGCTTTCACGTCGGTGCACATGCTGCGGTAGCCAGGGCTGGATGCCTTGCTCATCAGCATGTCGTAGGAGTATTTGACGTCGCTGGCCAGCACAGGATCGCCGTTGCTGAAGCGCGCCTGCGGCCGGATGTGGAAGGTAACGGACAGTTCGTCCGGCGCCACGGTCACGTCGTCCGCCAGCAAGCCATAGGCGCTGGCGGTTTCATCGCTACTGGCAATCAACAGCGACTCGAACATCAGCGTGTTCACGCCCGGGGCGGAGGTACCCTTGAGCGTGAACGGGTTGAACTTGTCGAAGCTGGTGCGGCGGTCCGGGTTGGCGAGCGTCAGCGTGCCGCCGCGTGGCGCGTCCGGGTTGGCGTAGTCGAAATGGGTGAAATCGGCGGGATACTTGAGGCCGCCATACTGTGCGAAGCCATGGGCGGCTCCAGCCGACAAGGGAAAACCCGCGGTACACAGGGCTACGAATCCACAGCCCAGCGCCGCAAATGTGCGGAAGCGCTGCCATGCCGCCTGAAGCGGTCTACGTGCGCGAATATGCATCCGGTTTGGGTCCTCCACCTGAATCGGATCGTCCGCAGCCTTCGGCGGCGCGGTCAAGTTATGAGACAATTTTACATGGGTTCGGCCGGCATCCAGCCATCCGGACATTCCAGTATGCGGCACCGCTGTTTTGCCGGTCGTCAGCCTGCTGCAAAGCAGCCGCCGCGCGGTGCGCGCCGCAGCCCGGACGCCGTTGCACGAAACGTGCCCGTCCACCTCGAACATCATTGGAGAAGTTATGGGATTTCTCGCAGGTAAGCGAATCCTGATCACCGGCTTGCTGTCCAATCGCTCGATCGCCTACGGCATCGCAACCGCCTGCAAGCGCGAAGGCGCCGAGCTAGCCTTCACCTATGTCGGCGAACGGTTCAAGGACCGCATCAACGACTTTGCCAAGGAATTCGGCAGCAGCCTGGTATTCGAATGCGACGTTGGCGACGACGAACAGATTGCCGCCACCTTCGCCGGGCTCGGCCAGAGCTGGGACAAGCTCGATGGCCTGGTGCACTCGATCGGCTTCGCGCCGCGCGAGGCCATCGCTGGCGACTTCCTGGAAGGTCTTTCGCGCGAGTCCTTCCGTGTGGCGCACGACATCTCGGCCTACAGCTTCCCCGCTCTGGCCAAGGCCGCCTTGCCCATGCTGTCTGACAAGGCCTCGCTGCTGACACTGACCTACCTCGGCGCGCAGCGCGTGGTCCCGAACTACAACACCATGGGCCTGGCCAAGGCATCGCTGGAAGCCAGCGTGCGCTACCTGGCCGCTTCGGTGGGCCCGCGCGGCATTCGTGCCAACGGCATTTCCGCAGGCCCGATCAAGACCCTGGCCGCTTCCGGCATCAAGGGCTTCGGCAAGCTGCTGGGCCACATCGAGGAGGCAGCGCCGCTGCGCCGCAATGTGACCATCGACGAGGTTGGCAACGTGGCCGCCTTCCTGCTGTCGGACCTGTCCAGCGGCGTGACCGGCGAGATCACCTACGTGGACGCCGGCTTCAATACCGTAGGCGCGAGCCTGCCCGAAGAAGCGTAATACCGGCGCGGCCGCCTCTCACGGCGGCCATCGCTAAAAAGGGGCGTGCGGCTTTGGCCGACGCCCCTTTTTCGTGCCCCCCCGGCGGCACGGCGTGCGCGCGGCCTATTCGGCGCCCTCCCCGGCCAGTCGGCCCGAGCGCAGATAGGCGACGATAGGCGCCCAGAACGCTTCCTGGCGCTCCGACTGGATCGCCGCATCGTGCGGCAGCGCCGACAGCGCCACCAGCCGGCGAGGACCGCAGGCCGCGCGCTCCAGCCGCTCGGCATGCGCGAAGGGAATCACCTCGTCCGCGCGGCTGTGCACAAGCAGCAGCGGCAGCCTTGATTTTCGCAATTGATCCTCGTTGTCCCACGGCTCGGGAAGCAGCCTGGCTATCCACTCCGGCACCCGCCCGGTCAGCACCGCCGCCTCGCGTGCGGACGTGAAGCCAGCGGCAATCACCAGGCCAGCGGGCGCCGGGCGCAAGGCGGAGATCACATCCAGCAGCACCCCGGAACCCAGCGAAAAACCCATCACATAGCGCCGGCTGGCTCGCGGCGTCATGGCGAGGAACTGCCCATATGCGGCCAGGCCGTCCTCATGCAGGTTGACCACGCCGGGCTTGCCGCTGCTAGCGCCATAGCCGCTGTAGTCGAACACGCAGGACGAGATCCCGTCGCGGTAGAGCAGCGCCTGCGCGCTGGCCCAGTCCGACAAGTTTTCCTCGTCGCCGTGGTAGATCAGCAAGGCGGGGGCGTCGCCGCCCTGCGCCAGGACGCAGGAGGCGCGCAGCATGCGCGCGCCGCTGGCAAACGCGAACTGGCGCGATGCGACGCCCAGGCGATCCGGCGTCATCGCACCGGCCGCGCCGGCCGGCTTGGGCTCGAACGCATCCTCCTCGACCACCAGGAACAAGACATGGCGTGCAATGGCGGCCAGCATCAACAGGCACGCGCCACCGGCCAGCCAGTAACGCAGCTTCCTGCCCGCACCTGTGTTGAACTTCGCCATGGGAATAGCCTCGGGAAACGCGCCGAGCCAGAAAAAGCCACGGCAGCCCCGAAATATTAGACCGGACTGTCGGCCATAGGCAGCACCTCGCCTGAGTTCGCGATGCGACGATGGCCCCTCTGAGCGATGGGGAATGCTGGGGAATGCGGGAGAAAATGGTCCGCCCTACACGATTCGAACGTGTGACCGCTCGCTTAGAAGGCGAGTGCTCTATCCAACTGAGCTAAGGGCGGACAGGAAGAACTACCGAAATGCAGAGGACTTGGCATGCCGCTGAACGTGCTGCTGCGCGCTTGGCATGCGAAGCCCGGTATTCTACCTCAGCCCTGCAGCCGATCCTACCGTGTTGGCGTGGGGCCTGGCATATCCCGGCTCAGGATGCCTGCGAAACCCGCATTCGCGGCGGCGTCGCCATGCCGGCAAGCCGCTCGATGGGCTGCGTGGACACACAGTTGCGCCCCATGGTCTTGGCATCGTAGAGGGCATTGTCGGCGCGGCGCATGAGCGTATCCGCCCCCTCCCCCGGCAGCCGCTCTGCCATGCCGATGCTTACCGTGTAGGAAATCGCATCCGGCTCGGACGGGCACGGTGTGGTGCGCACCAGCGCGCTCAGGCGCAGGCTGATGGCCCGGCCCTGGTCCAGCGCGGTGTTGGGCATCACGATGCCAAACTCTTCCCCACCCAACCGGCCGACGAAATCGTCCGCGCGCACGGTCTTGCGCAGCAAGCCGCTGAAATGGCGCAGCACGCTGTCGCCGGCCAGATGGCCATAGAGATCGTTGATGGCCTTGAAATGATCCAGGTCGATGAACGCCACGGTCAGCGGGCGTTGCTGGCGGTCCGCTTGCTTGCAGGCCTCTTCCAGCGCCTCCCAGTAGGGCCCGCGCGACAGGACGTCGGTCAGGTCGTCATAGCTGGCGCGGCGCTCCAGACGCCGGCGCAGGCTATCGTGGGCAAGCAGCGCAAAGCTCACGGCCAGGCTGACAATGCCAAAGGCGTGCAGGACGGCAAAGGTTTCCCGGGACGGGCGCTTTGCCAGCCAGGCAAGGCCAGCGGGAAGCAGCCTGAGGTCAATGGCTTGATAGAGGCCCATGGCCGCGCAAGCGAGCGCGATCAGCCCGAGCGACAGCGCCGCCAGGCGGCCGGTGCCGCGCTTGGCGCGCACTTGCGGCGCCACCACGCGCAGCAACAACAGCGGAAGATAGGTATTGGCCAGGATAAAGACGAGCGCCGGTTCTGCCGGCGACACGCCCGCCCAATCGAAGTAGGCGGCGTTGGCCAGCACGGCAAGGTTCAGCAAGCAGAGCGCAACCGCACCCCCGCGCTTGCCGAAAAAGCGGCGCGTGCCGTAGACCATCGAGGACAAAGCCGCCGTCATGACCAGATCCACCAGATTGAGCGTAAGCCATTCCGGCAAATAGTCCTGCGCAGCGAGCAAGACGGTGGCTGCGGTGACCAGCAACGCGCCGGCCACCCAAGAATTCAAACCGGCGCGGCCCATGCCGGGTGTGCGCTGCAAGACTGCGAACACCACCGCCATCTGCAACCCGAATAGGCCGGCGACCAGCACACTAACCTGCGACTGAAACATGATTTCCCCGTCCAACTTGGCAGGCAGCGTTCCGTCACGCCACCATGCGCCCCGGGACCCGCGCGGACCCGAGGTTTTCGCCATTCTTTCTTTTTAAGCATCTGACCGTCTTCATGCACCCCGGCGGACAGGGGCTGGGCCTCGCGATCGTGGCGAGGGCACTCTTATTCTCATGTTCGGCGCCAGTCCCGCAAGCGGCACGGATTGCCGCGCCTGACCGGGCGCGGGGCCTGGCCGCTGCGGTGTGCGGATTATGTCAGCGCTTGCGACCAAGTCAAGCGAACCTTTTATCCATCAAATGCTGAGGCGCCCCCCACATCGGGCGGCGCCTCGCTTGGCCGATGCAAAAGTAAAATTTGACCCCGGCCCCGCCGCCAGGCTACAATCCACGGCTTCGGGGCGTAGCGCAGCCTGGTAGCGCATCTGATTTGGGATCAGAGGGTCGCATGTTCGAATCATGTCGCCCCGACCAGTATTTAGCAATAAGATCAAAGGCTTAGACCGTAAGGTCTAAGCCTTTTTTTGTCGCCTGAATTTGTCCGGGCCAGTGCCGGCCACTGCGCCGGGCGCCCACCTCACTGCACCGCAACCCAATGGCAATGCCATGAATATGGGATCCCCTGCGGGCTTGAAACACAGACACTGGCAGCGGGCGGGGCCGCGAGCCGCCCGCACCACTTTCAAGCCCGCACCCCACCCGGCGGCGGGCTTTTTCTCTTGTTTTCGCGGCCATATCCGGGTAAGGCGACCGAGCGCGCGCCACGCCTCAACTGCACACCCATGATATAATCGCGCGTTAGCCCGGGGTTTATGCAGCATGCCCTGTAACCGGGCGCTCTTGCCGAGAAATGCAGCCATCACACTGCAGCGCAGTATCCAGCGCGGTTCGGCAAGCCACCGGGAACATCTTGCCCGCTTCATTGCCCCCGCGCCTATCACGGTAGCACGGCCGCATTGGCTTGGGCCGCAACCGGCAAGGCAATCGGCCGGGCACTGACGCGCCCCCTGGCGATTCCCTAACGTGGACTTTTTGCACGCGCTTTTTTGCCGTGCCGGTCCGGGTCAGCTTGCCTCCCGCAACTTCAAGGCGCAACCAAGCAAGCCGGCGCTTGTCACTGCTGGCACCCGGACCTCGCGAGCATGCAGGCATGCCGGCATGCCGGCGCTCGCCTCACCGGATTTACCTAAATTCATGCAGCCCAAGGCTGCCGCAAAGGAAGAAGATTGGCTAAGGAAGAACTTATCGAATTTGGCGGTGTTGTCTCGGAAGCCCTGCCGGACAATCGTTACCGCGTGACGCTGGAAAACGGCGTGGAAATCTGGGCCTATGCCTCGGGCAAGATGCAGAAGCACCGCATCCGCATTCTGGCTGGTGACCGCGTGACGCTGGAAATGTCGCCCTACGATCTGACCAAGGGCCGCATCAACTTCCGCCACAAAGTCTGATCGTCTTCCACACTCGCCCCCCCCCCGGCGAGCGTTGCGCCAGACCGCATTCCAGGGCACCGCATCGCGGCGGTCCCGCCCTGGGAAACATCTGGCCATTGCCACCTGCGCGCATCGTGCATACGCGGCTCCAGTGAAACAATCATGATGGCTATTCCATCCTGACGCCTCAGGCCTGGAGCACTGGTCGATGCCGATGGCTTGCCGGCCATCGCACCCCAATCGCTTCACCCCAGGCTGCCGCAGCTTCCGCCATGTATGGCTCGCAACATGCGTGTCATTTGGCAGTGCCATGCTGCGTTCCCGCCCGGTGTTTGCCCGTCTTGCACGCACCTGCGCGCGTGGCCATACTCGACATATCCATTTCCCGTTTCCCCCCTTCCCTTTTCCCCTTTAGCTTGAGCACACCGCTCTCATGAACCTGATCCTGTGGCGTCATGCCGAAGCCGAGGAGTTGTCTGGCGCGCTTGGCTTTTCCCGCAATGCCGACCTGCAACGCGCCCTGACCAAACGCGGACATAAGCAGGCGGATGCCTCCGCCGCATGGTTGCGCAGCCATCTGCCTCCCGGTACGCGGGTGGTCTGCAGCCCGGCCCTGCGTACGCGCGAAACCGCCGCGGCCCTGCGCGAGAACGCAGAGGTGTTGCCCGAGCTTGCCCCGGGTGCCGATGTCAGCGCGGTGCTGGCCGCGGTCGACTGGCCCCAAGGCGCCGAGCACACCGTGCTGGTCGGGCACCAGCCTTGGCTTGGCCAACTTGCCAGCCTGCTGCTGGCAGGCTCGGAAATGAACTGGAGCGTGCGCAAGAGCGGCATCTGGTGGCTGTCGGGGCGCACGCGCGAAAGTGAATCGCAGGTCGTGTTGCGCGCTGTCATCAATCCGGAATTTCTCTAGCATTTTTTGGCACCCCGCAACGGCGCGGCTTGGCTTTCCGGGCTGCCGTCACCGAACCGTCACGACTGCTTCACGGCACTGTCACCTGCCATCTCTACATTCGACCGCAACAGTTTCGTCACCGAAAGGACATACTGATGCGAGAGCTCCCGACGCCCACCCAGCCGTTGTTCGATTCCCTGCCCAGTGGCCTGTCAGGCCATTCGGCGCGGAGGCGTCTTCATCGCCAGCAACCTGCACAAGCACATGAACAAGCGCATGACCAGCCTGCTTTCAGCGTGGCGTGGGCGCGCCACCAGGATGAAGTAGAAGAAGCGCAGCGCCTGCGCTACAAGGTCTTCGCCGAAGAAATGGGCGCAAGGCTGAACCCGTCGAGGCCTGAACTCGACGTGGATATGTTCGACGCCTATTGCGACCACCTGATCGTGCGCGATACGGCCACGCTCAAGGTGGTCGGCACCTACCGCGTCATGGCGCCCCACCAGGCCAAGCGCATTGGCTGCCTCTATGCCGAGTCGGAATTCGACTTGGTGCGCCTGGCTCACCTGAAGCCCAAGATGGTGGAACTGGGCCGCTCGTGCGTGCACCGCGACTACCGCTCGGGCAGCGTGATCATGGCGCTGTGGGGTGGCCTGGGCGAGTACCTGCAGCGCTGGGGCATCGAGTCGATGCTGGGATGCGCCAGCGTGCCGATGAGCGATGGCGGCCACTATGCGGCCAGCCTGTACCGGGTATTCGCCGAGCGCGCCCTGGCGCCGATCGAATATCACGCGTTCCCGCGCCTGCCTCTGCCGATCGACGAACTCAATCAGACGCTGGACGTAGAGCCGCCGGCGCTGATCAAGGGTTACCTGCGGCTAGGCGCGCGAATTTGCGGCATGCCGGCGTGGGATCCCGACTTCAACGTGGCGGACTTCCTCACGCTGCTGCGCGTCAACGACATGAACCCCCGCTATGCGCGCCACTTCCTTGGGCTGAACCGCGACGCCTGAGCCTGTGCGGGCGCTCGCCGCCCGCATTTGCCTGGCCTGCTGATCGAAGCGGGGGCCGCCATCTGGCCGCCCCCGCGCTTGGCTCAGGCGTACACCACCTTGTAGCGCTTGCCGATGCGCTCCCACTCATCGGCTTCTTGCGCAAGGCTGTATTCGACCAGCGGGTTGGCCTCGATCCAGGCCTTGGGCAAGCGCACCTCGAAACCTTCGTCCAGCGCATCCGAACGCTGGCCCACGGTGATCTCGGGCAGCGGCTCGTCGGCACGGCGCCGGCACAGCACGAACGCCAGGCGCAGGCTGAAGAGCATCCGCCAGTCCAGAAACTTGCCGCTGCCGGAAAGCTTGCCCAGCTTGCCGGCATGCCCGAGCAGCAGCGTTGCCAGCCGTGCCTGGTCGGTCTTCGAGAAGCCCGGCATATCGGCGTGCGTAGCGATGTACGCCGAGTGCTTGTGGTAGCCGCTGTGCGAGATGGTCATGCCGATCTCATGCAGCCCGCCGGCCCAGCCCAACAGTGCCAGATTGTCGTCGCGGCGCTCATTGCGCGGCTCGGGAAACTGCGCCAGCAAACCCAGCGCCGCCTGGCGCACGCGCTGGGCTTGCGCGCGGTCGACGCCATAGCGGCGCATGAACTGATCCACGGTGATGGTACGCATGTCCTCGTGGTGCGTGCGGCCCAGCAGGTCGTACAGCACGCCCAGGCGCAGCGCGCCATCGGTGACGTCCATGCGATCGATGTCGAGCTCGGCGAACACGCCGAGCATGATCGACAGACCACCTGGCAGCACGGGGATACGGTCCGCCTTCAGGCCCACCAGCTTGACGCGGTTGGCGTTCTCGGCCTTGACCAGCGCGCGCTTGAGGCGCTCCAGCCCTTCGCGGGTGATGCCGTGCTCGGCCGGGTTGTCGTTCATGCCGTTGAGCTCGATCAGTTCGGCCAGCGCGCGCGCCGTACCCGACGAACCCACCGCCTGCTGCCAGCCGGCCGCCCGGTACTGGCGCACGAGCACCTGGATCTCCCTGCGCGCGGCCAGTTCCGCCTGCTTCATCGCGTAGTCATCGACATTGCCGCTGGGGAAGAACTGGCGGCTGTGCGAGACGCAGCCGATATAGAGGCTCTCCATCAGCTTGGACGTGTAGCCGCTGCCGATGATGAACTCGGTCGAGCCGCCACCGATATCGACCACCAGCCGGTTGCCCGCACAGGCCGGCGCATCGTGCGAGGCGCCCAGGTAAATCAACCGCGCTTCTTCGCGCCCGGCAATCACCTCAATCGGGAATCCAAGCGCGTGTTCGGCCTCGATCAGGAATTCCGACGCGTTCTTGGCTACCCGCAGCGTATTGGTTGCCACCGCCCGCACCTGGTCAGGGGAGAAATCGCGCAGTCGGTCGCCGAAACGCCGCAAGGCGTCGATGCCACGCCGGCGGGCAGGCTGGTCCAGGTACTTGTCCGGCGTCAGGCCCGCGGCCAGTCGCACCGGCTCGCGCAGCGCATCGACCTGGAATAGCTGGCTGGCCGGCCCGGATGCGGTCAAGCTCTCATCCACCCGCCCGATCATCAGGCGGAAGCTGTTTGAGCCCATGTCGACGGCGGCCAGCAAGCGAGGGGTTTGGTTCATCGCGGTAGGGGAATGTGGGTAAAAGCCGCAAGCCGCGGCATAAATAACGGTGTCGGGCAGTCAGGTTCGCCCAACCGTAGAAAATATGTCTTTATCATGTCTGCATCGTGACAAAATCACATTGTCATCAATTTGACATGATTCTATGAAAAAGTCGCCGCATTACCAAAAGAAGGTCATGCCTATGTCGACAAGCCCACCCGGCACGCTGCTCAACCGCGAAATGGGCATTCTGGAATTCAATACGAGAGTCATGGCACAGGCAGCTGACGCCAGCGTGCCACTGCTCGAACGTCTGAAATTCATCTGTATTGTTTCAAGTAATCTGGACGAGTTCTTCGAGATCCGCATGGCCGGCTTGAAGGAGCAGATGCGTGACAATCCTTCCGGCATCACACCCGACGGCCTTTCCTTGCAGCAGGCATACCAGATTGTCACGGAGCGCGTGCAAAAGCTGGTGACCATGCAGTATGACATGCTGCAAAACGTGATTTTCCCCCTGTTGGAGAAAGAAGGGGTGTTCTTTCACCTCGCCTCCACCTGGAACGAGGCGCAGCGCGAATGGGCTCGCAGCTTCTTCACACGCGAACTCGGCCCGGTCCTGACGCCGATCGCGCTGGACCCGGCCCACCCCTTCCCGCGGGTGCTCAACAAGAGCCTGAATTTCGTCATTGAATTATCGGGCAAGGATGCCTTCGGCCGGGAGGCCGACCTGGCCATCGTGCAGGCGCCCCGCGCGCTGCCGCGCGTAGTCAGGATGCCTGAGCAACTCTCGGGCTATCCCTACGGATTTGTGCTGCTGTCGTCCTTCATGCAAGCCTTCGTGCATGAGCTGTTCCCCGCTATCAAGGTCAACGGCTGCTATCAGTTCCGCGTCACCCGCAACTCTGACCTGTTCGTGTCGGAGGACGATATCACGGACCTGCGCGAGGCACTGCAAGGTGAGCTGCCGACCCGCCACTTCGGCGACACCGTGCGCCTGGAAATCTCGTCCGATACCCCGCCGGCCATGGCGCGCCGCCTGCTGCTCGAATCCGGCCTGGGCGAGCAGGACGTGTACCGCGTGAGCGGCCCGGTCAACCTGGTGCGGCTGATGCAGATCCCCGACCTGGTCGACCGCCCCGCCCTCAAGTACCCGCCGCACGTGCCGGCGCCGGTCAAGGTGTTTGCGCCCGGCGCTTCGATGTTCGACGCGATCCGCCAGCAGGACGTGTTGCTGCACCATCCCTACGAGAGCTTCAGTTCGGTGCTCGACTTGCTGCAGCAGGCCGCCGTCGACCCTGCCGTGGTAGCCATCAAGCAGACCGTCTACCGCACCGGCAACGAGTCGCCGGTGATGGAGGCGTTGATGACCGCGGCGCGCAATGGCAAGGAAGTCACGGTGGTGGTGGAACTGCTGGCGCGCTTTGACGAGGAAACCAACATCAACTGGGCCGAGCGGCTCGAATCCGCCGGCGCGCATGTGGTCTATGGCGTGGTTGGCCACAAGTGCCATGCCAAGATGCTGCTGATGGTGCGCCGCGAACTGGAAGGCGCCAAGAGCAAGCAGTTCAAGCTGCGCCGCTACGCGCACCTGGGCACCGGGAACTATCATCCGCGCACCGCGCGGCTATACACCGATTTCGGCCTGCTCACCGCCAACGAGAAGATCTGCGAGGACGTCCAGCATGTGTTCCAGCTGCTAACGGGCACTGCGGGCACCATCCGCCTGAATCACCTGTGGCAGTCGCCGTTCACCATGCAGAGCAATCTGGTGGAGCATATCCGCGCGGAGGCCCGCAACGCCCGTGCCGGCAAGCCCGCGCGCATCATGGCCAAGATGAATGCGCTGCTGGAACCATCCATCATCGAAGAGCTGTACAAGGCATCGCGCGCTGGCGTGAAGATCGACCTGATCATCCGTGGGGTGTGCGCGCTGCGCCCAGGGGTGCCGGGCCTGTCGGAGCACATCACGGTGCGCTCCATCGTCGGGCGCTTCCTCGAGCATCACCGGGTCTATTACTTCCTGGCCGGCGGCACGGAGGTGGTCTACCTGTCCAGCGCGGACTGGATGGACCGCAACCTGTTCCGTCGCGTCGAGGTGGCATTCCCGGTGCTGGACAAAGTACTGAAGGCACGGGTCATCAAGGAGAGCCTGCGGGTGCATCTGCACGACAATGCCTCCGCATGGATCATGCAGTCCGACGGCAGCTACATCCGCAAGCACACCAAGTCCAAGCAGCCGCACGTCAGCCAGAACGACCTGCTGGCCCTGTTCGGCAGCGCCTGAGGGTGGTGAGGTCGGCACGGCGCGCCTCGCGTGCGCCGTGCCATGCACGCCGCCGCGAGCGGGTGGCTCGCTCAGGCCGCCTTCTGCGGCGACTGTCCTGGCCGCGGCAAGGCGCTAGGCATATAGCCGCTGCGATCAACCGGGAAGACCACGCGGAACACGCTGCCGCGCCCCACTTCGCTGGTGATGCGCAGGTCGGCATGGTGGCGCGACAGCACATGCTTGACAATGGCGAGCCCGAGGCCGGTCCCACCGGTGTCGCGCGAACGGCTGCGGTCGACCCGGTAGAAACGCTCGGTGAGGCGCGGGATATGGTCGGCGGCAATGCCCAGGCCCGTATCGGTGACCGAGAAAATGGCGTGCTCATTCTCGTAGCTCAGCGCGATGCTGATGCGCCCGCCCTCCGGCGTATAGCGCACCGCATTGGAAACCAGGTTGCCGAAGGCCGACAGCAGTTCACGCTCCGCACCGCGGATCGTGACGGCCGGATCGATCTGCGCGGAGATCTGGTGCCCGCCCTGGGACAGCGCCTCGGCGTCGTGCACGAGATGCGCAACCAGCTCGGCCAGGTCGATCCGGTCCTGGCTCGGCGGCTGCTCGTCGCTTTCCAGCTTGGCCAGCACCAGCAAGTCCTCGACCAGGTGCTGCATGCGCATGGACTGCACCAGCATCATGTCGAGGTAGCGGTTGCGATCCTGCTCCGACACGGGCAGGTCGCGCACGGTTTCCAGGAAGCCGGTCAGCACCGTCAGTGGCGTCTTCAGTTCGTGGGAGACGTTGGCGACGAAATCCCTGCGCATCGCCTCGGTGTTCTCCAGCTTGGTGATGTCGTGTGTCAGCACCAGCTTGCGGCTTTCGCCGTAAGGCAGGATCTGCACAGCGATCACGCTGCGCTTGTGCTCGCCCATGTCGCGCATCACCAGCGGTTCATCGAAACGCTGCAAGTGCAGGTACTGGACGAATTCCGGCCGCCGGATCAGGTGGGTGATGCGCTGGCGCACGTCGCGCCGCGCATTGAGGCCCAAATGCTGCTCGGCCACATCGTTGCACCATTCGATCTGGTCGGCATCATCCAGCATCAGAACGCCATTGGGCGACGCCTGGATAGCCTGGATAAAGCGGGTATGTTGCTGCTCGACCTGCAACACCTGGGTGCGCCAGCGCTTGACCAGGCGATGCAGGCGGTAATACACCTCGCCCCATAGCCCCAGCGCGCTGGGAATCTCGCCGTAAGCTGGCGCATCCAGCACTTTCCAGAGCCGGTTGATCTGGTAGATGTAATAGAGCAGATGCCCCAGCAACCCGACGCACAGCATGGCCAGCGCGGGCACGGGGCCAAGGAAGAAGTACAGCCCCGCCGAAGCCAGGGCCAGTAGAATCAGGATGGCCGCCGAACGGGCCCAGATGACGTTCATGAAGAAGTGAGAAGGTCAGGCAGGCGGCAAGACCGCATGGAATGCGGTGGAGTGTGCCACGAAACAGGCAAGCTGTAACAGGCGCCACGCCGGAACCGGCGTGGCAATCCTGCCGATCAGTGGCTGGGCGCGCGAGCCAGGCGGTAGCCGCTGCCGCGCACCGTCTCGATCATGTTGCTGTAGCCGCCGGGGGTCAGCGCGGCGCGCAGGCGCTTGATATGCACGTCGACGGTCCGCTCTTCCACGAACACGTGATCACCCCAGACCTGGTCCAGCAACTGCGAACGGCTGTGAACGCGCTCCGGATGCGTCATCAAAAAGTGAAGCAGACGGAACTCGGTAGGACCCAGGTCCAGCTTGATCAGGCCAGATTCATCCTGGCCGGTGACCCGATGCGTGGCCGGGTCAAGGCGCAGGCCATTGATCGCAACGACGTCGTCGGTTAGTTGCGGGGCGCGGCGGCGCAGCACGGCCTTGATGCGGGCCAGCAGTTCCTTGGGCGAGAACGGCTTGGTGACGTAGTCGTCCGCGCCGGCCTCGAGCCCCAGCACCTTGTCCTGCTCCTCGCTGCGCGCGGTAAGCATGATGATCGGAATCTGCTTGGTGCGGTCGTTATTGCGCAGTTCCTTGGCGAAGGTCGCTCCCGACTTGCCCGGGAGCATCCAGTCGAGCAGCACCAGGTCCGGCAGCACGTCGCTCATCAGCGACAGCGCCTGCTCGGCGTTATAGGCCCGGATCGGATAATGTCCCGCGTGTTGCAGGTTGACCGCGATCAGCTCGGCAATCGCGGGTTCGTCTTCGACAACAAGAATGCTGCTTGGCATGTAATTTTCTCCGCGGTGGCGCCTTAACTCAGCGCTTCGCGCTCCATGTCCTCACGCGAGGCGTGGCGGACGTCGGTTCCCTTGACGATGTAGATGATGAATTCAGCGATGTTCTTGGCGTGGTCGCCAATGCGCTCGATCGCCTTGGCGATAAAGAGGAAATCCAGCGCGACCGAGATCGTGCGCGGGTCTTCCATCATATAGGTGATGAGCTTGCGCACGAACGCACGGAATTCGTCGTCGATGGCCTTGTCGTCCTTGACGATCCGGGCGGCAGCCACGGTGTCCAGGCGCGCAAAGGCATCGAGTGCCTGGCGCAGCAGCGCGATCGCCAGATCACCCGAGAATTTCACCTCGGAGTAATTGATCTGGTGGGCACCGGCGTCTTCCATGATGTGCTTGGTGCGCTTGGCGATTTTCTCCGCCTCGTCGCCGGCGCGCTCCAGGTTGGTGATGGTCTTGGAAATCGCCATCACCAGGCGCAGGTCGCGCGCGGTCGGTTGCCGGCGCGCGATGATGTTGCCGCAATCGGCATCGATCTCGAGTTCCAGGGCATTCAGGTGGTGCTCGCGCGCGATGACCTGATCGGCCAGGCCCGCGTCGAACTCCGAAAGCGCCCGCATGGCGTTCTCGATCTGCGACTCGACCAGACCGCCCATCTGCAGCAGTTTCGTGCTGATGGCGTTGAGGTCGGCGTCGAATTGGGTCGACAGATGCTTGTCAGACATGTTGTTCTCCTAGCCGCTCTATTCGTATGCTATGCGCTATGTGCGTAACGCTCAATCAGCCGAAACGGCCGGTGATGTAGTCTTCAGTTTCCTTGCGATGCGGCTTGATGAAGATCTTCTCGGTCTCGCCGAACTCGATCAGTTCACCCAGGTACATATACGCGGTGTAGTCCGAGCAGCGCGCGGCTTGCTGCATGTTGTGGGTCACGATCACCACTGTGTACTCGTCCTTCAGTTCCGCGATCAGTTCTTCGATGCGGCCGGTCGAGATCGGGTCAAGTGCGGAGCACGGCTCATCCAGCAACAGCACTTCGGGCCGGATGGCGATGCCGCGCGCGATGCACAGGCGCTGCTGCTGGCCGCCGGACAGGCCGTAGCCCGACTGGTTGAGCTTGTCCTTGGCTTCGTTCCACAGCGCCGCCTTGGACAGTGCCCATTCCACGCGGTCATCCATCTCGGAGCGTGACAGTTTCTCGAACAGGCGCACTCCAAAGGCGATATTGTCATAGATCGACATGGGGAACGGCGTGGGCTTCTGGAACACCATGCCAACTTTGGCGCGCAGCAGAGCGATGTCTTTCTTGGCCGTCAGCAGGTTCTCGCCATCCATGTTGATCTCGCCCTCGGCACGCTGCTCCGGATAGAGCGCGTACATCTTGTTGAAGGTGCGCAACAGGGTCGACTTGCCGCAACCGGACGGACCAATGAAGGCCGTTACCTTGCGCTCGGGAATCGACATGTTGACGTTCTTCAGCGCATGGAACTGGCCGTAGTAGAAGTTCAGGTTGCGCACGTCGATCTTGGCGCGGGTCGTGTCGGGAATGTCGATGACGGTCGAGGTCATGCTCGTCTCTCGCAAAGAATTTGAGGTAAGCCGTGCGGCTATCGCGCTGCCGGTCATTTCTTGAACAGCATGCGCGCCAGGATATTGAGCGCCAGCACACCAACGGTAATCAGGAACACGCCGGCCCAGGCCAGTTGCTGCCACTCGACGAATGGGCTCATGGCGAAGCGGAAGATGGTCACCGGCAGGTTCGCCATCGGCTTGTTCAGGTCGCTGGTCCAGAACTGGTTGGACAAGGCCGTGAACAGCAGCGGCGCGGTCTCGCCGGCGATACGCGCAACCGCCAGCAGCACGCCGGTGACGATGCCTGCATACGATGACTTCACCGTGATCGACAGCACCATCTTCCACTTGGGCGTGCCGAGCGCAAAGGCGGCCTCGCGCAGCGCGTTGGGGACCAGGTTCAGCATGTTCTCGGTCGTGCGCACCACGATCGGAATCTGCAGCAACGCCAGCGCGCAGATGCCGGCCCAAGCGGAGAAATGGCCCATGCGGGTCACCACCAGCGCGTAGACGAACAGGCCGATCACAATCGACGGCGCCGACAGCAGGATGTCGTTGATAAAGCGGATGAAACTGGCCAGCGGCGACGTTTTGCCGTATTCGGCCAGGTAGATACCAGCCAGGATGCCCAAGGGCGTTCCGCACAGCGTGGCGAAACCCACCATCACGAAGCTGCCGTAGATTGCATTGGCCAAGCCGCCGCCGGCGGTATTCGGCGCCGGCGTCATCTGCGTGAACAGGTCCATCGACAGGCCGCCCACTCCCAGCGAAATGGTGGTCCACAGGATCCAGGCCAGCCAGAACAGGCCGAACCCCATGGCGCCCAGCGACGCGGTCAGGGCATAGAAGTTGGTGCGGCGGCGCCGTGCCTGCAGGCGCGTGCGCGTGGCATCCGCATCCGGACTGACTGCCGGAATCGACGTAGAGGAGGAGGACATGGCGGCTTGGTTCATTTTGCACCCTCGCTCTTGGCCAAGCGGAGCAACAGGATCTTGGACAGCGCCAGGACCACGAACGTGATGAAGAACAGGATCAGGCCAAGCTCCATCAGCGCGGCGGTATGCAGGCCAGCGCCGGCTTCGGCGAACTCATTGGCCAGCGCCGACGTGATGCTGTTGCCCGGCGAGAACAGCGAGGCGTTGTCCAGCAGGTTGGTATTGCCGATCACGAAGGTGACCGCCATGGTCTCGCCCAGCGCGCGGCCAAGGCCCAGCATCACGCCGCCGATCACGCCGGCACGGGTGAAGGGCAGCACCACGCGCCACATCACTTCCCACGTGGTGCAGCCGATGCCATAGGCCGATTCCTTGAGCAACACCGGGGTAACTTCGAACACATCGCGCATCACGGACGCGATGTAGGGAATGATCATGATCGCCAGGATCACGCCGGCGCACAGCAGGCCGATGCCCAGGGGCGCCCCCTGGAACAGCTTGCCGATCAGCGGCACCTGGCCCACGGTGGCGGCCAGCGGCTTCTGGAAGTACTCGCCGAAGATCGGCGAGAACACCAGCAGGCCCCACATGCCGTAGACGATCGAGGGTACGGCGGCCAGCAATTCGATGGCGGTGCCGAGCGGGCGGCGCAGCCAGGCCGGCGACAGCTCGGTCAGGAACAGCGCGATGCCAAAGCTGATGGGCACCGCGATGATCAGGGCGATCAGGGAGGTGACGATGGTGCCGTAGATCGGCACCAGCGCGCCATAGACGTCCGCGGGTGGATCCCACTCTGCGGTCCACAGGAAGCGCAGGCCGAAGGCCTCGATGGAAGGCCAGGCGCTGATTGCGAGCGACACGATGATGCCGCCAAGCAGCAGCAAGGTCACGATGGCGGCGCCGCGCGTCAGGCCACCAAACAGGATGTCACCGGTACGGCTAGGCGGCCGTACTGCGGATAGATCGGATGTAGTCGCCATGATGTGGTATTGGAGTTCGTTTAGTAGGCGGCTGGCCGCGCCGAGCGCTCGGGCCAATCTGCCCCTTGCATTGCGTCGTGCTTGCCCGCGCGGGTTGCCGCGTTTGCTGCGCTGCTTCTACTGCTGCATCTACTTCTACTTCTACTTCTACTTCTACTTCTGCTGCTTTGCTGTCTTCAACGCCGCCGGTCCGGCGCCCTTGGGACGCCGGACCGGCAAGGCGCGGCTGCCGTGGCAGCCCGCCGATCAGTTGTACAACGCCTTGCCCGAGCCGTCCTTGACCGAGCTCTTCCAGGTCGCGCGGATCTGGTTCACCACGGCGTCCGGCAGCGGTACATAGTCAAGGTCGCTGGCCATGTTGCCGCCGCTCTTGTAGGCCCAGTCGAAGAACTTCAGCACTTCGGCGCCCTGCGCTGCCTTTTCCTGGTGCTTGTGTACCAGGATGAAGGTCGCGCCGGCGATCGGCCATGCCGTCTTGCCCGGTTCGTTGGTCAGGATCTGGTAATAGGTCTTGCTCCAGTCGGCGCCGGCTGCTGCCGCCTTGAAGCCGTCGTCACCGGGCTGAACCACTGCACCGGCAGCGTTCTTCATGTTCAGGTGGGTCATCTTGTTCTGCTTGGCGTAGGCGTACTCGACGTAGCCGATGGCGCCGTTCAGGCGTTGCACGAAAGCGGCCACGCCTTCGTTACCCTTGCCACCGGTGCCACCGCCCGGCCAGTTGACCGTGGTGCCCTCGCCCACCGAGCTCTTCCAGTCCGTGCTGACCTTGGACAGATAGTTGGTGAAGATGAAGGTGGTGCCCGAACCATCGGCGCGGCGCACCGGCAGGATGTCCTGGTTCGGCAGCTTGGCGTGCGGGTTCAGTGCCTTGATGGCGGGATCGTCCCACTTCTTGATCTTGCCCAGGTAGATGTTCGCCAGCACGTCGCCGGTGATGGTCAGTTCGCCCGGCTTGATGCCTTGCAGGTTGATCACCGGCACCACGCCGCCGATCACCGTGGGAAACTGCACCAAGCCTTGCTTGGCCAGTTCTTCGTCCTTCAGGGGCGCGTCGGAAGCACCGAAGTCGACAGTCTTGGCGCCGATCTGCTTGATGCCGCCAGACGAGCCGATGGATTGATAGTTGACCTTGTTACCCGTTGCTTTCTGGTATGCATCGGCCCACTTGGAATACACGGGCGCCGGGAAAGAAGCGCCAGCACCGGTAATTTCCGCCGCGAACGCAGTGCCCGCCACCACCAACGACACAATGCCTGCTACGGCAGTCTTGACCAGCTTCATATGTCCTCCAGAGACATGGTTGGGGAATGACAATTTTTTGACAAGTCGAACTTTAAGCTCCGACTATGACAATTCAATGACATCACGAGATCTTCTTCAAAGTCAGCGAAAGCGGCCTCTCGCATCACATCGATTCACCCGTCGGCAATGCCCTCCCCGACCCGCATCCGGCGGCAGGCGAGCCCGAAAATATGCGGTTAATTGCTTTTCTACAAGAAATAACGCCGGGCGAAAAGCCCGGCGTTTTGGCAACAACTAGCGGCGATGACCCGGTTTCAGGCCCGCAAGGCGTCCGCCAGCGTCTGCGCTGCCTGCTCCGCGGTCTCGACCTTCTCGGCTTCGACCATCACGCGCACCACCGGCTCGGTCCCCGATGCTCGGATCAACACCCGGCCCCGGCCCGCGAGCTGCGGCTCGATCACGGCGCGCGCCGCGCTCAGGCCCGCGTGGGACTGCCAATCAAAGCCCTTTTCCACGCGCACATTGATCAGCGTCTGCGGGAACAGCGAAACGCCTTCCAGCAATTGCGACAGGGTCTTGCCGCTACGGCGCAACGCGGCCAGCACCTGCAGCGCGGAGACGATGCCGTCGCCGGTAGTGTGGCGGTCCAGGCAGAGCAGATGGCCCGAGCCCTCGCCGCCCAGCGTCCACTTGCGCTTGTTCAGCTCTTCCAGCACATAGCGATCGCCCACCTTGGCGCGCACGAACTCCACGCCCTGGCGCTGGAACGCGAGCTCCACCGCCATATTGGTCATCAGCGTGCCCACCGCGCCCTCCACCGCCTGGCCCGCCTGCAGGCGGTCCTGGACGATCAGGTACAGCAGTTCATCCCCGTTGAACAGGCGGCCGTCGCGGTCCACCACCTGCAGGCGGTCCGCATCGCCGTCGAAGGCCAGGCCAAGATCGGCGCCATTGGCCTTGACCGCTTCGATCAGTTTTTCCGGGGCCGTCGCGCCGTAGCCGGCGTTGATGTTGCGGCCATCCGGCTGGTTGCCGATCGAGATCACGTCGGCGCCAAGCTCGTGGAAGACGTGAGGAGCGATGTGGTAAGCGGCACCATGTGCGCAGTCCACCACCAGCTTGAGCTTGTGCAGGTCCTGCTCGTAGGGAAACGTGCTCTTGCAGAATTCAATGTAGCGGCCAGCGGCATCCTCAATGCGGCGCGCGCGGCCGAGATCGTCCGAACGCACGCAGACCATCGGCTCTTCCAGCGCTTGCTCGATCGCCATTTCCACGGCATCCGGCAACTTGTCGCCATCGGCGGAGAAGAACTTGATGCCGTTGTCGTAGTACGGGTTGTGGCTGGCGGAGATCACCACGCCTGCCGACAAGCGCAGCGCACGCGTGAGATAGGCCACGCCCGGTGTCGGCAGCGGCCCGGTCAGCAGCACGTTGACGCCTGCCGAGGTAAAGCCGGCCTCCAGCGCGGCCTCCAGCATATAGCCGGAAATGCGCGTGTCCTTGCCGATCAGTACGGTCGGACGCGCCTGATCATGCTGCTTCGCCCCATGGGCAAGCACCATGCCCGCCGCATAGCCCAGGCGCATCACGAAGTCGGGCGTGATCGGCGCCTCGCCAACCCTGCCACGAATCCCATCCGTGCCGAAATACTTGCGTGTCATATGATCATTCTCCCGTTGTTCGGTATTGCGGATGCCGAATGCTAAAGGCTAAGCGTGCAATGCTCGACGCCCGCAATCAAAACAAATGTTAATTGGCGATGGTTTCATGACGGATGGCCCACCAGATCTTGAGGGCATCCACAGTTTGTTCCACATCGTGCACACGCACGATATACGCACCCCGTTCCGCAGCGCATACCGCCGCTGCCAGGCTGGCGGCGATCCGCTGCTGCGGTGGCCGCCCGCCCAGGATCGCGCCGAGCGTCGACTTGCGCGACAGGCCAACCAGCAAGGGCAGGCCATCAACCGCCAGTTGCGGCAACTGGCCCAGCAGCCGCAGATTATGATCCGGCGCCTTGCCAAAGCCAAAGCCTGGATCGAGCGTGATGCGGCTTTCAGCCACGCCGGCGGCGCGCAGCGCGTCCACGCGCTCGCGCAGGAAACCAGCGACCTCTTGCACCACATCCTCGTACTGGGGTTGCTCCTGCATGGTCTGCGGATCGCGCTGCATATGCATCACGCATAGTCCGGCCTGCCCCGCCTGTGCCTCACTCACCGCCTCGACGGCGCCAGGCATGCGAAAGCCCCAGATGTCATTGATCAAGTCCGCCCCGGCCGCCAGCGCCGCGCGCATGACTTCCGGCTTGTAGGTATCGATGGACAGCGGCCGGCCGCAGTCGCGCAGCGCCTCGACCATCGGCAGCACGCGCTCCAGCTCCTGGTCCAGCGGCAATGCCGCCGACCCTGGCCGGCTCGACTCGCCACCGATATCGATGATGTCCACGCCTTCGGCAATCATGCGCTCGGCATGGCGCAAGGCGGCATCGCGGCCAGCATGCTGGCCGCCATCGGAAAAGGAATCGGGGGTGACGTTCAGGATGCCCATCACCAGCGGACGGCGGTCGCGCGCGAAGCGGTAGCGGCCGCACTGGAAACTCAAATCGGTTGAGATCGACGACAAGATACGAAAGGACGAGAGCCAGGAAAGTGGAAAAACACGGCGCGACGTACGCGCCGACAAAGAAAAAGCCGGCGCACAAGGCGCCGGCTTCAGGCTTGGTGAACGACCGCTACAACCACGACAACCGCGCCAGCGCGTTCCGGATTACCGGAACGCCGGCGGCACTATCGTGCCGGCCATCCCGCTCAGGCCGTGGCCGGAGCGTTGGTCGGAGCCACCGGCGAGCCACCCGACGGCGTGTTGCCACCACCGTTCTGGCTGGACGCGCCACGCGGCGGCCGCGGCGGCTTGCCCGCCATGATGTCGTTGACCTGGTCCGCATCGATGGTTTCCCATTCCATGAGGGCCGCAGTCATGGCTTCGACCTTGTCGCGGTTTTCCTCGAGCAGGCGCTTGGCCAGGCCATATTGCTCGTCGACGATGCGGCGGATTTCCGCATCGACCTTGACCTGGGTAGCTTCCGACACCGTCTTGGACGACATCTTGCCGAACATGCCATCTTGCTCGGTATCCACGTACACCATGGTTCCCAGGGTGTCGCTCATGCCGAAGCGGGTGACCATGTCGCGAGCCGTCTTGGTGGCGCGCTCGAAGTCATTGGAAGCACCGGTGCTCATGGCGTTGAGGAAGACCTCTTCCGCCGCGCGGCCGCCAAACAGGATGGCGATCTCGTCGAGCATGTTGTCCTTGTACTTCGAGTACTTGTCGTGCTCCGGCAGCTGCCAGGTCACGCCCAGTGCCCAGCCGCGCGGCATGATGGTGACCTTGTGCACCGGATCCGCCTTGGGCAGCAGCTTGGCCACCACCGCATGGCCAGACTCGTGGTACGCGGTTGCGCGGCGTTCTTCCTCGCGCATGACCGTGGACTTGCGCTCCGGGCCCATGTAGATCTTGTCCTTTGCGTCCTCGAAGTCCTGCATGTCGACCACGCGCTTGCTGCGACGGGCGGCGAACAGTGCGGCTTCGTTGACCAGGTTGGCCAGGTCGGCGCCGGAGAAGCCCGGGGTACCACGTGCAATCACCGAGGCGTCGACATCATTGCCGATCGGCACCTTGCGCATGTGGACCTTGAGGATCTGCTCGCGGCCGCGGATGTCGGGCAGGCCGACATACACCTGGCGGTCGAAACGGCCCGGGCGCAACAGCGCCTTGTCCAGGACGTCCGAACGGTTGGTCGCGGCGATCACGATCACGCCCGAGTTGGCCTCGAAACCGTCCATCTCGACCAGCATCTGGTTGAGGGTTTGCTCGCGCTCGTCGTTGCCGCCGCCCATGCCTGCGCCGCGGTGACGGCCGACCGCATCGATTTCGTCGATGAAGACGATGCAGGGCGCCTGCTTCTTGGCATTCTCGAACATGTCGCGGACACGGGCCGCGCCCACGCCGACGAACATTTCAACGAAGTCCGAGCCGGAGATGCTGAAGAACGGCACCTTGGCTTCGCCGGCGATGGCACGCGCCAGCAGCGTCTTGCCGGTGCCCGGAGGGCCGACCAGCAGCACGCCGCGCGGGATACGGCCGCCCAGCTTCTGGAATTTCTGCGGATCCTTGAGGAAGTCCACCAGTTCGATCACTTCTTCCTTGGATTCGTCGCAACCGGCGACATCCTGGAAAGTGACCGCATTCTGGTTTTCATCGATCAGGCGCGCGCGCGACTTGCCGAAGGAGAAGGCACCGCCTTTCCCGCCGCCTTGCATCTGCCGCATCATGTAGAACCAGAACACAATGATCAGCAGGGTGGGCCCGAGGTAATACAGGGCCTGCACCAGCAGGTTGGGCTCGTCGTCTGCCTTGCCGGTAACCTGGACGCCGAACTTCATCAGGTCGCCAACCATCCAGATGTCGCCCGGCGAGATGATGGTGTACTTCTGCCCTTCCTTGGGCGTCACCACCAGATTGCGGCCTTGCACGTCAACCCGGCCCACCTTGCCGGCCTTGGCATCATCCATGAACTGCGAATAGGTGACGCCTTCCTGCGTGCGGGGCTTGTCGAACTGCTTGAAGACGGTAAACAACACCAGCGCGATCACGAGCCAGATTGCCGCCTTTTGAAACAGGTTGTTATTCAAGGCCAAACTCCTTTACGAACGCCTTGCCAACGGGATAGCTGCATTGTAATGCAGCGCCCGGCGTGGGGGTAAAAAGCAAATTCATCGAAGCGATAGGCACCGCTTCACCCCGCCGACTTGAGGAAACGCCCAAGAATGAAGGTCTCGGAAGACTTATCGCGTGACGCCTTGGGCTTGCGTTTGGCGACCACCTTGAACTGGCGCTTGAACTTCTCCACGATTTGGCTGTAACCGCTGCCATGGAAACACTTTACCAGCAATGAGCCCTCCGGCTTCAGATGGGCCTGGGCAAATTCCAGCGCCAGGTCACATAAGTAATCGATACGGGCCGCATCGGCAAAGGCTACACCGGACAAGTTGGGGGCCATGTCCGACAAAACAAGATCAATCTTTGCCCCGCCGGACGCTTGCAGCACGATTTCCTCCAACTGGCGGAAAACGTCCTCCTCGCGGAAGTCACCCTGGATGAATGTGACGTCAGCGACAGCTTCCATCGGCAACAGGTCAATGGCAATCACCGCGCCATCAATGCCGCCGTCCTTGGCGCGCGAAGATGCCGCCAGCTTGTTGCGGGCGTACTGGCTCCAGCTGCCGGGGGCCGCACCGAGGTCGACAATGACCTGGCCGGGACGGATCAGCTTGTCCTGCTCGTCGATCTCCTTCAGCTTATACGCTGCACGAGCGCGGTAGCCCTCGCGCTGCGCCAATTTGACGTAGGGATCGTTGATATGGTCGTGCAACCACGCCTGATTGAATTTGTTCTTGGCCATTCCGGATACATCTGTATGGAGAAAAACGCCGCCGACCCGCGGTCGCCCGTGCGTTTTTCACTCGTTTTGCTGTTTTTGCAGCCTGACCGCGCCAGTTTGACGGATAATACGCGCCGATTCGCTTTTTCGGCACTTCGGTGCCTTGGTTTGCGCACCACTTGCGCGCCCATTTGCGCCCTCGCCTGCGCTTTACTTATGCCCGCTCTTCAACTTATTCCCGCCCAGCGCTCAGAACTCCGCTCCCGTGCCCATGGCCTCAATCCGGTTGTGATGATCGGCGGCGAGGGTCTTACGCGCCCCGTCCTGGCCGAAATCGACCGTAGCCTGGCGTCTCACGACCTGATCAAGATCCGCGTATTCGGCGACGACCGCGAAAGCCGCATCGCCATGTACGAAACCATCTGCGAAGATCTGGACGCCGCTCCGATCCAGCATATCGGCAAGCTGCTGGTGGTATGGCGCCCGGGCCCGGCCGTCCTGAAGGAAAATCGTCCGCAGGAACTGGGCCGCCTGGCCCCGCGAGGCGGCGCCGCCCCGCGCACTGTCACGGTCAAGAAGCCTAGCGCCGCGCCCAATCGGCGCCCCAAGCGCTCGCAAGTGACGGTGCTGGGCAATGAACGCGTCACCGCCGGCGGCAACGTCAAGCGCGCGCGCGTCCGCCCGACCAGCCAGAAGAAGAAAGCGCTCGACTAATGTCGAAGCCATGCCAGCGCGCCCGCCCGGGCCGCCGGCATGGCATAAGGGACGGCCACCCGCGCTCGCCCCTTGCGCCTCACTCGCCAGCCGAGCGCGGCGCCGCTGCGCGCCACACCGTGACCAGCGCCAGCAAGCTGTGCACCAGGTAGAACACGCTGGACACGCCATGCAGCATGCCGAATTGCCCTTTGTAGGGCGACTCGGACACGCCCATGCCAAGCGCCGTCGCCTTCTCCTTCAGGTTTTCCATGAAGGGCTGGATACCGAAATACCCCGCCAGCACGCACAGCAGCATGCCCAGCACAAGCCAGCGCAGGCCACGATAGCGTCCCGCGCCACGGCGGATCATCAGGTTGCACAGCGCCAGTTGCAGCACACCGACCACCACGCCGAGGATGGCTTCGGTCCGGAACAGCTGCCCGGCGATCAAGCCCGCCGTCTCGCGGCTGGGCAGCACGGAAAACAACGTCGGCGCCACCATGTAGCCCACTGTCCACAGACTGCCGGCCCAGACCACGGTCAGCAGGAGGAAGATCCGATGCGGCAGCGGCGGCAGGCTCGAATAGGAGGAAGAGAACACGCAGCCTCGTTCAGACGTAGCGAACCGTGATGACTTCGTATTCGCGCTCGCCGCCAGGGGCCAGTACGATCGCCACATCGCCCTCGAACTTGCCGATCAGCGCACGCGCGATCGGCGAGCTGACGGAAATCTTGCCGCTGTCCAGGTCAGCCTCGTCGTCGCCGACGATCTGGTAGCTCACGGGCTTGCCCGATTCCAGGTCTTCGAGGTCAACGGTAGCGCCAAACACGATGCGGCCGTCGGTATCGAGCTGGGTCGGGTCGATGACCTGCGCCGCCGACAGCTTGGACTCCACCTCGATGATCCGGCCTTCGATAAAGGCCTGCTTTTCCTTGGCGGCGTCGTACTCGGCGTTCTCGGAGAGGTCGCCTTGCGCACGTGCTTCGGAAATGGCGTTGATCACGGCGGGACGTTCGACGGCCTTCAGGCGCTGCAGTTCCTCTTTCAGCAGCTCGGCACCGCGCTTGGTAATCGGAATGCTCATGTCTTCGTTCAGCAAAAAAATGAGCCGCAGCGGAGCAGGAACCATGCGCCGGCATCACTGCCCGGGGCACTTCCGCTCAACCGCGGCTTTGAGGTTGTCAGGTTGTATCGACGGTTAGATCGACGAAATTGCTGTTAGTTTAGGCCAAGACGGCCGCCCGCAGCAACTGCGGGCGGCCCGGAGGCCTTCAGCCGTCTACTCTACCGTCTTTCGGTCTTCGCGCTTCAGGCCAGCGAGGCGTGCAGGCTTTGCAGGTCATAGACCTCCAGGCTCTGCATGTGCTTGAGGCCCTCCACCGCGGCGCGCGCGCCGGCGATGGTGGTGTAGTAAGGCACCCGGCTGGCCAGCGCCGAGATACGGATCGAGCGCGAGTCGGCGATGGCAGTACGGGTTTCGTCCACGGTGGTGAACACCAGCGCCAGCTCGCCGTTCTTGAGCATGTCGACGATGTGCGGACGGCCGTCCTTCACCTTGTTGACCACGCGCACCGGGATGCCGGCGGCTTCGATGGCCGATGCGGTGCCGCGGGTGGCGACAATCGGGTAGCCCATGTCGTGCAGCATGCGCGCCACGCCAACCGCGTGCGGCTTGTCGCTGTCCTTGACGGTCAGCAACACGGTGCCCTTCTCCGGCAGGCGCGAGCCCGCGGCGAGCTGGCTCTTGAAGAGGGCCTCGCCGAAGGTCTTGCCCACGCCCATCACCTCGCCGGTGGAGCGCATCTCTGGTCCGAGCACCGGGTCGACACCAGGGAACTTGTTGAAGGGGAACACCGCTTCCTTGACGCTGAAGTACGGGGGCACCACTTCATCGAACACGCCTTGCGAGTCGAGCGTCTGGCCCGCCATGCAGCGCGCGGCGATCTTGGCCAGCGACAGGCCGGTGGCCTTGGACACATAAGGCACGGTACGCGAGGCGCGCGGGTTCACTTCCAGCACGTAGACGATATCCTCGCCATTGACTTGCTGGATGGCGAACTGCACGTTCATCAGGCCGATCACATTGAGGGCTTTTGCCATCGCCGCGGTCTGGCGCTTGAGCTCGTCCACGGTGGCTTGCGCCAGCGAGTACGGGGGCAGCGAGCAGGCGGAGTCGCCCGAGTGCACGCCGGCTTGCTCGATATGCTCCATCACGCCGCCGATAAACACGCGTTGGCCGTCGCACAGGGCATCGACGTCGCACTCGATGGCGTCGTTCAGGAAGCGGTCCAGCAGCACCGGGGAGTCGTGCGAGACCTTGACGGCCTCGCGCATGTAGCGCTCGAGGTCGCGCGGCTCATGCACGATTTCCATCGCGCGGCCACCCAGCACGTACGACGGGCGCACCACCAGCGGATAGCCGATCTCGGTGGCCAGGCGCAGTGCTTCGTCCTCGGCACGGGCGGTGCGGTTGGGCGGCTGGCGCAGGCCCAGTTCATGCAGCAGCTTCTGGAAACGCTCGCGGTCTTCGGCGGCATCGATCATGTCGGGGCTGGTGCCGATGATGGGCACGCCATTGGCTTCCAGGTCCAGCGCCAGCTTCAGCGGGGTCTGGCCGCCGTACTGCACGATCACCCCGACGGGTTTTTCGCGGTCGACGATTTCCAGCACGTCTTCGAGCGTCAGCGGCTCGAAGTAGAGGCGGTCCGAGGTGTCGTAGTCGGTCGACACGGTTTCCGGGTTGCAGTTGACCATGATGGTCTCGTACCCGTCTTCGCGCAGCGCCAGCGCGGCGTGCACGCAGCAGTAGTCGAACTCGATGCCCTGGCCGATCCGGTTCGGACCGCCGCCCAGCACCATGATCTTGCGATTGGCAGTGGGGTCGGCTTCGCACTCGCCGTGCTCGGCTTCATACGTGCCGTACATGTAGGCGGTATTGGTGGCGAACTCGGCAGCGCAGGTGTCCACGCGCTTGTACACCGGGCGCACGCCGGCGGCATGGCGCGCCACGCGCACGGCTGCGGGCTCGGCGCCCATCAGCTTGGCCAGGCGGCGGTCCGAGAAACCCTTCTGCTTCAGGTGACGCAGCTCGGCGGCCGACAGGCTGTCCAGCTTGCGTGCCTTGACCAGGGTCTCGGTCTTGACGATATCTTCGATCTGGGCGAGGAACCACGGATCGATGGCGGTCTCGGCGTGCACTTCTTCCAGCGACATGCCGATGCGGAAGGCGTCGCCCACGTACCAGATGCGGTCCGGGCCGGCCTCGCCGATTTCCTCGACGATCTCGTCGCGGTCGGTGGACTTGTCATCCAGGCCATCCACGCCCACTTCCAGGCCGCGCAGGGCCTTCTGGAACGATTCCTGGAAGGTACGGCCCATGGCCATCACCTCACCCACGGACTTCATCTGGGTGGTCAGGTGGCTGTCGGCCTGCGGGAATTTCTCGAAGGCGAAACGCGGCACCTTGGTGACCACGTAGTCGATCGACGGCTCGAACGAGGCCGGGGTCGCACCGCCGGTGATCTCGTTCTTCAGCTCGTCCAGCGTGTAGCCCACCGCAAGCTTGGCGGCGACCTTGGCGATCGGGAAACCGGTGGCCTTGGAGGCCAGCGCCGACGAGCGCGACACGCGCGGGTTCATTTCAATCACGATCATGCGGCCGTCGGCCGGGTTGATCGAGAACTGCACGTTGGAGCCGCCGGTATCCACGCCGATCTCGCGCAGCACCGCCAGCGAGGCGTTGCGCAGGATCTGGTATTCCTTGTCGGTCAGGGTCTGGGCGGGCGCCACCGTGATGGAGTCGCCGGTGTGGATGCCCATCGGGTCCAGGTTCTCGATCGAGCAAATGATGATGCAGTTGTCCTTTTTGTCGCGGACAACTTCCATCTCATACTCTTTCCAGCCCAGCAGCGACTCTTCGATCAGCAGTTCGCGGGTCGGCGAGAGATCCAGGCCGCGCTTGCAGATTTCCTCGAATTCTTCGCGGTTGTAGGCAATGCCGCCGCCGGAGCCGCCCAGCGTGAAAGACGGGCGGATCACGATCGGGTAGCCGCCGGTGGCGGTCTCCTTGGCGATCTGCGTCTGTACGGCCAGCGCTTCTTCCATCGAGTGAGCGATGCCGGACTTGGCCGAGCCCAGGCCGATCTTGGTCATCGCTTCCTTGAACTTCTGGCGATCCTCGGCCTTGTCGATGGCCTCCGGCGACGCGCCGATCAGCTCGACGTTGTACTTTGCCAGCACGCCATGGCGATGCAGATCCAGCGCGCAGTTCAGCGCGGTCTGGCCGCCCATGGTCGGCAGGATGGCGTCGGGACGCTCTTTTGCAATGATGCGCTCGACCACTTCCCAGGTAATCGGCTCAATGTAGGTCACATCGGCCGTATTGGGATCGGTCATGATCGTGGCCGGATTCGAATTCACCAGCACGACCTTGAAACCTTCCTCGCGCAGCGCCTTGCAGGCCTGGGCGCCGGAATAGTCGAACTCGCACGCCTGCCCGATGATGATGGGGCCGGCGCCGATGATCAGGATGCTCTTTATGTCTGTGCGCTTTGGCATTGCACGCTCTCATTATTGGCCGGCCCGCACAATCGCGCGGGCCGCACCGGATATCAGGATTCGATTCAGTTCAGGGTGGCCGTCGCCAGCTTGGCGCCGAAGCCGATGAACATGGCGCCTACCCCGCTCGCCATGCCCGCCGACAGTCGTCGTCGGCGGCGAAATGCTTCGGCCAGCCTGGCGCCCACGAAGATGATCGTGGTCAGGTAGGCGAAGCTGCACAACTGGCACACCAGCCCCAGCGCGACAAACGACAGCGCCGGGTAGCCGAACTGCGGATCGACGAACTGGATGAAGAAGGAGATGAAGAACAGGATGGCCTTGGGGTTGAGCAGGCTCACCACCAGCGCCTTGCGCAACGGGCTGACCGCGCGGTCCACAGGCGCTTGAGCCTGCGCCGCCGTCCCGCCGTCGCTGCCACGGCGCAACCATGCGCGCACGGCACCGCGCAGCATCTGGAAACCGATCCAGCCCAGATAAGCGGCACCGATGGTCTTCACCACGTAGAACAAGGCGGGGCTGGCCTTGAGCAGCGAGGCCACGCCCGCCGCCGACAGCACCATCAGGATGGCGTCCCCCAGGAACACCCCGCAGGCACCCTTGTAGCCTTCGCGCACGCCGCGTTGCGCCGCGACGGATAGCACATACATCGAGTTCGGCCCCGGCAGCAGCACGATGAAAATCGTGCCAAGCACAAAGGTCCAGAAATCGGTAATGCCCAGCGCGGTATGCATGAAGGCGTTCATCGGGTCGTCCTGCGGTCTGCTTGTCTACGTAACTTCTCGTCTTGGCTTGAACGTGCTTACTGGCGTGCGTCGGCCATCATCTTGGTAAATCGGTCGAACAGGTAAGCCACGTCGTGCGGGCCCGGCGAGGCTTCCGGGTGACCCTGGAAGCAGAATGCCGGCTTGTCGGTCAGCGCGAAGCCCTGCAGCGAGCCGTCGAACAGCGACACGTGGGTGGCGCGCACGTTGGCAGGCAGGGTATCGGCGTCCACCGCAAAACCGTGGTTCTGCGAGGTGATCACCACGCGGCCGTCGTCGAGGTCCTTCACCGGATGGTTCGCGCCGTGGTGGCCGAACTTCATCTTCAGCGTCTTGGCGCCGGCGGCCAGGGCCATGATCTGGTGGCCCAGGCAGATGCCGAACGTGGGGATGCCGCGGGCGATGAACTCACGGGTGGCACGGATCGCATAGTCGCAGGGCTCGGGATCTCCTGGGCCGTTCGACAGGAACACGCCGTCCGGGTTGAGCGCCAGGGCATCTTCCGCGCTGGCTTGCGCCGGCAGCACGGTCACCTTGCAGCCGCGTGCGGCCAGCATGCGCAGGATGTTGAACTTCACGCCGTAGTCAAAGGCCACCACGTGGAAACGCGGCGACTCCAGCTTGCCATAACCTTGGCCCAGCACCCATTCGGTCTGGTTCCACTCGTACGGTTCCTTGACCGACACCACCTTGGCCAGGTCCATGCCGGCCAGGCCGGGGAAGGAACGTGCCAGGTCGATGGCTTTCTGCACATTGTCCTCGCCAGCGAGGATGCAGCCGTTCTGCGCACCCTTCTCGCGCAGGATACGGGTCAGCTTGCGGGTGTCGATGCCGGCAATCGCCACCACCTTTTCCTGCTTCAGGTAATGGCCGAGGGAATGTTCCTTGCGGAAATTGGAGGCCAGGAGCGGCAGATCCTTGATGATCAGGCCGGCGGCATGGACTTTCGTGGCTTCGACATCCTCAGTATTGACCCCGACATTGCCGATATGCGGATACGTCAATGTGACGATCTGCCGGGAATAGCTGGGGTCGGTGAGGATTTCCTGGTAACCGGTCAGAGCGGTGTTGAACACCACTTCGCCGATGGTATGGCCGGAAGCGCCAATGGAATAGCCACGAAAGACCGTGCCGTCTGCAAGCGCGAGAATGGCGGACGGAAAAGACGGTAACACGGGTAGGCTCCTGCTGGATTCACCCCGTGACCGACCTGCTCAACGCCTCTTGCCCCGTTTGTCCGGCGGGGCGACAGGCAGCGCGCGGATTGTCGATTTCGTCGACTGGGCGCGATGCTTGTCGCCGGGGCCGTTCGCCCGGTGCTCGATACGCCACACAAAACAATGCGGCGGAGCCAGGGCGAAATGGGGGCGGCGGAAGGTGGAATTCGGTAGGCGCTAGGGTGAGGGGTTCTGAAAGCGAAACTTTTGGATTATACCCCGCGCCACCCATTTTCTCAAGTTATCAAGGACTTGCGGACGCCTCCGCCCTCCTCAGCGGGCCCGTCAGCCCGGCGGCATGCCGGGCTGACGTTGTCATTCGCCGGCCGGCACCACCGCCGTCACTTCGATCTCCACCTTGGCGCGCGCCTCCACCAGATCGGCCACTTCGACCGCCGTCATGGCCGGAAAATGACGCCCGATGGTGGCGCGGTAGTGCTCGCCGATGGCGCGGTAGGCCGCCACATATTCCACCTTGTCCTTCACATACCAGGTCATGCGCACGATGTGCTCCGGACGCGCGCCGCCCGCCGCCAGCACCGCCACGATATTGCGCAGCGCCTGGCCGACCTGCTCGGAGAAGTCATCGGTCTCGAACTCGCACAGGCCGTTCCAGCCGATCTGGCCGCCGACGAAGAGCAGGCGGCTGCCCACCTGCAATTCGGTCATGGTGCCGTTCGAGTAGCCGCGCGGCGCGGCCCAGTCTGTTGGCTGGAGAATCTTCATGGTCGGTTTTCCGTAACGTAAGAAGTGATTGGGATCTAGGATCGGGATCCTGTTTTCTGTTTGGCCGGCTTCGCCCTACGCCCCGCACGGGTGCATCGGTGCGGACGCCGGGGCATCGGGCGCGAGGAAGCGCTCCATGGCCGAGCGGACTTCCGGCGGCAGCGCGCGCGACGCCATCTGCCCGGTGTCCACGCATACCAGCCGCTGGGCGATCTCCACCCGCACATCCCCAGCCGGCCCGACAAAGCGCACCTGCAACGAAAAGCTGCTGCGACCTAGTTGTGTCACGCGCAGCTCCCGTGTCAACAATTCGCCCAGGCGACTGGGCGCGACAAAGCGGGTGGACAATTCCGCCGTCGGCACGCCGGCCTGCCCTGCGCCATGCATTTCGGCGAAGGACCAGCCGAGCGCGTCGCGGAACCAGTCCTCGACCAGGTCATTGAGCATCTCGAAGTAGCGCGGGAAGAACACGATGCCGGCGGCATCGCAATCCTTGAAGCGCACCCGCGCGCTGTTGCTGAAGCACGCGTTCACGGCTGCCTCGCACCCTCGGGTGCCCCGCTCTGCTCGGCCATCTGCCGCAGGCGGAAACGCTGCAGCTTGCCGGTCTCGGTGCGCGGCAGCGCATCGACAAAAATCACCTTGCGCGGATACTTGTAGGGTGCGATCTCGGCCTTGACATAGGACTGCAGTGCCGCGCAAGTCTCGTCGCTTGCCGCCACGCCAGGGCGCAGCACCACATACGCAGCAACAATCTGGCCGCGCTCGGGGTCGGGCATGCCGACCACGCCGCACTCGGCCACCGCCTCGTGGCGCATCAGTGCGCTCTCCACTTCCGGCCCGGCGATGTTGTAGCCAGCCGAGACGATCATGTCATCGGAGCGTGCCTGATAGTAGTAATAGCCGTCGGCATCCGCCTTGAAGGTATCGCCCGGCAGGTTCCAGCCGTCCTTTACGTAGTTGGCCTGGCGCGGGTCGTCCAGGTAGCGGCATCCGGTGGGGCCGCGCACCGCCAGCTTGCCGACCGTGCCATGCGGCACGGGTTGCATCTGCTCATCGACGATCTGCGCGATATAGCCGGGCACCACCTTGCCGATAGCACCAGGCCGCACATCGGCGCCCGCGCTGGAAATGAAGATATGCATCATCTCGGTGCCGCCGATGCCGTCGGTCATCTCGATGCCCGTGGCCGCCTTCCAGCTTTGGCGCGTGGCATCCGGCAGCGCCTCGCCTGCCGACACGCTCTTTTGCAGGCTGGACAGATCGTAGCCCGGCGCCAGCGCTGCCATCTGCCGGTAGAAGGTCGGCGCGGTAAACACGATGGTGGCGCGCCAGGACTGAATCAGCGCCAGCAGGCTTTCGGGCGTGAGCCGTTCCGCCAGCACGGTGGAAGCCCCGACCCGCAGCGGGAAGCACAGGATGCCGCCAAGGCCAAACGTAAAGGCCAGCGGCGGCGTGCCGCAGAAGATATCGTCCGGGCCGGGCTTGAGGACATGGCGCGGAAACAGGTCACACATCGCGATCACGTCGCGATGGAAATGCACCGTGCCCTTGGGCTGCCCCGTCGTGCCGCTGGTGAAGGCAATCAGGCAGATATCATCGGCCGCGGTATCGCAGGCTTCGAAGCCGTCGGGCTTGTTCGCCATCGCGGCCTCCACCGAACCGGCGCCGCTGCTGTTGAAGTACAGCGCCTGGGTCAGGCTCGGGCAATGGTGCTCGCCGCCTGGCTTGAGGTTGGCCTCCAGTTCCTCGCGCAGGCGTTCGTCACACAGCGCGGCGCTGACTGCCGCGCGGTCGATCACCTGCTTGAGTTCCTTCGCGCGCAGCAGCGGCATGGTCGGCACAGCGATCAAGCCTGCCTTGACCACGGCCAGCCAGCATGCCGCCATCATCAGGTTGTTTGGGCCGCGCAGCAGCACCCGACTGCCCGGCACCAGCTTCATGTCGCCGGTCAGCACATGGGCAATGCGATTCGATAGCGCAGCCAGTTCGGCATAGCTGACGGTACGGTGCGCGCCGTCTTGCTCGTAGCGGATTGCCACACGCTCGCCGCGCCCCTCGCGCACGTGGCGCTCGACCAGTTCGAGCGCGCAGTTCATGCGCTCCGGATACCGGGTATCGGCGTTGAACAGGAACGCCGGCCACTGCTGCGGGGGCGGCAGGCGGTCCAGTGCATAGGTATCGAGATGGGCTGTGCTCGCCATGTTTGTCTCCGCTTCCTTCATTCTGGTGATGCTGGTAAGGGTTATCCGGTTATCCGCTCGCGCCGGCCACGTCAGGCGCGATGCTGCGCCAGCGTTTCGCGCGCGATGATCAGCTTCTGCACTTCGGTGGCACCCTCGTAGATCCGCAAGGAACGGATCTCGCGATACAGGCTTTCCACGCGCGTGCCGACCTTGACGCCGAGACCGCCGAACATCTGCACCGCGCGGTCGATCACCTGCTGCGCGTTCTCGGTGGCCACCATCTTGGCCATGGCGGCTTCACGCGTGGTGCGCACGCCGGCCACATCGCGCAGCCACGCGGCGCGGTAGGTCAGCAAGGCTGCCGAGTCGATGGCGGTGGCCATGTCGCCGATGGCGGCCTGCGTCAGTTGCAGGTCCGCCAGCACGCCGCCGAACATCGGCCGCGCGGTGGCACGGGCCAGTGCTTCGTCGAGCGCGGCGCGGCCAAAGCCCAGCGAGGCGGCAGCCACCGAGGCGCGGAAGATGTCCAGCGTCATCATGGCCACCTTGAAGCCCTGCCCTGCCTCGCCAAGCCTTGCGGTGACGGGCACCCGGCAGTTCTCGAAGCGCAGCGTGGCAAGCGGGTGCGGCGCCATCACGTCGATGCGCTCGGCGATG
Organism: Cupriavidus basilensis; assembly: GCF_000832305.1. Classification (NCBI taxonomy): domain Bacteria; kingdom Pseudomonadati; phylum Pseudomonadota; class Betaproteobacteria; order Burkholderiales; family Burkholderiaceae; genus Cupriavidus; species Cupriavidus basilensis. Next base: position 2,923,205 of record NZ_CP010536.1, read on the forward strand.
GTCAGGCCCGGCGTGTCGGCATCCACGACAAACGCGGAGATGCCGCGCGCGCCCGGCGCTTCGCCGGTGCGGGCAAAGACGCAATAGAAGTCGGCGATGCCGCCGTTGGAGATCCAGGTCTTGACGCCATCGAGCACGTAGTGATCGCCATCCGGCACGGCACGGCATTGCATGGCGGCGACATCGGAACCGGCATCGGGTTCGGACAACGCGAACGCGGCAATCGCCTCGCCGCGCGCCACGCGCGGCAGGTAGCGTTCGCGCATGGCGCCGCTGCCGGCCAGCGTGATCGCGCCGCTGCCCAGGCCTTGCATGGCGAAGGCAAAGTCGGCCAGGCCATCATGGCGAGCCAGCGTCTCGCGCAGCAGGCACAGCGAGCGCGAGTCGAGCGTGTCGAGCGCGCCGCCGTAGGCGGCTGGCACGCAGTAGCGCAGCCAGCCGGCCGCGCCGAGCTGGCGCACCAGCGCTCGGCAGGCGGCATCGGTGTCGCTGTGGTCGACCTTGAGCGAGGCCGTGGCCCATGCATCGAGCCGTTGCTCTAGTTCACGGTGCGTGTCGTCGAAGAACGGCAGGCAGAGATAACCTTTGTCGGACATGGCTTGCTATTCCTTTCAATCGCCTTCGAACACCGGGCGCGTCTTGGCCACGAACGCGTCGTAGGCGCGGCGGAAATCCCGGGTCTGCATGCAGATGGCCTGCGCCTCGGCCTCGGCCTCGATGGCTTCGTCCAGGCCCATGTTCCATTCCTGGTGCAGCAGCTTCTTGGTCACACCGTGGGCGAACGTCGGACCAGCCGCAATCTGCGCGGCCAGTGCCTGCGCCTCGGCGAGCACAGCGTCCGGTGCGTGCAGCGCGTTGAAGAAGCCCCACTGCAGCCCTTCTTGCGCAGCCATCGCGCGGCCGGTGTAGAGCAGCTCGCTCGCACGGCCCTGCCCGATCACGCGCGGCAGCAGCGAGCAGGCACCCATATCGGCGCCGGCCAGTCCAACCCGCACGAACAGGAAAGCGGTCTTGGCCTGCGCCGTGCCCAGACGCATATCCGAGGCCAGCGCCATCATCGCGCCGGCGCCGGCGCAGATGCCGTCGACGGCGCTGACGATGGGCTGCGGGCAAGCCCGCATGGCCTTGATCAGGTCGCCGGTCATGCGCGTGAATTCCAGCAGCTCCGGCATGGTCATGCGCGTGAGCGGGCCGATGATTTCGTGCACGTCGCCGCCCGAGCAGAAGTTGCCGCCGGCGCCGGTGATGACCACCGTCTTGATGTCGGTGGCGTAGCACAGGCCGCGGAATAGGTCGCGCAGCTCGGCGTAGGAATCAAACGTGAGCGGGTTCTTGCGCTCGGGGCGGTTCAGCGTCACGGTGCCGACCTTGCCGTCGGCCGAGACCGACCACAGGAAGTGCCGTGGCTGGTAGCCGGCGAAGCTGCGCTTGTGGTGGCGCATGTCCAGTGCTATTTCGCTCATCTCGTTTCTCGCTTGTTCGTTCTGAATCTGGTTGGCTTGCAGGCGTTGGCGATCAACCCGCCATGACCTCGCCGCCGGCCACGGCGATCGACTGACCGGTAATCGCGCTGGCCGATGGCTGGCACAGCCATGCCACGGCGTCCGCGACTTCGTCGGGCTGCACCAATCGCCCCTGCGGATTGCCCTTGGCCAGTTCGGCGCGGGCCTGCGCCTCGGTACGGCCGGTCTTGCGCACGATGTTGGCGACCGCGTCGCGCACGATGTCGGTTTCCGTATAGCCGGGGCAGACCGCATTGACGGTGACACCACTGCTCGCCGTTTCCAGCGCCAGCGCGCGGGTCAGGCCAATCACGCCGTGCTTGGCCGCGCAATAGGCGCTCACATAACCATAGCCAACCAGCCCGGCCGTGCTGGCCACATTGATAATGCGGCCCCAGCCATTGGCGAGCATGTGCGGCAGCGCGGCCTGCGTGCAGAGAAAGGTGCCGGTGAGGTTGACCTCGAGCATGGATTGCCATAGCGCAAGATCGGTCTTGCCGAACGGCGCGCTGCGCGCCTGGCCGGCATTGTTGATCAGCAGGTCGATGGGCCCTGCCTTGCCGGCGGCGTCGGCAAAGGCCGCTGCCACGCTGTCGGCCTGCGAGATATCCGCCGCCACGGTGCAAAGCATGGCGGGCGACACGACCGCCTCGGCCAGCGTATCGGCGGTGGCCGCCAGCGTAGCCGCGTCGCGGCCCAGCAACGTGACGCTAGCGCCGTGCGAGAGCAGGCGGCGGGCAATGGCGGCACCGATGCCGCGCCCGCCGCCCGTGACCAGCGCGTGCCGGCCTTGCAGGGAAAGAAGCGTGTTCATGCTCAGTGATCCTCCGGCTGGCGGGCTTGTCTGGCTTGTTGCGCTGCCCGTTCCAGATTGGTCTCGAGCTGGCGCTTGCCGGCCTGGTATTGCTTGGGCCAGGCCAGGTCGCGATGCCCCAGCCGCGCCGCCTCGTGAATGGTCCACGCGGGATCGGCCAGGTGCGGCCGGGCAATCGCGCACAGGTCCGCACGGCCCGCGGCGATGATGCTGTCGACGTGGTCGGCCTCGAAGATCGCGCCAACAGCGATCGTGGCGATGCCCGCTTCATTGCGGATGCGATCAGCAAACGGCGTCTGGTACATGCGGCCGTACACCGGCGCCTGGTCCGGGCTCACCTGCCCGGATGAGCAGTCGATCATGTCGGCGCCCGCGGCCTTGAAGGCGCGCGCAATCTCGATCGCGTCGTCGGGCGTGATGCCGCCTTCGACCCAGTCGTGGGCCGAGATCCGCACGGACATCGGGCGCTCCTGCGGCCATACGGCACGCACGGCGGCGAAGACTTCCAGCGGATAGCGCAGCCGCGCCTGCAGCGAGCCGCCGTATTCGTCGCTGCGCTGGTTGGTCAGCGGCGAGATGAAGCTGGAGAGCAGGTAGCCGTGGGCGCAGTGCAGTTCCAGCCAGTCGAACCCGGCTTGGGCAGCGCGCCGCGCGCTGGCCACGAAATCGTCGCGCACGGCGTCCATATCGGCGCGGCTCATCTCGCGCGGCACTTGCGAGATGCCCGGCATATACGGCAGCGGCGAAGCCGACAGCACCGGCCAGTTGCCTTCGGCGAGCGGATAGTCCATCTGTTCCCAGCCGAGTTGCGTGGAGCCCTTGCGCCCGGCGTGGCCGATCTGCATGGCGATACGCGCGTCGCTGTTGGCATGCACGAAATCGACAATGCGGCGCCAGGCATCGCGCTGCTCATCGTTCCACAAACCCGGGCAGCCCGGGGTGATGCGCGCATCCGGCGAGGTGCAGGTCATTTCCGCCACCACCATGCCCGCGCCGCCGAGCGCGCGCGCGCCCAGGTGCGTCAGGTGGAAGTCGCCCGGCACGCCGTCCTCGCAGGAGTACATGGCCATCGGCGACACCACCACGCGGTTCTTCAAGGTGACATTGCGCACGCGCAACGGCGTGAACATCGGCGGCACGACGCGGGCCTCGGCCGCCTGTCCGGTGCTGGTGGCATTGGCGACGTTGGCAGCCGCCTGCCCCGCCAGCCAGCGCTCGAAACCCTCGACGTAGCCGGGGTCTCGCACACGCAGGTTCTCGTGCGAGATGCGCTGCGAGCGCGTCAGCAGCGAATAGGCGAACTGCTCCGGCGCCAAGCCCGCGTAGCGCTCGACATTTTCGAACCACTCGGTGGAGTTGCGCGCGGCATTCTGGATCTTGAGCACTTCTACGCTGCGGGTGGCCTGGTAGCGCTCCAGCGCCTGCGGCAGCACGTCGGCGCCGCCCGGCCCGGCATCGCGGATATTGTTGGCGAGGTCGATCGCATCTTCCAGCGCCAGCTTGGTGCCGGAGCCGATCGAGAAATGCGCGGTATGCGCGGCATCGCCCATCAGCACCACCGGCACGCGGCGGCCGCCGGCCAGCGTGTTCCAGTGCACCCAGGTGCCGCAGATCACACGCGGAAAGCGGATCCAGTTGGCCGAGCCGCGCAGGTGAGTGGCGTTGCTGATCAGGGCGTTACCGTCCAGGTAGCGGGCAAACAGGCGCTCGCAAAAGGCCACGCCCTCCTCCTGGCTCATCTGCTCGATGCCGGCGGCGCGCCAGACCGGCTCGGGCGCCTCGACGATAAAGGTGGAGGTGTTGTCGTCGAAACGGTAGGCATGGGCCTGGAACCAACCATGCTCGGTCTTTTCGAAGGCAAAGGTAAAAGCGTCGAACAGCTTGCGCGTGCCAAGCCAGACAAAGCGGCACAGGCGGGTATCGATGTCGGGCTGGAAGGTCTCGGCGTAGCGGCCGCGCACGCGGCTGTTGATACCGTCGGAGGCGATCACGATGTCGGCCTGGTATTGCTGCGCCAGCGCCTGGTCATCCGTGACGTCGGTCTCGAACACCAGGTGCACGCCGAGCGCCTCGCAACGCGCCTGCAGGATGTTGAGCAAGCGCTTGCGGCCGATGCCGATAAAGCCATGCCCGCCGGAGCGCAGGGTGCGCCCGCCGATATGGATATCGATATCGTCCCAGTGGTTGAACGCCGCGTTGATCTGCTCCGCGCTGACCGGGTCGGCCTGCTTGAGGTTGTCCATGGTGGCATCGGAGAACACCACGCCCCAGCCAAAGGTGTCATAGGGCCGGTTGCGCTCCACCACGTAGACCTCGCTGGAAGGGTCCCGCAGCTTCATCAGCAAGCCGAAGTACAGGCCCGAGGGGCCTCCGCCGATACAGAGCACTCGCATTTTTTCGTCTCCTGCGTGCCGGCCCCTGGGATTCTGAGTTCCAGGATAGCCGTGCGGCACATGCGATGCGCGGGAGCGCATCTAGATCATGCTTAAATATTTGACACTTAAAATATTAGTCGGCATGAGCCCGCCTGGCAAGGACAATCTTTTGCGCAGTGCAGCGCCCGCCGGAAGGCGGGCACCCCTGCCTTCAGCCTTGCATCGCCGCCTGCAACTGCGCGAGTGCGGTGGGATCCTCAATCGTGGTCAGGTCGCCCGGGTCGCGCCCTTCCGCCACCGCTTGCATGGCGCGGCGCAACAGCTTGCCGGAACGCGTCTTGGGCAGCGCATTGACGAAGAACACGCGTGCCGGGCGCGCCACTGCCCCCAGTTGCTGGTCCACGGTCTTCATCACATCGCCCTCCAGCACCAGCCGGTCTGCCTGGGTGGCGGTGCGGCCCGCGTCGCGCACGATCACAAAGGCCATCGCCGCCTGGCCCTTGAGCGCATCGTGCACACCCACCACCGCTACCTCGGCCACTGCCGGGTGCGACGAAATGCTCTCCTCGATCTCACGCGTGCCAAGACGGTGGCCCGCCACGTTGATCACATCGTCGGTGCGGCCGAGGATAAAGATATAGCCATCCTCGTCCTGCACGCCCCAGTCGAACGTGGAATAGCAGCGCCGTCCCGGCACGCCGGACCAATACGTCTTGACGAAGCGTTCGTCGTCGCCCCATACCGTGGTCATGCAGCCCGGCGGCAGCGGCCCGTCGATGGCGACCACGCCCTTTTGCCCCGGCGGGCATTCGGCGCCGGTGGCCTCGTCGATGATCTTCAAGTCGTAGCCGTACACCGGCACGCCCGGCGAGCCGAGCTTGGCCGGCAGCGGGTCAAGGCCGCGCTGGATCGCGATGATCGGCCAGCCCGTCTCGGTCTGCCAGTAGTTGTCCACCACCGGCTTGCCGATGCCCTGCTGGATCCAGCTCGCGGTGGGCTCGTCCAACGGCTCGCCGGCCAGGAACAGCAGGCGCAGGCTGGACAGGTCGTAGCGCGTGAGCCAGGCCGGGTCCTGCTTCTTCAGCACGCGAATGGCGGTGGGCGCGCTGAACATGATGTTGACGTGGTACTGCTCGACCAGTTGCCACAGGATGCCGCCGTCCGGGCGGATCGGCGTGCCTTCGTACATGATCGTGGCCATGCCCGCCAGCAGCGGCCCGTAGATGATATAGCTGTGCCCCACCACCCAGCCGATATCGGAACTGGAGAACATGGTGTCGCCGGCCTTGCCGCAGAAGATGTATTCCATCGAGGCCGCCAGCGCGACCGCGTAGCCGCCGGTATCGCGCTGCACGCCCTTGGGCTTGCCGGTGGTGCCGGACGTATAAAGCACATAGGACGGCTCGCTCGATTCGAGCCATGCGCACGGCACGCGCGCCGCGCCAACGCGCTCGCGCCAGGCGCCATAGTCTTCATCGCGGCCAGGCGTGAGCGTCATCGGGGAAAGCTGGCGATCCACCAGCAGCACGCGCTCCGGCTTGTGCGTGGCCAGTTTCACCGCCTCGTCCAGCAATGGCTTGTAGGGCACCACCTTGCCGGCGCGCGAGCCGGCATCCGCGCTGACGATCACGCGCGGCTGCGCATCGTCGATGCGCGCGGCCAGGCTCACCGAGGCGAAGCCGCCGAACACGACGGAATGAATGGCGCCGATGCGCGCGCAGGCCAGCATGGCAAACGCGGCCTCGGGAATCATCGGCATGTAGATCAGCACGCGGTCGCCCTTTACCACACCCAGTTGCTGCAGGATCGCGGCCATGCGGTTGACCTCGTCGTGCAATTCGGCGTAGCTGTAGGTGCGGTGCTGGCCGGTTTCCGTCGATACGTAGATCAGCGCGGCCTGGTCCGCGCGCTCGGCCAGATGACGATCGACCGCGTTATGGCAAAGATTGGTGCGGCCACCGACGAACCACCGGGTGAATGGCGGGCGGCTGTCGTCCAGCACGGTGTCGAACGGGGTTTCCCAGTCGATGCGGCGCGCCTGTTCAGCCCAGAAGCCTTCAGGGTCGCTCAGCGAGCGGGCGTGCAGGGCACGGGTAGCCGTCATGGCTTGTCTCCTCCGCTTGGATGCGGGCTATTGGTTTGTTTGTCGGGTCGTTTGCTGATTTGCTGATTTGCTGATTTGCTGATTTGCTGATTTGCTGATTTGCTGCCGCTAGTTTGCCACCACCGGGGCGGCCTGGCGCCTGGCATGCCATGGCCGATCCTGGCCACGGGTTCCCGCAGTCTGCGCATGCCGCCTTACGCAAGGCTTACCCACGATGCGCCGCACCAGGCAAAAGGGCGTGCCACTGGCACGCCCTTGATCTGGCTCAAACCCCCTTGCGCTTCAGCGCGCGTGCGCCTTGGTCTTCGCCGGCCCTGCCGCCGATTTGCTGGCCGCCTTGGCACTGGCCGGCTTGGCGCTGGCCTTGGCTGCCGAAACGGTCGGCGCGGGTTTGGCCGATGACCTTGCCGTGGCTGCGGCACCCTTGCGCGGCGCGGCCTCGACCGTCACGCGCTGGCGCGGCGCGGCACGTCCCTTGGCCGATCCCCGCACCGGTTCGGCCCGAACGGGGACCAGCGCGGAAGCGGTGGGCGCCGGGTCGGGCGCGCTGGCAAAGCGAGCCGCCGAGCGCGCCGGCACCATCAGCACCAGGCTCTGCCCCGCCACCAGCTTGGTGCCGGAGAGCTTGTTCCAGGACTGCACCTGGCCAGCCGACACGCCATAGCGATGCGCAAGCGTTGCCACCGTATCGCGCCGCCCGGCCCGCACCACCACGCGGCGTGCGTCGGGCACATCAGGCTCCATGGCCATCGTGGCGCTTTCGGCCAGCGTGGCGCTGATGTCCTGGTTGCGATCCTCGGAGCGCGGCACCACCACCGTGGAGCCGGCCTTCAGCCGCATGCCTTTGGGAATGCGGTTGATCTCGCGAATCGTGTCCGCGTCGATATTCAGCCGTGCCGCCAGCGCCTCGATGCGCTCGCGGTTATCCACCGTCACGGCCGTCCAGCTCGACAGGCCGCCACGGTAGGTGTTCAGGTTGTACTGGAAGCGCTCGGCGTTATCGAAAGGCAGCAGGATCTGGGGATTTGCCGCGCCCAGGATCACCGGCCGGTTGAAGGACGGATTGAGCGCCTTGAACTCGTCGAGCGGCAGGTTGGCGAGCTTGGCCGCCAGCTTGACGTCGATGTCGCGCGAGGTGGTCACCGTGACAAAGTACGGGTGATCCGGAATATCCGGCAGCTTCACCCCATACATCTGGGGATTGGCAATGATGTTCTTGACCGCCTGCAGCTTCGGCACGTAATAGCGCGTCTCGTTGGGCATGTTCAAGCTGGCGTAGTCGGTCGGCAGCCCGCGCGCCTGGTTGCGCGCGATGGCGCGCGACACCGCGCCCTCGCCCCAGTTATATGCCGCCAGCGCCAGTTGCCAGTCGCCGAACATGTCGTACAGCCGCTGCAGGTAGTCCAGCGCCGCGTCGGTCGAGGCCAGCACATCCCGCCGCTCGTCGCGGAACATGTTCTGCTTCAGGTTGTAGCTCTTGCCGGTGCTGGGAATGAACTGCCACATGCCGGCCGCCTTGGCGGTGGACTCGGCCTGCGGGTTGAACGCGCTCTCCACGAACGGCAGCAGCGCCAGCTCCGTGGGCATTTTGCGGCGCTCCAGTTCCTCGACGATGTGATAGAGGTAGCGGCTCGAGCGCCCCACCATCCGTTCCATGTATTCCGGGCGCTGCGCGTACCACTGCGTGCGATCGTCAACCAGCGTGCCTTCCAGGTCCGGCATGCCGAAGCCGCGACGGATGCGGTCCCAGATGTCGCTCGACGGCCCGCGCAGCCAGTCCATGCTGTCGCGGTCCACGTTGATGACACCTGCGCTGTTGATCGAATTGAGCGGATCGGGCTTGGAAATCGCGGGCCTGGAAGCGGAGGCGGTCGCTGTGGCGCCATCGGCACCCTCGGGCGGAGTGGGCGTGCTGGCACACGCTGCAAGCAGCGCGGCACACGCAACTACCGCCAGTAATCGACCAATTTTCATTAAGTTCTCAAATCGTGACGCTAAAAATTTGCCTGATGCTAAGAAAAAGCGGCTTTCGCGTCAATGAAATTCTCCCTGCCGCGGCGCCGGGCCGAGGCCGACAGGGACGTATCGGGTACGTGAAAAATGCCGTTCCGGCCAAGCGTGCCCAAGGCTTGCGGGCACGCGAAAGGACGTGAAGGCAAGCGGAAATCAGCGGAAATCATCCTTCCAGCCGCGCAGCGCGCCAAAGGCCGCCGCGTCATTGCCGGCCACCCCGCCAGCGTGGGCCGCCACCGCCTCGCGTACCGCGGGCACGCGCGAGCGCAGGAAGGGATTGACCTCGCGCTCCTGCCCGATGGTGGTCGGCACGGTCGGTGCGCCGACCGCGCGCAACGCATCCACGCGTGCCTCCCAGGCTGCCAGCTCGGCATTATGCGGCTCCACCGCGCGGGCGAACCGCACATTGCTGCGGGTGTACTCGTGGGCGCAGTACACCCGGGTGGCGCCGGGCAGCGCCGCCAGCTTGTCCAGCGACGACAACATCTGCGCCGGCGAGCCCTCGAACAGGCGGCCGCAGCCGCTGGCAAACAGCGTATCGCCGCAGAAGACCGACGGCCCCGCGCCCGGCAGGTCCGCCACGTACGCGACATGACCGGCGGTATGGCCCGGCACGTCGAGCACCTTGAGTTGCAGCGACGGATGCGCCACGTTGACGGTATCGCCCTCGCGCACCGCCACGGTACGCGCGCCGATACGCTCGCCGGCCGGACCGATGACCGGCAACGGGGCGCCATCCGGCGCGGTGGGATGCACCGCCAGCAACCCGGCCACCCCGCCCTGGTGATCGCCGTGGTGATGGGTGATTACAATAGCGCCCAGCGTCAGCCCCTCGCGTGCCAGGAAGGCTTCGACCGGCGCGGATTCGCCCGGGTCGACCACGGCGGCGCAGTGACCGTCGTGGATTGCCCAGATATAGTTATCCTGGAATGCGGGAATCGGCTCCACCTTCAACATGCGTGCTCCTATGTCCAAGCGTCCGATTATAAATTGGGAAGACTGGCTTGCCTCGCCACCCGGGCAATACATGCTCCAGTGGGAGCAGGCGCAGTACGACCGGACCGTGGTGGATATCTTCGGCTACCACGCGGTGCAGCTCGGCCTGCCGCACATCGACACCCTGCGCGAGAACCGCATGCCGTTCTCCGCACTGGCGCTTGCCCCCGGCAACGGGCCCCACGGCCCACGGGCACAGGCCGATTCGCGCCAGTTGCTGTGCCGCTTCGACGAACTGCCGTTCGAGACGCAAAGTATCGATCTGGTCACCCTGCCCCACATCCTGGAGTTTTCGGAAGACCCGCACGAGGTGCTGCGCGAGGTGTCCCGTGTGCTGATGCCGGAAGGCCGGGTGGTGGTGACCTGCTTCAACCCCATGAGCCTGTGGGGCGCCCGCCAAGGCCTCAAGCGGCTTGGCGCTGACCCCTTCCTGCCCAACGACAGCCAGTCCATCGGCTTCGTGCGCATCAAGGACTGGCTCAAACTCCTGGGTTTCGATATTATCCGCGGCCGGTTCGGCTGCTATTGCCCGCCATACCACACGGAGCGCTGGCTGCAGCGCGCCGCCTTCATGGAGAAGGCCGGCGACCGCTGGTGGCCGATCTTCGGTTCAGTCTATATGATCTCGGCGGTCAAGCGCGTGCGCAATATCCGCCTGGTCGGGCCCGCCTGGAAGAGCCCCAAGGCTGCCCTGTCGCCAGTCGCCGCGCCGGTGGCGACCCCCACGGGCACCCACGGCAAGTCCCCCGGCGACGAGCATTAAGCGCCATCATGCGCTGCCGCCCCCCAATCACCCCGGTCGGCCCCGCCTCATCGCGGTGCCAACCTTAGCTTAGCTAATCAATACCCAATGGAACCCAGCGAAATCGAAGACGTCATCATCTATTCGGACGGCGCCTGCAAAGGCAACCCCGGGCGCGGCGGCTGGGGCGCCGTGCTGGTGTCCGGCACCAATGAGAAAGAGCTGTTCGGCGGCGAAGCCCTCACCACCAACAACCGCATGGAAATGACGGCCGTGATCGAGGCCCTGCGCGCGCTCAAGCGCCGCTGCCGGATCAAGGTCTACACCGACTCCCAATACGTGCAGAAGGGCATCGGCGAATGGCTGCCGGGATGGAAGGCCCGCGGCTGGAAGACCGCCGACAAGAAGCCGGTAAAGAACGCCGACCTCTGGCAGGAAATGGACAAGCTCGCGCGGCAGCACGACATCACCTGGCACTGGGTCCGCGGCCACAACGGCCACCCCGGCAACGAACGCGCCGATGCCCTTGCCAACCGTGGCGTCGACTCGCTCAAGGGATAAAGCCGGCTCCGTACCGCCTCATCGCGCCCCACGCCGGCCCGACTCCTCCCCTGCCCCACCGGTTAGAATGCCCGCCATGCGACAGATCGTTCTCGACACAGAAACCACCGGCCTGAGCGCCGCCACCGGCGACCGCCTGATTGAAATCGGCTGCGTGGAGCTGCTTAACCGCCGCCTCACGGGCAGGCACCTGCACTTCTACGTCAACCCGGAACGCGATATCGACGAAGGCGCGATCGCGGTGCACGGCATCACCGTGGACTTCCTGGCCGACAAGCCCAAGTTTGCGGAAGTGGTCAACGAGATCCGGGATTTCGTCCAGGACGCCGAGCTGATCATCCACAACGCGCCCTTCGACCTTGGCTTCCTCGACATGGAGTTCAAGCTTGTCGGGCTGCCGCCGTTTCGCGAGCACGCTGGCAATGTGATCGACACCCTGCGCGAAGCCCGCCAGATGTTCCCCGGCAAGCGCAACTCGCTGGACGCCCTGTGCGACCGCCTCGGCGTCAGCAACGCCCACCGTACCCTGCACGGCGCATTGCTAGATGCCGAGCTGCTGGCCGAGGTCTACCTCGCCATGACGCGCGGCCAGAACTCGCTGGTGATCGATATGCTCGACGGCGGCGGCGCCGACAGCGACGCAGTGGCCGCCACCGACCTCTCCCGCCTCGAGCTGCCCGTGCTGATGGCCAGCGAAGATGAAGCCACCGCCCACCTGGCGGTGCTCAAGCAATTGGAAAAGGCGAGCGGCGGCAAGGTCGTATGGAAGGAAGCACCGCCGGCGACCGAAGCTGCATAGGCAGCTCAAGATTGCCGGCCGAAAGCAGCCAACGGATTTTTTGCAGAAATTTCCAGGAAGGGCTTTACAAGATACAACGGCGCTGACATAATCTCGTTTCTCTGCAGCACGACAGTAACAGCGCAGCAGCAGGGGTGGTTAGCTCAGCGGTAGAGCACTGCCTTCACACGGCAGGGGTCACAGGTTCAATCCCTGTACCACCCACCAAATTAGTGGCTAGCAACTGCCTACGTTGCCGAAAACCCAGATAGCGAAAGCTCTCTGGGTTTTTTGTTGTCTGGCGTTTGCCAAGGCCTACCACCGATACCCAACTTTTTTGAGGGTACAGCCTTCAGGATGCCAATGCTGTCATGCCAATCCGCATCAAACCCCTCAGCGACAAGCAGTGCAGGGATGCGCATCCTCGCCCTCGCAGGGATCCGGTTCCTCCTTCGGTTAGCGATATAAGAGCCCAAAAATGGGGATGCCGCGGTGGCGCGCGGACTCGCTGGCACGTAGATAATTCGTTACAAAGCTCTGTCTGGCACCTGTCATCGCCGCCAAATTCTGCCGCGTTAGTTGGCCATGTTCGGCAAATTGCACCGAGCATCAACAACCAGGGAGTTCACTATGCTTATGCGTAAGGTTATCGGCAGTGTGACTATCGCTGTTCTGGCAGCAGGCATGGCAGGTGGCGCGATGGCCAACGACAAAGATACACGGTGGGAGAGAAATCACCCTCGCCGCGAGCAGGTGAACAACCGCCTGTCCAACCAGGACAAGCGCATCCACCACGAGGTCAAGGAGGGGGAAATGTCGCGTGGACAGGCGGCCAAGCTGCACGGCGAAGATCACCAGATCCGCCAGGAAGAACGCGCGATGGCAAGCCAGAACGGCGGCCATATCACCCGGACGGAACAGCAGGCTCTCAATCAGCAGGAAAACACCGTGAGCCGGCAAATCGGCCATTGAATTTTGCCCTGGCGCTGATCAATTATCGCCATTTGCCGATAGTTGATAGTTGATAGTTGATAGTTGATAGCCTCAAGCAAGAGCCAGGCAAGAGGGGCTGCGGCCCCTCCGTCATGCTCTGGTGCTGATTACGCGGCGTATCCTGGCAGGCCGACAGCCAGCTTGCCTTTTGCCAGCGTGATGCCTCGCTGAACCGCCGAGTGGAAGTCGGCGCTAAGGTCCTCGACGGCGATGGCGCGGCGAAAGAAGTCCGCCCACACGAACTCCGCAAAGGCGGTAGGCGTCTTGGTGTAGCCACCAGCATCCCGGACATACCCGGCCAGCGACCGATATGGATCGTCGACCAGTTTCTCGAGGTGATTGGGAACCGCAGCGTAGCGGTGCCGCACGCCGTGTTCGTCCAGGGGATGAACCCATAGGTTCTTGTCCATCTGCACCCAGAAATCGTCCTGCGCGCAGGCCGACAGATCGGCCTCCACGGTGAAAAAGCCACTGGTGACGCCGGCCTCCAAGGCTGCCCGCCCGAGATGATGGTGATCGGTGATGTAAAGCTTGCCGCCCGGCCCGTTCACTACCGGGATCGGATGGGCCTGCAGGAACTCACGCTGCTCCGCAGGCTTTAGCGAGGCCAGGTGTTTCTTCTTGTCCTGCACTTCGATCATGCCCACCGTCAGTTGCGTCGGGTGGAGCTCGTGAATCAAGGATTCGCGGACCGCTGCCATATTGCCCTCCTCTTCATTTTTCCGCACAGGTTCTGCACAAGGCAAGATTAGCAGGCATATCGCCAACACCCAGAACGAATAAGGGATGGACGCCCAGGAGGCAGTCAAGCCGGATGCGGAATTCGCTCGCCGTCAGGTGCGCGGGTAATGCCGTCGGCAACGCCGGACGGGTCTTCCCCGCGCCTTGGGTTCGCGATGAAAGATTGCCCGGATCGCAAACGCGTACACCCCGACGATCAGCAGGGCAACGACAAGGAGGGAGAGAACCGGCATGACGGGCTCCGATTGGGCCTGCTCGAACGCTCATCGACCATGGCCGCCGCCATGGCTGCCACCGTTGTGACCACCACCGTCATGACCACCGCCATGGCCCTCCCCATGCCCCTCGCCGTGGCCGCCATGACCATGGTGACCATCACCGCCGTGGCCACCACCATGGAAGAACACAGCGCCACCCCCATAAAACCCAGGCCACCAGCCGTAGTCATAGTAGGGGCCATAGGGGTAAGCGGGATAGTAAGCGCCGTAAGGATAGGTGCCTTCGGCCGGATAGCCGTAGCCATCATAGGCAGGCACTGCCGCGCACCCGGCCAGCGTCATGGCCGCACCGATTGTGAGGATTCTGATACATGTGCCCATCGCCAATTCCTGACGCGTTCGTGTAGTTAGACACGAATTTCCAGTGCACATTCCTGGTCCCGGCCTGGCCCAATGCCGGATTTGCGCGGCAAGGGGAAGTGGCGGTGCTTGGCCGTCACGGCCAGGCGACAAGCCTGGCGCCGCGCTGGCCGCGCCCTACAAATTGACTACCGCTCCACCTTCCGACGGCCGATAGTCCAGCAACCGGGATAGCTCGCCCGCCGCGCTCCTCACCTGCTCCACCATGCCATGGAGCCGCTCGGGATCGATCCGCGAAGCCGGGATGGTGGTGCCAAGCGCCGCCACTACCTTGGCGCTGCGGTCCCGCACCGGCGCGGCGATGGTCGAGATGCTGGTTTCGAAGAAGCCTTCCTGCAGCACGTAGCCGCGCTGGCGGTCGCGCTGGACCATGTCGAACAGTGCTTCGACGGTCTTGGGCGTGCTCTCCGAGAAGACTTCCAGCTGCGGCTCGGGATAGAGATCACGCAGTTCCGCCAGCGTCAGGTCTTCAAGCAGCACGCGGCCAAGCACGGTGGCGTGCGCCGGCAGGCGGGTGCCGACGTTGACCGAGCTGGCGAACGGCGTAGGCGCCACGGACTTGGCCACGTAGACGATGGAGCGGCCGTCACGCACCACCAGGTTGCATGGGTAGTTGACCTCGTCGCGCAGGCGGTCCAGCAGTGGCCGGCCGAGCTCGGTCAGCTCCAGCGAGGCGAGGTAGTCAAAGCCAAGGCGCAGTACCGCCATGCCGAGCCGGAATTCACGGCCGCCATCGGTACGCTCCACAAAGCCCATCATCTCCAGCGTGGTCAGCAGGCGGAACACCGTGGAGCGCGGGACCTGAAGCCGGCGCGCCAGTTCGGCGGCAGACAAGGTCCGCTCGTTGCGGCTGAACTCGCCCAGCAGGCGCAGGCCGCGTTCCAGCCCCGGCACGATGTACTTGTCCTGGAGATCGGTAGGCTCGAGGGCATCTGTCATGGTGATATCTCTGCGAATGAGTACTTTGGCGTGCGATATGGTAACGGCTTTGGCTGCGGCCCTGCTCTGAGGCCCGGCCTGTGCGGATAACGCACCTTGCACCCCGATGCGCCGCCCGCGACTGTCCGATATAACACGCCCTGCATCTATCCTCCAGCACTTCCATCACCAAAGCCGCGCGCGCTCACTTCAGATAGTCCCGCAGCCAGGCGGCGCACTCGCCCGCGTGCTGTGCCGGCCAGCGCACGGTAATGGTCGCATTGGGCTGGCGCACTTCGATGCAGATATCCGTGAGCGGACCCCTGTCCACAGCGGGCGCGGGCGAGAACAGGCGCGACCACCAGCCTGCGCCGCGATTGGGGCCGGCTTGTACGGTGCGAGCCGGGATGACGGCCGGGCGAGCGGGAATCCCCTCGATGGCGGAGCCGGGCGCGGCGGGCGAAGGGGCCTGCTCCTTCGCGACCGTTTGCGCCACATCCGCTGCTGCGGGCGCTGCGCACGCCGCAGCCGGCGCCGCCTCGGCAGGCGCCACCAGCCGCGCCGACAGATTCGTGCCGAACTCCTCCCACATCCGGTCGGCCTTCGTCTTCATCACGCTCAGGCCGAACGTGCCAAGGCGGCCCAGCACGTCCACGTTGATCTTCATGCGCAGTTCGGTCTTGCCGTCGGGCTGCCCGGTCAGGAAGATCTCGCTGGACTGCTTGAGCGAGCTGGCCACGGAGGCGTCCTCGCCCGTGCCTTCGCTACGCAGGTAGTTGGGCGCGCGCATCTCCACGATGGTGGTCTTGATCTTGAAGCGCGCGCTGACAAAGGCGATCTTGACCTGGATGTGCGAGATGTACTCCACATCGCTGACCACCTCGATCGACTGCATGCCCGGCACGCAGCCGCCCATCACATTGGGATCGAGCAGCAGTGCCCAAACTTGCGCCGGTGCTGCGCCGACGATCAGGTTTTTTTCAATTTCCACGCATTTTCTCCGCGGCGCACAGAATGGATTCGACGATGCCGACGTAACCGGTGCAGCGGCACAGGTTGCCGTTCAGGCCAGCGCGGACTTCCTCTTCTGTCGGGTTGGGGTTATGCGCCAGCATGGCGCAGGAGGTCATCAGGAAGCCAGGGGTGCAGTAGCCGCACTGCAGGCCGCCGCACTCCATGAAACTTTGCTGCAGCGGGTGCAGCTCACCGCCAGCGCCTAGGCCTTCGACGGTGGTCACGTCGCGCCCGCGTGCCTGCACGGCAAGCATCAGGCAGGACTTCATGACTTCGCCGTCCACCAGCACGGAGCAGGCGCCGCAGATGCCGGTCTCGCAGCCGCGCTTGGTGCCGGTCAGGTTGAGGTCGTCGCGCAGCAGGTCCGACAGCAGGCGCCGCGCGGGCACTTCCACGCTGTGGTCTTCGCCGTTGACGGTGAGTTCGATATGGATCTTTTGCATGGGGAATCCTTAGTCCGTTGCCAGCCCGAACAACGTGGCGATGCTCCGCCGCGCCACGGTCCGCACCATCTCGCGGCGATAGTCCGCGTTGCCGCGCATATCGGAAACGGGGTCGATGTCCGCGGCGACGATATCCGCCGCCTCGGCGGCCACTTCCGGCGTGACGGCCTTGCCGGCCAGGAACGCCTCGGCGCGCCGCAGCCGCGCCGGAATCGGCGTGGATGCGCCAACCGCAAGGCGCGCCTCGATGCACGTAGCGCCAGTCCGGCGAGCCAGCAGCGAGACGCTGGCCAGCGGCCGGTGCTCGGCGGCCGTGCGCAGGAAGCGCGCGTAGTGGCCGAGCGCATCCGGCGCCAGCGCGGGAATGCGGATCTCGGTCACGATCTCATCGGGCTCGAGCGCCGTGGTGTAGTAGTCGACCAGGAACGCCTCCATCTCCAGCACGCGCTCGCCGCTCCTGCCGGCAAGCACCACCTGCGCCCCCAGCGCCATCAGGCAACCCGGCGGATCGGTGGCGGGATCGGCATAGCAAAGGTTGCCGCCGATCGTGCCCTGGTTGCGCACCTGCGGATTGGCCACGCGCCCCGCCATGCTGGCCAGCATGGGGTAATGCGCCTGCACCAGCGGCGAGCGCGCCACCTGCGCATGCAAGGCCAGCGCGCCGATGCGCAAGCCGGTGCGCGGATCGAACTCGATCTTGCGCAAGGCATCAAGTTGGCCAAGCGATACCAGGTGGGTGGGCATGAGCATGCGCTGGCGCATGCCGAGCATCAGCGCGGTGCCGCCGGCGATTACCCGGCACTCGTCGCCCAGGTCGGCCAGCATGCGGCTGGCTTCCGGCACCGAGCCCGGCTCCAGAAATTCGAAATTACGCATGGCGCGCCTCATTTTCCTTGCGCTCGCGCAGCGCGGCCAGCACCTTCTCCGGCGTGATGGGCAGCGAAGCAATGCGCACGCCGATGGCGTCATAGACCGCATTGGCAATGGCCGCCGCGCCCGGCAGGATCGCGGTTTCGCTGGCGCCCTTGGCCCCATAGGGCCCATTGGGCTCAACGGACTCGACCACATCCGTGCGCAGCGCAGGCACCGCGTCAGCGGTCGGCATGGTGTAGTCGGCGAAGTTGCCGTTCAGGATGCGGCCATCCTCGACCTGCACATGCTCATACAGCGTCCAGCCGATCGCCTGCACGGTGGCGCCGTGCGTCTGGCCGTGCACGGCCAAGGGGTTGATGGCCTTGCCGCAGTCGTCCGACACGAAGCTGTCGATCAGCGTAATCTGCCCGGTCACCGTGTCCACTTCCACTTCGACAGCCTGCGCCGCGAACGAGTAGGCAGGCGCGATGTTGCCGTAGTAGTTGGCGTCGTGCATCACGGTGGGCGCATCGTAAGTGGCGCGCACCATCAGGCCCTCGCCGCCATGGCGGAAGATATGCAGCCGCGCGATCTCGGCGAGCGTGGCGCGCGTGGTGTCGTCATGACGGGCGCGGATCACGCCGTCGATCAGGTCCAGTTCGTCCTGCGGCACACCGAGCTTCCCGGCGGCCACGGCCAGCAGCTTCTGCTTCGCCTCGCGCGCGGCCCGCATCACTGCGTTGCCGGAAATGATCGTGACGCGCGATGCCAGCGAGCCGAGGCAGAACGGCGCCACATCGGTATCCGGCGCGCTCACGGTGACGTGCGACAGCGCAATGCCCAGCTCTTGGGCGCAGATCTGGCTGAGCATGGTGTTGGCGCCCTGCCCCATGTCGCACTCGCTGGTGAGCAGCATGACGCGCCCGTCCTCGTTGACCTTGAGCACGATGGTGGAGCCATCCCAGTTGCCCAGCGTGCGGTTACCGCTGACGTGCATGGCGGCCGCGATGCCGAGCCCGCGCCGGCGCGTGCCGGTTCGCCGCGAGGCATCGGCGCGGCGCGCATCCCACTGGATTGCCTCGCGCGTTTGCTCGAGGCATTCCACCAGGCCGCTGCTGCCAATCTTCCAGCCATGCACGCTGGTGTCCCCGGAGCGGATGGCATTGCGCTTGTGGACTTCAATGGGATCCATGCCTAGCATTTCGGCCAGCATGGTGAGGTGGCTGTTCAGCGGGAACTGCATCTGCTGGCCGCCGAAGCCGCGGAACGCGCCGCGCGGCGGATTGTTGGTATAGGCGAGCACGGCGTTGGAGCGCACGTTCTCCACGCGATGCATGTTGTCGCTGCGCATGGCGGTAACGTGCATCACGTCGCCAGCCAGGCCCGCATAGGCGCCGCACTCGGCCACGATGTTGACGTCCTTGGCGACGATCATCCCTTGCGCATCCAGGCCCATCTTCAGCCAGACCCGCGCCGGCACGCTGGAGCGCGCGCCGAGGAAATCCTCGAGCCGGTTGTTGACCAGGCGCACCGGGCGGTCGAGCCGCGTTGCCAGCAAGGCCGCGATCAGGCTGTTGCTCTCCTCCACGATCTTGGCGCCAAAGCCGCCACCGGTGACCGCCTGGATCACGCGGATGGTGGACACCGGCCGGTCCAGCGCCTCGGCAAGGCGCGCGCGCGCCAGGAACACGGACTGCGTCGAGGCCCAGACCGTGAGCCGGCCATTGCCATCCTGGGCGGCCACGGTGGCCATCGGCTCCAGGTAGCCGGGATACTGCGAGTGCATGTCGTACGTGGCCTCGTAGACCACCGCGGCGCGAGCGAAGCCGGCTTCGACGTCGCCGCGCTCGATATGCATCTCATGGGCGATATTGCGCGTGCCCGGGTGGAGCTCCGCCGCGCCGTCGGCAAGCGCTGCATCGGGGCTGAAGATGGCGGGCAGTTCTTCGTACTCCACGCGGATCAGGTCCAGCGCATCGCGTGCGGTTTCTTCGTCCACCGCGACCACCGCGGCGACCTCCTCACCCACGTGGCGGACCACGCCAGCGGCAAGAATGCGCTGCTCCTTGCGATGCGTGCCCCACAACCGCGACGGCGTGTCCTCGCCGGTCAGCACCAGCTTGACGCCCCGCAGCGCGCGCGCCGCCGCGGTGTCGATGCGAACGATGCGGGCATGCGGATACGGGCTGCGCAGCACCTTGGCATGCAGCATGCCGGCCTGCTTGATGTCGCCGGCATACACGGCCCTGCCCATCACTTTCTCCCGCGCCGTCACTTGCGGCGTGGCGCTTCCCACTGTCGACGTGCTCATGCCGACCTCCTGCTAGTCAGAAAACCACTGAAAACCATGAAGACGCCGGCGAGCGTTGCCGCCGGCGTCGCGTCACTCGGCGGTAATGCCGAAATCCTTGATGACCTTGCCCAGCCGCTCGTAGTCGGAAGCATTGATCCTTTCCAGCACGGCGGGCGCGCCGCCCACCGGCACCGCGCCGAAGGTGGCCATCTTCTCGGCGATGTCCGGCATCCTGACGATCTCGTTGAGCTGCTCGTTGAGCAGCTTCACCACCTCGGCCGGCGTGCCCTTGGGCGCCATGACGCCGTGCCATGCGCCTACGACGACGTCCTTGTAGCCAAGCTCGGACAGCGTCGGCACATTAGGCAGCAGCGCAGAGCGCTTCGGATCGGTCACGGCCAGCGCGAGCAGCTTGCCCGTGTTGATGTACTGGGCCACCGGCCCCAGCGTCACGTAGGCAAAGTTGACGTGGCCTGCGACGACATCATTGACGGCGGGCGCGACGCCCCGGTACGGCACGTGCTGGATCTTCACGCCAGCGGCGCGGTTGAGCCACTCGCCGGCGATATGCATGGGCGAACCCGCGCCGGGGGTGGCATACGTCAGCGGCTTGCCGGCTTTCGCCGCGGCCACCATTTCCTGCACCGTCTTGATGCCGGCGCCCGGATACGCCACCAGCAGCACGGTCTGCGTGCCGGTCTGGATGACCGGGGTGAAGCCATGCAGCGCGTCGTAGCTGGAGCTGGCGGGGAGCTTGAGCACCATCGGCGCCGTCGTGAACGGGTTGGGCGTGAACAGCAGCGTGTAGCCGTCGGCCGGCGCGCGTCCGACCATGGCGTTGCCGACCACCCCGCCAGCGCCTGGCTTGTTCTCCACGATCACCGGCTGCTTGAGGCGCATCGACAGCTTCTCGGCGTACATGCGCGCCATGGAGTCCGTGTCGCCGCCCGGCGGATAGGCGACCACGATCGTGACCGGCTTGGCGGGATAACCGAGCGCAAAGGCGCTGCCGCCTCCCAGGGCAATCGCGGCGAGCGCTGTGGCAAGGACGTGTCGGCGGGCAAGGTTCATCTACGGCTCCTGTGGGGGCGCTCCACTTCAGCGGGGAATGGCATGGTGGGTGCGGGGTTAGGCACGGCTAAGGGACGGCTAAGGGACGGGAACGCATTCGATGTGCGTTTTATTAGCGAAACATTAGTTCAGGAGAGGAACGCGCTATTCATACTAGATCTACATTGTTGACTACTCAACTTACGTTAATCCCTAATTGACATATATATCTTTTTATAAATTAAAAGAGAGATTCATGACGAGAAGGAGGCAGCACATCGGAGTCCCTATGAGACAATCGGCTCCGCCCCCCCCTGATCAGCCGCCGTCCGGCGGCATCTCTTGAAAGACATGGATCTGATGAAGCGCGCAGCCGGAACGACAACCGACACCGGCGACAAGGCAGTGCCCCCGAAAACCGACTGCCCCTGGGCGCAACTGGACGAGCAAGGCAGCGGGCTCGATGTCGACGACTTCCTGACGACGATGCTCAGCCAGTTGGTCAACGCGCTGCGGCGCACCGTGACGCTGCCCTACGCCGAGCAGTTCGCGCTCACGGTGCCCGAGTGGCGCCTGCTGGCCCTGCTGGCGCACGCACGGCAGCTGCCCTTTGCAGAACTGGTGCTGCAATCCACATCGGATAAGGCGCTGGTGAGCCGCACGCTGCGGCTGCTCGAAGGCCGCGGGCTGGTGAAGCTGGATGCCGAGGGCAACACCCCGCGCAAGAAGCTGATCTGCAGCATCACGCCGGAAGGCCTGGCGCTGCATGAGCAAGTGATGCCGCTGGCCAGGAAGGGCCAGGCGGAGGTGATCCGGTTGCTTGAGCCGGAGGAGCGCCGAGCGATGTACCAGGCGCTGAGGAAGCTGCACGGCCTGTGCGTGACGCCCGGGCGCGGTGACGCCGGCGGGGGCGGGGGCGAAGGCGAATAAATTAGCGCACACGAGAACGAACAAAGCCCGTGGCAGCTGGCGCTGCCACGGGCTTCATATCGTGCGTCGTGCGTCGCGAATCAGGCCTCGAGTTGCTCGAGCACCTTGCCCTTGGTCTCGATGCCAAGGAAGTGGATGGTCAGCGCCGCCACGAACGGCACCGTCGCCAGCGCGTAGAAAGCGATGCTGAGATTGCCCGAGCCGATCGTGCTGGCCACCAGCGTCGGCGCGAAGATCGCCGCCAGCTTGAGCCACGCGCCCCCAAAGCCGCAGCCCATGGCGCGGATGCTGGTGGGATACAGCTCCGGCGTGTACACGTAGGCCGTGATAAAGCCACTTGCCAGGAAGCCGAGCGAAAGCGCGCAGAGCCCGGCCACGACGTACACCGACTCCGCGTGGAACACGCCGGCCAGCGCCAGCGATATCGCGCACAGGATGAACGAGACGTTGATCACCGGCTTGCGGCCCACCTTGTCGACGATCATCGCGCACACCAGCGAGCCGATCACCCCGAGCACCGATGCGCCCGCGGCCAGGTTCAGCGCCAGTTGCAGCGGTGCGTGATACACCGTCTTGTAGATCGTCGGCAACCAGGTCGACAGTCCGTACTGGATAAAGCCGCAGGTCGCCCACAGCATCCACACCGCCAGCGTGCGGCCGATATAGGCCTTGCTCAGCAGGTCCCGGACACGCCGGCGCGGGTGCTTTCCGGTCATCGCGTCGTACGCGGATACATCGCCCAGCGGCGCCAGCGGCCCCTTGGCGCGGGACTCGAACGCCGCGAGCGCACGGTCGGCTTCGGCCAGGCGGCCCTTCTCCGCCAGCCAGCGCGGCGACTCGGGAATGGCCCGGCGCAGGATGAAGAACAGGACGACTGGGGCGCCGCCGATGAAGTACATCACCGTCCAGCCGAACCGCGGCACCAGCCACGCGCCGACGGCATTGGAGATCAGCAGGCCGATCGGGAACACCACCTCGTATAGCAACACGAAGCGCCCGCGCCCGTGGGCACGCGTCACTTCGTTGATATAAGTGGCGGCCACTGGCAGCTCACCGCCCAGGCCAAGGCCCTGCACGATGCGCAGCAAGGCAAAGATCTCGAACGAGGGCGCGAAGCCGCAGGCGATGCTCATCAGCCCGATGATGCCCGCGCTCCATCCAATCGAGTTCAGGCGGCCAAAGCGCTCGGCCAGCGCGGGAAACAGCAGCGCGCCGATCAGTTGCCCGACCGACGGCGCCGCGATCAGAAAGCCGATCTGCCCCGGCGTGAGCGACCACATCGAGATCAGCAGCGGTAGCGTGGCGGCGATGGCGATGACGTCAAAGCCATCGAAGAACGTGGCCAGGCCGATCAGCAGCCGTGCCCTGACATGCATGCCATTGCTGGGCAGGCGCTCGATGCGGGCGATGATCGCGCCCCGGGTGGTTGCCACGGGGGCGTCAGTGGCGCGCTCGCCACCGCCTGCCGTGATGCTGCTGGATGGGGTCGCCACACCCTCGGCGTTCGCGTTGGCGAACGGGGCCTCTTGTCTCTGGATCAACACGGTGTTTCTCTTCTAAAGTATCCGAGGCAGGCAGCCGCCCCGCGCTGGCGCATTGCCGGACTGCCCGGCAAGGGCCACCACCGTTGGCGCCGCGATGGACGCGGCGCGCGGTGGCGCGCTTAGAGGTCCAGGACCAGGCGCTTGCCTTTGCAGCCTGACACGCAAACCATCATGGTCTGGTTCGACTCGCGCTCGCTCTTGCTGAGCACGCCGTCGCGGTGTTCGGGTATGCCTTCGAGCACGCGCGTTTCGCACGAGCCGCATACGCCCTCCCTGCAGCTGTGCTCCACCGCAATGCCCGCTTCGAGCAAGGCATCCAGCAAGGACTTGCCTGCGGGCACTTTCAGCTCGCTACCCGTGCTTGCCAGCGCCACGGTGTACTCGCCGTCCTGCACCGCCGCCACCGACGGGTCGGCGGCGAAGCGTTCGATATGCACTTCGGGATAGCCATGGCCGGCGCAGGCGGCTTCGAAGGCATTCAGCATCGGGCCCGGGCCGCAGCAATAGAAGTGCGTGCTGGCAGCTTGCCCGGCGAGCAGCGCGGACAGGTCCGGCGGGCTGCCCGCCTCGTCGTCGAAGTGCATGCGCACCGCGTCGCCATAGGCGGCCAGTTCGTCCGCGAAGGCGGCTTCCGCGCGCGAGCGTGCGCAGTAAAGCAACGTGAAGGAACGCCCGAGCTCATGCAGCCGACGCGCCATGCACACGATGGGCGTCACGCCGATACCGCCGGCCACCAACACCGTGTGAGCCGCATCCTCATCCAGCGCGAAGTGGTTGCGCGGCGCCGCCACGGTGAGCGTGCTGCCCACCCGCAGTTGCTCATGCACGTAGCGCGAGCCGCCACGGCTGCCGCGGTCGAGCAGCACGCCCACCACGTAGCGGTCGCGCAGTTCCGGCGCGCCGCACAGCGAGTAGCTGCGCACCAGGCCATTGCCCAGATGCAGGTCGATATGCGCGCCCGGCGCGTACTCGGGCAACGCATGCCCGTGCGGATCGCGCAGTTCCACGCTGACGATGCCGCGCGCTTCGAAACGCATGGCCTGCACGCGCAGGCTCAGGGATTGGCTGGTACTCATGGCACTTCCTTCGGTTGCTTCGTGTTGCTAGTCTTGCTTGCGTTGCCTGCGTTGCCTGCGTTGCTTGCGTTGCTTGCGTTGCTTGCGTTGCCTGCGTTGCCTGCGTTGCCTGCGTTGCCTGCGTTGCCTGTACTGCTACGCCGTGCTCAGCGCTTCTCCGTCAGGAACTTGCCCTGCGGGCCGCCCGCGTTCTTCTGCCTGCGCGTATTGCCATCCAGCCCGCCTTCCACCGCCCACTCGGCGAACATGGTCGGGCCCGGCTCGAAATCGCGCGGCTCCCAATCGGCATCCAGCTGGTCTTCATCGGCGTAGTACTCGATCAAGCCGCCGGCCGGATTCTTGAAGTACCAGAAATACGCTGACGAAATCGGATGCCGGCCCGGGCCGAGCTGCGTATCCCAGCCGCTGCGCGACACATGCAGGCCGCCGCCGAACACCTCGTGGATGTCGCGCACGGTGAAGGCTACATGGTTCAGCCCGCTCTTGGCCTGCGGCAACTGCAGCAGGAACAGGTCGTGGTGGCCGCCGTCCGGCGCGCAGCGCAGGAAGGCGCCACGGCCCGGATAATGGTCCGACGGCACGAAGCCCAGCTTCCCGGTGTAGAAACGCTCGGTGGCGACCACGTCCTTGACGAAGAAGACCACGTGCCCTACCTCGATCGGCGTGGCGCGTTCGTAGATCGGGCTGCGCTGGTTCATGCGCGGCTTGTCGTTCCACGTGTTCATCGCGGCGCACTCCACCTCGACCTCGCGCTTGCGGGTCAGCTGGAAGCGCACGGCCAGGCCGTTCGGATCCGTGCAGCCAACGCGTTCGCCTTGCTCGCCCTGCACGCCCTGCACGCCGTGCTCGCCCGTGCTGACAAAGCCCGGCTCGGCGCGGATGGCATCCGCGATCCGGTCCAGCGCAGCTTGCGTGTCCACGCCCCACACCACCTCGCGCAACGTCGGGCCGTCTTCCATTGCCGCCGGCAGTGCCGGGTCGTCGGTGCTGCGCACCAGCACGCGGCAGCCGTTCAGCGTCTCGAAATCCAGCCCGGCGGCATCCTCGCGCACCAGCGTGAGGCCCCAGTCGGCGAAGAAGCGCCGGCAGGCGTCCAGGTCGTCGGCACCGTAGACGATTTCGTCGATGCCCAGAATCGTGTTCATTACCCTCTCCTGCTGTGTCGCTTTTGCACCGTCCAATGTCGTCTCGCTCACTTAGTTGGCCCACGGCAGCGGTTGTTCATGCATGCCCCAGTACACGCTCTTTTGCTCCATGTACTGCAGGATCCCCAGTCGCCCCTTCTCGCGCCCCAGCCCGCTGTCGCGCCAGCCGCCGAACGGCGTCGAGATCGAGAACTGCTTGTACGTATTGATCCACACATTGCCGGCCTGCACCGCACGCGCAAAGCGCCACGCGCGCTTGTAGTCGCGCGTCCATACGCCCGCCGCCAGCGCGTACACGCTGTCGTTGGCCTGTGCGATCAGATCGTCCTCGTCGTCGAAGGCCATCGCCACCAGCACCGGCCCGAAGATTTCCTCCTGGCATACGCGGGCGCTGTTATCCAGCCCCTCGATGATGGTCGGCGTGTAGAAGTAGCCGTTCTCGCAGCCCGCCACCGCAGGGCGGATGCCACCCGTGCGCAGCTGGCCGCCTTCGGATACGCCAAGCGCCACATACGATTCGATCGAGTCGCGGTGGCGGTCGCTGATCAGCGGTCCCATCTGGGTGCGCTCGTCGGCCGGATCGCCCACGCGCAGGCGCGCCGCGCCCTCGGCCAGGCGGTCCATGAAAGGCTCATACAAGGAACGTGCCACGAACAGGCGCGAACCCGCGATGCACGATTCGCCCGAGGAACTGAAGATGCCGTAGAGCACGCCGTTGACCGCGTGGTCCAGATCCGCGTCGTCGAACACCATGGTGGGCGACTTGCCGCCCAGCTCCAGCGATACCGGCATCATCTTGTCGGCAGCGATGTGGGCGATATGGCGTCCCGTGGTGGTGCCACCGGTGAAGGACACGCGGCGCACCAGCGGGTGCTTGGTAATGGCGTCACCGATCACCGAGCCCTTGCCCGGCAGCACGCTGATGAGGCCCTTGGGCACGCCGGCTTCCTCGCAGATGGCGGCGAGTTCCAGCGCCATCAGCGGCGTGATCTCGGCGGGCTTGATCACCACCGCGTTGCCGGCGGCCAGCGCGGGCGCCAGCTTCTGCGCCTCGCTGGCGATGGGCGAATTCCACGGCGTGATCGCCGCCACCACGCCCATGGCTTCATGCACGCTCATGGTGAGGAAATCACCACGCGCGGGCGTGAGGGCCTCCTCCAGGGTTTCGCAGGCCGCCGCGAAGAACTGGAACGTGCCGGCGGCGCTGGCCACCAGCGCGCGCGTCTCGCTGATGGGCTTGCCATTGTCCAGGCGCTGGCGCTGAGCCAGCGGCTCGGCGCGCGCGCGGATGAGGTCGGCCACGCGATGCAGCACCGCGGCACGCTCGTGCGGCTTGCGTTGCGCCCAGCCGCTGGTGAGGAACGCGCGATGCGCGCCCTGCACGGCCTCTTCCACGTCGTCCAGGCTGGCCGCGTTCAACTCCGCGACGACCTCGCCGGTGGCCGGGTAGCGCGTGGCGTAGCGCTCGCCGCCGCCCAGGCGCCACTGGCCTGCGATACAGATGGGGAGAATCTCTTGCTTCATGATGATTGCCTTGCTGCCTGCTTAAATCGACATGGCGTGGGCACGGTTGCCCAGCGCACGCACCACGCTGAACACCGTCAGCGCCGAAGTCTTGGGGTTCGCCGCCAGCGGCTTGCCGCGCATGGTCAGCTCGAAACCACCGAAGGCACCGCGCGCTTCCACGTGGTGCACGTTTTCATCCACGCCCGGATCCGCCAGCAGCTTGACCTGCGTGTGGTCCAGCCCGAGGCCGGCCACCGACAACGTAGCCGCCACATTGGCGTTCTTCGGATAGAGCCGCGCGGCTTCGCGGGCGGTGCCCTCGAAGATCACCGTGGATTCGGTCAGCGCGTCGAGGTCGAACAGTGCCTCGGCCGGCGTGTCCTTCCACGCGCCGGGCGGCTTGCGCCCGGTGTAGACCACCGAGTCCAGCCCGCCCACGCGCGCTGCCGCCAGTGCGTCGATGGCACCGATGGCACCGGAGAGTAGCTGCACCTGCGTGCCGCCGCGCCGTGCCGCGGCTTCCAGCCGCTCGGCCAGGCCCGGCTCGGAGAGCGCGCCCACCGACACCACCATGCAGGCGATGCCACGCTCCAGCGCCGGCACGATGTGCTCCTCCAGCGCATGGTGGCCGGCGCACTCCACCAGCAGGTCAGGCCGTCCATCGGCCTGGCTCAGGCAGGTGGCAACCCGTGCGTGCGGCGCCAGCGCGGAGACATCATGGCGGGCCTGGTCCATCTGGGCCTCGGGCACCACCACCACGTCGAACACCACGTCTGGATCGCTCTTGAGCAGCTCGAGCACACCGCGCCCGATCGCTCCGCATCCCACCATCGACACGTGCAGCATGTTGCGTCTCCCTCAGGCGGTCACAGTGCTGCGTTCGGCCGCGCGTGCGGTCTTCTCAGCGTCGGCGTCAGCTTCCTTGTTGACCGGCGGGCCTGCGAACGCGGTCTTGAAAGTGCCGATGGACAGCATGTCGATCTCCAGCAGGAACGGGCCGGATTCGATGGTGGCTTCTTCCAGTGCGGCGCCCACGTCGGCCAGGTTGCTGACGCGGCGATGGCGCAGGGCCAGCGATTGCGACAGTTGCGCATAGTCCGGCGTGTGGAGGTCCACGTAGTGGCGCCGTCCGCCGTATTGCGCGTCCTGGATGTTCTTGATCACGCCATAGCCCTTGTCATTCATCAGCACGAAGACCACGTCGGCGCGCTCCTGCACGGCGGTAGCCAGTTCACCCAGGTTCAGGATGAAGCCGCCATCGCCGGCCAGGCAGAATGTCTTCTTGCCGGAAGCCGTCACTGCCGCGCCCACGGCGGCGCCGATGCCCATCGCCAGGCCCTGTCCGATGCCACCGCCCAGCGCATGCACGCCGGCACGCGAGTCGAAAATGCGCAGTTGGCGATTGCCCCAGGTGCTATTGGAGACGGTCACGTCGCGCACCCAGTTGAAATTGCGGCCGACCGCGCCTTGCAGCGCTTCCACCAGCGCCGAGTATGGGCCCAGGCCATCGATCAGGCCACTCATGGCGACTTCGTGCGCGCCGCGCAGGTCGGCGGCAAAGTTCGGGTCCACCTTGAGCTTGCCCTCCAGGCGGTCGGCCAGGCCATCGAGTGCCAGCGCTGCATCGCCGCTGGCGAAGTAGTCGCTCTGGTAGCAGCGGCCTTCGGCGGACGCATCGGCATCCACGCGGAACAGCGGGCGCGGCAGCTTCAGTTCGTACTTCAGCGTTTCATTGCCGCGCAGGCGCGAGCCCACCACCAGCATGGCGTCGCAGGTTTGATAGAACTGTTCCACCGGCTTGTGCAGGTTGAACGCACCCAGCGAGCGAGGATCGTCTTCGGCCACGATGCCGCGGCCTTGCGTGCTGGTGACCACGCCAAAGCCCAGCGCCATCAGGCGCTTGACCTGCGCGCCGGCGTGACGTGCGCCGCCACCCAGCCACAGCAGCGGGCGCTTTGCCTTGGACAGGCGCTCGGCCAGTTCGTCCAGCGCGTGGGCAGAAGGAACATGGGTGGGCACCGCCAGCGGGCGCAGGTCGGTTGGCATCGGGATCAGCGCGGCCTGGATATCGATGGGGATTTCCACGCTGACAGGGCCGGTCGGCGCGGTCAGCGCGGTTTGCACGGCGAGCTTGATGGTGCTCAGCGCGGTATCGGCGCTGCGGATGCGGAACGCGGCCTTGGAGATGGCCTTCAGCATGGTCAGCTGGTCCGGCGCCTCGTGGATGTAGGCCAGGCTCTGGTCCAGGTACGGCGTTTCGATCTGTCCGGTCAGGTGCAGTAGCGGCGTGCCGGCGGTCAGTGCTTCGACCATGGCGCCGGCGGCGTTGCCCGCGGCGGTGCCGGTGCTGGTCAGGCACACGCCCAGGCCACCGGTGGTGCGGGCGCAGGCATCGGCCATATTGGTGCCGCCGGCTTCGCCGCGCGCTGGCACGAAGCGGATCTTGCCGCGCTCGCCCATCGCGTCGAGGATGGGCATGTTGTGGATCGAGATCACGCCAAACGCAGCCTTGACGCCGCATTGTTCGAGGAAGGCGGCGATGGCGTAGCCCACCGTGACTTGTTGCTGTTCGTTACGCATGACGGGAAAGTCCTCCGGAAATATCGATGTGGCTGCCCGTGGTGTACGAAGACAACGGCGAGGCAAGGAACAGGATCGCGCGTGCGGCTTCCTGCGGCAGGCCAAGACGGCCAAGTTGAATATGCTTTTGCTGCGCCAGGCGCGCGGTCCACGCGGCCCAGTCGAGGTCGCGCTCGGCATCCGGGCGCGCTTCGAAACGTCGGCGCCACTGGCCCGACTCGACCAGGCCGAGCAGGATGCCGTTGACGCGGATGCCCTTGGGGGCGAATTCGGTCGCCAGCGAGCGCACCAGGTTATGCACGCCGGCACGCGCCGCGGACGTCGCCACCATATGCGGCTCGGGTTGCACGGCCAGCAGCGAGTTCACGCAGACGATGGCACCGCTGTCCGAGCGCTCCAGTTGCGCAAGGAACGCACGCGTGGCATGGATCACCGAGAAGAACTTGAGCCGCAGCTCTTCGAGCCAGGCTGCGTCCTCGGTGCTCGAGAACGTGGAGACGCGCCCCTGCCCTGCGTTATTGACCAGCATGTCGGCGGGGCCGAGCGCGGCCTCGCTGGCGGCGGCAAAAGCGGCTACCTGTGCGGGGTCCAGCACGTCACAGGCAGCGGCGTACAGGCGGGCATCGGGGAAGCGTGCGCACAGATGGCTTTGCGCTTCGCGCAGCCGCGCTTCGTCGCGGCCACACAGCGCCACGGCAGCGCGCGATTCCAGCAGTAGTTCGACGGTGGCCAGGCCAATGCCCGAGGATCCACCCGTGACGACGGCAACCTTGCCGTCGAGTTCAATCATGGACATCGTTCTCACTCCCGATACAGGTTGACCACCTTGCCGTGCTCGCGCGGGCGGTAGTCCAGCAGGCGAGACAGCTCGCCCGCGGTGTCTCTGACTTTCTCTTCCATCATGTCCAGTTGCTCCGGATCGATGCGCGAGGCCGGGATGGTCACGCCCAGCGCCGCCACCACCTTGCAGGTACGATCCCGCACCGGTGCCGCGATGGTCGAGATGCTGGCCTCGAAGAACGCTTCTTGCAGCACCACGCCGCGCTCACGGTCGCGCTGCACCATCTCGAACAGTTCTTCGACCGTACGCGGCGTGCTGGGCGTGAACACTTCCAGTTGCGGCTCCGGATAGAGCTGGCGCAACTCGGCCAGCGTCAGGTCTTCGAGCAGCACGCGTCCGAGCACGGTGGCGTGCGCCGGCAGGCGGGTCCCCACGGTGACCGAGCTGCTGAACGGCGTGGGCGCCACCGACTTGGCCACATAGACAATCGAGCGGCCGTCGCGCACGACCAGGTTGCACGGGTAGCGAATGTCATCACGCAGGCGATCCAGCAGCGGGCGCCCCAGCTCGGTGAGCTCCAGCGACGCCAGGTACTCGAAGCCCAGGCGCAGCACCGCCATGCCGAGGCGGTAGTCGCGGCCGCCGTCGGTGCGCTCGACAAAGCCCATCATCTCCAGCGTGGCCAGCAGCCGGAACACCGTGGAGCGGGGCACCTTGAGCCGGCGCGCCAGGTCGGCCGCCGACAAGGTGCGGTCGCGGCGGCTGAATTCAGCCAGCAGGCGCAGGCCGCGCTCCAGTCCGGGCACGATGTACTTGTCCTGGGTGTCTTCCGACAGGCGTTCTTGAGTCATGAGAGGTTCGTGTTTCACTGGATCCGGCGCACGGCCGCGGTTGCATTGGCGCGCCGGCTTCCCGCTTTTCAGCGCTTGACCTTGGTGAGCGGATGCTCGGGCGGGTACGTCGGCGTGATCGGCTTCTTGGCGCCGAGCATCACGCACATCAGCGCGTCTTCCTCGCCGATGTTGATCTCCTCGCGGTACACGCCGGGGGGCACCGAGACCAGGTCGCGGTCGGTCAGGATGGTTTCGAAACGCTCGCCGTCCTTTTCCAGGATCAGCTTGATCTTGCCGCGCATGACGAAGAAGACTTCTTCCACGTCCGTGTGCAGGTGCGACGGGCCTTCGTGGCCGGCCGGGATGATCATGGTCGAGAACGTGAAGTTCTCGGACGGCACGGTATTGGTGTCGGTGGCCACGCCGGTGCCGCCGGTGCCGAGGTAACGCATCTGCGCACGGCGGTACTTGGGATCGTAGTCGGCCTGGAACTTCAGCGCGTCCCAGTCGTAGCGGCGGGTGGAGAAGCGCGCGACGCGGCTCTCCATCCACTGGTCGAAGGAAGCGCCGGACGGCTGCTCCCAGGAACGCTTGATGTTGTCTTGTTGGGAAAGATCGCTCATTTGGATTCCTTCTAGCTCAGTGCATGACGAAGCCGCCGTTGACGGCCAGCGTCTGGCCCGTCACGAAGCGGGACAGGTCGGAGAGGGCGAACAGCACGGCCCCGGATACATCCTCGGGTAGCTGCTCGCGGGAGATCGCGCGTTGCTCGCGATAGAGGTCGCGCCTCTTCTGGGGCACGTATTCGGTTGCCTCTACCAGGGTCAGCCCCGGTGCGACGGCGTTGACGGTGATCTGGTCGTCGCCCAGCTCGCGCGCCAGCGAGCGGGTCATGCCGATGATGGCGCTCTTGCTGGCCACGTATGCCAGCAGGTTGGGCGCGCCCCACAGCGGCGTGTCAGACGCCAGGTTGATGATGGCGCCACGGCCCGAGGCGCGCAGCGCCGGCAGGCAGGCGGTGGTCATCAGCCAGGTGCCGCGCACGTTGATATTCATCACGCGGTCCCAGGTGGCGATGTCGATGGCGCTGGCGTCGCGGCCGCCGGAGTCTGTCACCGCGGCGTTGTTGACCAGGCCGTCCAGGCCGCCGAGCCCGGCCGCCGCAGCGGTGGCGCACGCGCTCACCGATTCGGGGTTGCCCAGGTCGAGCACGAACGGCAGCACCTTCAGTCCGCGGGCCTGCAGCGCAGCGGTTTCCTCAACCAGACGGTCCGCGAGGATGTCGGCCATGGCGACCGCGCCGCCGGCTTCGGCAATCGCGGTGGCAAAAGCCAGGCCAAGCCCACGCGCGGCGCCGGTCACCAGCACGCGCCGGCCAGCCAGCAGGTTATGGCGATCGATCTCAGGCATGGCTAGCCACCCCGCCAACCGGCTTGAGCATGGCAACGGGCTCGTCGGCCACTTCCTGGTCGGCACGGCGGCGCAGCAGGCGGCGCACGCGGGTGATGCCGACATCGTGCTGGTACAGCGTTTCGTGCTCGCGTGCGTTCGGCGCCATCATTTCCAGCACCACGCGGTCTTGCTCCAGCACGTCCCAGTGCAGGCCCTCCAGGCGGTTGCGGTACAGGAAGCGCCAGACATCGCGCTCCCAACCCTGCACGTGGCGGGTGCGCCAGAAGAACACCATGCAGTGCTCCTCATCCACCGGCGTGGCGACGCCAACGATGCCGAAGGGACCGCCAGGGCCCACCTTGGCGCGATAGGGGATGGCCAGGCGCAACCACATCGTGCCGGTTTCGCCGAACTCCACCCAGTCGAAGTTCACGCCGCGCTGGCCGGTCTTCTCGAACACCAGGCCGGTGTCGGTCTCGCGCACGGCCATCACAGCCTGCTTTTCGCCGCTGGCCATCGAGTGCGACACCGCGTGCAGGTAAGCGCCGTGCATCGGGTCCATGACGTTGTCGATGGCGTAGCGGTAGTTGCAGTCCCAGTGCGCCACGCACAGGAAGCTGGTGTGCTCGTCGCTTTCCAGTTCTTCCGGCAGGCGCAGCGCATCGGCCTGCGCCGGAGCGCGCTCACCGAACCACAGGAAGATGGCACCGGCTTTTTCCTGCACGGGGTAGCTGCGCACGCAGGTCTTGCCTTCGAGCGGGCAGCTGTCCACGGCCGGTACGCTCTTGACCTGGCCATCGCCACCCACTTCCACGCCGTGGTACCAGCAGGCCACGCGGTCGCCAAGGTTCCAGCCCATCGACAGGCGCGCGCCGCGGTGCGGGCAGCGATCTTCCAGCGCGTGCACCTGGCCTTCGCCATCTCGCCACAGCACGATGTTCTGGCCCAGGCGCGTAATGCCGACCGGTGCGTGCGTGACCGACCATGCGGCCGATACCGGATACCAATAGTTGTGCAGGCCGGTGTTCAGGCGCGCCTCAGCACGCGCTTGCTTGTTCGATTCCATTGTTTGCTCTCTTGCGGGTACCGGATCGGATCGCTCTTTCGAGGGGCGCCTGATTGCACTGCCCTTCGCGACGCAATCGCTTTGATGTTCTTGAACTGCGTGGTGCCTCGTTCAGGCGCCCAGGCGACGCATTTCGGCGAGGAAACGCTCTTCTGTCCAGGCCTGGCCATCCGCGCCCAGCAATCCCGCCTGGTTGAACGAACGCACGATGTCTTCCGGGCTTTTCGCACCCGATTCGAAGGCGGCCTCCAGCGCATCGCCCAGCGCGTCTTCATAGGCGGTGGGCATGGCGGCGCGGGTCTGCCACACGATGTTGGGCACCTTGCCGGGCTGCTCGATGTGGCCCTTGCCGGCGACATTGTTCGGAGCCGGACGCTCCCACGGCGCCAGATTCGGGTTGTATGCGAGGTTTTCCATTGCGCTACTCCTTTCCCTTTTTGCCAACCGGCTAACCCAGCGTTTTGTTTCACCTATAAAACGCTGATTTAAATACTGAACACAGACACCACTATAGACAACGAAACTTCAAAAATTGACTGGGGTTTACCCTTCGGATATGCCGATGCCACGAGAACGTGGCATCGGCATCGGCGCGACAGCCTGAGGCGGGTGGGTACGAGGCAGCAGGAAGGGGAAGGCTAAGCCGCGGCAAGCCCGCGGCGAATCCATCCCGCGACACGGCTGGCCTGCTCCACATAGCAGGCATGCCCGGCATCCGGGATCAACTCGAACGGCAAGGCAAAGCGCTCCGCTAGCGCCGCGCACCCGGGCGGCGGCGTCACGACGTCCAGCGCGCCGCAGCCAACCTGCGCCCTGACGCCCTGCCCCCGGCGCCCGAGGTAATCGTCAATGGCATCGCCGCACAGCATCGCCACCGCCTGCCGGTAACCGTCCGGATCCAGCCGGCGCATATTCCAGCGCACCCACGCTTGCATGTCGGCGCTGGCCGCGGCGCTCAGCAGGCGGCCGGGACCCCGCTCGGCCAGGCCTTCCACGCCCACCGCCGCCAGCGCTTCGAGCCGCTGGCGCGCCACATCCCTTGCCTTGTCCTCCTTGCCGGGGCCGCCGTATCCCTGCGCCGGGCTAAGCAGCAGCAACTGCGCGGGCAGCAGCGCCGGGCTAGCCTCGGCCACATAGGCGGCCGCCATCAACGCGCCGAGCGAGTGCCCCACGATCACATCGGGCCGTACGTCCAGGGCGCGCATCAGATCCTGCAGGCGCAGCGCGTAGTCGGCCGCCTTGGGCGCCGCGATGGGCAGGGCCTGCGAATTGCCATAGCCGGGCGCATCCCACGCAATCACGCGCGCGTGCGCCGCCAGCAGGCTTGCGCACGACAGCCAGGAGGCCGCGCCAGAACTGATGCCGTGCAGCAGCACCACCACAGGCCCGTGGCTGCCGCCGCACCGGTAGGCGAGCGGCGCGCCGCCGCGGCCGGCGGCTATGCGCCGCTCGCTGAAGCCGCTATCGAGTGCGCGGAGCAACGCTTCATCCGGCTGGAGTGCCCGCGTCGGATTATTTTGTTCCATATATGAAACTATAGTTTGCAAATAAAACTTAAGAAATATAGACCGCCTGAATCTGGAAATTGATCCGGGTTAACCCCCTGCAAAAAAATTCGGTCGGGCCCGGCTCTCCGCCGGCGTTGGCGCGCCCGCAAATCCCCTTTTTGGCGCCACGGCCTTGCGCAGCCTTGCATACCAATACAGGCGCGGCTCCCCGCCATGGCGGCCGCTCGCCCGCCCTCCTCGCCGCTGCGCAGCATGGCGCGCAGCGGCACCGTTCTGGTGCGAAACACGCGTCGCGTCTCCACATCACTAGGGATTACCCACCCATGTATTTCCCGAAATGACCAGCTATATTTTGCTTGTTGTTTCTTATGTAGTTTGATGTTTTACCTATAAAACACAAGAAGCAGGAAAGTGCGCCTTACGGTATGCATATACCCAGCTCGAAGATGGCCTGACGAAGCGCTGCAACGCCAACCAACCGACACGGCGGAAAAGGAAAAGGAAGAGGAAACGAACGATGAAACCTGGACGGATTGCACTGGCTGCCCTTGCAGCCGCAGTACCCATGCTGGCCTCGGCCCAATCGACGGTGACGCTGTATGGCGTCGTCGATACCGGCATCGAGTATGTGAACAATGTTGGCGTGGCGAAAGACAACTTGGCCCGCATGAACACCCTGACGGGCACGGTGCCGTCGCGCTGGGGCATCCGCGGCACGGAAGATCTCGGTGGCGGGCTCAAGAGCCTGTTTGTGCTCGAATCCGGATTCGCTCCCGATTCCGGCACCTCCAACCAGGGCGCGCGCCTGTTCGGCAGGCAAGCATTGGTGGGACTCTCCGGACCCTGGGGCCAGGTCGCCCTGGGCCGGCAGTACACCATGCTGTTCTGGGCCACGCTGGACCCTGACATCCTCGGCCCCAACGTGTACGGCTCGGGCTCGCTCGACAGCTATCTGCCGAACGCGCGCGCCGACAACGCCGTTTCCTACAAGGGCACGTTTGGCGGCTTCACGGTGGGTGCCACCTATAGCTTTGGCCGCGACACGGTGAACGCGGGCCCGAGCCCGGCCGGCGCCAACTGCGCGGGCGAGAATGCGGCTGACAGCAAGCAATGCCGCGAATGGTCGGCCCTGCTCCAGTACGACAACAAGTGGTGGGGCGTGGCCGCGGCCTACGACTCGCTGCGTGGCGGGCCTGGCGCGTTTGGCGGCCTGACCAAAAGCAACCTGACGGACGACCGTCTCTCGCTCAATGGCTACGTGCTGCTGTCCAAGACCAAGATGGGCCTGGGCGTGATCCGCCGCGACAATGACGGCAGCCCCACGCCGCGCAGCGAACTCTGGTATGCGGGCCTTGCATATGACATCACGCCGGCGTTCACGCTGGCCGGCCAAGTCTACTACCTCAAGTACCACAACAGCGACAACAAGGCGATGCTGTACGCGCTGCGTGGTACCTACGCCTTCTCCAAGCGCACCTCCGTGTACGCCACAGCTGGCTACATCGACAACGGCGGCCAGCTCGCCCTGTCGGTCAGCGCTGCCCAGACGGGTTCCAACCCGAAGCCCGGCGGCAACCAGCTGGGCACGATGATCGGCATCAAGCACACGTTCTAAGCGCCGGCGCGTCGCTGCGCGGCACTGGCTGGCATGCGCCGCGCAACGCGCTGCATGCCAGCACGAAGTCAATCTAGAGGCGTTTCCCCATGAAGCTCGCAACTCGCATTCTGTTTGCCGCCATCGCGGCCACGACTGCCATGATGGCAGGCGGCGCCGGAGCGCAGGCCTATCCCACCAAACCCATCACGCTGGTCGTTGCCTACCCGGCCGGCGGCGATACCGACGTGCTGGCCCGCCTACTCGCCGAGAAACTCTCGGGGCGCCTGCGCCAGTCCGTGGTGGTCGAGAACCGCACCGGCGCGGCCGGCACCATCGGCAGCGCATACGTCGCCAAATCGGCCGCCGATGGCTATACCTTGCTGGTCGCGCCCAACACCGTTGCCATCGCGCCGCTGGTGCTCAAGAACGGCACGGGCGCCAGCTATGACGTGCGCGGCGATTTCACGCCAGTGGCCCAGCTTGGCGTGCAGTCGCTGTTCGTGGTGGTCAACAAAGGCACGGGCATCACCAAGCTGCCCGAGCTGGTCGCGCGCGCCAAGGCGGGTACGGTGCGGACCTACGCCTCGCCCGGCAACGGATCGCCCATGCACATCCTTGGCGAGCTGTTCAACAAGGCCGCGGGCGTGAACATCTCACAGGTGCCGTATCGCGGCACCGCGCCGGCGGTGGTCGACGTGCTCGGCGGGCAAGTGCCGATGACGTACTCCACGCTGGGCGCGGTGGCGCAGTACATCGGCACGGGCGCCATCGTGCCGCTGGCCGTCGCGGACCTGAAGCGCTCGCCGTTCGCGCCGAATGTACCGACGCTCGCGGAGCTGGGCTACAAGGATGTGGAGGTGGGCGCGTGGCAAGCGCTGCTGGCACCCAAGGGACTGCCGCCGGAGTTGGTGAAAACGCTGAATACGCACATCAACGACATCCTGAAAATGCCTGACGTGGTGGCACGCATGGCAACCATCGCCATCACGCCCGTTGGCGGCGAGCCCGCTACGCTGAGCAAGTTGATCGCGTCGGACGCGACACGCTACGCCAAGATCGTCAAGGAGTTCGGCATCCAGGCCGATTGATGGATGCGCTGGCTCAGCCTGTGCAAGACGGCGGCGTCCGGCTTCCCCCGCGGAAACCGGACGCCGCTTGCTTTCCGGCGCAGCCTAGCGCTGCCCGAAACTGGCATCCATGAACAGGTCCTTGTACTCGCGCGGCTGCGAGCGCCAGTATTGCTTAGGCGCATGCACCTGCGCGCCAAGCTTGGCCGCCGCATGCCATGCCCAGCGCGGATCGTAGAGCATGGCGCGCGCCAGCGACACCGCATCAGCTTCGCCGCTGGCAATGATGGCTTGCGCCTGCTCGGGCTCGGTGATGAGCCCCACCGCGATGGTCGGCAAGCCCACCTCCGCCTTGACCCGCTGCGCGTAAGGCACCTGGTAGCCCGGCCCCAGCTTGATCGCCTGCGCTGGCGAAACGCCGCCGGTGGTCACATGGATGGCCGCGCAGCCACGTGCCTTGAGCGCGTTCGACAGCGCGATCGTGCCTTCGATGTCCCAGCCGCCCGGCACCCAGTCGGTGGCCGAGATGCGAGCCCAGACTGGCTGGTCCGCGGGAAAGGCCGCGCGCACGGCGTCAAACACCTCGATCGGGAACCGCATGCGGTTCTCCAGGCTGCCGCCGTATTCGTCATCACGCTTGTTCGCCAGCGGCGACAGGAACTGATGCAGCAGGTAGCCATGCGCCATGTGGAGCTCGATGCCATCGAGTCCGAGGCGGGCCGCGCGCCTGGCCGCGGCAACGAAATCGTCCCGCACCTTGTCCATGCCCGCGCGGTCGAGCGCCAACGGCGCATCCTCGCCCTCGGCGTGCGGCACGGCGGATGGCGCCAGCGTCTTCCAGCCTGACGGCTGGTCCGGCAGGATCTGGCTGCCGCCTTCCCAGGGCGCGCGGCTCGATGCCTTGCGCCCGGCATGCGACAGCTGTATCGCCAGCGCGATCGGCGAATGCGCCCTGACGGCCTTGATCACCTTGCCGAGCGCCGCCTCGTTCGCATCCGAGTACAGGCCGAGATCCCCCGGCGTAATGCGCCCCTGCGGCGACACGGCCGACGCCTCGATGATCAGCATCGCGGCGCCCGACAGCGCGAGCTGGCCGAGGTGGATCATGTGCCAGTCGCCAGCCGAGCCCTCCTCGGCCGAGTACTGGCACATGGGCGCGATCACGATGCGGTTTTCCAGCCGAAGATTGCCAATCGAAAAGGGTTGGAACAACGGGCTTTCACTCATGAGGGAGACTCCTTGCTGTCTGTGGCGCCGGCTTGCGCCAGGCATGGCATCCCATTCTAGAACGCCTGGTTTTTTTGCGTCGCCGCGCCATTTCAGTGCGCAGCCACCGCAAGCGGCGCGCGCCGGGTGAGGAGATCGGCGACCAACGCCACGCCCAGCGCCATGGCGCCGCACAGGAAGATCAGCGCGTAATTGTTATGGGACACCGTGAACAGGTACGAGTAGCCGTAGCCGCCAAGCGCCTGGAACAGCGCGAAAGCGGTGGTGGCGCGGCTCCACGCGGCGCGCTGCTCGGCATGGTCATGCGCAACCATCTCGTGAATGCGCCCAAGCACGAGCGGCACGATGCCGGGCGTGAACAGGCCCAGGACCACGGTGGCGACGCCGACCAGCACAGGGCTGCCCGACAACGCGAGCGTACCCACGGCAATCGCCTGCAACAGCAACGCAAGGCGATAGGCAGGGCCAAAGCCGATGCGATCGGCCACGTTGCCGCACACCAGGGGGCCGGCGATGGCAGCGACACCATACAAGACCCAATAGCCTGCGCCGATCTGCGCACCACGGCCGAGCCCGCGCGCCACGTAGTCGACCAGCAGCACCATGGCGGGCACAAGGCCCAGCGCGTTCGCGGCGTACTGGCCATACAGCACGCGCATGGCGGTGCTCGCACGCCGAGCCGGCCTTGCGGTCACGCTGGACGCCGCTACCGCCGGTGCGGCGCCCGGCCAACCGAACCAGCTCACGGCGGTGAGGATGGCCGCGAACACGCCCAGCCCGATCCACGTGTCCTTCAAACCCAGGCGCAGCAACTCCGGAATGATGGTGCCCGAGGCGGCGATGCCCAGCCCGAGCCCCAGGAAGATCATGCCGCTGGCAAAGCCGCGCCGCGCGGCCGGGATATGCGGCAGGACCGTGGTGGCGACCAGCACCATGATGGCGCCGCCGGACACGCCGGAAGCAAAGCGCCAGACAAAGAACCAGCTCACCGACAACGGGTACGCGCAGGCAAAGAACGCGGCGGTGGCAATCACCATCAGCAAACGCAGCGCGTTACGGTTCGACAGCGCCGTGGCAATCGGCCGGCCCAGCAGCGCGCCGGCCAGGTAGCCCGCGAAGTTTGCCGCGCCCAGCGTCACCGCCTGCGACGACGTGAACCAGTGCGCCTGGATCAGCGGCGGAATCAGCGGCGTGTAGGCGAAGCGCGCCAGGCCGATGGCCACCAGGCTGGCACACAACCCTGCGAGCGTGGCGGACAACGCGCGGGCATCGAGCGTCAATGCCGTGGGACCGGGGATGGTGGCTGTCTGCTCGGACATGGTGCATTCCTATGGATACGTGTGGTGTTTGTTATGCTCATGCAAGCTCATGCAGGCTCATGCCGTACGCGGTCCGGCGGGCAGCGGCGGCAGGCCCAGCAGGCTAAGCACCGGCGCAACGGCCGCCGTCAGCAACGCCCGTTCCGGCCTGACCCGGGCCAGCACGCGCACGCCGAGCAGCACCGCCAGCAGATGCGCAGCTGCATCCGCCGCCGGCACGGCCGCGGGAATCTCGCCGCTCGCCTGCCCCGCTACCATGCAGCGCTGGAAAAAATCCTGGATCTGGGCGAGTTCATTGGCGATGCCGCTCCGGCAGGCTTCGTCGCCGGGCGTGGACTCCACCGCCGCATTGACCAGCATGCAGCCGCGGCGCTGCACGTCCGCGACCGAGCGCTCGACGATCTCGCCAAAGAACGCCGCAATGGCATGCGCGGGCGATTGCGAAGTTTCCAGCCGGCCGATGCGCTCGCGCAGGGTACGGTCGAGGTAGTGCTCCAGCGCGCGCAGGAACAACCCGCGCTTGTCGCCAAATGCGTTGTACAGGCTGGGCTGCGTCAAGCCCGTGCACTTCACGAGATCGCGCGTGGAGGTGGCCTCGAAGCCATTCGCCCAGAATGCGTCTCCCGCTGCCTCCAGCACCTGCTTCTCATCAAATTCACGTGGTCGCGCCATGGTGGCTCCGGCTTGCCTGACTTGGGTCGGTTGGGGTGGATATATTCTGTATCACACGATACAGAACGCATTGTATATCAGTCGATATAGAACGCAAGACAAAAATGCGGGCAAGCGTGGGCAACGCAGGCGGCCGCCCAGATGGACGGCCTGCATTCCGTGATGAACAAGGGGAGCGGCGCGGGCGCCGGGAACTGCCGGTGCCGCGCAAGTGGACAGAACGCCCCGCCGTTGCGGCGGGGCGGGCGGCAATCAGCCCTGGCTGGCGGCCACCCGTTGCGGCCTGGACTGGCCGCCCGTGACCTGGCCGATCGCGGCGAGCACGTCCGCAATCTCCGGCACCACGCCACGCGCGCCAACGGAGACGGACTGCCCGGGCGTGTTAATGCCGAAGTGCTGGCTGTCGGTGACCGTGAACAACATCACCGACGGCTTGCCCAGCGCATCCGCCAGATGCACGAAGCCGGTATCGGTGCCAACCACGAGCGCGGCGGCATCCACGCGTTGCGCGCATTCGGTAATGGTCATGCGCGGCAGGACCTCGGCACCGGGGATCTCCGCCGCCAGGGCTTCGGATTGCTCGCGCTCCGCGGGCGAGCCCCAGGGCAACTGGATCTTGTAGCCACGCTCGGTGAGCGTCTTGCCGACCGAGATCCAGCGCTGCGCAGGCCATTTCTTGGCCTCGACGGAGGTCGCGTGGAACAGCATCGCGCGTGGCACGCCATCGGCATTGAGCGGTGCCGCGGGCGCGGGCACGCGCAGCGCGTAATGCTCAACGGGATCCAGCGCATAGCCAAGCCCGTTGGCCACCACCATGCGCATCTTGTGACGCGCGGTAGCGTCGCCATGCGGCCCGAAGATCTGCGTGTAGGCAAACACGGCGCGCGCCTCGCCAAGGTACTCGGCGGCGTAACCCAGGCGCCGGCTGGAGCGCGCCAGCCAGGCCACGATGGCGCTCTTGTACACGCCGTGCACATCCACCACCACATCGTACTTCTCGCGGCGCAGGGCCCACAGCGCGCCGATGATGGCACGCAGGTCGGCCCAGCTGCGGGATTTCTTGAAGCCGCGCAGCGGCGGCGCGATCACGCGATCCACGCCCACTGCCCAGCGCGGAATATCGGCACACGACGCATCGGCCACCCAGTCGATCTTTGCCTCGGGATAGGCGCGCCGCAGGTCGGACACCAACGGCAGTGTGTGCACCATATCGCCCAAAGAGGTGATCTTGATGAGGAGAATGCGTTTCATGGAAATGGAAAATCGGTTGCGGACGGATCTCGCTGGCTGGCAGCGAGGCCGTAGTATGCACCAGCCCCATGGGCGGCGCACCAATTTGCAAGCCGTGCGACGGCCCCGCGCGGCCCCGCACGGGATCCGCCCGGCACCCCTTTCCAGCCAACTCAGGCCCAGGCGCCAGGGCCAGCCACCACGGTGGCAAAGCGGTCATGCAGCGCCGCCAGCGAGTGACGGTGGATTTCCGCTGCCGAGAGCGGCGCCCCGCCCAGCGGGTCAGGCAGGTCGCGCGTGGCGCAGGCCGATGCCACCACCGTGCTGCGATAGCCATGATCGAGCGCTGAGCGCACCGTGGCGCTGATGCACATATGCGTCTGGAAGCCCGCCACGATCAGCTCCTTGCGCCCTAGCTTGTCCAGCATGGCCGCCAGCGTTGTGCCGGCAAAGCTGTTGGGCAGGCCCTTGACCACGGTG
This sequence comes from Cupriavidus basilensis, assembly GCF_000832305.1. Classification (NCBI taxonomy): domain Bacteria; kingdom Pseudomonadati; phylum Pseudomonadota; class Betaproteobacteria; order Burkholderiales; family Burkholderiaceae; genus Cupriavidus; species Cupriavidus basilensis. Next base: position 2,965,985 of record NZ_CP010536.1, read on the forward strand.
TGCTCGCCGCCAAGCGGCTCCAGGCCCTGGATGATGGTCGCATATGGGCCCTCGGGATCGAAGGCGCCGCCGCTGCCGGCCCGCCCGTGATGCACCACGTGCACCACCGGGCTGCCATGGCGGCGCGCCAGCGCCAGGAGTTCGCCGCAGGCCGCGGTGGCAGCGGGCATGCCCACCAGCGGGAGCTTGCCGTCGACATACTCGCGCTGGTGGTCGATCAGCACCAGCGTGGCGGCCTCCCACGCCGAAGGAAGACGGCTGGCGCCGGCGAGGTCGAGCAGGGTAAAGGGTGTGGTCATCATGGCTCCTTTTGCTTATGCATCACGTGATGGAAACTGCGTGGGGATGAACGGGTAGGCACGACGAGGGCGACTACCATGCAAGCGATGATAAGCCGCGCTATGCTGTTCGCCAATTCTCAACCGGCTCACATCCATTGTGCAAAAACGCTCACTCCACTGGGATGACCTGCTCACCCTGTCCACGCTGATCCGCACCGGCAACTACTCGGCCTGCGCCCGCGAGCTTGAGGTCACGCACGCGACAGCGATCCGCCGCATCCGGCGGCTTGAGACAGCGCTCGGCAAGCCCGTGGCAACACGCACCGATGGCGCGTTCGCGCTCTCGGCGGCCGGCCGCTCGGCACTGGCCGCGGCGCAGCAGATGGAGAGTTCGGCGCAGCGCTTGCTGCGCGAAGTGGAGGACGCCGGCAGCGGCGTCTCCGGCGTGGTCAGCATCGCCTGCACCGCCGCGCTCGGCAGCCACTTCCTGACACCACGCATGTTCGGGCTCTATCGCGCGCACCCGCAACTCGAGGTCAGGCTGGAAACGGACAACCGCATCGCCAGCCTGGCGCGGCGCCGCGCCCACATCGCGGTGCGGCTGGCGCGGCCGCAGGAAAGCGATGCCATCGCGCAGCGCGCGGGCAGCATGGGCTTTGGCCTGTATGCGCCGGTACGGCCCGACAACGCCGGCCCGTGGCGCGAGCAGGATCTCGACGGCGCGCCATTATGTGGCCTGCTGGACGAAGGCCTGGCGCTGCCGGAATCCGAATGGACGCGCACGCTGGCGGCACGCACGGGGTTCCAGTCGAACAACCTGCTGGCAGTGCGCGAGGCCATCCGCAACGGCTTGGGCATCGGCCTGCTACCGCACTACCTGGCGCGGGACGATGCCCGGCTCACGCTGGTGCGCGAGGTCCCGGAGGTGGTGCGGGAAATCTGGCTGGCATATCCACGGGAATTTCGCGGCGCTTCCCGGTTCCGGCCCGTGATCGACTGGCTGGCCGGGGCACTGCGGCAATGCCCGTGAGCCACGCAAGCAGTTGAAAACGCGGGGGCAGGCAGTATAGTTGCCTCAAGCATGCCCGCCCCCACGGGCTCGCGCACGGTGCTGTCGGCAGGCCGCCACTGGCCACCGATGGCACGGGGAGCTTCGCCATGGATCGGAATTCACCGGCAACGCTGGACGCAGGCGCACTCGGGCTGGGCGAATCCGTCGTCATGGGCGTAGCGGGTACGGCGCCCGCCTTCAGCCTGGCGGCCACCACCGCCACGCTGGTCGCGATGGTGGGGAGCCTGGCGCCGGCCAGCCTGCTGTATTGTGGCCTGATCATGTTCGGCGTGACGCTGTCCTACCAGCAACTGAACCGGCTGCAGCCCAGCGCGGGCGCCTGCTACACCTGGGTCTGCGAGATCTTCCATCCGGTGCTCGGTTTTTTCGCGGGCTGGACGCTGTTGGTGGCGTCGGCGGTATTCATGGTATCCGGCACCATTCCGGCCGCCACCGCCACCCTGCTCCTGCTCGATCCGGCGCTGGCGGAGCGCCCGCCCGTGGTGACCCTGGTCGCCGCAGGCTGGCTGCTGGCGGTAAGCGTGGTCGTGGTCAAGGGGGTCAAGCTGACCAGCTACACCCAGGTGGCGATGACGCTGGTCGAGGTCGGGGTGCTGGGCGCGATCGTGCTCGCTGCCCTGCTGCGCGCGCCACTGCCGCTTGCCCACCCGCCCTCGCTGGCCATGCTGTCGCCATTTGGCTTTACCCCGCAACTGTTTGCCAATGGAGCGCTGGTGGCGTTGTTCTTCTTCTGGGGCTGGGACGTGACGGCTAACCTGACCGAAGAAACGCGCGATCCGGCGCGTGCGCCCGGGCGCGGCGCCTTGATGGCGATGGTCATCGTGCTGGCACTGTTCATGGCCTTCGTCATCGCCAGCCAGGCCGTGCTGAGCGACCAGGAAATCCGCCGAGCCGGCACCAACGTGGTGTTTGCGCTCGCCGCGCGGCTGTTCCCGCGCCCGTGGGACTACCTGGCCGTGCTGGCCGTCATGCTCAGCACCGTGGGCACGCTGGAGACCTCGATCCTGCAATTCACCCGCACGCTCTACGCTAAAGGCCGCGATGGCCTGCTGCATCCGCGCTATGCCGAGCTGCACCGCACCTGGCGCACGCCGTGGGTGGCCACCGCGGTGATCGCCTCGTTCGGCTTGCTGCTGCTTGCGCTGTCGGCATGCTTCAACAGCGTGGGCCAGATCATCCAGGACTCGGTCAATGCCATCGGCTTCCAGGTGGCGTTCTATTACGGGCTGGCCGGCTTCGCCTGTGCCTGGCACTGCCGGCGCGGTAGCGCCCGCGCACCCGCCAGGCTGTTGCTGCTAGTGCTTTGGCCGGCTTGCAGCGCAGCGTTCCTGTGGTTCATCGGGCTGTACAGCATCCCCAGCTTCGACCTGGCCACGCGCGTGGTGGCCCTGGGCGGCATCGCGGTTGGCGCGGCACCGCTCTGGTTCAACCGGCGCCGGCGGCTCGCCGCGCGCGCAGCGCTCAGGGCCCCGGGCCCGTGACACGCCCCGGGGCCGCCCAGGCGGATACCGATGCCGTCAACAGGTCCGCCGCCGCCTCGATACGCTGCGGCGCGCCGAACAGCCGCGCAACCACCAGCCCGCTTTGCAGCGCGCCAAACACGGCTTGCGCCAGCGCCTGCGGCGGAATCGGCAAGGCCTTTTGCCGCACGGCCTGCGCGGTTTCCAGCAGGCGCGTGAGCCAGGTCTCGTGCAGGCGGTAGAAGTCCTTGAGGATGCGATGCACAGCTTCCGGCAGGAACACGGCATCCGTGGACAGCATGCCCACCAGGCAGATGGCGTCGCCACCCGCAGTGGCCAGCCAGGGCGCGAGGTAAGCGCGAGCCTGCGCGTCCACCGGCAGGCTGGTGTCGATGTCGCGCACGCGCTGCGCGTTGCGGGCGCTGTACTCCGTCACCGCCGCCTGCACCAGGTCCTCCTTGGAGGGAAAGTGATAGTGGATGCTGGAGGTCTTGACCCCTACCCGCTCGGCAAGGTCCCGATAACTGAATCCATTGAAACCCCGCTGCCGCACCAGCATCAGGGTGTGCTCCAGCAGTTGATCGCGTACGGACGGAGTCGTCATGGCATGCATCCACCCTTCGGCGGACCCTCGAGGCGCCGGCAATGGCAAAGAGCCGGTGTTACCGGCTCTTTGCATGTATCACCGCATTCATTGGATGACCGATTGATTCACAGCGTGTTCAGGCGTCGCGCGTAGCTCAGGCGTTGGCGCCTTCCGTGAACACGTCGAACTTGCCGGTACGTGCACCGTCGGTATAGGCATCCACGCTGCGAGCCGGGCTGCCCGACACACCGGTGCGATCCAGGCCAGCGACGATACGTGCGCCATCGGTGTACGGGTCGAACTTGCCGCTGCGGGCGCCGTCGGTATAAGCGTCAACGCTGCGGGCCGGGCTAGCCGACACACCAGTGCGGTCCAGGCCGGCTACGATGCGGGCACCGTCCGTGTACGGGTCGGCCTTGCCAACGCGAGCCCCTTCGGTGAACGGGTCGAACTTGCCGCTGCGCGCGCCGTCGGTAAAGGCGTCGGGCGTGGTGGTGCGGAACACGTAGCCGTACTTGTCACCCGAGAACGTGCTGTCCTTCGGGCCCGAAGCCTGGGCGGTACCGGCAACGAACGCGGCGGCAAGGGCGGCGGCGGTGATCAGGGTCTTGGCGAAGAGGTTCGAGGTCATGATGTTCTCCATTTGCATTTGAGGATCCGCGCTTGGGCGGAATCGAATCGGTACGCTTTGGAACCCTTTGCTTTTCTCGCCGTTATCTACCAGTAGATAGATAAGCTAGCCAAAAAAAACGGGGAGTCCCCGGGTGCTGCGCTGGATCCTCTTTCCTGCTTCAGCTTTCTTGCTGGGGCGGAGCAGCGGCTTCCATGTGCTGAATATTATCTACTGGTAGATAGATAGTCAAGGGATTTTTGGGGAGATCGCTTTTGTCGATAACGCATCACAAACCCCGGAAGAAAAAACGGTGGCACGAGGCCACCGTCCGCTACGCCATCAAGGATGACGCTTACCGCACCTTCCCTTCCTTCCACGCCTGCAACAACTTGTCATAGGCGATGGTCTCGCCCTTCGGCTTCTCGTTGGCCAGCTTCTTCCAGGGCGCGTGGTCGTCGGACAGCCACTTGGCGGGATCGCCCTTAGGGTTGAGCTTGGGCGCGCAGTTCGTCATGCCGGCGCGTTGCAGCCGCCCCATCACCTGGTCCATTTCCTCGGCCAGGTTGTCCATCGCGGCCTGCGGCGTCTTCTCGCCGGTTACAGCGGTCGCCACGTTCTTCCACCAAAGCTGGGCCAGCTTGGGGTAGTCGGGCACGTTGGTGCCGGTGGGCGTCCACGCCACCCGCGCCGGGCTGCGATAGAACTCGATCAGGCCGCCGTACTGGGCCGCGTTCTTGGTAAGGTACTCATGATGGATGTCGCTGTCGCGGATAAAGGTCAGGCCGGTGAGCGACTTCTTCAGCGATACCGTCTTGGACGTCACGAACTGCGCATAGAGCCAGGCCGCCGCGAGGCGATTGGGATCGGTGTTCTTGAAGAAGGTCCAGGAGCCAACGTCCTGGTAGCCATTCTGCATGCCCTGCTTCCAATACGGGCCATAAGGCGACGGCGCCATGCGCCACTTGGGACTGCCGTCGGCATTGACCACCGGCAAGCCCTTCTTGGTCATGTCAGCAGTAAAGGCGGTGTACCAGAACACCTGCTGCGCGATCTGCCCTTGCGCCGGGACCGGACCGGCTTCCGAGAAGGTCATGCCCATGGCCTGCGGCGGTGCGTATTTCTTCATCCAGTCAATGTACTTGGTGAGCGCATAGACCGCGGCCGGGCTGTTGGCGGCACCGCCGCGCGCAACCGACGCGCCCTCCGGCGTGCACTTGTCGGCGCCAACGCGGATGCCCCATTCGTCGACCGGCATGCCGTTGGGCAGGCCCTTGTCGGCGGCACCGGCCATCGACAGCCAGGCATCGGTAAAGCGCCAGCCGAGCGACGGGTCCTTCTTGCCGTAGTCCATATGGCCGTAGACTTTCTTGCCGTCGAGCTCCTTGACGTCGTTGGAGAAGAAGTTGGCGATGTCTTCGTAGGCCGACCAGTTGGTGGGCACGCCCAGGTCATAGCCGTACTTGGCCTTGAACTTGTCCTGCAGGTCCTTGCGCGCGAACCAGTCGGCACGGAACCAGTACAGGTTGGCGAACTGCTGGTCGGGCAGCTGGTAGAGCTTGCCGTCCGGCGCGGTGGTGAACTTGGTGCCAATGAAGTCCTTCACGTCCAGCCCGGGATTGGTCCACTCCTTGCCGGCGCCGCTCATGTAGTCGGACAGCGGCAGGATGGCGCCATAGCGGTAGTGCGTGCCGATCAGGTCGGAGTCGGAGATCCAGCCGTCATAGATCGACTTGCCCGACTGCATCGAGGTCTGCAGTTTCTCCACCACGTCGCCTTCCTGGATGATGTCGTGGTTGACCTTGATGCCGGTAATCTCCTCGAACGCCTTGGCCAGCGTCTTGGATTCGTATTCGTGGGTGGTGAGGGTCTCGGACACCACGCTGATCTGCGTCACGCCCTTGGCCTTGAGCTTGGCGGCAGCATCCATGAACCACTTCATTTCAGCAAGCTGCTTGTCCTTGGCGAGCGACGACGGCTGGAACTCGCTGTCGACCCACTTCTTGGCCTCGGCCTCGCCTGCCCAAGCGGCGTGGCCGCAAGCGAGCGCCGCTGCGCAGGCCAGCGCCGTCATGCCCAATTTCACGTGCACCTTCATTGACGTCTCCTCGAGAATCCCCCTCCCTGCTCTTTGTCTGGGTCGCGGCCCGGGGAAGGTGCAGGCCGCCATGCCCATTGACGAAAAATCCGTCGCTTTATTCTTGTCGGCTCAGGTGCGCGATCCGCATGCCGCTCAGCCTTTGCGCATCACCAGGCCCAGCGCAAGCATGGACAGCACCAGGCTGATCCAGATCGAAGGCTCCTCCGCCAGCGAGAACCACGCCATCATCTTCTCGCCCAGGCCCACCCACGCGAGGTTGATCCAAGCGGCGCACATCAGGCCGATGAACAGGCGGTCGCCGCGGGTGGTGGCGATGGGCAGGAAGCCCTTGCGCTCCATGGTAGGGGCTCGCGTCTCCCACATCGTCATGCCAACCAGCATCACCGCGACGCTGATGAAGAACACGGCCACCGGGGTGGTCCATACCATCCAGCTGAACATGGCATCCTCTCCTTACACGCGGCCCATCGCGAAGCCCTTCGCGATGTAGTGCCGCACAAACCAGATCACGATGCCGCCGGGCACGATGGTGAGCACGCCGGCCGCGGCCAGCACGCCCCAATCCATGCCGGAGGCCGACACCGTGCGCGTCATGGTGGCAACGATCGGCTTGGCGTTGACCGAGGTCAGCGTGCGCGCCAGCAGCAGCTCCACCCAGCTGAACATGAAGCAGAAGAAAGCGGCCACGCCCACGCCGGCCTTGATCAGCGGCAGGAAGATGGTGATGAAGAAGCGCCCAAAGGAGTAACCATCCACATACGCCGTCTCGTCGATTTCGCGCGGCACGCCGGACATGAAGCCCTCCAGGATCCACACCGCCAGCGGCACGTTGAACACCAGGTGCGCCAGCGCCACGCCAAGGTGCGTGTCCATCAGGCCGATGGTCGTGTAGAGCTGGAAGAATGGCAGCAGGAACACCGCCGGCGGCGTCATGCGATTGGTCAGCAGCCAGAAGAAGACGTGCTTGTCGCCGATGAACCGGTAGCGCGAGAAAGCATAGGCCGCGGGCAGCGCCACTGTGATCGAGATCACCGTGTTCATCGCCACGTAGATCATCGAGTTGATGTAGCCCGAGTACCAGGACGGATCGGTGAAAATGGTCTTGTAGTGCTCCAGCGTGAAATCGTTTGGCCACAGCGACAGCGTGGAAACGATCTCCTCGTTGGACTTGAACGACATGTTCAGCATCCAGTAGATCGGCAGGATGGCGAAGACCAGGTACACCACCAGGAAGACTGCACGCCAGTAAGTGGCGCTTTGCTTGGCTTCACGTTTGGCTTCACGCATTGGGCATGTCCTCGCTGCCGGCGGTGCCCGCGCGCTGCATCCAGTTGTAGAGAATGAAACACATGAGCAGGATGATCAGGAAGTAGACGATCGAGAATGCCGCGGCCGGACCCAGGTCGAACTGGCCCACGGCCTTCTGCGTGAGGTATTGCGACAGGAACGTGGTCGCGTTGCCAGGCCCGCCGCCGGTCAGCACGAAGGGCTCGGTGTAGATCATGAAGCTGTCCATGAAGCGCAGCAGCACCGCGATCATCAGCACGCCACGCAGCTTGGGCAGCTGGATGTAGCGGAACACCGCCAGGCGCGAGGCACCGTCGATCTGCGCGGCCTGGTAGTACGCATCGGGAATCGCGCGCAAGCCGGCGTAGCACAGCAGCGCCACCAGCGGCGTCCAGTGCCACACGTCCATCACCAGCACCGTGAACCAGGCGTCCACCGCGCTGCCGGTGTAGTTGTAGGCAAAGCCCATGCCGGCAAGCGCCGCGCCCAGCAAGCCGATGTCGGTGCGCCCGAAGATCTGCCAGATCGTGCCCACGACGTTCCATGGAATCAGCAGCGACAGCGCGATCACCACCAGCACCGCCGACGCCTTCACCCCCTTGGCCGGCATCGACAGCGCCAGCAGGATGCCCAGCGGGATCTCCACCGCCAGCACCGCCAGTGAAAAGCCGAGCTGACGCAGCAGCGCGTCGTGCAGCTCGCCGTCGCGCAGCACCGTGCGGAACCATTCGGTGCCGACGAACACGCGCCGCTCGGGCGAGATGATGTCCTGCACGGAGTAATTGACAATGGTCATCAGCGGCAGGATGGCGGAGAACGCCACACACAGGACCACCGGGATGACCAGCAGCCAGGCCTTCTGGTTGACGGGCTTCAGCGTGCTCATGCCACCAGCTCCTCATTGACGTAGTAACAGGTATGACGGTTGAACACGGATAGCCACGCGGTCTCGCCCGCCCGCAGCGCCGCGCCCTCGTTGCCGAGCCGGCCGCGCACGGTGGCAGCGTGGCCACTGGCATCCCGCACGGTGGCAGTGATGAGCCAGTAGGTGCCAATGTCCTGCGCGCGCTCCACGCGTGCGGGCACGGCCTGCGGATCGGTGCTCGCGGCCAGGCGCAGGTACTCGGGGCGCACGCCGACCTTGAAGCTGCCGGCCGCCTGCAAGGCCGCGGCGACGGTGGGCGCGAATTCCGGCATATATCGCCGCCCGGCGATTTCGATGGCGCCATCGTGCCATGCCCCTGTCAGGAAGTTCATGCCCGGTGAGCCGATGAAGTTGCCAACGAAGGTATGCGCCGGGCGCTCGAACAGCGCATCGGCCGGCCCCACCTGCACCGCCCTGCCGCGCGACATCACCACCACTTGGTCGGCAAAGGTAAGTGCCTCGGTCTGGTCATGCGTGACGTAGATCAGCGTCAGCCGGAACTCGTGGTGAATCTCCTTGAGCTTGCGGCGCAACTGCCATTTCAGGTGCGGATCGATCACGGTCAGCGGCTCGTCGAACAGGATGGCCGATACGTCCTGGCGCACCAGGCCCCGCCCGAGCGAGATCTTCTGCTTGGCGTCGGCCGCCAGGCCGCTGGCGCGCCGGTCCAGCGATGCGGACAGGTCCAGCATCTCGGCCACGCGGCCCACGCGCTCCTTCACCTGGGCCGCGGGCACGCCGCGGTTGCGCAGCGGGAAGGCCAGGTTTTCGCCCACCGTCATGGTGTCGTAGATCACCGGGAACTGGAACACCTGGGCGATGTTGCGCGCCTGCGGCGTGGCTGCGGTCACGTCGCGGCCGTCGAAGGAGACCGTGCCATGCGATGGCCGCTGCAAGCCGGAAATGCAATTGAGCAAGGTGGTCTTGCCGCAGCCGGAAGGCCCGAGCAAGGCGTAAGCGCCGCCGTCATTGAACGTGAACTTCAGCGGCAGCAGCGCGTAGTCCTCATCCGCTTGCGGATCGGGCCGGTACGAATGGGACAGGTCGAGGTCGATGCGTGTCATCTCAGGCTCCCAGCTCGGCAGTGGCGGGGGCGACCTTCAACGGCCGGCTGGGCGCATGAATGCGCATGCCGTCGGCGTCGAACAGGTAGAGCTGCGCGGGATCGAGGTGCAGCGTGAGCGGCGCGCCCAGTTCCAGGTCGACCACCCCCGGAAACTGCGCCACCAGGTTGCCGACCGGGGAATCCATGTGCACGAAGGTGTCCGACCCGGACAGCTCGGCCAGCGCCACCCGGCCCGCCACCGGCACCGAGCCGGGCACGGCGTCCAGGCGCAGCGCACCGGCCCGCACCCCGACCGTTACCGTGCCGCCTTGTTCCACTGCCCCGGGCAAGGGAACGACGACGCCGCCGGGCAGCGTGACCGCGCCGGCCAGCAGGTTACCGGCCATCAGGTTCATGGGGGGATCGCTGAAAGCACGCGCCACGCGCAGCGAGGCGGGATAGTGGAAGACCTCTGGCGTGGGCCCGTACTGCAACAGCTCGCCGGCATCCAGCACCGCGGTATAGCCGCCCAGCAACAGCGCTTCGGCCGGCTCCGTGGTGGCATAGATCACGGTGGCATTGCCATGCGCGAAAAGCTGGGTCAGTTCCTCGCGCAGCTCTTCGCGCAGCTTGTAGTCGAGGTTGACCAGCGGCTCGTCGAGCAGCATCAGTGGCGCGCCCTTGGCCAGCGCGCGTGCCAGCGCCACGCGCTGCTGCTGCCCGCCGGAGAGCTCGGCGGGAAAGCGCTCGAGCAGGTGCTCGATATGCAGGCGGGTGGCCAGCGCCCTCACTTGTCCATCGATATCCCTGGAACGCCGCAGTTTGAGCGGCGAAGCAATATTGTCGAAGACGGTCATCGACGGGTAGTTGATGAACTGCTGGTAGACCATCGAGACGTTGCGCTCGCGCACCGGCATGCCGGTCACGTCGATGCCGTCCACCTCGACACGCCCGGCACTGGGCCGGTCCAGCCCCGCCATGACCCGCATCAGCGAAGTCTTGCCGGCCTGGGTGGCACCTAGCAGGATGGTCACCGCGCCCGGCACGGGCGTCAGCGACATGGGATATAGATACGCCTGCGAGCCTGCTTGCTGGGCGATGCCTTCCAATCTGAGCTGCATCGAGTCTCCGATTCCGAATGCCACACACATCACATTTATTGCAATGATGCAAACGCACAAATCCTTGCTTCCCGCTCGTTTTAGAGCAAAAACGAAAATAAAACAATCATGCACCGCATCATTTGTTTTCGTTTGTGTTTGAACTAGAATGCCGGCATGACGCTAAATCCACGCCAGACCGCCCTGCTGGAAGAGGTTCGCAGCCAGGGCTTCGCTTCCATCGACGAACTTGCCCGCAAGTTCGGGGTGACCCTGCAAACCGTGCGCCGGGACGTCAACCTGCTGGCTGAAGCCGGCATGCTGGCGCGCTTTCACGGTGGCGTGCGGGTGGAGGGCTCCACGGTGGAGAACATCGCCTATCGGCAGCGCCAGGGGCTCAATGCCGAAGGCAAGGCCCGCATTGCGCGCGCGGTGGCCAGCGCCGTGCCCGAGGGTTGCTCGCTGATCCTGAACATCGGCACCACGGTCGAGGAAATCGCGCGCGAGCTCATGCATCACCGCGGCCTGCGCGTGATCACCAACAACCTGAACGTGGCGAGCATCCTGGCCGACAACCCCGATTGCGAAGTGATCGTCGCCGGCGGCGTGCTGCGCTCGCGCGACCGCGGCATCGTGGGCGAGGCCACGGTGGAGTTCATCAGCCAGTTCAAGGTGGATATCGGCCTGATCGGCATCTCGGGCATCGAGGCCGATGGCACGCTGCGCGATTACGATTTCCGCGAAGTGAAGGTGGCGCGGACCATCATCGAGCATTCGCGCGAAGTCTGGCTGGCGGCGGACGCCAGCAAGTTCAACCGGCAGGCCATGGTGGAACTGGCGCACGTCTCGGAGATCGACCGGCTCTTCACCGATGAGCCGTTGAAGCCGCCATTCGAGAGCATGCTGGAAGAAAGCGGAGTGCGCTGTGTGGTCGCGCAGGCCTGAGGGCGGCCAGCCACGGCGCCGGCTCCCCCGCGGGCGAGGCGGCGCCGGCGCGACGGGCGCCGGGCACCTGGTGAAGGGTTTGCTTGAGGACTTGCTTGGGAGCTCGCCCGAAGTCTTACTTGAAGACGACGGTCTTGTGGCCGTTGAGCAGGATGCGGTGCTCGGCATGCCATTTGACGGCACGCGCCAGCGCCACGCACTCCACGTCACGCCCCACCGCGGTGAGCTGCTCGGGATCCATGCTGTGGTCCACGCGCTCGATTTCCTGCTCGATGATCGGTCCTTCGTCCAGCGCCGCGGTCACGTAGTGGGCGGTCGCGCCGATCAGCTTCACGCCACGGTCGTGCGCCTGATAGTAAGGCTTGGCGCCCTTGAAGCTGGGCAGGAACGAGTGATGGATATTGATGGCGCGGCCGGCCAGCTTGCGGCACAGGTCGTCGGACAGCACCTGCATGTAGCGCGCCAGCACCACCAGGTCGATGTTCTGCTCGCGCACGATCTCGAACACCTTGTTTTCTTGCGCGGCCTTCTGCTCAGCCGAGGCGTTCATCATCGGCAGATGGAAGAACGGGATATCGTACGACGCGGCAAGCTGGTAGAAATCGCGGTGGTTCGACACGATGGCGGCGATCTCCACCGGCAGGCCGCTGGCCTTGGCGCGGAACAGCAGATCGTTCAGGCAATGGCCGATCTTCGACACCATGATCATCACGCGCGGCTTGACGCTGGCATCGAACAGGTCCCACTGCATGGCGAACTGATCGCCGATCGGCGCGAACGCGGTCTTCAGCGTGGCCAGGTCCGGGCCACCGGCGGCCGGGGTGAAATGCACCCGCATGAAGAAGCGGCCGGTGAACTCATCGCCGTACTGGTCGGAATCGACGATATTGCAGCCGTGCTGGAACAGCAGGCCCGAGACGGCATGGACGATGCCCGGCTGGTCCGGGCAGGAAATGGTGAGAATGAATCCGGTATTGCTCATCGTGTGTGGTTTTGTCTAGTGCGCGCCGATCAAGGGCGGGGGATGCCAGGGGCGCTCCAGCCACGGCGATTGAGCGCATCCAGCGTCACCAGGGTCGCGTCGACCGTCATGGCGCCATCCGCCATGATAGCAAGCAATGCCTCCGGCTCGATACGGCGGTGCTCGGCCACCTCGCCGTCGCGGTTATGCGGCACGAAATCCGGCGGCAGCAACAGGTCGTACACGTACACGGCCTCCCACTGCACGCCCTCGGGGATTTCACGCAGCACTTCGATCACGCCATGCGCCTCGGCGCGCTGCGCCAGCACGGGCGCAATGCCTGACTCCTCGTCGCACTCGCGCACCAGCGTGGCAAGCGGATCACTGCCGTGCGGCATGCCGCCAGCCACCAGGTTGTCCCACATGCCGGGGTCGACCGCCTTGGCGGCGCTGCGCCGTGAAATCCACAGCGCACGCGCGCCGGCAATGACGCCGTTCATGTGCGAGGCAAAGGTCAGCAGCCCGAGAAAGCGCGCGGCTGCGCGCTCGATCACCGCGAACGCCGGCGCCGCGAGTGCCGGCGTAACGGCGAACAGTTCGTCGCGCCAGCCGCGCACATGGCCCGCATCCGCCAGCCAGTGCGCCAGCACCTTCAGCGCCGCGCTGCGCGCGCAAGCATCGCCGCAATCCGGCAGCAGCGCCACGCTGCCATCGCGCGGCTCGCCCAGCACGCCCGGCACCGTATCCTGCGCGCGCAGGATCTGCGCATGCGCGCGCGGCAGCCAGCCCACCTGGCGGCCTGCCACGGTCAGCCGCAAATGCGCGCCGGCATCGAAACGGCTGCGCGCCGCCAGCGAGGCGGCAACGCGGGACACGACGGGGTTCTGGCTGGCGCTATCGGGCAAGGTATCGGACATGAAGGATCCCGGCGGCCGGCAAGGCACGCCTGCAATGGTCAAAGCAATGGTTAATGTAGTGGCAATAGCAGTCAAACCAGGACAAGACGCATGAAGCAAACCCAGCCTTCGGGCCTGCCGCAATTCGTGCTGGCGCTCGACCAGGGCACCAGCAGCTCGCGCGCGATCCTGTTCGATCACGCCGGCAACGTGGCGCGGGTCGCGCAGCGCGAATTCCGCCAATATTACCCGCACCCCGGCCACGTCGAGCACGATCCCTACGAGATCTGGCAGTCGCAGCTGGCGGTGGCGCACGAGGTGCTGAACGACGCCGGCGTCGCGGCCAGCCAGGTGAGCGCCATCGGCATCACCAACCAGCGCGAGACCACCGTGCTGTGGGACCGCCAGACCGGCGAGCCCATCGGCCGCGCGCTGGTCTGGCAGGATCGCCGCACCGCGCCGATGTGCGAGGCGCTGCAGGCCGACGGCCACGGCGAGCTGTTCCGCGACAAGACCGGACTGATCATCGACGCCTACTTCTCCGGCACCAAGCTGCGCTGGATGCTCGACAACACCGAAGGCGCGCGCGAACGCGCGGCGCGTGGCGAGCTGGCGTTCGGCACGGTCGACAGCTGGCTGATCTGGCAGCTGACGGACGGCAAGCGCCATGTTACCGATGTCTCCAACGCGTCGCGCACGATGCTGTTCAACATCCACGCCTTCCAGTGGGATGATGACCTGCTCGACCTGCTGGACATCCCGCGCAGCTTGTTGCCCGAGGTGGTGCCCTCCAGCGGCGAGGTGGCGCGCACGGCGCTGCGGCTGTTTGGCGCGGAAATCCCCATTGCCGGCATCGCCGGGGACCAGCAGGCCGCCACCTACGGCCAGGCCTGCCTGTCCCCGGGCATGGCCAAGAATACCTACGGCACGGGCTGCTTCCTGCTGATGAACACGGGCTCGCAGCCGGTCACTTCGCACAATCGCCTGCTCACCACCATCGGCTGGCAACTGGGCGGCACCACGCCGCCCGCCAGCCGCACGCAGTATTGCCTGGAAGGCGGCGTGTTCATGGGTGGCGCCACCATCCAGTGGCTGCGCGACGGGCTGCAGATCATCAACAGTGCGCCCGAGGTGGAGCCGCTGGCGCGCCAGTGCGACGACACCGAAGGCGTGGTGCTGGTGCCGGCCTTTGCCGGCCTCGGCGCACCGCACTGGGACCCGTTCGCGCGCGGCACGCTGGTCGGCCTGACCCGCGGCACCGGACGAGCGCACATTGCACGCGCCGCGCTGGAGTCGATCGCGCTGCAGAGCGTGGACGTGCTGGACGCCATGCAGAAGGATGCCGGCATCTCGCTGGCCGAACTGCGCGTGGACGGTGGCGCATCGCGCAGCGACCTGCTGATGCAGATGCAGGCCGACCTGCTTGGCACGGCCGTGGTTCGCCCGCGCGTGACCGAGACCACCGCGCTTGGCGCGGCCTACCTGGCGGGACTGGCCACCGGCTACTGGAGCGGCGAGGACGAGATCGCCAGCCAGTGGCAGATGGAGCATCGCTTCGAGCCCAACCTTAGCGCCGACGCGCGCGCGTACCGGCTCTGGCGCTGGCATCGCGCGGTAGAGCGCGCACGCGACTGGGCGCGGGAAGATGGCGCGCCACCGCACTCGGCGAACTGAGCGCGGGCTGAGCGCAGCGCACGAGCCACACAAGACAAGTACACAAGTACGCAAGTACGCAAGTACGCAAGTACATACGAGCAACACCGCGACACGCATTCGCACCAAACAAGGAATCATGCAGACACTGCACACCCCCATCCTGCCGCCCGAGCGCGCCACCCTGCTCGCCACCCTCGAGCGCGAGCCGAAGTGGGATGTCATCGTCATCGGCGGCGGCGCCACCGGCCTGGGCACGGCGGTGGACGCCGCCTCGCGCGGCTACCGCACGCTGCTGGTGGAAGCCGCCGACTTCGCCAAGGGCACCTCCAGCAAGGCCACCAAGCTGGTTCACGGCGGCGTGCGCTACCTCGCGCAGGGCAATATCAGCCTGGTGCGCGAGGCGCTGCATGAGCGTGGCCTGCTAGCCCGCAACGCGCCGCACCTGGTGTGGCCGCTCGGCTTCGTGGTGCCGGCCTACCAGTTGTTCGACCAGCCCTTCTACGGCATCGGCCTGAAGCTATACGACATGCTGGCCGGCGGCCTCAACCTGTCCGGCAGCCGCTGGCTCAACCACCGCGAAACCCTGGCGGCGGCGCCGACCCTGGCCGAGCACGTGGGCGGGCGGCCCCTGCGCGGCGGCAACCTGTATTTCGACGGGCAGTTCGACGATGCCCGCCTGGCCATCGCGCTGATGCGCACGCTGTTCGACGTAGGCGGCACGGCCATCAACTACCTGCGCGTGAGCGGGCTGTCGCAGCGCAACGGGGTAATCGACGGCGTTACCGTGCAGGACGTGCTGGGCGACGCCAGCTTCGACCTGAAGGCGTCCTGCGTGATCAACGCCACCGGCGTGTGGGTCGATGCCGTGCGCCAGATGGAAGACGGCCAGGCCCGCAGCATGGTGGCCCCCAGCCAGGGCGTGCACCTGACCTTGCCGCGCAGCTTCCTGCCCGGCGACCGTGCCATCCTGATCCCCAAGACCGATGACGGCCGTGTGCTCTTCGTCGTACCCTGGAACGGCCACACCATCATCGGCACCACCGACACCCCACGCAAGGACCTGCCGCTGGAGCCGCGCGCCGGTGCCGACGATGTCGATTTCATCCTGGAGACCGCCACGCGCTACCTGTCGCGCGCGCCAACCCGCGCCGATGTGACCAGCGTCTGGGCCGGCCTGCGCCCGCTGGTCAAGGCCACCGGCGAAGCCTCCACCGCCTCGCTCTCGCGCGAGCACACCATCCTGGTATCCAAGGCCGGCCTGATCACCGTCACCGGCGGCAAGTGGACCACCTACCGCAAGATGGCCGAGGACGTGGTGGGCACGGCCATCCAGCGCCAGATGCTGCCGGCCGCGCCCTGCGTGACGGCGGATCTGCCGCTGCACGGCGCGCAAGGCTTGCCCGCTAACCTGCCCGCGCCCGGCAGCGGCTCGCCGGACCGTTACTACGGCAACGAGGCCGGCATGCTGCACACGCTGCCCGGCAACGACGAAATGCTGGTGCCCGGCGCCGGGCTGACCGCCGCCCATGTGCGCTTTGCCGCTCGCTTCGAACTGGCTCGGCGAGTCGAGGACGTGCTGGCGCGACGCAATCGCGCCCTGTTCCTGGAAGCCAGCGCCGCGAGCGCGGCAGCGCCGCGGGTGGCCGAGATCCTGGCCGAGGAGCACGGGCACGACGCCGCCTGGCAAGCGGCCGAGGTAGCCAGCTTCCGCGAGCTAGCAAGCGGCTATATGCTGGCGTGAGCGGCAATCGGCAACAGCGATGCCACCCGGCCGCGCATCGCTTCACTGCCTGCGCCATCGCCGCCGCCGTCGGCCTGGCCGTTGCCCCCGCCATGGCCAGGCCCGGCATCGACGGCATGCGCTTCGACCCGCCCCGTACCGTGCGCTACCAGTGCGACGACGGCAAGCAGGTCACAGCGCGCTATTTCAACAGCACCGACAACCAGATCGCCATCCTGCGGCTGGATGGCAAGCCGCTGCTCTTTGCCAGCGTGCTGGCCGGCTCGGGCGCCCGCTATGCGCATGGCGCCTATCTGTGGATCACCAAGGGCGACGAAGGCATGCTGCAGGATCTGACCAGGGGCGAGAGCGCCCCGCCGGCCTACGCCAACTGCCACGCGGCGAAATAGGGCTTCGGAGCAGCGCCCAGGCGGCGTCCAGGCGGGTCATCGCCAGAACATTTTGGTGCTTGCGCCCTGGCCGAGCGATAATGCGGGTTATCGAATCAGGGAGAACACCATGGACGAGATTGATGATCTGTCCGATCTGCCGATGCCCCGCTTTATCTGGGGCTTCGCGATCTTCACGCCCAAGGGCGGCGAGGTCATGCATGACGAATTTGAATATCTGACCCACACCCGCGCGCCCCGCTTCACCTGCCGGGTGGTCGAACTGGAAGACATGCCGGTCGACAGCGAGGAAAGCGGCATCGACGGGCGCATCGTGCATTACGACGAGCCCGGCCGCCTGTTCTACATCTCCGACGCCGGCATCGCGCTGGTGAACTTTGAGCTGTTCGACAAAGTGCCGGAGAAGCAAAAGCTCAAGAAGATCTGCGACGAAGCCATCGAAAACTGGATGCTTCGCCGCGATTTCCTCGACTCGGAAGAAGGCGAAGAGGACTGAGCGCCCTTTGCTCCACCCCGGGGGGATGACGGCCAGAAGGTTGTGATCCCCTGGAGCGGCCCCGGCGGCCGCTCCGTTCCCTCCGCCCTGGCGTGCCTCGCCGCGGGCAACCACACTGCCCCGCGTCTTTTCCTTCCCCGGCCCCGTCAGCCCAGTCCTACACCGCAAGCGGAAACCGCCGGACACCGTGCAAAAACGGCCATGCCTATAGCAAAAGCAAAACGGCAAAAGCAAAACGCCCGCTGAAACCCAGCGGGCGTTTTGCTTGCTTCTGTTTGCTACGGCCCCGCGCACCACACCGTTTGCGTGGACAAAAAGGCACAAACCAGTGCCTCATGCCCGCCCGGCCCGGCGCGCCGCAATCAGGCTGCCGCGTCTTCCTGCGGCAGGCCGCGTTCCAGCGCTTCTTTCAGCAGGCCGCTCATGCCACCGGCATGTGCCGGTGCCAGTGCCTGCAGGCGCTTCACCAGTTCGGCATCCAGCTTGCACGCAAACGGCACCAGGCCTTGCTCCTGGTCGAGCCGGCGCTGTTCGCGGCGATCAACCTTGGCCGGGCCGGTATCACGGCCGGCACGGACTGCGGCGGACAGCTTCAGGCTGTTTGCGAGCTTCAACGCTTTGTTCTTTTCGAGGTCGGTTTTTTTCACGGCTTGTTCCGCTAGAGTCTGTCTGGGGCGGTATTGTACGCAGGTCGGCGAGAGAGCCTGCCTTTGCGTCGTGCACATGACGCAATGCATGCCTGGCCGGCACCGCATGGCGTCACCACGCCAGCCCCTACCGCGCCTCCCTCACCTCGATCAGATCCGCCGCCACCCGCTCGATCTCCGCATAGACGGGAAGCACGTCGTCGGGGCCGGTGCATCCGACACCGGTCGCGCTGGCTTCGTCCGCGCCCGGCGGATGAAAGACAAAGGCCATGCCTGGCTTCCACCTCGGATCGTTCTTCAGGCTTTCATTGAGGATGGCCAGGTACTGGCTGCGAGTGAACACGTGTTTTGACATCTTCACCT
The DNA here is from genome assembly GCF_000832305.1 of Cupriavidus basilensis. Lineage (NCBI taxonomy): Bacteria > Pseudomonadati > Pseudomonadota > Betaproteobacteria > Burkholderiales > Burkholderiaceae > Cupriavidus > Cupriavidus basilensis. The sequence goes on from NZ_CP010536.1 coordinate 2,984,546, forward strand.
CCGATGATTTGTCGGGATCGTAGCATGGCGCGCGGCCCGATTCGGGTGAGCCTCGATTCACGCGCGCCAACCCGCATGCCATGATCGCCTTGCATTTGCCGCAATCGAGCCCTTCCCGATGCCACATCGGTGCCACACCGATGCCGCATCGATAAGACATTGCCAAGACAACGATAAGACAAAGGATGAGACAAATGATACGTAGCACTTTGCCAGCGCTAGCGGTCGCACTGCTGGCCGCCTGCGCAGCCCCGGCCAACACGCAAAATACCGCACCGCTCACGACCGGCTTCTCCGCCACGCAACTCGACAGCATGAGCGCACGCGTGCGTGCCGATGTCGCGCAAGGGCGCATTCCCGGCGCCGTCTACCTGGTGGCCCGCAACGGCAGCATCGTCAGCACGCAGACCATTGGCTGGCAGGACGCGGCGGGCAAGGTGCCGATGCGCCCGGACTCGATTTTCCGCATCTACTCGATGAGCAAGCCGATCGTCTCGGTGGCAGTCATGATGATGGTCGAGGACGGCCGCATCCAGTTGGCCGACCCGGTGTCGAAGTACCTGCCCGAGCTCAAGAACCTGCGCGTTGGCGTGGAGAAGACCGACGCTGCCGGCAAGCCCGTGCTGGAACTGGTGCCCGCCCATCGCGAAATGACCGTGCAGGACCTGCTGCGCCACACGTCCGGCCTGACCTACGGCGTGTTCGGCAAGTCGCTTGTCAAGGAGGAATACAAGCGGCTGGATGTGGATGCCACCGAGCAAACCAATACCGAGTTCATCGCGCGTCTGGCCAAGGTACCGCTGCAGTTCCAGCCCGGCACCACTTGGGAATACAGCCGCTCCACCGATGTCCTGGGCGCCCTGCTCGAGCGCGTGTCGGGCCAGACGCTGGCCACACATCTGCAGCAGCGGATCTTTACGCCATTGCAGATGAAGGACACCGGTTTCTGGGTTCCGCCGGCACAGCAAGGCCGCATTGCGGAACCCTTTGCCGTCGATCCCGACAGCAAGGTACCGGTCGGGCTGATCAACGTACGCCGCGCCCCGAGGCTTGAATCGGGCGGCGGCGGCCTGGTGTCGACCGCAGCCGACTACTTCCGCTTTGCCCAGATGCTGCTCAATGGTGGCGAGATCGACGGGGTGCGCCTGCTATCGCCCAAGACGGTCGCCTACATGACGGCCGACCACCTTGGCATCGTGGGTGCCCGTTCCCTGGCGCGCGGAGCTGCCTACCTCCCGGGGCCGGGCTATGGCTTTGGCCTGGGGTTCGGCACACGCACGGGCACCGGCGAATCGGCCACGCCGGGATCGGTCGGGGACTACTACTGGGGCGGGGTCGGGGGCACCTACTTCTGGGTCGACCCGAAGGAAAAGACCGTGGCGATCTGGATGATGCAGGCGCCGGGGCAGCGCGAGTATTACCGTGCGTGGTTCAGGAACACGGTGTACAGCGCCATGATCCCATGACGTCATAACGCCATGGCGCCGTGATGAAGCGCCGCGGTGGCCGCCCGCTGCCACTGCGGCTGGCATGCCCTGCCGCGCCTGACAGCCCTCCCCCAAGGCGCCCTACAGCGCAGCAACGGACTCGCCCGGCACCAGACCGTTGATGATGTCCTCGCCGAATTTCACGGCGCCGCGCCGCGCGGTGCCGATATTGTCCCAGGGCGCGGCGCTGAGGCGAAACACGCGCGAGCGCTCGGTCCCCGGCTCATGCCCTTCGCGACAGATCACCACCGACGCGTTGAAGCTGCGATCCGGCCGGCGCTCGGGCCAGGTACGTTCCGCCTGGTGACGATAGATCAGCGGGTAGAGATCGAAGCCTTTGTAGCGGGTGAAAGGTCCAGTGTCCAACTTGCGCTCCCCTGTCGATGATGGATGGGTGGATGCGGCCGGTGCCGCGCCTCCACGGATTCGCCCCGCCCTGTTGCCAGGCGGTGGCGGGAATGCTCTCAGGCAAATTCAGGCCGCGTCAGTCTGCCGGCTGTATCGACCAACCCGGCCCCTTGCCGTTCTTGTCGCTCTCATGGCGCCAGCGGCAGCCGCAGTCGGCACAGGTGTAGGTGGCAAAGGTGATCGCGGGCCGGCCACGCGGCTTGATGCGCTGCGTATCCGTCAGAAGCAGCCTGGGATGCCCCGTGCCACCGGTCGAGCCGGGCCGTATCTGCGCACAAGCCTCGCACATGCTCATCGTCGCTCCCGCGTCTTGCGCATGCAGTCAGCAAGCGGGCCGGCAGTGCCAATGCAGCGCCTTTCCATGGCACGCGTAGCGGCTACTTATCCGCCGCCATCGCCTTGAGCTGCGCGTCGCCAGCCACGCGCGCCGCGTCCGAGGTGGTGAAGGTATCGTCCGAAACAATGGTGCGCTTGACCATCTGCGCGGCGAAATCGACCAGCGTGATCACCCACACATAGCGTCCGGCCTGCGGCGCTGTCTGGACAATTGCCTGAAGATGCGGCGTGGAATCCTTAGCCATGATGCTCCTCCGGAGAATCGGATCGGGCCACTGTAGCACGAGTTGCGCATGAGGCTGCCGCAGCGCCGGCACGCCGCGCTTGTCAGACCACCCGCAATTCGTGCAGCGTTTCCAGATCGGCCGGCGTCAGGCCAAGCTTGGCGTAAAACGCCGCGTTGCGCTTGCCCACCACCGGGGCGCTGCCCTTGTACGGCACGTGCTGCAGCTTGATGCCGGCGGACTGGAAGTCGCGCCGCGGCTGATGGATCTGGTGTGAAACGTGCAAAGGGCCGCAGGGGTTGCGGTGAGAATGCCAGAACGGCTCAGTCTCAATGCTCGAAATCCAGCCCGCCAAGCAGCACGGTAGGATCTGCCTGCGAACGTGTCCCGAAGTCGATCTGCCGGGGCGTTTGCCACGCGCGCATCTTGCCCGGCAGGGCCGCGAGATAGTGCTCGAATTTTTCCGCGCCACCGGCGGCGAACAGCGCTTCCACCTCGAGGCCGTCCCACGACAGGTAAACGTTCAATGGCTGCGCGAACCGCCGCGGCTCATCGAACGGCTCGCCGCAAAGGCGGACGCGCGCAGCGCGGCCAGGCCTCTCATCCGGCACCACCTCGACGTGAATGCGGCGCTTGAACAATTCCGCGATCGTCTGCGCAATCCGCGGGGCGAACTCCGCATTGAAACGCGCTGCAATGTCTTGGCTCACTGTGTGTCTCATCCCGATTTTTTATCGATCGTAGCACGGCGCGTTTGCCGCGACGGCATCGGGAACACCCGCGGATCGCCACGTGCAGCAGAACTCACAAGCACGATGACTCGCCGGCAAAAACCGTCCATGAGACCCATCAGCATCCCGCCATTAAACTCAGGTTGACCCCGACTTCTGCTGACCTATACTGGAGTCCTGCCGACTGAGACACGCAGTAGCAAAGCGAAGGTAAGTGGCAGATGATCCTCTGGCCAATATGGCAGTGAGATCGAGCAAGCCGATTAGGCTTGCAAGTCCGAACCGGATCCCAATGAGTTTGCCGACCCGGTTCGGTCCCCTCCCCCCTTCAACCGCGGGAAATGAAAAAGCACCTGATACAGGTGCTTTTTTTATGCGTGGGAAGTCCGCCCATGCCAGGGCGCGATACACCGCAATACGCCAATATGCGCGCGCTGCTCCCGAACCTCGCTGCTCCAGAACCTCTCCCGGAAATAGAAAAAGCCCTTGAAAATCAAGGGCTTTTTCCGTTGTTCTGGCGGAGAGACGGGGATTCGAACCCCGGATAGGTATTAACCTATACACGCTTTCCAGGCGTGCGACTTAAACCACTCATCCATCTCTCCAGCAAGTCCACGAGTATATCAGAGTGTTGTTTCGCAAATCTAGTGTTTCGTGATCGAAGGCCCTATCCGCGTCGCAAGTACGTCACCAGGCGGTCGATCACCGGGGCGTTGCGCGGCGTCAGCAGGCTGACCAGGATGGCCACGGCAAAGCCGGCGGGCACGCCGAATGCGCCGGAAGCGATCGGGTCCACGCCGAACCAGCGATTGCCGAAAATGCCGGTCATGCGCGTAAAGAACGGGTAGTTGACGAAGATATAGTAGACCGCAACACCGAGTCCGGCCACCATGCCTGCCACCGCGCCCGCAGCCGTGGTGCGGCGCCAGAAGATCGCCAGCACCAGCACCGGGAAGAAACTGGACGCGGCCAGCGAGAAGGCCGCGCCGACGAGAAAGAGAATATTGCCCGGACGCAGCGAGGTGACGTAAGAGGCAAACAGCGCCACGCCCAGCAGCACGATCTTGGCTGTGGTGACACGCCGCTGGTGACTCGCGGTGCGGTCGCCCATGTGATAGAAAACGTCGTGCGACAGCGCGTTGGCAATGGTGAGCAGCAGGCCATCGGCGGTGGATAGCGCGGCCGCCAGCGCGCCCGCGGCAACCAGGCCCGAGATCACGTAAGGCAAGCCCGCGATTTCCGGTGCGGCCAGCACGATCATGTCGGGCTGGATGAGGATCTCCGCCCACTGCACGATGCCGTCGCCGTTCACATCACGAATGCCGAACACCGGCGGATCGACCTTGCGCCACTGCACCACCCACTGCGGCAGTTCCGCGTATGGCGTGCCAACCAGGTGCTGGAAGAACTCGTACTTGACCAGCGCCGCCAGCGCCGGTGCGGAGACGTAGAGCAGCGCAATGAAAAACACCGCCCACGCCACCGAGTTGCGCGACTCCTTGACCGAGGGTGTGGTGTAGAGCCGCGTCAGGATGTGTGGCAGGCTAGCGGTGCCCAGCATCAGGCAGAACACCAGCAGCACGAAGTTCAACCGTTTGGTCTTGCGCTCCGCCTCCGAGGGCGACGGATAGGGCTCGGTCGACGGCGTGGAAGGCTGGCTGCGCGCCAGGGCTTCTTCGCGCTGCTGGTTCCATTGCTGCTGGGCCGCCGCTATGTCGCGCGGAAACTCGACCCGTTCGCGCTCCACCGTCTTGATCTCGCGCAGCGGTGCGTTTCGCAAGCGCAGCTCCTGCAGGCGCGCGGACAGCGCATTGCGCTCCTCATCGAACGATTGCGGCAGCCGCGAGATGCGGTCCTGCATCTGGATGGCCTGCTGGCGGTAGTACTCGCGCACGGCCTGCTCGGCCGGGTCGCGCTCGATGCTGCGCTCGCGCGTGTCGAGCTGCTGCAGCAGCGTGCCATAGCTCAGTTGCGGCAGCGCTTCGTGATGGTGCTTCCACGCGATCATCGAGACCGTGACCAGGAAGGCCGCGATCAGCATGATGTATTGCGCGACCTGGGTCCACGTCACCGCGCGCATGCCGCCAAGGAAGGAGCACACCAGGATGCCGGCCAGGCCGAAGAACACGCCGACCGCGAACTCCACGCCGATAAAGCGCGTGACGATCAGCCCTACCCCCTGGATCTGTGCCACCAGATAGACGAAGGAACATAGCGACGCCGCCATCACGGCAATCGCGCGCACCGGCATGTTGCCGCCGGGCTTGCCATTGCCATAGCGTGCGGCGAGGAAGTCGGGGATGGTGTAGCCGCCGTACTTGCGCAGGTAGGGCGCGAGCAAGAACGCAACCAGGCAATAGCCGCCGGTCCAGCCCATCACGTAGGCCAGCCCTTCGTAGCCCGAGGCGAACAGGATGCCGGCCAGGCCGATGAAGGATGCCGCGCTCATCCAGTCGGCCGCGATCGCCATGCCGTTGAACAGCGCGGGCACGCGCCGGCCTGCTACATAGTATTCATTGAGGTCGGAGGTGCGGCAGATCAGCCCGATGCACGCATAAATGGCGATGGTGACGAACAGGAAGACGTAACCGAGCCAGAGCGCATCGCCGCTGGAATGCTCCAGCAGGCCCATCATGCCGATAAAGACAAACAGGCCTATCGTGAACAAGCCGTAGTACAGCAGCAGCCGTCGGCGAAAGCGCGACTGTTCATCAGGCATGGGAGCAGTGGTTGGGCAGCCGGGGTGGGCGAGCAAGCAACCTGCCGGCATGCGCAAGGCGTGCCGGCAGGGGCGGATGACTGCGTTATCGCGTCATCGCGTTATTGTGCCTGCTTCAACTGCTCCAGGATGGCGGGGTTTTCCAGGGTGGACGTGTCCTGGGTGATTTCTTCGTTCTTGGCCAGCGAGCGCAACAGGCGCCGCATGATCTTGCCGGAACGCGTCTTGGGCAGGTTGTCGCCAAAGCGGATGTCACGGGGCTTGGCGATCGGGCCAATCTCCTTGCCCACCCAGTTGCGCAGATCGGCGGCGATCTGTTTGGCCTCTTCCTCGTTCGGGCGGGAGCGCTTGAGCACCACGAAGGCGCAGATGGCCTCGCCGGTCATGTCGTCCGGGCGGCCCACCACGGCGGCTTCCGCCACTATCGGGTTGGAGACCAGCGCGGACTCGATTTCCATCGTGCCCATGCGGTGGCCCGAGACGTTGAGCACGTCGTCGATACGGCCCATGATGGTGAAGTAGCCGGTCTCCTTGTCGCGGATCGAGCCGTCGCCGGCAAGGTACAGCTTGCCGCCGAGTTCTTCCGGGAAATAGCTCTTCTTGAAGCGCTCCGGGTCGCCCCAGATGGTGCGGATCATCGAAGGCCACGGCCGCTTGACCACCAGGATGCCGCCGCTGCCGTTCGGCACGTCCTGCCCTGTCTCGTCAACGATGGCCGCGATGATACCCGGCAGCGGCAAGGTGCACGAGCCCGGCACCAGCGGCGTGGCGCCCGGCAGCGGCGTGATCATGTGGCCGCCGGTCTCGGTCTGCCAGAAGGTGTCGACCACCGGGCAGCGCTCGCCGCCGATATTCTGGTAGTACCACATCCACGCTTCGGGGTTGATGGGCTCGCCCACCGTGCCCAGCAGGCGCAGGCTGGACAGGTCGTATTGCCTGGGATGGATCTTCTCGTCGGCCTCGGCCGCCTTGATCAGCGAGCGGATCGCGGTCGGCGCGGTGTAGAAGATGCTGACCTTGTGGCGCGCGATCATGTCCCAGAAGCGGCCGGCGTTGGGATAAGTGGGCACCCCTTCGAACACCACCTGCGTGGCGCCGGCGGCCAGCGGGCCGTAGGCGATGTAGGTGTGCCCGGTGACCCAGCCGATATCGGCGGTACACCAGAACATGTCGTCGGGCTTGATGTCGAAGCTCCATTTCATCGTCATCAGCGCCCACAGCAGGTAGCCGCCGGTGCTGTGCTGCACGCCCTTGGGCTTGCCGGTTGAGCCCGAGGTGTAGAGCACGAACAGCGGATGCTCGGCGCTGACGGGCTCGGCCTCGCAGGTCTGCGGCTGGCCAGCGGCAACATCGTCCATCCAGCGGTCGCGGCCTTCGGCCCAGTTGACCTTGCCGCCCGTGCGGCGGTACACGATCACGCTCTTCACGGCTTCGCAGCCGCCCAGCGCCAGCGCTTCATCGGCGATGGCCTTGAGCGGCAGCGCCTTGCCGCCGCGCATCTGCTCGTCTGCGGTGATCAGCGCCACCGCGCCCACGTCGACCAGCCGCTCTTGCAGCGACTTGGCGGAGAATCCGCCGAACACCACCGAGTGCGTGGCGCCAAGGCGCGCGCAGGCTTGCATGGCGACGACGCCCTCGACGGACATCGGCATGTAGATGACGACGCGGTCGCCCTTCCTGATGCCCAGCGCCTTGAGGCCGTTGGCAAACTGGCACACCTTGGCATGCAACTGGCGATAGGTGACCCTGGTAACGGTGCCGTCGTCGGCCTCGAAGACAATGGCTACCTTCTCGGCATTGCCGTTGTCCAGGTTGCGGTCCAGGCAGTTAAAGGAGGCATTGAGCTCGCCGTCCTCGAACCACTTGTAAAACGGCGCATTGCTCTCGTCCAGCACCTTGGTGAAGGGCTTGGTCCAGTGCAGTTGCTCGCGGGCGTGACGCGCCCAGAAACCCTCGTAGTCGCGCTCGGCCTCGTCGCACAAAGCCTGGTAAGCCTCCATGCTGGGGATCGCGGCTTGCTTGGCAAACGACTCCGGGGGATTGAAAATGCGATGCTCCTGCATCACGGACTCGATGGCGGACATTTGTTTGTCTCCTGATATAGCGTGGCTGCCTGGCTGCGAACTTACGCTCGACGGCTTACTTAAACCTGACGCTGCCAAACCCAACCCGCTCGAACGCCGCCACCCGTGCGCCGGCTGCTGCGGCGCACCATGGATAACGGCCGGACACGGGTAAGGATGTGCAGCCTTCTCCATTAGGCTAGCACAGCTATAATGCCGCGAGCCCTATCCCGAACGCGGCGCTGCGGCATTGCGGACCTTGGCCGGCAGACGTGCTCAGCGCGATGCGCCACCGCGAGGCACCGGCCATTACTTGCCAAATCGTCGCCAAATCGTCGCCGAGTCCTCTCCAAATCGCGGCCAGTACCGGGCCGGAACCCGGCCGGAAGCCGCCAGATCCCGACCAAACAGCGCCGCCACCCAGACCCCGTGCCCATCCACGCCCTCCTCCTGATTGCCTCAATGGCCCTCGTCGGCAGCAACGTCGGGCTGGGCAAGGCCATCGTCGCTTACGTACCGATCCTGCTGTTCGCGCTGCTGCGCTTCGCCATCGCCATCGTGTGCCTGGCGCCCTGGTACCGCCCCGCGCGCATGCGCGCCGTCTCACGCGGGGAATGGCTCAACCTCTTCCTGCAAGCCTTTTTCGGCACGTTCCTGTTCACGCTGCTGATGCTGGGCGGCGTACGGCTGACCAGCGCCATGGCAGCGGGCGTGATCACCAGCACCATCCCGGCGACCGTAGCCCTGCTCTCGTGGCTGATCCTGCGCGAACGGCTATCGCGGCGTACCGTGTTCTCGGTCTTGCTGGCGGTGGCGGGCATCGCGGTGCTGAACGTGGCGCGGGGCACGGACCACGGCGGCAGCGGCGGTGCCGATGTCGGCGGCGAGCATGCGCTGCTCGGTAACCTGATGATCATGGGCGCGGTGATCTGCGAATCGATCTACGTGATCCTCTCGCGGCGGCTGGCGCAAACCCTGGCGGCCATCGAGATCTGCGCCTATACGCACTTGATCGGCGGGCTGCTGATGCTGCCACTGGGCCTGATGCCGCTGCTGCATTTCGACATGGCATCGGTTCCGGCTAGCATATGGTGGATGGTGCTCTGGTATGCGCTGTCGGCCAGCATCTTCTCGTTCTGGCTGTGGATGAAAGGCGTGCGCCATGTGCCTGCACAGATGGCGGGCGTGTTCACCGCGGTGCTGCCGATCGCGGCCGCCACCTACGGCATCGTGTTCCTCGGGGAGACGCCGGGCTGGCCGCACGGCGTGGCGCTCGCCTGTGTGCTGGCCGGCATCGCGCTGGCGAGCTGGCCCGGACCGCTGGCCCGCCGCGCGTGGCGCGCCAGCAGGACAGGGGCGCGCAACGCCGACTAGCCCCGAGCGGGCAAAGCGCCACCGAGTACGACGAAACCAAGTTCATGCTGGTGGTGCTCGGCCTGATCGATGTGGTGATGATCTCCAGCCTGGTTTCTCATCCCGCGCATCCCGGCGGCCAGCGCTTCATGCCACCGGATGCTCTGGTGGTTGCGGCGCGGGCAGCACGAGGCAAACCTGGAAACCGCCCCCGGGCGCATTGCGAGCGAGGCATTTGCCCCCCATGCGCTCCACCAGGCGGCTGACGATCGCCAGCCCAAGGCCACAATGGCCGTCGCCGCCGCGCGAGGTATCCAGCCGCGCGAATGGACGCATCGCCACCTCGACCTGCGCATCCGGCATGCCCTCGCCATGGTCGCGTATCACGATATGCCAGTGCTCGCCCTCCAGCCGGGTCTCGATCTGGATCGGCGGCATGCCGTACTCCAGCGCGTTGTCCACCAGGTTGGTGACCATCCGGTCCACCAGCGTGCGCGGCAACACGAACCGCGGTCCGGCGTCCAGGCGCAACTGAAACAACGCGCCGGAAAACTGCTGGCGCAGGAAGGCATCGACTTCGATGGCCGGGCCGGGGTCGGGACTCTCGTTCGCGTACTCCAGGAACTGGTTGACGATATGCGTGATCGAGTCGATGTCCTGCACAAAGCCACCGCGCTCAGCGGTGTCCGCGAGCACGTCGGCGCGCAGGCGCAGCCGGGTCAGCGGCGACTTCAGGTCGTGCGCCACGCCGGCAAGCATGACCGCCTGGTTCTCGCGGCTCTCCGCCTGCCTGCGCATCATGTCGTTGAAGGACTCGGCCAGATAGCGCAACTCGGACGGGCCCGTCACCGGAATCAGCGCCGCGCTCCCGCCATTGCCAAGCTCGCGCGCGGCACCGGCCACGCGGGCGATCGGGCGCTGCATCTGCCATGCCACGAACAGGGACAGCAGGATCGCCGCGACCAGCATGCCCGTGGTTTCAAAGACGAACGGCGGCAATGGCGGCGGCCGCATGTCCAGTGCCATGACCGCCCAGCGGGACTGCCCGGGAAGGCGCGCCCACAGGTGCGGCGGCCATGCCTGGTCCACTCGCAGCTCCGACCCCGCCGGAAGCCCTTGCCGAAGTTCGCGCAGCAGATGGCGCAAGGGCCCATGCTCTGGCAACGGGCCGGCGGCGGGCTCGGTGCCAAGGGCGGCAAGCCGGATGGCGGCGCCTGGATTGCGCTCCGCGCCGGCGCCCGGCCTCCCGTCGAGCGTGCCCAGCGCCAGCACGATGCCCCGTGCCATGCCGTCCGCCTGGCCATGCGGGCGCAGGTGAAACATCAGCGCGGTCCAGCCCAGATGGACAATGACGAGCACGGAGACGGATAGCACCGCCATGCGCCCAAACAGCGTATTGAACGGATTCTTCATGCGTCCGGCGCTTCGTCGAGGTCGTCGGCTTCTTCGGCGCAGAACGTGTCGAGCCCGGGGACGAAGACGTAGCCGCGGCCCCGCACGGTCTGGATGTAACGAGGCACGGATGGATCCTCCTCGATCACGCGGCGCAAGCGCCAGGCCGGCACATCCAGGCTGCGGTCGCGAAAATGCATGTCGGAGCCATAGAGACGGTCGTGCAGCCGGGCGCGCGAAAGCACCTTCATCGGGTGGCCGGTGAAGACCTTGAGCATGGCGAATTCCGTATCGCGCAAAGGCAGCCGCTCGCCGTCGCGCGTCAGGATGCGGGCGGAAAAATCGACGTCGAACGGGCCAAAACTGTAAGAGTGACGCTGCTCCGGCGCGCTCCCCGGGGCCTGCGGGCGGCGGCGCAGCACCGCGTGGATCCGCGCCAGCAATTCGCGCGAGCAGAAGGGCTTGGGCAGGTAATCGTCGGCGCCAAGTTCCAGGCCCGCGGCACGGTCGGCGGCCTCGCCGCGCGCCGACAGGAAAATCATGGGCACATCGTCACCGCCAGCGCGCACCTCCTGCAACGCGCTCAGCCCATCCTTGCGCGGCATCATGATATCGAGCAGCACCACCGATGGCCTCTCTTGCGTGAGCCGGCGCGACAAGTCGTAGCCGTCATGCAGCACCGACACCGTCATGCCGCTCGATAGCAGGATGCGTGACAGCAGGTCACAGGCGACGGGGTCGTCGTCGACGAGAAGCACGTGAGGAGTCATGAATGTGAAGGTGCGCGCACGCTGCCGGGGCAGCGTGCGCAGGGCGTACCGGGAACAGCGGCACGCCCTTGCAGGTAGTTCTTTATGCCTGCGTGGTAACGAAGTTGCCAACAGTGCTCATCGTACCGTTGCCGCTGCGCAGGTTGGCCGAGAGCGTCTGCAGGAACGACTGCAAGGATACCGGCGATCCAGAGCTACCGGATTGCTGAAGCGCGGAAAAATCCGTCTCGAGGGTCGCGAGCGTTGTTGACGCCGGGTTGCTGGCGCTGTCCGAGCTGGCACCACTCGATGAAGTGCTGCTGGCGCCAGCTTCTTGCGCCAGGCTGGACAGATCCGAGCTGACGCTCTGGTAGTGGTGGTGATGGTGGTGATGGCCGGTTGCGGCAGCCGGCGATTGGGTTGCCTGCGCAGCATCGGTGCCGGTCGCGCTGGCTACGGTGCTGTAGGTCGTGCTGGCGGCGGTGGTGGTAGCGGTGGTAGCAGCGCTCGTGCCCTGGCTTGCGGTGGTGCCGGCTGCCTGGGCGGCAAGTGCCTGGAACAGCGCGCCGACGAACGCTTGCACTGCGTTGCCGGAGGCATCCGCGCTGTCCGTCGCGCTGGACGCGGTGGTGGTGTTGCTGGCGGCGGCGCCCGAAGCGGTGCCGGCGGAAGTGGCGGACGCCGCGGTCGTCGAGCTGTCCGTGCTGGACGACGAGGTCGTGATGCCCAACTGCGCCAACGTTTGCTGAAGTGCCTGCATCAGCGCATCGGCCGGATTGCTGACCGAGTTGCTGGTGTCGCTGCCACTGGACGCATCCTGGCCACCGCAGCTTTTGCTGGTGGAGTGCGGCTGGAAAAGGCTGGACAGCGACGTGTTGCTGCCAATTGCGCTCAAGGTCATGGTCACATCTCCGTTATTGAGGAGATGCCAAGATAACCGCCGGCCCACCGTGAACATGCGCCAAGGAGAAAACGGAATCCGGACCATTTCACCCGCCCGTAAGGCCCTGTAAGGCAAGCGTCGCAGGCAGGGGAGGAACTTCGCGCAAGGAAGCGCGCATCGGCCAGCCGTGCGCAGCGAAGCGCACCTGCGGCCCTGTCGACAGCCGCATGCAATCAGGCACCTCCCCCTCGCTAGGTGTATGATTTCGGGCTAAATTTCCCCTCGACTGTCCTCCCCACAAAAATGACTGTCATCAAACAAGAAGACCTCATCCAGAGCGTCGCCGACTCCCTGCAATACATCAGCTATTACCACCCGATGGACTACATCACCAGCCTGGGCCGTGCCTATGAGCTGGAGCAGAGTCCCGCGGCCAAGGATGCGATCGCGCAGATCCTGACCAACAGCCGCATGTGCGCTGAAGGCAAGCGCCCGATCTGCCAGGACACCGGCATCGTGACGATCTTCGTCAAGGTTGGCATGGATGTGCGCTGGGATGACGCCACCATGGGCCTGTCGGACATGATCAACGAAGGCGTGCGCCGCGGCTACACCAACCCGGACAACGTGCTGCGCGCGTCCATCGTGAGCCCGCCCGAAGGTGGCCGCAAGAACACCAAGGACAACACCCCGGCCGTGATCCACTACGAAGTGGTGCCGGGCAACACGGTGGATATCCAGGTGGCGGCCAAGGGCGGCGGCTCGGAGAACAAGTCGAAGTTCGTCATGCTCAACCCGTCCGACTCCATCGTCGACTGGGTGCTCAAGACCGTGCCGACCATGGGCGCTGGCTGGTGCCCGCCGGGCATGCTGGGCATCGGCATCGGCGGCACCGCCGAGAAGGCCATGGTCATGGCCAAGGAATCGCTGATGGACCCGATCGACATCCAGGACGTGATCGCTCGCGGCCCGCAGGATTGGATCGAGGAAATGCGCGTCGAGCTGTACGAGAAGGTCAATGCGCTGGGCATCGGCGCGCAAGGCCTGGGCGGCCTGGCCACCGTGCTGGACGTCAAGATCATGGGCTACCCCACCCACGCTGCCTCCAAGCCGGTGGCGATGATCCCGAACTGCGCGGCCACCCGCCATGTGCACTTCACGCTGGACGGCAGCGGCCCGGCCAAGCTCGAAGCGCCTGACCTGTCGGCCTGGCCGAAGGTCGAGTGGGCACCAAACACCGAGACCTCCAAGCGCGTCGACCTGAACACGCTGACGCCGGCGGAAGTCGCCTCGTGGAAGCCGGGCCAGACCCTGCTGCTCAACGGCAAGATGCTGACCGGCCGCGACGCCGCGCACAAGCGCATCGCCGACATGCTGGCCAAGGGCGAAAAGCTGCCGGTGGACTTCACCAACCGCGTGATCTACTACGTGGGCCCGGTCGATCCGGTGCGCGATGAGGCCGTCGGCCCGGCAGGTCCCACCACCGCTACCCGCATGGACAAGTTCACCGAGATGATGCTGGCCGAAACCGGCCTGATCTCGATGATCGGCAAGGCCGAGCGCGGCCCGGTGGCGATCGAGGCCATCAAGAAGCACAAATCTGCCTACCTGATGGCAGTCGGCGGCGCGGCCTACCTGGTGGCCAAGGCTATCCGGCACGCCAAGGTGGTCGGCTTCGAAGACCTGGGCATGGAAGCCATCTACGAGTTCGACGTCAAGGACATGCCCGTGACGGTGGCCGTGGACAGCGAAGGCACCTCGGTGCACAAGACCGGCCCCGCCGAATGGCAAGCCAAGATCGGCAAGATCCCGGTCGCTGCGCTGTAACACGCGCCACGCCGTGACAGCAATGCTGTCTGCAAAAGCCGGGTCATCCGACCCGGCTTTTTGCTACCTGACCTTTTGATTGCCTCGACCCCTCCTGTGAACAACGCACCCATTGGCATCTTTGATTCCGGCCTCGGCGGCCTGTCCGTGTTGCGCGAAATCCGTGCCCTGCTCCCGCAGGAATCGCTGATCTACGTAGCCGACTCGAAGTACGCGCCCTATGGCGAGAAGCCCGAGCATTTTGTCGAGGCGCGCACGCTGCAGGTTTGCGAATGGCTGGTGGCACAGGGCTGCAAGGCCCTGGTGATCGCCTGCAACACGGCGACCATGCATGCGGTGCAAACGCTGCGCGAAAAGCTGGCGCTGCCGATCATCGGCGTCGAGCCCGGCCTGAAACCCGCCGCCGCTGCCAGCCGCAGCAAAGTGGTTGGCGTGCTGGCCACGGGTAACACATTGAAGAGCGCAAAGTTCGGCCGGCTGCTTGCCTCCTTGGAAGGCGAGAGTCGCTTCCTCTGCGAGGCTGGCGTCGGGCTGGTGCCGCTGATCGAGCAAGGCGATGTGGATGGCCCGGCCGTGCGCGAGAAACTCACCACCTACCTGACGCCCATGCTCGAGGCCGGCGCCGATACGCTGGTACTTGGCTGCACCCACTACCCCTTCCTGTCGGACACCGTGCGTGAACTGGTGGGCGATCGTTTGACGCTGGTCGATACCGGTGACGCGATCGCGCGGCAACTTCGGCGCAAGCTGGCCGAGCACGACATGGCTGCGAGCGCCGACGCGGTGCCCAGCGACCGCTACACCTCGACCAAGGATGCCGCCCATCTGCGCGCCATGGCCGCGGCGCTGCTGCATGTGGACGCGCCCGCGGAAACCCTGGTGATCGAGCCCGCGCCGGCATTCGACTGAGGCGTCGCCTCCTGCTTCAGGTCATTGCAGGAACCCCAGCGGCCGGCGCTGCCGCACGTCCGGCTTGACAGCATGTTCCTGGCGCAACTGCGCCAGGAACTCGTCTGGCGTGAGCGTCTCGCCGAGCAGCACGCACTGACGCTTGACAGTAGCGAAGTCGCCCGGCGTCAGGCAATCCATCTTCGCCAGCTCCTCGCGCATGGTTGCGTCCATGCGCTGCGGTTCGGCATCCAGCGCTTCCTCGACGAACATCGCCATGCGTTGCTCGGGCTTGAGCGGCAAGAAACGGATCTTGAACGAGAAACGACGCAGCGCCGCCTCGTCGATCCGCTCGAACAGGTTGGTGGTGCATACGAAGATGCCGTTGAAGCGCTCCATGCCCTGAAGCATCTCGTTGACCTCGGACACCTCGTAGTTGCGCACGGCGTTCTGCCGGCTTTGCATGAAGCTGTCGGCTTCGTCGAGCAGCAGGATGGCGCCGTCCTCCTCCGCGCGCGCGAACATCGCCGCGATCTGCTGTTCGGTCTCCCCCACGTACTTGCTCATCAGGTCGGAGGCGCGCCGGATCATCAGCGGCTGCTCGAGCGCGGCCGCGATGTGCTCGGCCAGCGCGGTCTTGCCGGTGCCCGGGGGACCATAGAAACACAAGGTGCCGCGCTGCCGTGCCTTGAGCGCCTGCACGATCTTGCCGACCTCGTAGCGCGTCTCCAGGTTCAGGTAATCCAGGCGGTAGTGCGTCACCACCGGGCGCCCTTCCACCTCCGGGCGCAAGCCCATGGCGCGGTCGGCATGGTCAAGCTGCCGCAATATCAGCGCCTCCACCGGCTCGGCCACGCCCGAGCCCGCCAGTTGCACGAAGCGCGCGGCCGATTGCACCTGCGCCGGTGTCAAGGTCTTGCGCGCGGCCAGCGACGCAATAAAGGCGTCGCTCACGTCCAGCGTGCCCAGGTGCTTGCGAATGATGTTCTCGCGCACCAGCGGGGGCGGGATCTTCAGCTCCAGGTGAAACTGGAAACGGCGCAGATAGGCCGGGTCAATCTGGCGAATCGAGTTGGAGATCCAGATCACCGGTACCGGGTTCTGCTCCAGCGTCTGGTTGACCCAGGCCTTGCCGTTCACCGAGCCGCGCGGATCCTCCTGGCCAAACAGGCTGGTGAGCTCGCGCGCGCTGCCCGGGAACACATCCTCGACTTCATCAAACAGCAAAGCCGTGCGCGGGCGGCCACGCAGGAACGCCTGCGACACCTGAAGCGAGCGATAGCGATCCTTGCCTGACAAGCTGTTGCCGTCGCGGTCCAGGCAGTCCACTTCGTACAACTCGCAGCCAGCCTCGCGCGCCAGCAGCCGCGCGAACTCGGTCTTGCCAGTGCCGGGTGGGCCGTAGATCAACACGTTGACGCCGCAGGCATGCTGCTGTGTGGCGTTGGCCAGCAGCGCCGACAGGTAGCGCGCATCCGTCTCGACGTGCGGATAGTCGCCGGTGCCAAGCGTGGGGGCCGCCGCCGGGCGCGTGAACACCGCCATCATCTCGGCTTCGTTAGCGTAGTTGCCAAGCAGGACATGCAACAACCGATCCGACAGGCGCATCAGGTCACCCAGATCGGTCACGCTGTTCTCGGGCAGGGGCTGCTCGATCAGGTTAAGCGTCTCCAGGCGCGAGCCGGGCCGCAGCGAGGCCGCCACCGCGGCCGGACTTGCGCCGGTCAAGCCCGCGAGGATCTGGAAGGCCTCCTGGCTGTGCGCTACCTTGCAGTCCACCATCACCGCGCGCAGGTCGCGCTTGTATTTTGCGAGCGCCGCATACAGCAACAGCTTGCGCTCGTGCTCGGGCAAATCCAGCACATGGCTGAGCATGTCGATGTTACGCACCAGCAGCACGCGCTCGCCATCCAGCCGCTCTGCCAGCGCTGCCGCCGACGCATCGAACACGGCGAACATATCCTTGGCGTGATGCTTGACGTACTCATCCAGGTAGTAGAACAGCGCGCTCTCATCGAAGGCGCTGTTCCATTGCCCGTGCCGCTCCAGGAATTCTTCGGGCGTGAGGCGCGCAGCGCCTTTCCAGGCCGGCATATCGGCGCAGCGCGCGGCAAGGAAACGCTGGACGCGCAACACCACGCCGTACGGCCACACCATCTCCTGTGCGCTGACCGTCAGGATGTCGTTGATATTGCTGCGCAGGTTGAATCTGGGCCCCAGCGAGCACACGACCCGCAGGGCGAACTGGGCGCACATCCAGTCGAGCGCGGAGGTGCATGGCGAGCCGGCCGCAGCACGCAGGAGGGTCGAGCGGTCGTCTTCGGCGAAACGGGTGAAATCCATGGCCTGGTCCTCTCGCACGGGGGGCGCCGCGGCCGGCGCGGCGAAATACTCGAACGGCTCGAATGGTTCGTCTTTTTCCTATGCTAGCGCGCTTTGTGGCAGATCGGGCATTGCCGGCAACCCTGTGCCGTGCGAGAGCGCGCATTTTGTCGCAGCCGCGGGAAGGTATCGCCAAATCGGCGTATAAAGGCGGCTGCGCGGCAGCGATTCAACGCATTGCGCAAAATGCCACCAAATAAGAATCATTATCGTTTATACTGGCGACCTGACACGCTGCCTCGAGAGCGGCGCTCCCACCGGCATCACTGTTGAAGGAGCGTTTATCATGGAATTGCTGCTTAGCTTGCTGGTCGGTTGTGGCATCTCGCTGATCCTGTTCTATCGCAAATAGGCCCTATCGCTAATAAAGCCGGCGCCGCGCCAATTCGCCGACATCTGCTGTTTTCTCATGTTCGATCAACGTTTTTTCAAGATCACGCTTGCCGTCCTGCTGTTCCACGTCGGCCTGCTCTACCTGATCCAGAGCGGGCTGGGGCGCAAGATCACGGAGGCCGTGATCTCGCCGGAAGTCGTCGCGCGCATCATCCCGCTCGAGCCGCCCCAGAAGCCCGCCGTCGAGACGCCAAAGCCCAAACCGGAAACCCCGCCCAAGCAGGTGAAGGTCACCGCACCCAAGCCTGCACCGCCGCAACCGCGCCCCACGCCGACGCCGGTGGCATCGCTGCCGCCCACGCCCAATGCCGTGGAAGCACCGCTCGCGCCGCCTGCCCCGCCGGCACCGCCCGCCCCCGCCCCCGAGCCAGCCGCTCCTGTGTCGGCAGCGCCACGCGCGGTCGGCATTGGCGAGATCCAGTGCAGCCCGCCACAGCCCACCTACCCGTCGCAATCGCGCCGCATGGGTGAAACCGGCAAGGCCGTGGTGCGTCTGACTACAGACGATACCGGCAAGGTGGTCAAGACCACGGTCGTAACCTCGAGCGGATCCTCCAGGCTGGACCAGGCCGCCGAGGAGGCGGTGCGACGCATGCGCTGCAAGCCCTATCTGGACAACGGTCGTGCCGTGGCGGTTACCGCCCAGCAGCCGATCGGGTTCGAACTCAACTGATTTCAATACCGACCTCACCAGGAACCAACATGCAGGACCTCGGACTTTCTCACCTCTGGACGCAAGGCGATTTCGTCATGCGTGCCACCGCCATCATTCTGCTCATCATGTCGCTGGCTTCGTGGATCGT
Organism: Cupriavidus basilensis; assembly: GCF_000832305.1. Taxonomy (NCBI): domain Bacteria; kingdom Pseudomonadati; phylum Pseudomonadota; class Betaproteobacteria; order Burkholderiales; family Burkholderiaceae; genus Cupriavidus; species Cupriavidus basilensis. Next base: position 3,003,184 of record NZ_CP010536.1, read on the forward strand.
GATTCTCACGAAGGCGTGGGATCTCTTCCGGCTGAAGAAGATGGCGCATGGCGCTGAAAAGCGGTTCTGGCACTCCGACGATTTCGACCACGCGCTCGAAACCCTCGGCAGCAGCGAAGCCAACCCGTTCCGCGCGTTGGCCATGACCGGCAAGGAAGCCGCGCAGCACCATCGCGCCAGCCAGCCGCAACTGCACGACGTGATGGACATCTCGGACTGGATCACCCGCTCGCTCAAGAGCGCCATCGACGACGCCGTTGCACGCATGCAATCGGGCCTGGCCGTGCTGGCGTCCGTCGGTTCCACAGCGCCGTTCGTTGGCCTGTTCGGCACCGTGTGGGGCATCTATCACGCGCTGATCAACATCGGCGCCTCCGGCGTGCCGACCATCGACAAGGTGGCAGGCCCGGTGGGCGAGGCGCTGATCATGACCGCCTTCGGCCTGGCTGTTGCGATCCCCGCCGTGCTCGGCTACAACGCGCTGACCCGCGGCAACAAGGGCGTGATCTCGAAACTCAACCGCTTCGCCCACGACCTGCACGCCTACTTCGTCACCGGCGCCCGTGTGCGCCCGGCCAGCGCCAGCGCGCGTGCCGCCGATGACAACGGTGTGCGCCTCGCAGTCAAGAATCAGTAAGGCCGCAGCAAGGCAACAAGGAAGTCATCATGGCATTCGGCACCCTCGACTCGGACGAAGACGAAGTAATGAGCGAAATCAACATGACGCCGCTGGTCGACGTCATGCTGGTGCTGCTGATCATCTTCATCATCACCATTCCCGTGATCAACCACACGGTCAAGATCGACCTTCCGCGTGCAACCAACACGCCCAACGATCCCAAGCCGCAGAACATCAACCTGGCGATCGACGCCAGCGGCAAGGTCTTCTGGAACCAGGCTGAGGTGGACGAGCCCACGCTCGAAGCCAACATAGCCCAGGCCGCGCAGCAGCAGCCGCAGCCTGAGCTGCATCTGCGGGCCGATCGCGACGTGCGCTATGAGCGTGTGGCGGAAGTCATGGCAGCCGCCCAGCACGGCGGGTTGGGCAAGATCGGGTTCATCACGGAACCCAAGCATTAGTGCTGTTCGTGCCGTGCTATTTGGGCCGGCAGCGGAGCATCGACAAAAAGGGCACTCCATGGAGTGCCCTTTTTGTTTGCGCTGAACCGTCCTTCACAATAGAGATCTCTGTTGTAATGATAACAATTCTCATTTAATATTGAGCCAACTTGAACCCGGTCGTGACCGCTCGCAGTCCCGCGCAGCCGCCACAGACCACCGGACCGGAGCCCGCCCATGAGCACCCTGACCCTGCCGCTGTCGCAACCGCATGAAGTCACCCGTCGCCGCCTTTCCCTGCGCCGGGTCGAAGTCAATCCCAGCAAGGCTGCGCCGGCGCGGCGCGAAAACCCCGCCAGCGCGGCGATCGAATCGATGAAATCTGCTGTAGCTGCCCTGCCCGCCCGGCTCGAAGCGCTGGTGCGCGACAGCCTCCCCGCTGCGCCCGCTGGGGATGCAGTGCCCCTGGATTCGCTGATGCGTGGCGCCAACCTGCTGCCGATCCTGCATAACGGCGAGGTCTACACGCTGCGCATCACGCGCTATGGCAAGCTGATCCTGACGAAGTGACCGTGCCCGAGCGCGCGCACGCGCCAGCACAAGCCATGCCGTGGGAAACCCTCGTGGCAACCATGTAATGCTGTACGGGATCTCGATGCAAGAAGGGCTACCGGAACCGGCAGCCCGACGCCAAAGTCTGTCGACAGGCTTTGGCATCAGGGAGCACAAGCGATTCGCTCCGCGGTAGGCAGGAGGTGCCGGCCGTGAGCCACGCTCACTGCCGGCACCACGGCCGCCTCTGTTTGCAGGCGAGTATCAGACGCCCAGGGCGGCAATACCCGCACGCGCGATCTGTGCGTCTTCGGTCGACTTCACGCCCGACACGCCAACCGCACCCACTACCTGGTCATTGACCACGATAGGCACACCACCTTCCAGCATGCCTTGCAGCACCGGTGCGGTCATGAAAGAGTGACGGCCGTTGTTGATCATGTCTTCGTAAACCTTGGACTCGCGACGGCCCAGCGACGACGTACGTGCCTTTTCGGTCGCGATGTAGCTCGAGATCGGTGCAGCACCGTCCAGGCGCTGCAATGCCAGCAGGTGACCACCATCGTCCACGATGGCAATCGAAACCGCCCATTGGTGATTCTTGGCTTCCAGCTCGGCTGCGGCCAGTACCTTCTTCACATCATCTGCCGTCAGCACGGTTTTTTGCTGCATACCACTCTCCTCGAAGATCATTTCAGTGAGCCGGAAGTATAGCGCCACGGCCCTTGGCATGACCATGCCGCCACCGTCCTGGCACCTGCCCGCAAAAAGCAAAAGACCCGCTCGAGGCGGGTCCTTTGATGATTCACGAGCGTTGCTGGATGCGGACGGCCGCAGCCCTCAGGGCCGCAGGCTTGTGTCCGGCAAACTCAGGCTCCGTCGCTGAACTGGTCGCGGCGATCGCCAACCTTGGCGCCGTCGGTGAACGGATCCACCTTGCGCGCGCCGTCGGTGTACGGGTCAACCTTGCCAAGCTTGGCACCATCGGTGTAGGGATCAACCTTGCCGATCTTGGCGCCATCGGTGTAAGGGTCTGCCTTGGCGATACCGGCTGCAAAGGCGGAAGCGGAGAGTGCGGAGAGGGCGGTCAGGGCTGCGATCGCCACCAGGTTGTTTTTGATCTTCATGGGCGGATCCTCTTGGGAATTAGGTCGTGCTGGAGGGGCGCTGGATGACGAAGCATTGCGGAATCTTGTCATCACGGCGTCACAGCGTCAGTATAGGTGAAAACCCTAATAAGGATATGAGAGCCGGTTTGACCTGTCTCTTCAAATTTTTTGACCCCACTGATAACTATGGAACCTTGTCCGGATTGCCGCCTACAGTTTGCCTCCCAGGGCTGCGCCTGAAAAACGAAAGGGCCCCGCAGGGCCCCTTTCGCCAGCCTGCGCGAGGCAGGTCGTTCATGCTTATCGCCAGTGGCGTCCATGTCCCGGGCCGTAGTAACCCCGCCCATAGTAGCCGCGGCCGTAGTAGCGCGGGCCGTAATAACCCGGCCCCGGACCGTAGTAGACCGGAGCCGGCCGCACGATGACCGGTGGCGGGCCATAGTAGACAGGTGCAGGCGCCATGACCACGGGCGGAGCGGCAATATAGGCTGGCGGCGGATAGTACGCCGGGCCGCCGACCACAACGCCAGGCACCCCAATCGCCACGCCAACGCTCACATGGGCCATTGCCGCACCGGATGCCAGCGCCCCAAGCAAAGCGAGTCCTGCGAGCCACCAACGTTTCATGATCCTAGCCTCTTGCAATGCGTTATTCGATAAGAGGTATTGTAGGTTCCTGGGAAATTGCAGGTGAAACCGAGAACGTTACATTGTTACCAGGAGTAACAACCGACACATAAAGACGTTGCCTCGGCTCACTTGGCTGCCTACGGCGCGGAGCTTGCATCACCGCGCGCAACCGACCACAATATCGGGCTTGCCGTGCGGCCGTGGAGAAATTGGTAGACTCAGCAGACTTAAAATCTGCCGCCTTTACGGGCTTACGGGTTCGACCCCCGTCGGCCGCACCAGCATCTACCCTCCCAGCATCCACGCTCCCCTCCCCCGGCTTTGCGCGCTCAGGCCACCGCTGCGCACAGCAGCGCGCCGCCGCACACAAGGAACACAAACAGCAGGCCTGCCAGCACCAGGGGCTTGCGCCCGGCGCGCAGCAAGGTGCCAATGCGGGTGTGCAAGCCAATTGCGAGCATCGCGCAGGCAAGCAGCCAGTTATCGAAGGCCAGCAGGGCCGGCTTCCAGTCCTGGGGGACAAGGCCCGCCGAATGCACGGCCATCACCGCCACGAAACCCACCGCAAACCACGGGATCGCCTTCAGAATGGCACCCCACGGACGCCCGCCTGCCGCGTTCTCGCCTTTGCCGTCTTCCGCAAGCCCGATGCCGGCCTTCGGCCACAGCGCCAGCACCAGCAACAGCGGGCCCAGCGCCAGCACGCGCACCATCTTGGTCACCACGGCGGCATCCGCGGTGGCGTCGCTGACCATCTTGCCCGAGGCAATGACCTGTGCCACTTCGTGCAGCGTGGCACCGGTGTAGATGCCAAACGTGCGCTCGCTGATGGCAAGGTGCCAGTGCTGCGTGGCCAGCTCAAACAGATAGGGATACAGCAGCATGCCGGCCGTGCCGAACAATACCACCGTGGCCACGGCCACGGCCGTCTGGCGGTCATCGGTGCGCACCACCGAAGCCACCGCGATGGCCGCCGCGGCGCCACATACGGCGCTGCCCGCGCTGACGAGAATCGCTTCCCGGCGGCTTAGTCCCAGCAGCGAAGAGCCGATCCAGATCCCCAGCAGCATGGTCGAGACCAGCATGGCCAGCGGCACCAGCACGCCTGCCAGGCCCAGGTCGGCGATGGCGCCAAAGGTGAGGCGCAGGCCATACAACGCCACGCCGAAGCGCAGCAGTTGCTGGCGCGCCAGCTGCATGCCCGGCGCGAGCGGGATGAGCCAGCGTTGCGGCAGCGTATTGCCGGCCACCATGCCGGCGAACATGGCCAGCGTCAGCGCGCTCATGCCGAGGCGCGAGACCGCCGGGTGCGCCGAGAACACCATGGCCAGCCAGGCGATGAAACCCAGTGGCACCAGCGTCAAGACCCGGGTCGGCCACGAAGGAGGTTCGGTGCCGAGATTGGCAACTGCGGACGATTGAATGGAAGACATGGCGGGGGTCCTGCCCGTAATGCCGGAGGGCTTCGGGGCGCATATTGAATATGCTCGAAGCGTACTTAGCTGGCGTAAATCTGTAAAACAGGTAATATCGTTATACATTACCTGTTTTACAGATATGAGCCATCGCCCACTCCGCCTCACCCTGCGCCAACTCTCCGTTTTCGTCGCGGTGGCGCAGCACGGCAGCACCGTGGCTGCGGCCGATGCGCTGGCCATGTCGCAATCCGCGGTCAGCGCCGCGCTGGCGGATCTGGAGGCCACGCTGGGCGGCTCCCTCTTTGACCGGGTGGCGCGTCGACTGAGCATCAATGAGACCGGCCGGCTGTTTTTTCCGCGCGCGCTGTCGCTGCTGGACCAGGCACAGGAACTCGAGCGCTTCACCGTGCAACCCGGGGTGCAACTGCGCATTGCCGCCAGCAACACTATCGGCAGCTATATCCTGCCGGGGCTGCTCGCGGGTTTTCGGCATGCGCAGAGTGGCCCCTGTGCGCTGGACATGCGCATCGGCAACACGCGCGAGGTCCTGCAGGCATTGCTGCATTTCGAGGCGGATATCGGGCTGATCGAGGGCACATGCCACGAGCGCGACCTGCGCAGCGCCCACTGGCGGGACGATGTGATGGTGGTGGTGGTCAGCCCGTCACACCCGCTCGCAAGCTACCCTGGCAATCTGGCCGCCTTGCGCGACGCCGACTGGGTCGTGCGTGAACCCGGCTCGGGCACGCGCGAGATCATCGAACAACGGCTGGCGCCACTGCTGGGCGAGTTGCGCTTCGCGCTGGAGTTGGGCAACTCCGAAGCCATCAAGCGTGCCGTGATGAGCGGCTATGGAGTGAGCTGCCTGTCGCTGCAGGTGGTGGAAGACGAATTGCAGCGCGGCACTCTGGTGGCGCTGCGCGATGGCCTGCCCGACGTGGTGAGGCCACTGCACCTCGTGGTTCACCAGGACAAGTACCCTACGCAGGGCCTGCTGGCCTTTACGGAGTATCTTCGCCGCGATGCCGCGGCAACCAGCCAGTGAACTGCACAGGCCGCTGCATGCCCGCGCTCATGCGGGATGGGGATCCGCTTCGCCTGCATGCTTGGCGGTATAGCGATCGAGCAGGTGGAACAGCAACGGATTTAGCACGATGGACAGCAGCGCGCCAGCCAGGATCAGGGCGTGGCCCCGCTCGGGCAGGATCTTCAGATAGACACCGAGGCCCGCGAGGATGAAGGAGAACTCGCCGATCTGGGCCAGGCTGACCGCGATGGTCATGCCGGTACGGGTGGAATGCCCGAACACCCGAACGATGCAAAGTGCAGCAAGCGATTTGCCCACCACGATGATGAACAGCGTGGCCAGCACGCCCCAGGGGTCGTTGATCAGCACCATCGGGTTGAACAGCATGCCGACCGAAACAAAGAACAGCACCGCGAACGCATCGCGCAGGGGCAGCGACTCCTCCGCCGCGCGGTGACTGAACTCAGACTCCGCCAGCACCATGCCGGCAAAAAATGCACCGAGCGCAAACGACACGCCGAACAGCGAGTACGCGCCAAAGGCCACGCCGAGCGCCGTTGCCAACACCGCCAGACGGAACAGTTCACGGCTCCCGGTCCAGACGATGCGCTCCAGCATCCAGGGAATAAAGCGACGGCCAATCACCAGCATCACAGCGACGAAGGCCGCCACCTTGCCCAGGGTAGCGAACACGGCGAACACGATGTCGCCCGAGTCCGGTGCGGCCGCGCCTGACGCCGCGCCGTCTGCGGACGGCGTGAGCAGGCCAGCCAGCGCCGGCAGCAGCACCAGCGTCAGCACCATGGCCAGGTCTTCCACGATCAGCCAGCCCACCGCGATCCGGCCCTGAGGCGACTCCACCAGCTCGCGCTCCTGCAACGCCTTGAGCAATACCACGGTGCTCGCCACCGAAAGTGCCAGCCCGAAGACCAGGCCTGGGCCCCATTCCCAGCCGAAGCCCCAGGCCGCGCCCATCCCGAGCAAGGTCGCGATGCCGATCTGTACCACCGCTCCCGGAATGGCGATCGTTTTCACCGCCATCAGGTCCTTGAGCGAGAAATGCAAGCCAACCCCGAACATCAGCAGAATCACGCCAAGCTCCGCCAGTTCCGGCGCCAGCGCCTGGTCCGCGGTGTAGCCCGGCGTATACGGGCCGACCACGATGCCCGCGCACAAGTATCCGATCAGCGGTGGGAGCTTGAGCCGGTTGGCCAGCGCACCCAATATAAACGCCAGGACGAGACCGCCGACGATGGTGCTGATGAGCGGGGTAGCGTGATGCATGCGTTCTGGGTTCCTCGTGCTTGGCCATGGCGGCGGTGACTGGACAACCCGCCCGCCCCCAGCGGCCGTAGGCGGGGACCACAAAGCGACCTCCGGGCCGCGCTGCGGCGTTGAACGCCGGACACAGGCCGAGAGGTACCGCACTGATTGAGGGAAACGGGAACGGGAGTTTTACAGCAGCCTGGAGGCGAAAAGCGCGGCATGAGTCCAAGCGGACGACGATGGCACGCTGTTCAGGTCAGGATATGCCCTGAACGCCCCGTGAAGACTACAACATGGAATGTAACACGATCACCACAAAGGCAAAGCGCGGAATCGGGGCAGGATGCGCCGCCATCATCGCGGAAGCGCGCCGCCGCCCTGCCATCCCGTCGCCCTGATCCTACCGCCCTGAAGTCCTACCGCCCGGCCAACTGGAACGTTGCCACGGTCTCGCGCAGCTTGTCGGCCTGCTCTTCCAGCGATTGCGCAGCCGCTGCCGCCTGCTCCACCAACGCCGCGTTCTGCTGCGTGGCCTGGTCCATGTGCCCGACGGCCTGATTGACTTGCTCGATCCCGGTGCTTTGCTCGCGCGAGGCTGCGGCAATCTCCCCGATGATGTCGGACACGCGGCGCACGGCCTGACGAATCTCGCCCATGGTCTTGCCCGCATCCTCGGCCTGCGCCGAGCCTTGCCTGACCGTGTCGACCGAGGTGTCGATCAAGTCCTTGATTTCCTTCGCCGCGCTGGACGACCGCTGGGCCAGGCTGCGCACCTCGCCGGCCACGACCGCAAAGCCACGGCCCTGCTCGCCAGCGCGCGCAGCTTCGACCGCAGCGTTGAGCGCCAGGATATTGGTCTGGAAGGCGATGCCTTCGATCAAGGTCGTAATCTCCGCGATACGGGTGGAACTGGTGCTGATTGCGCCCATCGTCTCCACCACCTGCTGCACGGCCGTGCTGCCGTACTCGGCCACATCGGCGGCAGAATTCGCCAGGCTGCTGGCCTGGTGTGCATTGTCGGCATTTTGCCGCACCGTCGCGGTCAGTTCCTCCATGCTGGCTGCTGACTGCTCCAGCGACGCAGCCTGCTGCTCGGTGCGCGTGGACAGGTCAGCATTGCCTGCCGCAATCTGGCGGGCAGCCGTGCTCACGGAATCGGTCGACATGCGGACTTCACGCAGCGCCGATGCTACGCGCTCGATCAATTGATTAAAGGCAACCGCCGTGCGCCCGATCTCATCCCCATTGCGCACCGAAGCGCGACGCTCGAGGTCCAGCGACTTGCTCACATAGTGCAAGGTCTGCTCGATCTCCGCCAGGCTGACATGAATGTGCCGATAGAGCGAATAGCCCATTGCGCCCGTGACAACAAAGCCGCAGACAATAATTGCCGAAAAGAACGCCAAGGCTAGCGTGTACGCCTTCGCGTTGCTCGAAACCAGTTTCTCGCCCAGGCCCGCGTTGTACGCCACGTGCTCGTTGATGGCGGTGCGCAGCGCCTTGACCGCGACAAAGAGCGACCCCCCTATCAGCATGCCCCGCGCACCGTCGGCGTCGCCGGCGGCAGACCGCTCCAGGAAGCGCCCCCGCTCCGCGCGATACTGCTTGATCGCGGCGCGATCCGCATCCAGCATCTTGCGGTCGGTCTCATCGGAAAGATCGGTGCGCTCGTAGTGCGCGACTGTGGCGTCGAAAGCCTCGTCCGCCTTAGACAAAGCGGCCACCGCCTCCGAGCGGCTGCTCGCCTCCGGGGACAAGGCATAGTGGTAGAGCGACAGGCGCATGGTACTGACGGTATCGCGCAGGTCGCTCAGCGTGCGCACGCTGGCGAGCGTGTTGTCGTTGAAGTAGGTAAAACGCTCCTGCGACTCGCGGAGTTGCCAGATACCGCCGACTCCGACTGCAAGCAGGGCAAGCAGGGCCAGCGACAAGGTGCCTAACAGGCGTTGAGTGATGTTCATGGCGCAATGTCGGCGCGCGCGAGGGCGCGCACCGCTTCTCCAATAGAGGTGGACGATGAAATGACGCCCGTGGGCAACGGGAACGGGGTCAGGCAGTCAGTTTTGGAAGCGCGCTTGCAACAGTCTCGAAATCCGGCGAGTCATCTTTTGGACGACCCTCACTCCGCCTTTACGGCAGCCGCTGGAATAGCTGAAGCAAAATTGGGAAATAAAACAAAAATAAGCGACGATATTAGGACTTGTCCTAAAAATAGAAGAGGATAAACGACAAAAAGACAGCCGGGACTCACGCTCTGGCGGAAATTTGAGGAAAAAAAGAGGGGGAAGAAGGAGGGGAAGGAGGAGGGGAACGTTGGTGCAGATGGCACCGGTGGTGAACGGATCGCCAGAAAGCAAAAGCGCCACCGGTTAGGGTAGCGCTCTGTGCTTGAAGATACTGGAGGCGGGGGTCGGAATCGAACCGGCGTACACGGCTTTGCAGGCCGCTGCATGACCACTCTGCCACCCCGCCGGGTGACGGCTGCTGGATTGTAGCCGCATTCGCCAGACCCTGCCGGGCCGCGCTTGCGCACTACCATCACAAACAAAAAGGGAAGCGGTGCTTCCCTTTGGGATTGGAGCGGGAGACGAGGCTCGAACTCGCGACCTCAACCTTGGCAAGGTTGCGCTCTACCAACTGAGCTACTCCCGCATTTACTACTTCGACTACTCTGCGTGCCAACCTGGAACCACAAAACACACACTGTGGATTTCCAGATTTAACCGAAACCTGGAGCGGGAGACGAGGCTCGAACTCGCGACCTCAACCTTGGCAAGGTTGCGCTCTACCAACTGAGCTACTCCCGCAGGATCCTGCTAACTTCCTACTCAAAACACAGCTTCTGTGCCAATACAGCTCACATCTTGCTACATTCTTGCTGCTTTTCGCTTCGTTCGGTTTGTTTCGTCAGAAGCGAGAACAGGATTATTGCAAATCAGCGGCGTGGTCGTCAAGCATATTTTTCATCGAATCATCACTTTTGTGCGGTGGCCTCGCCACTTAGGCCACTGCGCTCGCGGATCTGCGGCCACGCCAGCTTCATGTAATAGAACATCGACCACAGGGTCAGCACCGCCGCCACGTAGATCAGCCATGCGCCCAGCACGGAAGCATCGACGATGCCGAACAGGCTATCGTTGAAGAGCAGCAGAGGGATCGCGATCATCTGGAAGGTGGTCTTGAGCTTGCCGAGGAAATTCACCGCGACGCTCTTCGACGCTCCGATCTGCGCCATCCACTCGCGCAGCGCGGAGATGGTGATCTCCCGGCCAATGATCACCAGCGCGATCAGGTCGGCCACCCGGCCCAGCGCCAGCAGCGACAGCAGCGCGGCCGCCACCATCAGCTTGTCGGCGACCGGATCGAGAAAGGCGCCAAAGGAAGACGTCTGGTTCCAGCGCCTGGCCAGGAAACCGTCCAGCCAGTCGGTGACCGCGGCCACGATGAAAAAACCGGCTGCCGTCATGTTCTTGGCATGCATGGGCAGCCATGCTTCAGGCAGGTAGTACACGCCCACCACGAGGGGAATCATGGCAACACGGAGCCAGGTCAGCAGGATCGGTATATTCAGCGGCATGGGGGCTCGGAACGGGACGACGGCAATGGGCAACGCCGAGATTGTCGCCTATTTCAACGATGGCCGAGCATTTCCTGCCACATGGGCGTCGGATTTGGCCGGATCAATGTAGCTGCCGATAGATTTCCTCGGCCAGCGCGTGCGAGATGCCATCGACGCTGGCCAGTTCGTCGATGCTGGCCGCGACCACCCCGCGCAGGCCGCCAAAGCGCGTGAGCAGCTTCTGCCGGCGGCGGGCGCCGACGCCCTCGATCTCCTCCAGCCGCGACGTGTTGCGCACCTTGGCGCGGCGCGCGCGCATGCCGGTAATGGCAAAGCGGTGCGCCTCGTCACGAATCTGCGCCACCAGCATCAGCGCCGCACTGCCCTGCCCCAGCTCCAGCGAAGGACGGCCATCGGCGAAGATCAGCGTCTCCAGCCCGACCTTGCGGCCCTCGCCCTTGGCCACGCCGACCAACAGCCCGATATCGAGGCCAAGCTCCTCGAACACCTGGCGCGCAACCTCCACCTGGCCCTTGCCGCCATCGATCAGCACCACGTTCGGCACCAGCGCCAGCGCGCTGGACGCGCCCGCCTCGCGGCCTTGCTCGTCACCCCCGGGAGCTGCCTCCTGCGCCTGCTCCAGCATCTCCACCAGCTTCTGGTAGCGGCGGGTCAGCACCTGACGCATGGCGGCGTAGTCGTCGCCGGGCGTGATGTCCTGGATGTTGTAGCGGCGGTACTCGGCGTTCTGCATCTCGTGATGGTGGAAGACCACGCAAGACGCTTGCGTGGCCTCGCCAGCGGTGTGACTGATGTCGAAGCATTCGACCCGCAGCAAAGCGAGGTCCTCCATGTCGATGCCGATCGTCTCGGCCAGCGCCCGCGTACGGGCCTGCTGGCTGCCTTGCTCAGCCAGGCGGCGCGACAGCGCCAGCTCGGCGCCTTTCTGCGCCATCTCGAGCCAGGACCGGCGCTGCCCCTGCGGCTGGCGCACCAGCGTGACCTTGCGCCCCGCCTGCATCGACAATGCCTCCAACAGCGCCTTGCCTGGCGGCAAGTGGCTCACCACCAGGATCGGCGGTACGGCCTGGTCCAGATAGTGCTGCGCCAAGAAGGCAGACAACACCTCGGCAGCGATGCGCTCGACCGGTATGCCGGCCGGGCCGCCGGGCGCTGCCGCGCCCTCGCCACCCGCCTCGCCCGGCTCGGTCACCGCGCTGGCACCGGCATCCTCGTCCCGGTGCCCGACAATCATCGCGCCCTCTTCGACGTGCGCCGGGAAGTAAGCCTTGTCGCCAAGATGGCGGCCGCCGCGCACCATCGCCAGATTGACGCACGCACGGCCACCCTCCACCGCTACCGCAAGCACGTCGATGTCGCTGGACTGCCCGACCTCCTCCACGGCCTGCCGCTTGAGCACGGTGGACAGCGCGCCGATCTGGTCGCGCACCGCCGCCGCCTGCTCGAACTCCAGCCGCCCCGCATGCTCTTCCATTTTCGCCTGCAAGCCTTCGAGCACCTCGTTCTGGCGGCCTTGCAGGAAGCGCGCCGCGTTGCTGACATCGCGCATGTAATCCGCCTCGCTGATGGCGCCCACGCAAGGCCCGGTGCAGCGGTGGATCTGGTGCAGCAGGCAAGGCCGCGTGCGATTGGTAAAGACGGTGTCCTCGCAGGTACGTAGCTGGAACACGCGCTGCAGGATCTGCATGCTCTCCCGCACGGCGCCCGCGCTGGGGAACGGCCCGAAATACTGATGCTTGCGGTCGGTGGCGCCGCGGTAATAGGCCATGCGCGGGAAGCGATGGCTGGTCAGCTTGACGAACGGATACGACTTGTCGTCGCGGAACAGGATGTTGTAGCGCGGCGCCAGCGCCTTGATCAGGTTGTTCTCCAGCAGCAGCGCCTCGGCCTCGGTGCGCACCACCGTGGTATCGATGCGCACGATCTTGGCCACCATCATGGCAATGCGCGGCGACAGCAGCGTCTTGTTGAAGTAGCTGGAGACGCGCTTTTTCAGGTCGCGCGCCTTGCCCACGTAAAGGACATTGCCCTGGGCATCGAAGTAGCGGTAGACCCCGGGCAGGCCGGGCAATTGCGCAATCACGGCCTTGGCGTCGAATGGCGCGTCCGACACAGAGTCGGCAGGGGCCGCCAAGGACGCCTTGGCCAGCTGCTCGGGCAGCCCATCCGGCTGGGTGGAGGCGGACGCGCCCTGATCGTGGGTTTCAGGTTCCTGCTGGGACATCGGTAGCGAATTGACCGTGGGCTGGCTGGCAGCGCGCATGCCCGGCAGGGCCAAAGCGCAACAAGCTCTAAAATCGCAAGTTTAGAGCAAATCCTTGCGGAATCACGCCACCATGCCCACTCAGCCCGATCGCGCCATCCGCTCCTGGGACATCTTCTGCACCGTCATCGACAACTATGGCGATATCGGCGTCTGCTGGCGGCTGGCACGCCAGCTGGCCCAGGAACACGGCCACGCCGTGCGCCTGTGGGTGGACGACCTGACCAGCTTCGCGCGCCTTGCACCAGGCCTCGACATCGCCGCTCCAGAGCAAGTGCTTGCCGGCGTGACGATTCGCCCGTGGCGGCGCGCGGACCAGGAAAGCGCCGAGGAGAGCGCCGCGCGCTTCGCGGGGGTCGCGCCGCACGATGCGGTGATCGAGTCCTTCGCCTGCGACCTGCCGGCCACATTCCTGGCCGCCATGGCTGCATGCGAGCCCAAGCCGGCCTGGATCAATCTCGAATACATGAGCGCCGAGCCCTGGGTCAGGGAACACCACGGCATGGCCTCGCCCCACCCGCGCTTGCCACTGGTCAAGTATTTTTTCTTCCCAGGCTTCGAGCCCGGCACGGGCGGCCTGCTGCGCGAAGCCATGCTCGGCATGCAGCGCGAGCACCTGCGCACTAGCCCCGCAGCCCAAGCGGCGCTCTGGCGTCGCCTTGGCTTCCAGCCCATCGACGGCGCCATAAAAGTCAGCCTGTTCGCCTATGCCAACGCCGCGTTGCCGGCGTTGCTCGCGCAATGGCGGGATGGCCCGGACCCCGTCCAGTGCCTGGTCCCGGCCGGCCTGGCGGCGCAACAGGCAAGCGAATGGTTCGGGGCGGCCGGCAGCATGGCCGGCAGCGCTTTCGAGTGTGGCAACCTGACCGTGCAGGTGGTGCCCTTTGTGCGCCAGGAGCACTACGATGAACTGCTCTGGCTGTGCGACCTGAACTTCGTACGTGGCGAGGATTCGTTCGTGCGCGCGCAGTGGGCTGGCCGGCCCTTTGTCTGGCATATCTACCCGCAATCCGACGCGGCGCACATGGTCAAGCTTGATGCCTTCCTGGCTTTGTTCCGCCATCGGCTGGAACAAAGCGGCCAAATTGAGGCTGCCAACGCACTTTCCGCCTTCTGGCACAGCTGGAATAAGGATGGTGAATCACCTGACTGGTCGCGCCTGCGCGCCTGTCTGCCCGTGCTGGGTGCCGCCACCGAGCAGTGGCAGCGCAGCCTGCAGCACCTTGGCGACCTGGCCGCAAATCTCGTGGCCTTCTGCGAAAATCGGGTAAAATAGTGGGTTATTTTGATGGTGACCAGGCCGGAAGACGGAAACGCCCCGCGCAAGCTTGCGCGCAGTGTGTCGGCAGAGCGCCTTCGCCATACCGAATTCCGAGACATTCTTTTTCAGGAAATAGTTCAGATGAAAACCGCACAAGAACTCCGCGTCGGCAACGTATTCATGATCGGTACCGACCCGATGGTCGTGCAGAAGGCTGAGTACAACAAGTCGGGCCGCAACTCCGCCGTGGTCAAGATGAAGTACAAGAACCTGCTGACGGAAGCCCCGGGTGAATCCGTCTTCAAGGCTGACGACAAGTTTGAAGTCGTGATGCTGGAACGCCGCGAATGCACCTACTCGTACTTCGCCGACCCGATGTACGTGTTCATGGACACCGACTTCAACCAGTACGAAGTCGAGCAGGACAGCATGGGTGACTCGCTGAACTACCTCGAAGACGGCATGACCGTCGAAGTGGTGTTCTACAACGACAAGGCCATCTCGGTGGACATGCCGACCACGCTGGTCCGCGAGATCACCTACACCGAGCCGGCCGTCAAGGGCGACACCTCGTCGGGCAAGGTGCTCAAGGGCGCCAAGATCAACACCGGCTTCGAACTGCAAGTGCCACTGTTCTGCAGCATCGGCGACAAGATCGAAATCGACACCCGTACCGGCGAATACCGCAGCCGCGCAAATTAAGCGCCGCTGATTCGCCGCCAACCGCAGCGCGGTTGGCGCAATGGAAAAAGGGCAGCCGAAGCTGCCCTTTTCTTTTCCCTGCTGCTTGCCGGCTTTCGGCGAATGCAGCGTCAGGCAATCAGGCCGTGGCGCTTGAGCACGCCCATGGCGGCGGCGTACTCCGCCTCTTGCATCAGCTTGTTCCAGTCCAGCGGCTTGCGGCGGCCGAACAGGCGGCGGATACGGCGTTGCGAGGTCTTGCCGATACGCACATCGAGCTCATCCAGCAACTGGTCGGCCCGCTCGGGATGGTTACAGATCAGCACCATGTCGCATCCGGCGCCCAAGGCAGCACGCGCGGCCTCGGTCACCGTGCCTGCCACGCTGGCCCCTTCCATGCTCAGGTCATCGCTGAAAATCACGCCTTCGAAGCCCAACTGGGTACGCAGCACGTCCTGCAGCCAGTAGCGTGAGAAGCCGGCCGGGTGCGGGTCGACCTTGGGGTAGATCACGTGTGCCGGCATCACCGATGACAGCGTCATCCCCATCCACTCGTAAGGGCGCGCATCCTGCGAGAGGATCTCGTCGAGGCCGCGCTCGTCCACCGGTACGGCCACATGCGAATCCGCTGCCACAAAGCCGTGCCCCGGGAAGTGCTTGCCGCAATTGGCCATGCCGGCAAGCAGCAGGCCGTGGGTCAGGTGGTTGGCGAGCATGGTCACCACACGCGGGTCAGCGTGGAAGGCACGGTCGCCGATCACGGCGCTGAGCCCGTAGTCCAGGTCGAGCACGGGGGTGAAGCTCAGGTCGATATCGCAGGCGCGCAATTCGGCCGCCAGCACGTAGCCGCAGGCCACGGCCGCCTTGGTTGCCGCCAGCACGTCCTGGTCCCACAACGCGCCAAGCCGGGCCATCGCCGGCAGGTGCGTGAAGCCATCGGTCTTGGCACGCTGCACCCGGCCACCCTCGTGATCGATGCAGATCAGCACATCGTCGCGCACGGTGCGGATCTCATGCGTCAGTGCCTGCAGTTGCGCGCGCGACTCGAAGTTGCGCGCGAACAGGATCACGCCACCAGTCAGGGGGTGAGAGATGCGGCGGACATCGTCCGCATCAAGTTGCTTGCCTTTGACATCGAGTACAACCGGACCCGGCCGTTTACCGGAAATCTTCTTGATCATTTGGATTCTTCACTAGGCTGGGAGGCAAGCGGCAGGCTGACGCCAGCGCCGCCCGGCTCGGCAATCGCAAAAGCGACCGCATAATCGTGTTCGTCGCTGACACTGACCCGCACCACGAGGCCGCGCTCGCGCAGCCAGGCGTCGAGCTCGCCGTGACAATGCGGATACGGCTCGCCGGAGGGCAGGTTCAGCAGTTCCATCGCGCGCCAGGTCATCGGCCAGCGCATGCCCAGGCCGATCGCCTTGGAGAAGGCCTCCTTGGCAGCGAAACGCGTGGCCAGGAAAGCGAGCCCGCGTTTTTCCGAGCGCGCCTTGCGGGCGTGGTACTTCTGAAGTTCCTGCGGACCGAGCACCTTCTCGGCAAACCGGCCGCGTGTGCGCTCCATCACGCCCTGCACGCGATCGATCTGGATGATGTCGGTGCCGATGCCGTAGATCACGCTGCGGCGTCCGGGCGCGGATAGGTGGTGCCGAGACGCGCGGCGACCATGATGGCCTTCATCTCGCGCACGGCATTCTGCCAGCCGACAAAGACCGCGTGCGCGACGATGGCGTGGCCGATGTTCAGTTCCTTGATGCCATGCAGCGCGGCCACCGGCTGCACATTGGTGTAGTGCAGGCCGTGGCCAGCGTTGACCACCAGGCCAAGCCGCACGCCGGCATCGACGCCTTCGGCGACGCGGCGCAGCTCGGCGGCCTGCTCCTCGGCCGAATGCGCATCGGCGTAGCGCCCGGTGTGCAGTTCCACCACCGGGGCGCCGCAAGCGGCAGCGGCTTCGATCTGCTCGACCTGCGCATCGATGAACAGCGAGACGCGAATGCCTGCGTCGGCCAGTTGGCGGCAGGCGGACTTGACCTGCTCGAAGCGCCCGGCTACGTCCAGGCCGCCTTCGGTGGTGACTTCCTCGCGCCGCTCGGGCACCAGGCAGACATCCTGCGGACGGATCCCGCAGGCGATGTCGAGCATTTCCTGGGTGATCGCGCACTCCAGGTTCATGCGCGTGGCCAGCAGCGGGCGCAGCGCATGCACGTCAGCGTCGCGGATATGGCGGCGGTCTTCGCGCAGGTGCAGCGTGATCAGGTCGGCGCCGGCCTGCTCGGCCTGCAGCGCTGCCTGGATCGGATCGGGATAGACCGTGCCGCGCGCATTGCGCAGCGTGGCCACGTGGTCGATATTGACGCCAAGGTCGATGACGCCGGGATGCGCGTGGAAGATCATGCGGGTGGGCTCTAAAGGCTCGGAAATAAATCAGAGATAGTGCAGGTCGATCAAGATCTGGCGCGTCTTCAGTGGCGCGCCTTGCAAATAATAATGCAGCAGGAAGCGCATCAGGGCACGACTCTGCGTGACAGTTTGCGTACGGCTATAGTCGTCCTGCGACATGTCGAGCAGCGTCCGCCCGGAAACCACCGGCCAGGATGATGGATCGCTGGCCTGGGCGCGACGCACACCCCGCTCGGGCTGGTAGACATAGTCCAGTTCCGGCTCGACCGTCTCGCCGGAATTGGCGCACTCGTCGAAAGCCACCGCGAAGCCGGTTTCCTGCAGCAGCACACGCTCGAAGCCGCGCAGCACCAGGCCAGCCGGCTCGCCGTGCGAGAGCTGGGTCAGCGTGGCCATGTACTGGCGAAACAGGGTAACGTGGGCGTCTTCGCGGGCGCAAAAGCGCAGCAGCAATTCGTTGAGATAAAAACCCGAGAGCAAGGCGTCGCTTGCCAGCGGCAGCATGCCGCCAACCCACTCCGCGCGCGTCAGCGTCTTGACCTCGCCGCGGCCGCTCCATGACAGCGAGATCGGCTGGAAATGCTGGAGTACAGGGCGCAGCGCCGAATGCGGCCGCTTGGCCCCCTTGGCCACCATGGCCACGCGGCCGTGGTCACGCGTGAACACGTCGAGGATCAGGCTGGTTTCGCGGTAAGGCCAGGCATGCAGCACGAAGCCGGGCTGGTTGGCGACGCGCAGCTCGGTGCGCGCCGGCACAATGCGCAACGCGCGATCCATCATCGCGCGTTGCTCCGCCACTGCCATGCCAGGCACGGCATGGCTGCCCAGCAGTTCGGCGGCTTCTTCCACCACCGGGTCAATGCGGCGGGCCTTCAGGGCAGGCCCGCCCGCTCTATCACTCATAGCCGTAGGCGCGCAATCCAGCTTCGTTGTCGGCCCAGCCGCTCTTGACCTTGATGAACATCTCCAGGTAGACCTTGCCGTCGAACAGCTTCTCCATGTCGATGCGGGCCTCCGTGGAAATGGTCTTGAGCTTGGCGCCCTTGTTGCCGATGATCATCGCCTTGTGCCCGTCGCGCTCGACCAGGATGGTGGCAAAGATGCGCCGCAGCCGGCCTTCGGTCTCGAATTTCTCGATGATGACCGTGCTGGTATAGGGCAACTCGTCGCCGGTCCAGCGGAAGACCTTCTCGCGGATGATCTCCGAGGCCATGAAGCGCTCGCTGCGATCGGTCATGGAGTCGGCGTCGTACATCGGCTCGCCTTCCGGCAAGTAAGGCCGGATGATGGCGAGCAGGCGTTCGATGTGATCGTGCGTCTTGGCCGACATCGGCACCACTTCCGCGAACTGGAACTGGTGCCCCATCTTTTCCAGGAAGGGCATCATCACCTCAGCCCGGTCCGCGCCAAGGCGATCCAGCTTGTTGGTGACCAGCAGCACCGGCACTTTCTTGGGCAGCAGCGACAGCACCTTCTCGTCGTCGGCGCCGTAGTAGCCGGCCTCAACCACGAACAGCACCAAGTCCACCGAAGACAGGGTCGAGGTGACGGCGCGGTTCAGCGAGCGGTTCAGCGCGCTGGCATGGCGAGTCTGGAAACCCGGCGTATCGACGAAGACAAACTGGGCGTCCTCGGTGGTCTGGATGCCAACGATGCGGTGGCGCGTGGTCTGCGCCTTGCGAGAGGTGATGCTGACCTTCTGGCCAACCAGCGCGTTCATCAGCGTGGACTTGCCGACGTTGGGACGCCCGACAATGGCCACGGTACCGCAACGAAAGGCTGCGCCTGGGATATCCGCGGCGTCTTGCTGCGGATTGGTAGATTCGGTCATTCCTTCAACCTGAGAGACAACTGGGGATCGGGCGGCACCGGCTGCTTGCGCGTCTTGCCGGTGCGCTCGGCCCGGCTGCGCTTGAGCAACTGGGGCACGAGCTTTTGCACCTCGTCGAGCGCCAGCTTGGCTGCGGCTTGCTCGGCGGCACGGCGCGACGCGCCGGTACCGAACACCCGCACTTCCAGTTTAGGCACGGTGCACTCGACTTCAAACTGCTGATTATGCGCGGCGCCATGGGTGGCGATCACGTTATATTGCGGCAGGGCTATCTTGTGGCCTTGCAGGTACTCCTGCAACAGCGTCTTGGCATCCTTGCCCAGCGTGCGCGGATCCACCTGCTCGAGGATGGGGATGTAGAGCTTGCGGATCAGTGTGCGCGCACCTTCGAAGCCGGCATCGAGGAATACGGCGCCGACGATGGCTTCCAGCGCATCGGCAAGGATCGAAGGACGGCGGAAACCGCCGCTCTTCAGTTCGCCCTCGCCCAGGCGCAGCGCCTCCGACAACTGCAGCATCTGCGCAATTTCATACAGCGCCTGCTGCTTGACCAGGTTGGCGCGCACGCGGGATAGATCGCCTTCGTCGAGCTTGCTGAACATGCCGTACAGCATATCGGCCACGGCGCAGTTCAGCACCGAATCGCCCAGGAACTCCAGGCGCTCGTTGTGCAAGGCACTGTGGCTGCGGTGCGTCAGCGCCTGCTGCAGCAATTCTGGCTTGCTGAAGCGGTAGCCGAGGCGTTGCTGCAAGGCATCGAGGTTCATGTCAGTACTGCGTTCCCGAATAGGTAATCATAAGGCTCAGAGGGCCGTATAACGGCACCTCGTTACGGTAGGAAAAACCCACCGAGCGGATCGTGCCATTGTCGTCCTCCTGAATGTCCAGATCGTCGCTGCGCACAGCGGTGATACGGTCAATCTGTGCCTGCTTGGCAAAATAATCGGCCACTTCGCGCTTGTTGGATGCCTGTTGCCTGGCATAACCGACGGCGCGTTTGACCGAAAAATACTCCAGCAAGCTTGGGATCGCCCTGACCGCCGGGATCACGATGCCTCCGACGACCAAGATGACGATCAGCAAGCTGCCAAGGGAGAATCCGCGCACCTTGTACCGCCCCGCCAGGCGTGCGCTCCCTCTCTTTGAACCAACCTCCCGACGCGATTGATCCGACTGTTCTGCTTGTTCTGCCTGTTCTGCCAGTGCCGGTCGACCAGCCTGACCCTTCTGACCACTCTGACCCTGTTGACCCATGTTGCGCTTTCCCTCGCTTGACTGGAGTGATTTATTCGCGCCGCGGAAGGCTTACTTGAACGCCCCCACGCGTCCGATATTGCCGAGGTTCATCCAGATCAGGAATGCCCGGCCGACAATATTTTGATCGGGCACGAAGCCCCAATAACGTGAATCCAGGCTGTTGTCGCGGTTGTCGCCCATCACAAAATAGTGACCTTGCGGCACCTTGCAGGTCAGCCCTTGCTGATTGTAAGTGCAGTTTTCGCGGAACGGAAAATCGGGGTCCGCGCCGGAGACAAACGGCGGCCGGTCGGCGTCGTTGAGGATACCGTGCTCCGGGCCGTCGGGCAGCTTCTCGCGGAAGTGCTTCGAATACGAAAGCCGTTCTTCATCCAGGTAATCGGGCAGCGGGCTGTAATCGGTTGCCTTGCCGTTGATGGTCAGGCGCTTGTTCTGGTAGCTCACCACATCGCCCGGCACCCCGATCACACGCTTGATGTAGTCGAGGGACTGATCCTTCGGGTAGCGGAACACCATCACGTCGCCGCGCTTCGGGTCGCCGACCGAGAGGATCTTCTTGTTCACCACCGGCAGCCTGATGCCGTAGTCGTACTTGTTGACCAGGATGAAGTCGCCGATCAGCAGCGTCGGGATCATCGAGCCGGACGGGATCTTGAATGGCTCGACCACGAAAGAGCGCAGCACGAACACGGCCAGGATCACCGGGAAGAAGCTTGCCGAGTACTCCAGCCACCAAGGCTGGCGCAGCTTTTCCTCGGCGAGGCGGCTACGCGAGGTGTCGATCTCGCCGACGCCGTAGCGTCCCTGGAGATCAGCTTTGCGCGCATCGAACTCAGCCAGCGCGGACTGGGCGGAAAGCCGCCGCTGCTTCTCGAACACCAGTTTGTCGGCCACCCAGGCAATGCCCGTAATAACCACAAGCACAAAAAGGATCAGTGCAAAATTCATGTCGGCTAGATCGTCGTGTTGTTTTGATAGAGGCCGCGTCAACCACTGCCAGGAGTCTGCCGGCAGCGCCGGCGCGGTCCAGCCGGCTTACTTGTCGCCCACCTGCAGGATCGCCAGGAAGGCCTCCTGGGGAATCTCGACCGAACCCACCTGCTTCATGCGCTTCTTGCCCGCCTTCTGCTTCTCCAGCAGCTTCTTCTTGCGCGAGATATCGCCGCCGTAGCACTTGGCGAGCACGTTCTTGCGCAGCGCCTTAACGTTCTCGCGCGCGATGATGTTGACGCCAATGGTGGCCTGGATGGCTACATCGTACATTTGACGCGGGATGATCTCGCGCATCTTGGATACGACTTCGCGGCCACGGTACTGCGAATTGGAGCGGTGCACGATCACGGACAAGGCATCGACCTTGTCGCCGTTGATCAGGATGTCCACCTTGACCACGTCGGCGGCGCGATACTCCTTGAACTCGTAGTCCATCGAGGCATAGCCGCGCGACACGGACTTCAGCCGGTCGAAGAAGTCCATGACGATTTCCGCCATCGGAATCTCATACGTAAGCTGCACCTGCTTGCCGTGGTAGCTCATGTTGATCTGCGTGCCGCGCTTTTGCGTGCACAGCGTGATCACCGAGCCGACGTAGGCCTGCGGCATGTACAGGTTGACCGTGACGATGGGCTCGAGGATGTTCTCGATGCGGCTCGGGTCCGGCATCTTGGCCGGGTTCTCCACGATCACTTTGGTCTTGTCGCGCATGTCGACCTCGTACACCACCGTCGGTGCGGTGGTGATGAGGTCCATGTCGAATTCGCGCTCCAGGCGCTCCTGCACGATCTCCATGTGCAGCAGGCCAAGGAAGCCGCAGCGGAAGCCAAAGCCAAGCGCCTGCGACACCTCGGGCTCGTACTGCAGCGATGCGTCGTTGAGCTTGAGCTTTTCCAGCGATTCGCGCAGCGCTTCGTACTGGTTGGCTTCCACCGGGTACAAGCCGGCGAAGACCTGCGGTTTGACTTCCTTGAAACCAGGCAGCGGCTCGGCCGCCTTGCGCGCCATCGTGGTGATGGTGTCACCCACCTTGGCGGCCTTCAATTCCTTGATGCCGGCGATCACAAAGCCCACCTGCCCCGCCTGCAGCGATTCGCGCGGCAGCGACTTGGGCGAGAATACGCCGACCTGCTCGACCAGGTGCTGCGAGCCCGTGGCCATCAGCAGGACCTTGTCCTTGGGCTTGAGGGTGCCGTTGACCACGCGCACCAGCATCACCACACCCACGTAGTTGTCGAACCACGAGTCGATGATCAGGGCCTGCAGCGGGGCTGCGGGATCGCCCTTGGGCGGCGGCACGCGGGCGATCATCGCCTCGATGACGTCCTGCACGCCGAGGCCGGTCTTGGCCGAGCAAGGCGTGGCGTCGTGCGCGTCGATGCCGATCACTTCCTCGATCTCGCGGATCGCGTTTTCGGGATCGGCCGACGGCAGGTCGATCTTGTTCAATACCGGCACCACTTCCACGCCGAGTTCGATCGCGGTGTAGCAGTTGGCGACGGTCTGCGCTTCCACGCCCTGCGATGCATCGACCACCAGCAGCGCGCCTTCGCAGGCGGACAACGAGCGGCTCACTTCATAGCTGAAGTCGACGTGTCCCGGGGTGTCAATGAGGTTGAGGTTGTAGATCTTGCCGTCACGCGCCTTGTAGCTCAGTGCGGCAGTCTGCGCCTTGATGGTGATGCCGCGCTCCTTCTCGATGTCCATCGAGTCAAGCACCTGCGCTTCCATCTCGCGATCGGACAGGCCTCCGCAGAGTTGGATGATGCGGTCGGCCAGGGTCGATTTACCGTGGTCGATGTGGGCGATGATCGAGAAATTGCGGATATGGTCCATCTGATGCTCAGGGGTGCGCCGTTTCAGGCCACGAAGTGCCCACGTGGGCACGCCGGGCGGCGCAGCAATTATGAACGGCCTGGAACTGGCGCCCTGCGGGGCGCACGCCGATCCCGGCCGCAGGTTGGTGACGCAGACTTTGCGCCAAAGTGCGATTTTACCGTATTTTCAAGGACTTCCGTATTGCGAAATGGGCCACGGCGCTAGCCCCGCAGCCGAACCAGGCTTCGCCGGGCGCACTTATATGCCATCTGCAGCCCCATTGCCCACCCGTTAGCCAGCTCGCGGCCCCACATGTGCGGCCAACCACGCCCTCACCCGCTTTTCGTCAAGAAAGTAATGGCACAGCTCCACGTCCGGGGCGGCCGGGGACCCGGCCATCAGCACGGGTACCAGCTCGTCGAAACGAGCCATGGCCGCCGGATCCGCATCCACGTCCACCTCGTGCAGGACAAAGGAAAAATCGCGCCGGAGCGGCTCCAGCGCGATGTTCATGTCCTCGCACAGATGGCAGTAGCTTCTGCCATACAGCGTGAGCTCGGCCATGATGGCGGCGGCTGTCAGCGCGAGGACATCGTGCCCGGCCGCAAGGTAAGCACCTGGGTGGCATCGCCGCGGCGCACGAACACCGCTGCGATCTTGGCTCTGTCGAGTCCCTTGACCAGCTCGTTGAACTGCTTGGGGCTGGTCACATCGCTGTC
Source organism: Cupriavidus basilensis (assembly GCF_000832305.1). NCBI lineage: Bacteria > Pseudomonadati > Pseudomonadota > Betaproteobacteria > Burkholderiales > Burkholderiaceae > Cupriavidus > Cupriavidus basilensis. The sequence continues at coordinate 3,027,054 of NZ_CP010536.1, forward strand.
GCCCAGCCGCAGGATGATGTCACCTGGGCGAATGCCGGCGCGCATCGCCGGACCATCCGACTGCTCGACCTCGACCCCCGACTTGATCTTGAGGTCCTTGAGCTTTGCATCGGGAATCTCGTTGACGATCAAGCCAAGCGCATTGGGCTTGGCTGCCGGCGGGGTGCTATCGTCGCGCGAGCCATTGCCACGGGTCTTCACCTTCGCATCCACATCCAGCTCGGCCACGGTGATGGACACATCGCGCGTCGCGCCCTTGCGCCAGAGCTGCAGCGGAACACGCGTGCCCGGCTTGATGTCGCCAACCATGCGCGGCAGATCCGACGCCTTCTCGATGTCGCGGCCGTTAAACTTGAGGATGATGTCACCGGCCTCGATCCCCGCCTTCTCGGCAGGGCCGCCGGGCTCGACGCTGCCGACCAGCGCGCCCCGGGCACGACCCAGGCCGAGTGAATCGGCAACTTCCTTTGTCACATCCCCGATTGCCACCGCGATGCGTCCGCGCGTGACCTTGCCGGTCGCCTTGAGCTGCTCGGTGACCCGCATGGCTTCGTCGATCGGGATGGCGAAGGAGATACCCATATAGCCACCGCTGCGGCTATAGATCTGCGAGTTGATGCCGATCACTTCGCCACGCAGGTTGATCAGCGGACCGCCGGAATTGCCGGGATTGACCGCCACATCGGTCTGGATGAACGGCAGGTAGTCACCGGTATCGCGCCCCTTGGCGGAGACAATGCCGGCAGTCACCGTGTTATCGAGGCCAAAGGGGGAACCAATGGCCAGCACCCATTCGCCAGCGCGAACCTTGTCCGAATCGCCCAGCGTCAGCTTTGGCAGGCCGGTCGCGTCGACCTTGAGCAAGGCGACATCGGTGCGCTTGTCCGAGCCGATCAGCTTGGCCTTGAATTCACGCTTGTCGGGCAGCGTGACGTAGATGGTTTCCGCATCGGCAACCACGTGGGCATTAGTCATCACATAACCATCCTGGCTGATGACAAAACCCGACCCCACGCCACGACTCTGCTCTTCGCCTTGCGGCGGCTGGCCACGGCGCGGGGCACCCGGCGGCGTGGGTGCGCCTGGCATGGGCACGCCAAAGAAACGGCGGAAAAACTCTGCCATTTCGTCATCTTCCGCCCCCCCCGGCGTGCCGCGCGCGCGCACACGCTCGGTGGTACGGATGTTCACGACAGCCGGTCCGGCCTTTTCCACCAGATCGGTGAAGTCGGGCAGGTTATAGGACGGCGCGGCGGCCTGCGCGTGACTCAGCTCCGCGACAAAGGGCGCAAAGGCGAGAATGGCAGCCATGAGCACGGTCCGAGCCAAGGCTGGAGATCTTGGTGACATCGTCGACTCCCGGGAAATCAGCGAAAAGAGGAAGAAAGCACAGGCAGCAGGGTTGCCGATCGGCGGCGGCCCACAGGCGATGTTCACGCCTGCGGCAACACCGCGATCCGGCCTAGTGGGCCTTCGGTGATTTGTATTCTACCGCCGAGGCAAACTGCCTCACCGTGGCCGGCGGGACTTCGCCCACCACCGTGATCCAGAAATCGGCTACGCGGCGTACCACGACCTGCGTGGCACCCAGCGAGGCGACGCCTTCGCGGCGCACGCGCTGCTCGGAAACCGGCTCGATAAACACCGACAGGCCGGTCAAGCCATCGCTGTAGACGACCTGGAGCACTTCGAAGACATTGCCGCGCGGGTTGGCCTGCGGTGCGCGCAGCTCTCCCAGCGGGCGGCGAACCTCGCGGATCTTCAGGAACCCCTTGACCGGAACCGCGATGCTCCAGCCTTCGTCGGCAATATTGGCCGGATGGTTGGTCACCTCATAATGAGTCCAGGAGCCGGAGTTCTTGATGGCCGTGAGAATGCGCTGCTTTTCCGACGGCACGCCGATATCGACTTGCGAGAAAGCAACCTGCTCCAGCACCTTGCCACCTTCGCCCAGGGTCTGTGCACGCATCAGCAAGCCGGAATTCTTCTCGGCCCAAAGCCGCACGGCGTAGCGCGCCGCATCATGCGGCTCGAGCGAAAAAACCTCGCACTCGACACCAGCCACGCGCTCGCCCGGAAGCTTGCGCATATCGTAGATGTCGAGCACATCGCTCTTGTTGGTGGCCAGCAGCGCCGGAAAACGATCCTTGGCCTCCTGCTTCTCCACCACCACCAGCTTGGCCTCGGGAATCAGGCTGTGGACGATGTCGTTCTGGCGCAGCACCTCGCGCGGCTTGCCGTCGAGGGTCTCAAGCCGTTCATACTCGTTGTTGACGAGATCGCTGTAGTGCTGGATACGCGATGCATGCATCACGCTGCCACGCTGATAAATCAGCGTGCCGACATAATTCTCGCGCTGGGCCGCGCGATGGATCTTGTTGAGCCAGGCCGTTGCGTCGCGACGGGCCAGCGTATTGTCCGGCGGCTGCGCAGTTGCCGCAGCCGCAGTCAGACACAAGGCCAGAAAAAAGGACCTGCGAAGGGCCCTGATTCTGTGTGCGCCCGCTACGTTGGCGGGCGACCATCCTTTATGCATGTCCGGCATTATTCCTGCGAATTGTCCTGAGAGAAGTTTGCGCTGTTAGCCACTTGGCGCATGGTCGGCACAACCGCATCGGTGGCAACCGAGACGCGGTGAGCGCGAAGATATTCATCCAGACGGGGATCGCGGATCATCTGCGCGTTATCGGCGGAGACAGTCACGATACCGCCAGCCTTGGGCGCTGCAGGTTGCTCGACACGCGCCACCACCGCATCCGGCGTGCCGAGGTCGGCGGCGCCGCGCATCTGCGGCACGGCTACCCAACTGACGGCGGCCACTGCAGCGGCAATCGCGGTGCTCGGCATGACGCGCCGCACCCACGACGGCTTGAACAGCAGGCGATGAGCCGACGACGCCTTGGCGACGGCGGGCACCAGCACATGCGGCTCACTGTCCAGACGAGCGGAAAACCGGGAAAGAAAGTCATCGGTCGAGCCGGCATGCGTCAGTTCTTCCGAACGCAGGGCATCGCCAATCAATTGATAAGAGGCCCAACTCGCCATGCCTGCCTCACTTTTCGCGAGGTCCAGCACTGCGTTTACTTCGTGCGGCGCCAGCTCGCCATCCATCAGCACGGAGATTTGCTCCGCTGCTTCCTCTTCATGAACCGACTGCTTATGAGCCTGACCCATTTCCCACCCCTAGAAAAACCATTGAACAACCGACAATCCCGTCTACAGCTTTGTCGTTTTTCGATGCAGGAATAGGCTGCAACGCTGGCCGCACGACATTTTATTTACTGCTTACCGCTAGATATCACTACCTGCTACCACCGCTTGCCCTCTGCCGTTCCCAGCAGCGGGCGCAATTTATCGGCAATCGCCTCGCGCGCCCGGAAGATGCGTGACCGGACCGTGCCGATCGGGCAACCCATGGCTTCCGCGATCTCCTCATAACTGAGGCCCTCGATCTCGCGAAGGGTGATGGCGGTGCGCAATTCCTCGGGCAGTGCTTCCATCGCACGGTTGACCGTCTCGGCCACCTGGCGGGTATGAAGCATCGACTCCGGCGTATTGATATCTCTTAGTTGCTCACCGTCCGCAAAAGTTTCAGCCTCTTCGGCATCGATATCACTGGAGGCTTCCGGGCGGCGTCCCTGGGTGGCCAGGTAGTTCTTCGCCGTGTTCACCGCGATCCGGTACAACCAGGTGTAGAACGCCGACTCACCGCGAAATTGCGGCAATGCACGATACGCCTTGATGAAGGCGTCTTGCGCCACATCCTCCACTTCCGCGGAATCCCGCACCAAACGCGAAATGAGCCTGATGATCTTGCGGTGGTATTTCACCACCAACAATTCAAAGGCCCGCTTATCGCCCTGCTGGACGCGTTCAACGAGGAGCTGATCGGCTTCGCGTTCGCTCACGAATATTTCACCTGCAGTGTATCTCTTGGTATCGTCTTCACGACAAACGTTGTATTTTACCTACGTTGCCGGCCGCACGGTCAGTGCGTTGCAACGCATATTGTGAAGAATGGTTGAAATAGCCGCGCATCAGCCAGCCTCGCCGGCCGCCGGGCCTTCGCGGCGCGCAACCCGAATAGTGCGCCTCAGGGCGCGCAAAGCGCCGGCACCGGCAAATGCGCGATTGACCACCAGCACACGTGGTGGCTGTCCGGCTACCGGCTCCAAGGCCAGCACGAGCGCCAGCTCGCCCAGTTCCCAACTGGATTCCACCCTCGCTATCGCGCGGCTGCCGTCCGGCATATCAACCACAATGCCAGGCCGGCCAGTGCGATCCCGCCCTGGCGCAAGGCCGCCGTAGGTACAGGCTGCGCCGTGCCAGAGCTTGGGCCAATGCCAGGCCAGCCAGCCGCACATCCCGGCCAAGCCGCCTGCCAACAGCCACTGCGTGAATTCCCAGCGTTGCACCGAGCGCCCCAATTCCTGCACGCCTTGCGAGGCCAGCAACGCGAACGTTGCCAGCTCGCAGGCGAGGATCAGCACCAAGGCCCACCGCAAGGGATGGGCCCCGACCAAACGCAAAGGGAAAGCCGCCCGGCGGCCGCCGGGTTCAGGCGCGACGGAAGACAAGCGTGCCGTTGGTGCCGCCGAAGCCGAAGTTGTTTTTCACCGCCACATCGATCTTCAGGTCACGCGCCGTATTAGCCACGTAGTCCAGGTCGCATTCGGGATCCTGGTTGAAGATGTTGATGGTCGGCGGCGACACCTGGTGGTGCAGCGCCAGCACAGTGAAGACCGACTCAAGCCCGCCCGCGCCGCCCAGCAGGTGACCGGTCATCGACTTGGTCGAGTTGACAGCCAGCTTGTAGGCGTGATCGCCAAAAGCCAGCTTGATCGCTTCGGTCTCGTTCTTGTCACCAAGCGGAGTCGAGGTCCCGTGCGCATTCAGGTAGCCGACTTCGTCCGCATTGATGCCAGCATCCCTAAGGGCGTTGGCCATGCAGCGGCGGGGGCCATCCATATTGGGCGCGGTCATGTGGTAAGCGTCGCCGCTCATGCCGAAGCCGATTAGCTCCGCATAGATCCGGGCGCCGCGAGCCTTGGCCGACTCGTACTCCTCGAGCATGACCACACCGGCGCCCTCGCCCAGCACGAAGCCATCGCGATCCTTGTCCCAGGGGCGGGAGGCGGCTGCGGGGTCATCGTTACGGGTCGACAGCGCACGCGCTGCGGCAAAACCGCCGATGCCCAGCGGCGAGACGGTGGATTCAGCGCCACCGGCCAGCATCACGTCGGCGTCACCCGCCTGGATCAGGCGGGCCGCAAGGCCGATGCTGTGCAGGCCGGTGGTGCAGGCCGTGACCGCGGCCAGGTTGGGGCCCTTGAGTCCATGGATGATGGACAGGTGGCCCGAGATCATGTTGATGATCGAGCCAGGCACGAAGAACGGGGAGATCCGGCGCGGGCCGCGATTGGTCAGCTCCGCGTGGGTATCCTCGATCATCGGCAGGCCGCCGATGCCCGATCCGACCAGCACGCCAATGCGATCGGCATTGGCTTCGGTCACTTCGTAGCCGCTATCCTTCAGCGCCTGCGAACCCGCTGCGATGCCATAGTGGATAAAGGTATCCATATGGCGGGCTTCCTTGGCCGGGATGTAGTCCTCGGCATTGAACCCCTTGACCTCGCCAGCGAAGTGCACGGCAAGCGCGGAATGATCGAATTTGGTGACGGTGGCAATGCCGGACTTGCCGGCGACCAGGTTGGCCCAGCCTTCGGCAACCGTGTTTCCGACCGGAGACACAAGGCCAAGCCCAGTGACGACGACGCGACGACGGCTCACTATGATTTCCTACGGATACGTGAAGCAAAACCGGATTGGGAATCGATGCCGGCCAAAGGCCAGCAACTGGCTGCACCGGCACCGGCGCAACGCATCCAATTGTGCTTCTGCGAACAGACGAAAGCCACAGAAAACAGCGCAGCGGACCCATAGGCCCACGCGCCTGCCTTCTGTGGCTCGGAATTCAGATACGACAGGCTTAAGCCTTGACGTGTGCAGTGGCGTAATCGATTGCCTGTTGCACGGTCGTGATCTTCTCGGCTTCCTCATCAGGAATTTCCATGCCGAATTCATCTTCCAACGCCATCACCAGCTCAACCGTGTCGAGCGAGTCAGCGCCCAGGTCGTTCACAAACGACGATTCGGTCTTGATGTCTGCCTCGGCCACGCCGAGTTGCTCTGCCACGATTTTCTTGACGCGTTGTTCGATATTGTCCATGTAACCCTCCAGGGAAGTTCGACAAAAAGTGGGCGCATTTTAGCAGGTTTGGGCCATAAAAATGCCCCCCGCCATCTATTGCAAGAACTACGCCCGATCAGTTTTAAAAATAACCACTTCACACAGCTTCTACCGGCTTCTCCCTCGAACCCGATCACTGCGCAAGGCGATCAATTCATGTACATGCCACCATTCACATGGAGCGTCGTACCTGTGATGTAGGCCGCCTGCGGGCCTGCCAGGAAAGCCACCGCATGTGCGATGTCTTCCGGCTGGCCGAGCCGGCCCAACGGGATCTGCGTCTTCAGTGCCGCATGCTGCTCTTCCGACAGAACCTTGGTCATGTCGGTATCGATGAAGCCCGGCGCCACGCAATTGACGGTGACATTGCGACTGCCGATCTCGCGTGCGAGCGCACGGCTCATGCCTTCCACGCCTGCCTTGGCAGCCGCGTAGTTCATCTGGCCTGGGTTGCCGGTCGAGCCGACCACCGAGGTGATGTTGATGATACGGCCGCCGCGGGCCTTCATCATCGGGCGCAGCACGGCGCGCGACAGGCGGAACACCGCCGTCATATTGGTCTCGATCACCGCGCTCCAGTCTTCGTCCTTCATGCGCATGGCGAGCTGGTCCTGGGTAATGCCGGCATTGTTCACCAGCACGCCCAGGCTGCCATGTGCCTTGACCAGTTCGTCGATCAGCGCTTCTGACGCTGCCGCATCATTGACGTTGAGCACGGCGCCACGGCCCTTGCCGCCGGCTGCCGCCAGGTATTCGCTGATGGCAGCTGCACCGGCCTCGCTGGTGGCGGTACCTACCACCGTGGCGCCCTGGGCGGCCAGCTCCAGCGCGATGGCGCGGCCAATGCCGCGCGATGCGCCGGTTACCAGCGCGACCTGGTTTTCCAGAAATTTTGTCATTGCGTTGGTCCTTGTTTACTTCAGCAGCGCCAACGTGTCCTGCAGCGAGGCCGGATCGAAGATCGCTCCGCCCACCAGGCTGCCGTCGATGCGCTTGGTCATGCCCGCCAGCACCTTGCCGGGGCCGCACTCAATCACATGGGTCACACCTTCAGCAGCGATCTTCTGCACGCACTCGACCCAGCGCACCGGGGCTGCGGCCTGGCGGACCAGCGCGTCCTTGATGGCTTGCGGGTCATTGACGATGGCCACATCGACGTTGTTCACCAGCGGAATCGACGGTGCGGAAAACACCATGTCGACCATGCGCTCGCGCAGGCGGTCCGATGCGGGCTTGAGCAGCGACGAGTGGAACGGTGCCGACACCGGCAGCGGCAGCGCGCGCTTGGCGCCACGTGCCTTGGCCATTTCGCAGGCCTTCTCCACGGCACCCTTGTTGCCAGCGATCACCACCTGCAACGGCGCGTTGAAGTTCACGGCCTCCACCACGCCGGCACCGGTCGCCGACGCTTCAGCGCAGGCGGCGCGCACGTCATCGTCGGACAGGCCCAGGATGGCCGCCATGCCGCCCTCGCCAACCGGCACGGCTTCCTGCATGGCTTGTGCGCGAAAACGCACCAGCGGCACCGCGTCAGCGAAGGGGATCACCCCGGCTGCCACCAGCGCGGAATATTCACCCAGGCTGTGCCCCGCCACCACGGCCGGAGCCGGGCCGCCGGCGTCGAGCCAGGCGCGGTAGATGGCCACCGCGGCGGTCAGCATCACCGGTTGCGTGTTGGTGGTGAGGTTCAGGTCCTCGGCCGGGCCTTCGGCGATCAGTCGGCCCAGGTCCTGCCCAAGCGCGGCGGATGCCTCATCCAGCGTGGCACGAACTACCGCATTGCCGGCAAAGGCGTTGAGCATGCCAACTGCCTGCGAGCCTTGCCCTGGGAATACAAAGGAGAATTTCATCGCAATCGAATCGTAAAGATGAATAGCGCCAGGTCGGCGCAACGGCATGACACCACCGCGCCGGCCCGAATATTACATGCGCAGCAGTACCGCGCCCCAGGTGAAGCCGCCGCCCACGCCTTCCATCAGCACGTGATGCCCTGCGTGGATGCGGCCATCGCGCACCGCCACGTCGAGCGCCAGCGGGATCGAGGCAGCCGAGGTGTTGCCGTGCTCATGCACCGTAGCCACCATGCGCTCGGCGGGCAGGCCAAGCTTCCTGGCCGTGCTTTGCATGATGCGGATATTGGCCTGGTGCGGGATCAGCCAGTCAACCTTTTCCGCCGGGAACTGCGCGCCCGCGAGTGCTTCGCGCGCTACCTTGTCGAGCACGGTGACCGCCAGCTTGAACACAGCCTGGCCATCCATGTGCAGGAAGGGGTTGCCGGTGATATTGCCGCCCGCGACGTTGCCCGGCACGCACAGGATATCCACGTGGCTGCCATCGGAGTGCATCGCCGACGACAGGATGCCGGGCTCCTCGGAGGCCGACAGCACGACTGCGCCGGCGCCGTCGCCGAACAGCACGCAGGTGGTGCGGTCGTTGAAATCGAGGATGCGGGAAAACACTTCCGAGCCAATCACCAGCGCATTGCGGTGCGAACCGCTGCGGATGAATTTCTCGGCGGTGGCCAGCGCATAGACAAAGCCGGAGCACACCGCTTGCAGGTCGAACGCCGCGCAGTTGTTGGTGATGCCAAGCTTTTGCTGCACCAGGCAGGCGGTGCTGGGAAAGACGAAATCGGGCGTGGAAGTGGCAACGATGATCAGGTCGATGCTTTGGCGATCGATGCCAGCGGCCTCCAGCGCGCGCTCCGCCGCCTTGACGGCGAGGTCGCTGCTGGTGACATCCGGCTCGGCCCAATGGCGGGCCGAGATGCCACTGCGCGAAAAGATCCATTCGTCGCTGGTCTCGATGCCCTTCTCAGCCAGTTGCGCCGCGATATCTTGGTTAGTGACGCGCCGCGGAGGCAAATAGCTCCCGGTCCCGATGATTTTTGCGTAGCTTGTCATGTAATGTCGGATCGATCGTCTGGCCACGGGTCGTCGCCCGCGGCATCTACATCAAGACCTCAGGCGGCGTGCGGGCTTGGACTGGAATCCTCGGCGCCTGACTGCGGGCCGGTAGCCGGAGTGCTGTTACCTGACTTGTTGGCGAAGGCCTGAATGGTGCGTTCGATCACACCATTCCTGGCCGCATCATACCCGCGTTTGATAGCCCACTCAAAAGCGTGCGCGTCGGCGGAACCATGACTTTTGACGACAAGCCCGCGCAAGCCGAGCAGGGAAGCGCCGTTGTAGCGTGCCGGGTCAAGGCGCCGGGACAATCGCTTGAGTACCGGCAAAGCCAGGACCGCCAGCAGCTTGGTAAACCACGAACGCGTGAATTCTTCCTTGATCATGTTGGCGATCATCTTGGCCAGCCCTTCGCTGCTCTTTAGCGCGACGTTGCCAACAAAGCCATCGCACACCACGATATCGGTGGTGCCCTTGAAGATGTCATTGCCTTCCACGTTGCCGTAGAAGTTGAGTTCCGAAGCGCGCAACAGCTCACCCGCACGCTTGACCACATCGTTGCCCTTGATCACTTCCTCGCCAATGTTAAGCAGGCCGACGCTCGGGCGTTCCTTGTGATCCACCACGGCAACCATGGCCTCTGCCATGCGCGCGAACTGCAGCAGATGCTCGGGCTCGCAGTCGGCATTGGCACCGAGGTCGAGTACCGTGGTACCCCAGCCCTGCTCGTTGGGAATGGTGGTGGCGATGGCCGGCCGCTCGATGCCTTCGAGCGTTTTCAGCACATAGCGCGACACCGCCATCAGGGCGCCGGTATTGCCTGCCGAGATGCATGCGCCAGCCAGCCCCTCCTTGACCTGGGTCACCGCCACGCGCATCGAGGAATCCTTCTTCCTGCGCAACGCCACTTCAACGGGGTCATCCATGGTGATGACTTCGGACGCGGTCACAATGCGCACGCGCGGATGGTCGAGCGCGTGCAGCTTCCTGAGCTGCGGCTCGATGCTGTCCCGCAAGCCGACCAGCACCACTTCGGCGTCGCTATGGCTTGAGAGAAAACTGATCGCCGCCGGTACGGTCACGCAGACACCGTGATCGCCACCCATGCAGTCGATAGCTAGTTTGATCGTCATTGTTTCCTGGTGCAGAAGCGCTGGTCGGCGTGACTTGAAATCCTGGCTCCCGAGCCGGGCAGGCTTGACCCTGACCAGCCGGTGGCAACCCGACGGCACTCCCGGAGCGCTCCACGGCAAGATCTGGCGCAGCCCTCGCCGCCGCGCATGGCACCTAGCCATGCACCCAGCTTGAGCCGGCGGCGCAAATCGGCTCGATGGAAGCCTGCGCTACGGTTTACGCTGCGAGCGCGCAACAAAAAAGCGGCAACGATTTTGCCGCTTTTTTGTTTTTGACCTACCAACGCGCGCGTACGAGACGCAAAGTCACGCCGAACGATCTGTCAGTCGTTCTTGGTCTTGATGACCTTGCGGCCACGATAGTAGCCGTTCGGGCTCACGTGGTGACGCAGGTGGGTTTCGCCCGTGGTCGGCTCCACTGCCAGCGCTGCCGTGGTCAGGTGGTCGTGCGAGCGATGCATGCCGCGCTTGGAGGGCGACTTCTTGTTCTGTTGAACTGCCATGATGACTCCTTCGAGAATTTTTCAATGGTAACACACGCATCCCGCACGAGGCGTAGCCGGGCCCGGCCGGATGCTGATCCTGGTGCCCTCGAACGTTGCCAGATGCCGGCGAACCAGCTTCAGTGCTTCGTTTTCAGGCCAGCCAGCGCCGCAAAGGGCGAAGGCCGTTTTTCTTCTTCCGGCAGAACCTCTGGTTCAGGTTCCGCCTGTCCGTCCACCCCGGTCACGAGACTTTCGTGCACCGTGGGGCAAACGTCATGCTTGGGCGCCACCGGCAAAGCCAGCAGCACTTCATCTTCAATCAGCGTCAGCAGGTCGAAGCGCTTGGAGCCAACAATCACATCGAGCTCGTCGTCGTCCATGGGCGCCGCATCGGCATCCGCCTCGCTGGCGACCACCTCGAAACACATGTCCGTGGCGATGAGCTGTTCGTAGACCTGCAGGCAGCGCTGGCAGTCCAGCCAGACCCGGCCATTCACGGCCAGGTCGATGAACAGGCGCTCCACCGCGGGCTTGCCGGGCTCGCTCGCCTCTTCCTCGACAAAGCCGGAAAGCGCGTAGCTGAACACCTCGTCCGGCGCCGACGCTGGCGCTTGCGCCGCAGTCTCGGCTATGATGCGCGGCAAATCGCGTGCGGCAACTTCGCCGGTGGCGTCGTCGCCAGCGCGGCAAAACGCAAAGAGATCGAGCGCGCGCAGGTCAATCGGCTGGGTCATGTCTTATCGTGCCGTCATGCCGGGAGGCATCCCGGAGGATCGCGGCTTCGACGCTTTTTTACGTATACCTGACACATGCCCGTATACGCACCGTCGAAACGTGACTCGGAAACCACACAACACCGGAAAAAGCACGGTATTGCGCCGGACTTGCTTGGCTAAACGCGAGATTATACGTCGATTCTGCTGCCGCGGTCAAAATTTCGGAAGACGGCCATTCGCCGCTTTCCCTTTTCGCTCAATTACTTATGCCGCAAACTTCCCGCCCCACCCTGATCCTGGGTTCCAGCTCACGTTATCGCCGCGAATTGCTGGAGCGCCTGCGCATTCCTTTCGAGGTGGCGATTCCGGACATCGACGAAACCCCGCAGCCTGGCGAAAGCCCCGAGGCCACCGCGCTGCGGCTCTCCCACGCCAAGGCACAGGCCATTGCTGAGCGGCATCCCGGCACCCTGGTCATCGGCTCCGACCAGGTCGCCACGCTGGACGGCAGGCAGATCGGCAAGCCCGGCTCCCACGAGAAGGCCCTGGCGCAATTGCAGTGGATGCGCGGCCGCACCGTCACTTTTCACTCCGCGTTGTGCCTGCTTGACAGTCGTAACGGCGAGGCTCAGCTGGCGGATATCCAGACGCGCGCGACTTTCCGCGACCTTCCCGACCAGGAACTGGATGCCTACCTGCGCATCGAGCGGCCTTATGATGTCGCGGGCAGCGCAAAATCCGAAGGATTGGGCATCGCCCTGCTCTCGCATATGGAGTCCGACGATCCCACCGCGCTGGTAGGCCTGCCCCTGATCGCGCTGACCAATATGCTGCGCCAGGCCGGCTACCCTTTCTTCCAGGACTGAGGGCTTCGCCCACCTTGCGCCAAGCCACAGAAGACAAATGAGAACCCAAGCATGAGCGGCACCCTGTACCTGATCCCCAACACCCTGGGCAAACGCGACGAGTTCGACCCGCTCGCGGATGTCATTCCGGCTGGCGTGCAGCAGATCACGGCCGGCCTGGACTACCTCGTAGCGGAAAACGCCAAGACGGCACGCGCCTTCCTGAAGAAACTCAGCGAAACCTGCCCGCTGGCCAAGCCAATCCAGCAGATCGAGATCCGCGAACTCAACGTCAATACGCGGGAAAGCGAACTGGCCGCCCTGCTGGCACCGATCCGCGAAGGGCGCGACGGCGGCTTGCTGTCGGAAGCCGGCGTGCCGGCGGTGGCCGATCCCGGTGCCAACCTGGTGCGCCTGGCTCACACCAAGGGCGTGCGCGTGCGCCCGCTGGTGGGCCCGAGCTCGATCCTGCTGGCCGTGATGGCGTCCGGCCTCAATGGCCAGAGCTTTGCTTTCAACGGCTACCTGCCGGTGGATGCCGGCGAGCGCGCCAAGCGCCTGCGCGAGCTGGAGCAGCTATCGCGCAAAGCGCGCCAGACCCAGGTCTGGATCGAGACGCCGTACCGCAATGGCCCGTTGCTGGAAGCCATGCGCCAGCATTGCGCAGGCACCAGCCTGCTGTCGATCGCGGTAGACCTGACCTTGCCAAGCGAGACGATCGTCACGCTGCCCATCTCCGACTGGCGCCCGGAGCGGCTGGCACTGAACAAGCGCCCGGCCATCTTCTCCTTGCTGGCAGCCTGAGCGACGGCCGGCAAACGAGGAAACAAACGAAAAATGGGGCGTTTGCGCCCCATTTTTCTGCTCCGAGTTCAGCCCGGCCGGCTTAATGCATAGCCTGCACGCGCGTGCCGAACAGCATGGTCTTCATCACCGCCGTGCCCATCGCCGCGCCGAAGCGCTTGGCTACCCGCTCCGCAATATTCTCCTTGACGGTGTAGTCGACGATGTCCTCGGCCTTGAAGAGATCCCGCGCCACGTAGTCCGCGTTACCCAGGCCGTCGGCCAAGCCCAGCTCAACGCTGCGCTCGCCGGACCAGAACAAGCCGGAGAACAGGTCCGGATCGTCCTTCAGGCGATTGCCCCGGCCTTCCTTGACCACGTCGATGAACTGCTGGTGGATCTGCTTGAGCATGGTTTCGGCGTATTGTTTCTGCCTCGGCACCTGCGGCGAGAACGGGTCGAGCATGCCCTTGTTGGCGCCGGAGGTATAGAGCCGGCGCTCGACACCCAGCTTGTCCATGAGCCCGGTAAAGCCAAAGCCGTCCATCAGCACGCCGATCGAGCCGACAATGCTAGCCTTGTCGACATAGATCTTGTCGGCCGCCGCCGCCACGTAATAGCCGCCCGAGGCGCAGATCTCCTCCACCACCACGTAGAACGGCTTGGCGGGATAAAGCGTCCGCAGGCGCCGGATCTCGTCATTGATCATGCCAGCCTGCACCGGCGAGCCACCCGGCGAGTTGATCTTGAGGATAATCCCGGCGGCATTGGTATCGGCAAACGCGGCTTGCAGGGCTGCATTGATCGATTCAGCGCTGGCCGGAGTCCCGGCAGCAATCTCGCCGTCGAGCGACACCATTGCCGTATGGCGACCGCTCGTGGCAATGGTGCCGTCGCCCTTGAAGTCAAAAACGGCAAAGAAAATCAGCGCTAGCAGGGCGAGCCCGGCGAAGCGGAAGAATATCCGCCAGCGGCGTGCCGCGCGCTGCTCGCGCAGCGTCGCCATCAGCACCTTTTCCAGCACATCCCGCTCCCAGCCTGTCCCCGTGGGGACCGGGCCGACGTCACGGCCGGCCATGCGCGCCTTGCGCTGGCCGGCTTCTTTCTGCGAAGCAGCATCTCCGGCGCGCAACTCCTGCTCCAGCGGGTAATCGGCCTGCGAAGCGGTTTCCAGCCGATCATCCCCCGCCCCGGGCGCCCCGGCGCTGGCCGAAGCCACCGGTTCCTGCGCCTTGCCGGATTCGTCCTGCGGCGGTTTTTGCTGTTCAGTCATGCAGTTGGCTCTTGATTATGAATAGATAGGCGGGCCGGGGGCACCGGGCCTGCCGGCTGCCCGCTAGCCCGCGGGTGCTTCGTATGGACTTTCCGGCAGCCAGTACACATTGCCATCGCGCTCTTCGACGCGCAGCTTGGCCAATGAAGCGCCCCGGCAGGGGCCGCCCACGCACAAACCACTGTCCGGCGCATAAACCGCGCCATGTGTCGCGCACATCAAGTATAGGCCCGAGGACTCGAAAAACTGTCCCTCCTGCCAATCGAGCTCCATCGGCACATGGGCGCACTGGTTCAGGTAGCCGTGGACAGCCCCCTCGAAGCGCACGACAAACGCGCTCACGGGGCGCCCACCCACTTCGACCACAAAACGCACCCCGACGCCACCGTCAGCCAGGTCCTCGCCCGCACACAGGTGACGCTCGCCGGTCATCCCCCGGCCCGTTGCGTCAAGCATGCGCCAGCAGCCAGTCTTTCAGGTCGGCGATGGACGACGCGCAATGCAGCGGCGCCATCGCGCGCAGGGCGTCCGCGGGATGCGCGCCGTAGCCCACGCCGATGCCCGCCGCGCCGGCTTTGGCCGCCATCTGCAGGTCATGGGTGGTGTCACCGATCATCACCGTGCGCTCCATGTCCTGCCCCAGTTCGCGGGTCAGCTCTTGCAGCATGGCCGGGTGGGGCTTGGAAAAGGTCTCGTCGGCGCAACGCGTGCCGTCGAACGAGCGCACAAGGCCAGTTGCTTCCAAGGCGCGCTGCAGGCCGACGCGGGTCTTGCCCGTCGCCACACCGAGGAAATAATGCTCGGCGCGCAAGGCTTCCAGCATCTCTCGCACCCCATCGAACAGCACCAGTTCGGCGTCGCGGGTCAGGAAGTGGAAACGGTAGCGCTCGGCCAGCCGGGGATAGTCGGCGGGATCGAGCGTGGGCACGGCGTACGACAGCGCATCCTTGAGTCCCAGCCCGATCACGTGGCTGGCGGCGCTGTCGTCGGGCACCGGCAAGCCGAGGTCGCGGCTGGCCAGCTGGATGCATTTGGCGATGGTCGGGGTGGAATCCATCAGGGTTCCATCCCAGTCGAACACGATCAGGTCGAAGCATTGCCTGGCCATGAATATCCTTGTTAGCGCCTTAGTCAGCGGCGCGCTGGTTACGGGCTTGCTGCAGGAACGCTTCGCACTCCGGCGGCATGGGTGCAACGACAGTGGTGATTTCCCCACTTATCGGATGCGTGAATGTCAGGCTGTGCGCGTGCAGGAACATGCGCTTGAGCCCAGGATTGGCGCCGCTGCGGGCCAGCGCCTTGTTGAGGGCGTAATCGCCGTACTTTTCGTCACCCAGGATCGGGAAGCCGGAATGCGCCAGGTGGACCCGGATCTGGTGGGTCCGCCCTGTCTTCAGCTCGGCCTCGAGCAAGGTGTAGCCTGGCATGACCTCGAGCCGGTTGAACACGGTATGCGAGGCAATGCCATCTTCCTGCACCCGCACACGGCGCTCGCCTTCCGGGGTGGTGTACTTATATAGCGGGAATTTCACGTGCTGCCGGGCATTCTCGAAATGTCCAGCCACGCAGGCGAAGTAGCGCTTGTCCAGCGCACTGCCGCGCATCTGCTCATGCAGGTTCACCAGCGCCGTACGCTTCTTCGCCAGCACCAGCAGGCCGGAGGTCTCGCGGTCGAGACGGTGCACCAGCTCAAGGAACCTGGCCTGCGGGCGGGCGCGCCGCAATTGCTCGATCACGCCGAATGCCACGCCGGAGCCGCCATGCACGGCCACGCCGGCAGGCTTGTTGATCACCAGCAGGTATTCATCCTCGAAGACCACCGGAAAACTGGCCGGCGGCACGAACTTGCCGGCATCAGGTGCCGAAGCCGCCACACGCATTGGCGGAATCCGTACCACGTCGCCCAACTGCAGACGATAGGTGGCGTCGACCCGCCCCTTGTTCACACGCACTTCGCCCGACCTCAGGATGCGGTAGACATGGCTCTTGGGCACCCCTTTCGAGAGCTTCAGGAGGAAGTTGTCGATACGCTGGCCATCGGCTTCGTCGCCAATCGTTACATACGCCACCTGGGGCCCGGCCGCGGCGGGCCGCACCTCTTTTTCAATTTGATGGCGTAACTCATTCATTTTCAATATAATTTCCTCGCTGTTCCGGCCAAAGACCGGCAGCGCAAGTCAGGTGTAGGCGATTCGTCGTATTTTACACTTCGGGTTGCCGCCAACCCTGCCAGCCTCCCGCTTCTTTGCGTACCACGCGAGCCCGGGGCTGGTAAATGGCAGCAAAAACGCAGCACGCACGGTATCGCCCGCGCAGGAAGTCGCCCAAAGGCAACTTCGGCGCTGACGGCGGTCACGTGGGAGTAGTGTTCAGGTAGAACAGAATTTGATAGTGGATGCCCAACCGGCATCCACTCTGGTGAGAGAAGTCCCGCCCGCACCGGGAAACGGTGCCGCCGGCATGCTTCCAACGCCGCCTGACTGGTTATACCGGCGCCCGGTCGCAGAACTCCAAGAAGCAGTAGGTGCGCCCGCCAGGAGATGTCAGGAAGCGAAGCAGCATTGCCGTGACGACAAACTTGCTCTTTGACGCGTCTAGCCCTTCCGCGGCCGGCCGCGGTGCGATGACGCCTCTTTGCGCCCGCACCGCCGCCATGCCAGCCGGAAACCCGCTGGGTCGCTGCGCAAAGCAGCACACCGGCGTTCTCTCCGACCATGCGGACGGCGCTTTCGACGTCGTTACCTCTCTTTCACCCGTGCCCAGCCGGCCGTGCTCATTTGCGCGACGGCGCTTTCGGCAATTCTCGCGCCCTCACTCGCTCCCTTGCGTGCTCCACGGAACGAACGCCGCGGGCACCGCATGCCGGTGCAATCCGCGGCATTGAGTGAGGTAATGCGATGAAACGCATGCTTTTCAACGCGACGCAGCAAGAGGAACTGCGCGTCGCCATCGTCGATGGTCAGAAGCTGATCGACATCGACATCGAGGCCGCCGGGCGCGAACAGCGCAAGGGCAACATCTACAAGGGTGTCATCACCCGGATCGAGCCCTCGCTGGAAGCCTGCTTCGTCAACTACGGCGAAGAACGCCACGGCTTCCTGCCCTTCAAGGAAGTAGCACGCGCCTTTTTCAAGGAAGGCGTGGACGTGCGTAACGCGCGCATCCAGGACGCGTTGCATGAAGGCCAGGAGCTGATCGTCCAGGTAGAAAAGGAAGAGCGCGGCAACAAGGGGGCGGCGCTGACCACCTTCATCTCGCTGGCCGGCCGTTACCTGGTACTGATGCCCAACAACCCGCGCGGCGGCGGCGTATCGCGCCGCATCGAGGGCGAGGACCGCCAGGAACTGCGCGAGACCATGGGTCAGCTGGCCGTGCCCGAGGGCATGAGCATCATCGCCCGCACCGCGGGCATCGGCCGCTCGGCCGAAGAGCTCCAGTGGGACCTGAACTACCTGCTGCAACTGTGGAAGGCCATCGACGGCGCCGCCGGCGACAACAAGGCCCCGCTGCTGATCTATCTCGAGTCCAGCCTGGTGATTCGCGCCATCCGCGATTACTTCCAGCCGGATATCGGCGAGATCCTGATCGACACCGACGAAATCTACGAACAGGCCCGCGCCTTCATGAGCGTGGTCATGCCCGACAACATGAACCGCGTGAAGAAGTACCGGGACGACGTGCCCCTCTTCTCGCGCTTCCAGATCGAGCACCAGATCGAGTCGGCTTATTCGCGCATGGTGATGCTGCCCTCGGGCGGCGCCATCGTGATCGACCACACCGAAGCCCTGGTGTCGGTGGACGTGAACTCGGCCCGCGCCACCAAGGGCGCCGACATCGAGGAAACCGCGCTGCGCACCAACCTCGAAGCCGCCGACGAAATCGCCCGCCAGCTGCGCCTGCGCGACCTGGGCGGCCTGATCGTGATCGACTTCATCGACATGGAAGCCAGCAAGGCCCAGAAGGACGTGGAAACGCGCCTGAAGGATGCCCTGCGCCATGACCGCGCCCGCGTGCAGATGGGCAAGATCAGCCGCTTCGGCCTGATGGAGCTGTCGCGCCAGCGCCTGCGCCCGTCGCTGTCGGAAGGCTCGCACATCACTTGCCCGCGCTGCAACGGCACTGGCCATATCCGGGATACTGAATCTTCCGCCCTGCAGGTCCTGCGCATCATCCAGGAAGAAGGGATGAAGGAAAACACCGCCGCCATCCACTGCCAGGTGCCGGTGGAAGTGGCTGCGTTCCTGCTTAACGAGAAGCGCCAGGACATCAACCTGATCGAGATGCGCTTCAAGGTCAACGTGCTGCTGATCCCCAACAAGCACCTGGAGACCCCGCACTACAAGCTGGAGCGCCTGCGTCACGACGACCCGCGCCTGGAAGACAGCATGGCCAGCTACAAGATGGCCGAGGCTGCCGCCAAGGAACTGGAAGCCGACACCAGCTACAGCAGCCGCAAGAAGGAAGACGCCAAGCCGCGCCAGGAAGCTGCCGTCAAGGGCATCACCCCGGAACAGCCGGCACCCGTCTCCGTGCCGCGCGCAGAGCGCGCCCCGCGCCCGGAAGCCGCGGCGGCAGCCGCACGTCCGGTGCCGGCTACCCAGCCGGTGGTCGGCGGTGGCTTTATCGGCTGGCTGAAGAACCTGTTCGGCGCCAAGCCCGCGGCGCCCGCCGTCGAGCCGGCCAAGCCGGTTGACGCGGAGCAGCGCAGCGCGGAGAACCGTCGCGAACGCGGCCAACGTGGCGAACGCGGTGAAGGCCGTGGCCAGCGGGGCGAACGTGGTGGCGAGCGTGGTGAGCGCGGCGGCGAACGTGGCGACCGCCAGGGCCGTGGCCAGCGCGGCGAGCGCGCCCCCCAGGAACGTGGCGAGCGCACCGAGCGCGCGGACCGTGGCGAACAGCGCACGGAGCGCGTCGAAGCGCGCGGCGAACGTGGCGAGCAACGTGGCGAGCGCGGAGAACAACGCGGCGAGCGCAACAGCCGCGCTCCGCGCCAGGCCGCACTGGAAGTCCAGCCGGCCCGCCAGCCCGAAGGCGCGCCGGCCGAGCGTACGGAAGGCCGTGGCGAAGGCCGCCGCGACCGCAACCAGGAACGCCGCGAGCGCCAGCGCGACCGCCAGCGTGAACGAGGCGACGCGCCGCGCGAAGGCGAAGCCACCGAAGGCCTGGCTGCCGAAGCCGTAGCCGCGACCGCCGCATCTGTCGTGGCAGCGCCGGCCGTGGCCGCAGCGGTTGCCTCGCACGATGACGCCGACAACGCACGCACCGACCTGCCGGAAGGCACGGAAGGCACCGAGAACGGTGAAGGCGAAGAACGCCGCCGCCGCAATCGCCGTGGCCGCAACCGCTATCGCCGCGAACGCGACGACGGCGTCCAGGCAACCGAAGGCGCGGAAAGCGCTGAAGGCGAGTACACGGCGGAAGTGAGCGAAAGCACCCAGGCCGCCGCCCCGGCTGTGGTCGCCCAAGCGCCTGCGATCGAAGCCGCTGCCGCGCCGGTTGCCGAAGCCGCGCCGAGCGCACCGGCTTACCAGCCCGCCGAAGCTGCCGTAGTGACGCAACAGCCCGTGGCACTGCCGGCGGAGCCGGTGTTCGTGCAGGCCGCGCCGATCTCGGCGCCGGTCGCTGCGCCGATCGTCGAAACGGTTGCCGAGCCAGTGGCTGAAACGGTGGCTGGGACGATCGCAGCAAGCCCGGCCGCCTACCAGCCGGCATCGGCTCCAGTTGCGGCCCCTGTTGCGGCTGAAGCTGTCGTGGAAGCCCCTGCTGTTGTTGTGGCGCCTGCCGTTGATGTGCCGGCCGCTGCCCCCGTGGCAACGGTGGCCCCGGTGGCCCCGGTGGCGGTCGAAAGCCTGCAGCCGATGCTGGCCTCGGCTGGCCTGGAGTGGGTCAACACCGACACCAGCAAGCTGCGCGCTGCGCAGGAAGCGGCTGCCAGCATCCCGCCGGCAGCGCGCGTCGTGCGGGAGCGCAAGCCTCTGCCGCCGTTGCCTGAGGGTCCGATGATCATGGTCGAAACCGGTGGCGATACCGCCGGGACGCCGCAGAAGTAAGCGGCACCCTCACGGGTAGCAAGGAAAGGGACGGCGATGCCGTCCCTTTTTCATGCCAGCGGGCTTTGTCCCGGGTGATGCCGGCGGTACCATGCCCGGCTCGGCTAGAATGGCAAATAGATGGCACCCGAAAGATGGTGCCCGGAACGGGCGATGCTGCCCCATGCAATCGCGCCAGAACCGCCCGTCACCCGCACTGCCACCCCCCCAGGCCATGACCGAATCCGTCATTCCCATTTTCGACCTGCGCGACCATCGCTACCGCTCGATGACGCCAAGCATTCCGGCCGTGCTCACCGCACCGTCCGGGCTGGTTGCCGACACGCGCGGCCGCCCGCTCCATGATCTGCGCATCTCGGTCACGGATCGCTGCAATTTCCGCTGCGTCTACTGCATGCCCAAGGAAGTGTTCGACAAGGACTACACCTTCCTGCCCCATTCCGAGTTGCTGAGCTTCGAGGAAATCGAACGCGCGGCGCGCCTCTTCGTTGCGCACGGCGTCGAGAAGATCCGCCTCACCGGCGGCGAGCCGCTGCTGCGCAAGAACATCGAGAAGCTGGTGGAAATGCTGGCGCGCATCGACACCGTGTCCGGCAAGCCGCTGGACCTCACCCTCACCACCAACGCCTCGCTGCTGGCCCGCAAGGCGCGCGCGCTGCGCGACGCAGGCCTGACGCGGGTCAGCGTGAGCCTGGACGCCATCGACGACGCCACCTTCCGCCGCATGAACGATGTTGACTTCGCGGTGCGCGACGTGCTGGACGGCATCGAGACCGCCCAGGCGGCCGGCCTGGCGCCGATCAAGGTCAATATGGTGGTCAAGCGCGGCACCAACGACGGGGAAATCGTGCCGATGGCCGCGCATTTCCGCGGCAGCGGCATCATCATGCGCTTTATCGAGTTCATGGACGTGGGCGCGAGCAACCACTGGCAGATGGACGAGGTGCTGCCCTCGGCCGATGTGGTGCGCCGCATCCACGCGGCCTTCCCGCTGGAAGCCATCCCAGCCAACTACAGTGGCGAGACCGCAGAGCGCTGGCGCTACCGCGACGGCGCCGGCGAGATCGGCGTGATCTCCAGCGTGACCCACGCCTTCTGCGGCGACTGCAGCCGCATCCGCCTGTCGACCGAAGGCCGGCTCTACCTGTGCCTGTTCGCCACCGAAGGCTACGACCTGCGCGCGCTGCTGCGCGGCGAGCATAGCGACCTGGAAATCTCGAACGCCATTGCCGGGGTCTGGCAAGGCCGCACCGATCACTACTCCGAACAGCGCAGCGACCCCGCGGTGCGCCAGGCGCGCGCCGAGAACAAGATCGAGATGTCCTATATCGGCGGCTGACGACAGCCGTCCCGCCCAACCCATCACCCTATCCTCCCATCCCCCGATGATTTCTCGCGAAGACATTACCGGCCTGATCCTGGCCGGCGGCAGGGGCAGCCGCATGGGCGGCACCGACAAGGGCCTGCAGCCGTTTCGCGGCGCGCCCATGGCGATGCATACGCTGCTGCGCCTGTCCGCGCAGACCGGCGGCATGCTGATCAACGCCAACCGCAACCTGGCCGCGTATGAGTCCTTCGGCGTGCCGGTGGTCACCGATTCGGTGCCGGACTTCGCCGGCCCCCTGGCTGGCATGCTGGCCGGGCTGGAACAGTGCCAGACGGGCTGGATGCTGAGCGCCCCCTGCGACTCGCCTTTCCTGCCATCCGACCTGGCCGCGCGCCTGGCGAGCGCGGTAGACGCGCAAGACGCCGAGATGGCCATCCCGGTCACCATCGACGCGGATGGCCGCCGGCAGGTCCAGCCGGTGTTTTGCCTGATGCCGGTCACGGCGCTCGACGGCCTGGTGGCTTTCCTCAACGGCGGCGGCCGCAAGATCGAAACCTGGGCCGCCTCGCACCGCCTGGCCGAAGTGCTGTTCGAAGACGCCGGCGCCTTCGCCAATATCAATACCCTGGATGAGTTGCGCACGCTCGAAGCGCGCTGACAACCCAAACCAGGCCGCTGCCCCCGGGAACGGTCCATGCCATCACTACAATCCGTCATTTCCTGCCTGTCCGACTACGATCCCGGCGCATTGCCGGTGGCACAGGCCAACCAGATCATCGGCGAGCTGGTCGAGCCGGTGCGCGGCACCGAGCAGGTCGCCCTGCGCGCCGCGCTCGACCGCGTGCTGGCCGAAGACGTCATCTCCAGGCTGGATGTGCCCGCGCACGACAACTCCGCCATGGACGGTTATGCGTTCGCCAGCAGCGAGTTGGCCGTGGGCGGCAACGTGGCCCTGGCTGTGGTCGGCAGCGCCTTCGCCGGCGCTGCCTGCGAGCAAGCGGTTGCGCGCGGGCAGGCAGCGCGCATCATGACGGGCGCCATCATGCCGGCCGGCTGCGACACCGTGATTCCACAGGAATTCGTCGACGTCGAGGGCGAGCTGATTCGCTTCGATGCCAAGGCGGTACGGGCAGGCGACAACCGCCGCCTGCGGGGCGAAGACCTCGCCATCGGCCAGCCGGCACTGGCCGCCGGACGCATCCTGCAGCCGGCCGACCTCGGGCTGCTGGCGTCGCTGGGCGTGGCCGAAGTCAAGGTGCGGCGCCGCCTGCGCGTGGCGTTCTTCTCCACCGGCGACGAACTGCGCTCCATTGGCGAGCCGCTCGATGCGGGCTGCGTCTACGACTCAAACCGCTACACGCTGCACGGCATGCTGCGGCGGATGAACGTGGACCTGATCGACATGGGCGTGGTGCACGATGATCCCGCCGCGCTCGAAGCGGCGTTGCGCAGCGCGTGCGAAAACGCCGACGCGGTCATCACCTCGGGCGGCGTCTCGGTGGGAGAAGCCGACTACACCAAGCAGATCATGGCCCAGCTTGGCGATGTGACCTTCTGGAAGATCGCCATGCGCCCCGGCCGGCCCATGGCCTTCGGCCGCATCGCTTCCCACGGCCACGAAGCGCTGCTGTTCGGCCTGCCGGGCAACCCCGTGGCGGTGATGGTGACGTTCTATCATTTCGTGCGGGCTGCCCTGCACCGCCAGATGGGCGCCAAGGTGGCACCCCTGCCGCTGATGCGCGTGCGCAGCGCCCAGGCTATCCGCAAGAAACCTGGCCGCACCGAGTACCAGCGCGGCATCCTGGCGCCTGCCCCGGAGGGCGGCTGGCAGGTTAGCATCACCGGGCAGCAGGGCTCGGGCGTGCTGCGCTCGATGAGCGAGGCCAATTGCTTCATCGTGCTAGGGCACGAACAGGGCATGGTCGCCGCCGGCGACGAGGTCGAAGTCATGCTGTTCGACGGGCTGATGTAAGCGCTGGCAGAAAGGCCGCCACGGTACGCCGGCTGCACCTTTGTGTCGTTTTTGTGCAGCAGTTTTGCCGGGGTTTAGCAAGCAGATCGGCGGTTTTCCGTACCCCGCGAGTGCCGGACTATGCGCCGCCTCCCCCATTGGATACACTTGCGCAACATTACTTTGCTTACTGCCCAAGCTGTCATGAATCAGGAGATTGCGTACCTCCACCCGGTCAAAACCGCCCGCGCGCTCGTGCTCGTGTACCTGTGCTTTTCGGTACCCATCGTCTCGCTGGGTCTGTTCGTGGCCTTTATCCGCTATGGCGACCTGCCCGGCATCACCGTCTTCACGGCACTGATTCTCAATGCGCTGATCGGTTTCGGCCTGCTGTGGCTGGCCTGCAAGGCCTACAACTGGGTGGCAGCGCGTTTCGGCGGCATCGAGGTGACAATCCGCGACTTGCCCTGAAGCCGCCGGCCGTCGGATCGTAAAAAGCGCATCGAATCGATGCGCTTTTTTTTGCCCAGCGCGCTTTGCCCCTCAACCGCCCGCGGTCTCGTCATCCACCACGGCGGCCAGGCCAAGCAGTTCCTGCGCGTTCTCGCCCGGCAGCGCTTCCACGGTGCGCAGCTTGCGCTCCATCTGGCGCGTACGCACCTCAGCCTGCTCGATGTTGCGGGCAGCACGTTCCAGCGTGTCGCGGGTCTTGGCCAGCACATCGCCGAACTTGCCGAACTCGGTCTTGACCGCGCCCAGCACCTCCCAGACTTCGCTTGAGCGGCGCTCCAGTGCGAGGGTGCGAAATCCCATCTGCAAACTGTTAAGCAACGCGGCCAGCGTGGTCGGCCCGGCTACCGTGACGCGGAAATTGCGCTGCAACAGGTCGGCCAGCCCCGGGCGCCGCAAGACTTCGGCATACAACCCCTCGGTGGGGAGAAAGAGGATGGCGAAGTCCGTGGTCGCCGGTGGCGACACATATTTCTCGGAGATCGTCTGGGCCTCGCGCTTGATCGCGGCTTCCAGTTCGCGCCCGGCCAGCGCCACGCCATCGACATCGCCGCGCTCCTGCGCGTCGAGCAGGCGCTCGTACTGTTCCTTCGGGAACTTGGCATCGATGGGCAGCCACACCTGTCCGCCGGCAGCATCCTTGCCCGGCAGGCGAATCGCAAACTCCACGCGCGCGCCAGTATTGCGCACCGTCTCCACGTTCTTGGCGTACTGCTCGGCGGTTAGTACCTGCTCCAGCAGCATCTCCAGCTGCACTTCGCCCCATGTCCCGCGCGACTTGACGTTGGTCAGCACCCGCTTGAGGTCGCCCACGCCCTGGGCCAGCGCCTGCATTTCGCCAAGGCCCCGGTGCACCTGATCGAGCCGGTCCGAGACCAGCTTGAAGGACTCGCCCAGCCGCTGCTCCAGCGTGGCGTGCAGCTTCTCGTCGACGGTGCGGCGCATCTCCTCAAGCTTGGCCGCGTTGTTGACCTCGATCTCCTTGAGCCGCTGCTCCAGCGTGGCGCGCACTTCGCCCAGGCGGCGCTCGTTGCCCTCGGACATCTGCGCCAGTTCCTGCTGCAGCCCGTCGCCAAATCGGCGCAGCGCGCTGCCTTGCTCGTCTCGCGCCTGCTGGCCTTGTTGCAACAGGTTCTGCCGGACCTGCTCAAGCTGCTGGGCGTTGGACTCGGTCAGCTTGGCAAGCTGCTGCGCGAACATGTCGATCTGGTTGTTCTGCAGCGTGGCGATGCTGGTGAGCTGCGAGGACAGAGCCTGCTGGAAACGCATCATCTGCTGGCCGGCTTCGCCACGGCCGACGCGCGCGCTCTCAGTCACCTCGGTGCGCAGCTCACGCTCCAGGCG
This sequence comes from Cupriavidus basilensis, assembly GCF_000832305.1. NCBI lineage: Bacteria > Pseudomonadati > Pseudomonadota > Betaproteobacteria > Burkholderiales > Burkholderiaceae > Cupriavidus > Cupriavidus basilensis. Next base: position 3,052,627 of record NZ_CP010536.1, read on the forward strand.
CTCATTGCCGCGCGCGCCTTCGGCGCGCAGATCGGCGAGCTGACGCAGCAGCTCCGGACCACCGGCGCCGTCCTGTGCCACGCGGGGTCGGAGCAGCAACACTACCAGCAGCAGCACGGCTGCCAGTGCAAGGGCCAGGGTCAACAGGGAAATCAAAGTCATGAATAGGTTGGCAGGTGTTGGCGGCGAGAGGATCAGCGGCGGCGCGCCATCACTTCGGGATTGATCACCGAAGGCGGCTGCCCTGCCTGCGGCCCCACGCCGAGCGCGGCGATCAGGTTGTCGGCGGCCAGATCCGCCATGGCGCGGCGGGTTTTCTCCGAGGCGCTGGCGATATGCGGGGTCAGCACCACGTTGGGGACCGTCAGCAGGTCGGGATGGACCTGTGGCTCTGCCTCGAACACGTCGAGCCCGGCAGCAAAGATACGCCCCTCGCGCAGCGCCCGGGCCAGCGCAGCGTCGTCGACCACGCCGCCGCGCGCCAGGTTGACCAGCGTGGCCGACGGCTTCATCTGCGCCAGCTCGGCCGCGCCGATGCTGTGATGGCTCTGCGCGCTATACGGCAGCACCAGCAGCAGATGATCGGACTGTGCCAGCAGCTCGGCCTTGCTGACATAGCGCGCGTTCAACACGCGCTCGGTGTCCTCGGGCAAGCGGCTGCGGTTGTGATAGAGCACCGACATGCCAAACCCCGCGGCGCGGCGTGCCAGGGCCTGGCCGATGCGGCCCATGCCAAGGATGCCGAGCGTGCTGCGGTACAGGTCCATGCCGAGGAACATGTCGTAGCTCCACCGCTCCCACTTGCCAGCGCGCAGCCAGTGCTCGGACTCGGTCACGCGGCGCGCGGTCGCCATCAGCAAGGCCCAGCCGAAATCGGCCGTGGTCTCGGTCAGCACATCGGGCGTATTGGTGGCCACGATCCCGGCGGCGGTCAGCGCCGGTACATCGAGGTTGTTGTACCCCACCGCCATGTTGCAGACCGCGCGCAAGGCCGGCAGCCCGGCTACCAGGCCGGCATCGATGCGGTCCGCGGCATTGGCCAGCACGCCGGCCTTGCCGGCGAGGCGCGCCTTGAGCGCGGCGCCGTCCAGCGCCACGTCCGGCTGGTTGTCGTCGACGTCGAAGTACTGCGCGAGCCGGTCGATCACTTCGGGAAAGACGGCGCGGGTCACGAGAACGGAAGGCTTGGTCATGCTCACACTCACACGTGGAAGAAGATAAAGGTCATCACCAGGAACAGTGGCACCAGCACGCAGATCGACCACAGCATGTAGCCGAAGAAGCTAGGCATGCGCACGCCGCGGCTTTCGGCAATTGCCTTGACCATCAGGTTGGGCGCGTTGCCGATATAGGTATTGGCGCCCATGAAGACGGCGCCGGCCGAGATGGCTGCGAGCGTTGAGGCGTCGCGCGTCATCAGCGTAGCGGGGTCGCCGCCTGCGGTGTTGAAGAACACCAGGTAGGTCGGCGCATTGTCCAGGAAAGACGAAAGAATGCCCGTGGCCCAGAAATACATGCTGTCGATGGGCTGGCCGCCGCTATCGCTGACCATGCGGATCACGCTGGCGAAGGCGCCGTCGGTGCCGGCCTTGAGCATGGCGATCACGGGAATGATGGTGAGGAAGATGCCGGCGAACAGCTTGCCGACTTCCAGGATCGGTTCCCAGTTGAATTCGTTGCCCGTGCGCGCCGTGATCGGCGTGATCAGCAGGGACACGAGTGCCACCACCACCAGCAACACATCGCGCACCGCCGCCGGCAGGCCGACCATGGTGCCCATCACGTTGAATTCGATACCGGGCTTCCACAGCCCGCTCATCAGCACCAAGCCCACCACCGCCAGCAGCAGCACGAAATTACGCTTGCCTTCGATGCGGATGCCCGCGGAATCGGGTGTGGGGTCCGCTGCCTGCGGCAACTCTTCTTCCTTGTTCAGGTAGTAGTGGCGATCGACGAAATAGAAAATCACCAGCAGTGCGATGCAGATAAACAGCGTCTCGGGCAGGATGTTGCGCAGGGTCCAGAAAAAATCCACGCCTTTCAGGAAACCCAGGAACAGCGGCGGATCGCCCAGCGGCGTCAGCGCGCCACCCGCATTGGCAGCCAGGAAAATAAAGAACACCACCACATGCGCCACATGCCTGCGGTTGTCATTGGCGCGCAGCAGCGGCCGGATCAGCAGCATGGCGGCGCCGGTGGTGCCCATCAGGCTGGCCAGCACCGTGCCGAGCGCAAGCAGGCCGGTATTCAGGCGCGGCGTGCCATGCAGGTTGCCACGCACGCAGATGCCGCCGGCCACGATATAGAGTGCGGCGATCAGCGCGATAAAGGGGATGTACTCCGACAGCAGCGCGTGCACGGCATTGGCGACGGCGGCATGCATGCCGAAGGCCTGCGCGAACGGTACCAGGAACAGCACTGCCCAGGCTGCGATGATCTTGCCGTAGTGGTGATGCCAGAAGCGCGGCGCGATCAACGGAAACAGCGCGATCGACAGCAAGGTACCGGCGAAGGGCAACGCCCACATTGGCGACAGCGTGGCCCCGTCGAGATCGGCGGCATGGGCCAGGCTCGGCGCCAGCATGAACAGCAGGGTGAACAACAGCGGGGCCAGCGGGAATAGCAGTGCGGGGGCACGTCGCATCGGGCGGGATCTCCTTGTATCGGATTGCGTCACCCGGGCCTGAAGGCGGCCGCGAGCGGAGAAAGCGCACGAGCCCGAGTGGCCCGGCAAGCGGGCCGCAGGCGCGCGGCGAGACCCTCAAGTGTAAAGCAATCGCCGCGCGGCTCCACCAATGCCGGACGCCCTGGGCTGCCGCGCTCAGTCCTGTTCGACCAGGATCACGTGCACGCGGTATGGGCCGTGCGCGCCGAGCACAATGGTCTGCTCGATGTCACCAGTGCGCGAGGGCCCGCTGATGGTATTGGTGGCACGGGGCAACTCCCCGCGCTCGCTGCGCACCAGCGCGAAGGCGTCTTCCAGGCCATCGACGATGCGCGAGACCGGCACCACCGCGATATGCGTCTCCGGCAGCAGCGCCGCCGAAGCGAAGGTCTGCGGGCCGGACAGCAGCATCAGCGAGCCGGTCTCGGCGATCGCGCAAAAGCAGCCCGTGATACCGACCATGTCGCCATGGTCGTGATCGGCCTGCGCATCGCGGATGGGCGGGCGGCACGCCACTGTCAAGCCCTGCCCTTGCCAGTCCAGTGCCGCCAGGCTGTCCCAGGCCACGGCACGGCGCGCCAGGCCGAGGCTGTCCAGGTAGCGCGCGGCCGCGCCCGGCACGTCGGCCATCGTGGCCACCCGCTCCACCGTGGAGGCCATTTTCTGCGCCTGTTCCTGGAAGGCCTGGATCCGGTCCACCGGCGCCGGCGGACGGGGGCCGGCGGGATGGCGCGCGAGGTAATCAGCCACCGCCGCGCGCTCGCCGTTGCTCACCCCGGGCGCGCGGCCCTGGGCGGCGCGGATGCGGGCAAAGATGCGATCGCGGGCGGAGGTGGTATCCATGGTCGGTTTCCGGAGGTTGAAGGCTTGGAGGCTTAGGGATCTGGGGGCTGCAGCAACGGCGCGCCTGCATCGCACCTGAGCGCTACGCCGGCGCCTTGATGCCGAACACCTGCCGCAGGTACGCGAGGTAGGCTGGATCATCGCACATGGTCTTCTCGGGCGTGTCCGACAGCTTGGCCACTGGCTGGCCATTGCAGCGGGTCATCTTGATGACGATCTGCAGCGGCGTGTAGCCAAGATCGTTGGTCAGGTTGGTGCCCACGCCGAAGGCAAGCCGGCAGCGCCCGCCAAAGCGTTCGTACAGTTCGATCACGCGCGGGATGTCGAGGCTGTCACTGAAGATCAGCGTCTTGCCCTGCGGGTCGACACGGCCGGCGGCGTAGTGCGCCAGCATGCGTTCGCCCCAGGCGATGGGATCGCCGGAATCATGCCGCACGCCGTCGAACAGCTTGCAGAAGTACAGGTCGAAGTCACGCAGGAAGGCGTCGAAGCCATAGGTGTCGGACAAGGCAATGCCGAGGTCGCCACGGTATTCCTTGGCCCAGACTTCCAGCGCGAACACCTGCGAGTCGCGCAGCCGCGGCCCCAGGGCCTGGCAGGCCTGCAGGTATTCATGCGCCATGGTCCCGAGCGGAACCAGGTTATGCGTGCGTGCGAAATGCACGTTGCTGCTGCCGGCCAGTTGCGGGCCGAGCACTCGGCGCATGGTCTGCAACACCTCTTCCTGCCAGTCGCGCGAAAAGCGGCGACGCGAGCCGTAGTCGGCAATCACGCAGTCCGCGTGGGCAGGCATCTTCAGCAAGGCCAGTTTGTCTTCCAGGCGCTTGCGCCCCTCGCTCCAGTCAGGTTGCGGTTGGGTGCGGCGGAAATAGACCTCGTTGACAATGGCCAGCAACGGCACCTCGAACAGGATGGTATGCAGCCACGGCCCGCGAATGGTGATCTCGATCTCACCGCTGCCGGGAGCGGCGGGCGCGATCGTCACGTATTTCTCGTTGAGGTGGAACAGGTCGAGGAAGTCGACGAAATCGCTCTTGATAAAGCGTAGCTCGCGCAGGTATTGCAACTCGTCCGGCGTAAAGCGGACCTGGCAGAGCTGCGCCACTTCTTCGCGGATCTCGTCCACGTAGGGCGTCAGATCGACCCCCGCGTTACGGCATTTGAAGCGGTATTCGACCTGTGCCGCCGGGAAGTGATGCAGCACCACCTGCATCATGGTGAACTTGTACAGGTCGGTGTCGAGCAATGAGGTAATGATCATGTCGGGCCAAACGGCAGTGCCGGGTCAGAGCGTCATGCTACCCGAAAGCGCGGCGCTCAAGCCATGAAGCCGCATCGGCCACGCCGGCCTCATGCGCCATCGAGGAAAGGATCGGGCTGGCGGCCCCGTGCGCTGCCGCGCAGGCACCACAGGACCTGCCCGCGATAGCCAGGGCAGCCAACCAGCGTGGCCTGCGCCCGGGGCACTTGGGCGGGCAGCGGTTCAGCGAAGGTTGCCGAACGGGCCGTGATGCGCTCCTGGTAGACCCGCTGCGTGCCGCGACGGAACACCAGCACCTGCACCGGCGCGCCGCGCTCGGGCTGCAGGCTGGCATCGCATGGCAGGAAGCCGGCCTGGCCGCAGTTGGCCATGCCCTCCCCCGCCGCCTCGACCACCACGCCGAAATCATCCCACTCAAAGAGCGCCAGCGCACTCAGGGATACCGGCCTGTCGCTCATCATGCGCCAGGCCATCAGGCGGGCCACCACGCTGTCCGGCGGTCCGGCCTTGGCCAGCGTCTGCGCATGCGCGGCTGGCATGGCCAGCGCCGCCAGGCAGAGCAAGGCCCTCGCCGCCTGGCTGAAACGGCGGCCGCGCGGCGACTCCCGGACTGGTCTTGGCATGGCGCACTCCTCACTCGGTTGGGCACGCGGCAATACCGCGCAGGCAAGCCCACGCAGCATACAACGGCAACGCCGCACCGGCCAGAGGCGCACATCGGCAAGTGGGATGCCGACTGCCTTGGATCAAATGCACATAAAGAAATAAGAAAACTGTCTGATCTGGCTATATAGAGCGACTACCCTAGCGTAATGGCTCAGCTACAATATCGGTCTTTGATAGGCCACGGCCTTCGCTCGCGCCGCGTATGGTGAACCCGGTGAACCCTGGGTTGCACCCGCACCGGCGTGATGAGCAAGGCACAACAGGCCAAATCCATTCCCATCGAAGCCGATCCCGTTTTTCTGGAACCGAAATGACTCACGTTGTCACCGAATCCTGCATCCGTTGCCGCTATACCGACTGCGTTGACGTGTGTCCGGTCGATTGTTTCCGCGAAGGCCCCAACTTCCTCGCCATCGACCCGGATGAGTGTATCGATTGCGCGGTGTGCGTGGCGGAATGCCCGGTCAACGCGATCTACGCCGAGGAAGACGTGCCGGGCGACCAGCAACAGTTCATCGACCTGAACGCCGAGCTGGCACGCAACTGGCCCTCCATCACCAAGACCAAGGCCCCGCTGGCCGAAGCCGAGGAATGGAAGGACACGGCCGAGAAGCTGCAGTACCTGCAACGCTGATACCTGCAACACCAAAAGACAGGTCAGAAAGCCGTCCCCACCCACGCGCTTTCCCGTAATGCCGGGCACGCCTGTGCCCACAACGTATCAGGACGAATATGGACTTGAGCATCCCTAATCCCGTCGCCGACGCCACCAACCACGTTGCCGCCGGCAACGCTGGCGGCGGTCACCCGCTGGAAATCGACGCGCTGATCGTCGGTGCCGGTCCGGTCGGACTCTTCCAGGTCTTCGAACTGGGCCTGCTGGAAATCAAGGCGCACGTGATCGACTCCCTCAAGGTGGTTGGCGGCCAGTGCGTGGAGCTCTATCCGGACAAGCCCATCTACGACATCCCGGCCGTGCCCATCTGCACTGGCCAGGAACTGACGGACAACCTGCTCAAGCAGATCGAGCCATTCGAGCCGACCTTCCACCTGGGCCAGGAAGTGGCCGTGGTGGAGCGCCGCGAAGATGGCCGCTTCTTCGTCGAAACCTCGCTCGGCACCCGCTTCATCACCAAGACCATCTTCATTGCTGCCGGCGTGGGTTCATTCCAGCCGCGCACGGTCAAGGTGGACGGCATCGACAAATTCGACGGCAAGCAGCTGTTCTACCGCGTCAAGGATCCGAGACGCTTCCACGGCCGCAACCTGGTCGTGGTCGGTGGTGGCGACTCCGCGCTCGACTGGACGCTGGACCTGGTCGGCAAGGCCGAATCGGTGGTGATGATCCATCGCCGCGACGGCTTCCGCGCCGCGCCGTCATCGGTCGCCAAGATGAAGGACTTGTGCGAGCAGATGGAGATGCAGTTCCTGGTGGGCCAGATCAGCGGCTACGAGGAAAAGGACGGCCTGCTCACGGAGATCAAGGTGACGGGCGCCGACGGCGTGACCCGCCGCCTGCCGCTCGACGACCTGCTGGTGTTCTTCGGCCTGTCGCCCAAGCTGGGCCCGATCGCCGAATGGGGCCTGGATCTGGAGCGCAAGCAGATCAAGGTGGACACGGAGAAGTTCGAGACCAACATCCCGGGCATCTTCGCGGTGGGCGACATCAACACCTACCCCGGCAAGAAGAAGCTGATCCTCTCGGGCTTCCATGAAGCCGCGCTGGCCGCCTTCGGCGCCGCGCCCTACATCTTCCCCGAGAAGAAGATCCACATGCAGTACACGACCACCTCGCCAAAGCTGCACAAGATCCTCGGCGTCGATTCGCCGGTGTTCGACTGAGCCTGGCCGCGCCTGACTCAGTGCATGGCGCAAAAAATCGCCCTTCGGGGCGATTTTTTATGGCAAAAACCTGAAAGACCTTCTATAATGCGGCCCTGCCTCGGAACATCGGGGCGGAACCAGAAGTTCCGCAGTACCGGCAGCAAGAAATTACAGCGCAGGTGTTGACGGATAAACGAGAAACTGGTTACAATCCTTTTCTCAGCTGTTCCCTGATAGCTCAGTTGGTAGAGCGACGGACTGTTAATCCGCAGGTCGCTGGTTCGAGCCCAGCTCGGGGAGCCAAAGAATGTGAAAGGCCCGCAAGAAATTGCGGGCCTTTTCCATTTGTGCGTCTACCTTCTTCGATGCATCGTGCTTCGGCATCGTAACGCCGCGCCCGGCGGCGGAACCGCTGCGGGTCCAAGCCCCGCAGCCGCATCCCGCCCATCCAACCTCCCCCTACTCGATCGCAATGCCGTTCTGCTTGACCAGCCGCGCCCAGCGCGTCAGCTCGGCTTGCAGGAATTGTCCGAAGGCCTGCGGGCCGCTGCCAACCGCGCCACCACCGGCGGCGGCGTGCCCTTGGGCACGAAGAAACCATTCCACTCCAGCACGTCGAAGCCCGCCAGCCCGCTTTCCACCAACGTCGGCACGTCGGGCAACGCCGGCATGCGCTTGGCGGAAGTCACCGCCAGCGCCCGCAGCTTGCCGGCCTTCACATAGTGCAAGCCCGACGCCGCGTTGGCGAAGTAGGCATCGACCTGCCCGCCCATCACGTCGGTCAGCGCCGGCGCGCCGCCTTTGTACGGCACATGCAGCAGGTCGACCTTGGCCTGGCTCTTGAGCAGTTCCCCAACCATATGCGCGGGGCTGCCGGGACCATACGACGCGTAGGTTGTCTTGCCGGGATGCTGACGAGCGTAGCCGAGAAACTCGCCAACTGTCTTGTAGGGAGCGTTGGGCGGCACCACCAGGATATTGGGCGCCGTGACCGCCAGCGAAACCGGCAGGAAATCCTTGGCCGCATCGAACGGCAGCTTGCGCAGCGCCGGATTGACAACGAAAGTGGACGCGTCGTACAGCACCACATAGCCATCGGCCGGCGCCTGCGCGACCGCCGCGGCGCCGATGGTGCCGCTCGCGCCCGGCTTGTTGTCGATCACCACCTGCTGCTTGAGCAGCACGGTCATCTGAGCGGTGATGACGCGCGCGGCGTTGTCCGCACCGCCGCCCGCCGAATAAGGCACCACGACGCGAATCGGCTTGGAGGGATAGCTATCCACGGCCTGTGCCGCGACCAACGCCGGCAGGCAAAGGAGCGCGGTGGCGAGCCATGCGGCAAGTTGCCGGCGCCGGCCGGCATGCACGGCCGGTGACGACGAGGCAAAACCCGACGGGAAGGCAGACGGAAAAGATGGCCAGAAAGAACGCACAAGCGCTGACACGCCAGCCGGCAAACCCTGCTGCATAGATTGTCTCCAGATTATTTTTGTGGCGCGGCAGGACGCCGCGCCGATGCGCGGACACTAGGCTGGCGCCTGCCCCGAAGGTTGCCCGAACAGGCCGCACTCGAGATCGCTCTCGAACTCCTCGATCCAGCCAGCCCCTTCGCTCGCATCATAGGCGCTCTGCGCGTCCGTCGCGGGGCGCCGCACGCTGATCTGGCGTTGCGCCGGGTCGCCGTCATCGGGCTGGAAGCCTTCGTCGGTGATCTCGAAGTCCTCCGTCACAAAGCCGAGCCGCGTGCACAGGGCCACGACTTCTCGTTGTTCGTCCTCGGGGAATTGGGAAAACGGATGCTTGGCCATTGCACTCTCCCGTCAAGTCGAAGCGGCGCCGCATGGCGCGCGGCGCCATTTCCCTGCCCGGCCATTCCATGCACGCTAGCGCGTGTGCCGGCTGTTGATGACTGCCTCGGCCACGCTCGCCGGGGCTTCCGTGTAGTGCTTGAACTCCATGGTGTAGGTGGCGCGCCCCTGGGTCAGTGACCGCAGCGAGGTCGAGTAGCCGAACATGGTGGCCAGCGGCACTTCTGCGCGCACCGACTTGCCGCCACCGCCAGCGATGTCCTCCATGCCGTGCACGATGCCCCGGCGCGACGACAGGTCGCCCATCACGTTGCCAGTGAATTCCTCGGGCGTCTCCACCTCCACTGCCATCATCGGCTCAAGCAGGATCGGCTTGGCGCGGCGCATGCCATCCTTGAACGCCATCGAGCCGGCCATGCGAAAGGCATTCTCGTTGGAGTCGACATCGTGATAGGAGCCGAACACCAGCGTAGCCTTGACGTCCACCACCGGATAGCCGGCCAGCACGCCCGACGCCAGCGTTTCGCGGATGCCCTTGTCCACTGCGGGAATGAACTCGCGCGGCACCACGCCGCCCTTGATGGCATCGACGAACTCATAGCCCTTGCCCGGCGCCTGCGGCGCCAGATCGAGCACCACGTGGCCGTACTGGCCGCGCCCACCGGACTGCTTGACGAACTTGCCTTCGATGTCCTTCACCCCCTGCTTGATGGTCTCGCGGTAAGCCACCTGCGGCTTGCCGACCGAGGCCTCCACGCCAAACTCGCGGCGCATGCGATCCACCAGGATTTCCAGGTGAAGCTCGCCCATGCCAGAGATGATGGTCTGGCCCGACTCCTCGTCGGTATGCACGCGGAACGAAGGGTCTTCCTGCGCCAGGCGATTCAGCGCCAGGCCCATCTTCTCCTGGTCGGCCTTGGTCTTGGGCTCGACCGCCTGCGAGATCACCGGGTCCGGGAAGCTCATGCGTTCGAGGATGATCACGTGATCGGGATCGCATAGCGTGTCACCGGTGGTGGCCTCTTTCAGCCCTACCGCCGCGGCAATGTCGCCAGCGCGCACTTCCTTGATTTCGCTGCGCACATTGGCGTGCATCTGCAGGATCCGTCCCAGCCGCTCCTTCTTTTCCTTGACCGGGTTGTAGACCGTGTCGCCGGAGTTCACCACGCCCGAGTAGACGCGGAAGAAGATCAACTGCCCGACGAAGGGATCGGTCATGATCTTGAAGGCCAGCGCAGAGAATGGCTCGTCGTCACTGGGATGGCGCTCGGCCTCCTTGTCGTCCTCGGTATGGCCGAGAATCGCGGGCACGTCCGCCGGCGACGGCAGGTAGTCGATCACCGCATCGAGCAGCGTCTGCACGCCCTTGTTCTTGAACGCGCTGCCGCACAGCATCGGCACGATCTCGTTGGCAACGGTGCGCTTGCGCAGCGCGGCCCTGATCTCGTCCTCCGTCAGCGGCTCGCCGCCGAGGTACTTGTGCAGCAGCTCATCGCTGGCTTCCGCCGCGGCCTCGACCATCTTCTCGCGCCATTCCCTGGCCAGCTCCAGCAGTTCGGGCGGCACCTCGCGGTATTCGAAGTGCAGCCCCTGGCTGGTGTCGTCCCAGACGGTCGCCTTCATCTTGACCAGGTCGATCACACCCTGGAAGCCTTCCTCGGCGCCAATCGGTATCTGGACCGGCACCGGCGTGCCCTTTAGCCGCTCGGCAATCTGCGAGCGCACCCGGAAGAAGTCCGCGCCGACGCGGTCCATCTTGTTGACAAAGGCGATGCGCGGCACCTTGTATTTGTTGGCCTGGCGCCAGACCGTTTCCGACTGCGGCTGCACGCCACCCACCGCGTCATAGACCATGCAGGCACCGTCGAGCACGCGCATCGAGCGCTCCACCTCGATCGTGAAATCCACGTGCCCGGGGGTGTCGATGATATTGATGCGATGCTCAGGATAATTGCCGGCCATCCCCTTCCAGAACGCCGTGGTGGCGGCCGAGGTAATGGTGATGCCGCGCTCCTGCTCCTGCTCCATCCAATCCATGGTGGCCGCGCCGTCGTGGACTTCGCCGATCTTGTGGTTGACCCCGGTGTAGAAGAGGATGCGTTCGGTGGTGGTGGTCTTGCCGGCGTCGATGTGCGCGCTGATACCGATGTTCCGATAGCGCTCGATGGGGGTTTTGCGGCTCACGGTGATCTCCTGGTAGGCATCACTCAAAAGAGTAACACTTCTACAGGCGCCGCATCGTAAGGTACGCCAGGCGCGGCTCGCCGGGCCGGCACGGCCAGCGCCGGCCTGCCTCGCCCCAGCTCGTGCGCCGGCAACAAGTACCGCCAACATCACGTCCGCGCCAGTGCCAGGTGGGCAGGCGCGCCGCGAGCGGGGGCCCCTTCATTGCGCGATCTGCCTCTCGCTGAAGCCAGGGTCGGCGTTGATCTGCGCGTCGGTAAATGGCAGGGCAATCCAGCGCTTGTCGGAAAAACGCTCGGCTTGGTCGGCTGCATGCGGCGACGCCGGGTCCGACGACTGCGAATAGGCAAGGAACGCTTCGGCATGTGGCCCAGCAACGCTGAACGACACCGCATGCCAGTGCCATCCACCGCATGCACCGCGCCAGCCGCAGCAGCCCCGCGACGGCAGCATCGTCCAGCTTCAGGCCGCGCGGCGTGCGGGCCGGGCATCCAGCACCATGCCTCGGCCGATGACGACGCAAGCGGCCGAGGCGCAGCGCATGCCCATCATGACTTGAAATCCCAGCTCATCTGCTCGAGGATGCCAACGCCGCGCGACGTGCGCATGCATTCGCTGACATAGTCCGTGATCGACAAGGGCTCGAAATCGATCTCCTCCCGGATGCGCCCGTTATCGAAGACATAGCCAAGCTCGGCGAAGCCCGAGTACAGCCGCAGCGCGCGCTCGATCAGGCGCCGGTTGCTGTTGCGCTCCTTGCGCGCCACGTCACTCGCCAGCGCAGGCAGTTCGCTGGCCGGGCACCTGCGGTAGGCGGGCTCGCCATCGATCGAGACCGCCTCGTCCATGGCGGCGATCACCTGCGCGATGGTGGGCGCGCGCGCGCCGGCCGAGAGATGGTAGGCATCGAAGGCTAGTTCGGGCTTGACCGCGAGCCGCAGCAGCGCCCGCGCGCAGTCGTCCACCGCGATCACGTCGATGCGGGTATGCGGGCCCGCGGTGTAGCGGCGCGACTGGTGGATGATCCGGAAGAGCCAGAAGATACTAGCTGAAGGCTGCGTGCCCAGCACGGTATGCCCCACCACGATGGAGGGACGCGCCACCACGAGCGGCAGGTCGGGGAAGCTGTTGCGCAGCAGCACCTCCACTTCCTGCTTGCTACGCGTGTAGGGCACCAGGTGGCTGAGATCGCTGGCGCCGCCATGGCCAGCATCCCGCTCGGCAATCCTCGGCCCGCGCTGCGTGCCGCAAGCCATCGCGGTGCCGACATGAATGAAGCGCTGCAAGGTTGCGCTGCCCGCGAAGCGCGAGGCGAAGCGCAACGTATCTTGCACGTTGATGCGCGTGACCTGCGCATCGGCGGAGAACGAGGCCATCGCGGCGCAGTTGATGACATGGGTGACGCCAGCAATGCGCGCCTGCGCGGCAGGCGAAAAATCGCTGTCCAGCACGCCAAGCAATATGTTGTCCTCGGTGAGCCAGTCCACCCGGCTGCGCAACAGGCCGCACTGGATGGCATTCTCGCGCAGGCGAGCCAGTGCATCTGCGGCATCCACGCCGCGCACCAGGCAGAGCAAGCGCCGCGCCAGGCCGGCGTTGATGGCAGCCACCATCACATTGCCGCCGATAAAGCCGGTAGCGCCGGTCAGCAGCAAGGAGTCGACGCCGGGCAGGCGCGTGCCGCAGGCATGCGCACGGGCGGCGAGATCCTGCGCGGGCAGGCTGGCGTGCCAATCCCACATCATGGCGTTCTCCTCAGAACGTATAGTTGATCGAGCTCATGCCGAAGTACGACTGCTTGGTCTGCACGATCGGGCTTTTCGCTGCATCTCCCAGCAGGCGTGTCGTAGCAACCAGGGTGCGCACCGACCATTCCTTGGAGAGGGTGTAGTTCCATGCGAGCGACAGCGTCGCGGCATCAAAGCCGGCCTTGGGTGCATACGCGCTGAAGGCACTGTTGGCGGCCTGCGCGTCGGTCACGCCGAACAGGGTCTGCATGTAGCGGCCCGAGCCGTAGTGCACGCTCTGACCGAGCGTCACGATGTGCGCGCCCGACTGGATCACCGGCACGACCAGGTCAATGTGTCCGCTCAGCCCGCGTTCGCGATGCGTCAGCGGCGCGTCCAGCGTCACGCTCAATGTGGCGTCGCCGTACACGCGCGCGCCGAGCTGAAACGCGCCCATCAGCGAGCCCCGGATATCACCCATGCCCTTCAGGTGATTGGAGCCAGGCAGGTCCACGCGATTCTTGTCGGTACGGCCCAGCGCGTAGCCGAGCGAGGCGGTGGCAAACATGCCATTGCCGAACTTGTAGGTATAGCCAGCGCCTTGCAGCATATCGATGAAGGCGCCGTTGCCGAAGTCGGCGCGTAGCACAGGCGCGCCGACAGCCCGGTAGTCGCGGCTTCCCGCATAGCGCGGTGCGGCGCCGGCGGCCAGGCCGACGGAATAGGTGCTTTGCGCATGCGCTGCCGGGCACAGGCTCGCCAGCGCGGCCACGAGAAGCCCGCCTTTGCACGCTGCCGGCAACCTTGCCGCGCCCCCCTGATCTCTTGTTTGCTCTTGCACGGATGCTCCGCCTTGATGTCGAAGCACGCAGATTAAGGATGGCGCGCCGGGCTGTCTGTCCTGAAATCGCGCGAAATCTTGTTCAATTGTGCAAATTTGTCTTGAAGCGTCTCCGGCACCCAATACAAGTCGTTCGCCGGATAGAATCGGCATTTTTCTGCCCCGGGGAGCCCTGTCATGAGCGATACCATGGCCAAGTACAAGGTGTTACTGGTCGAGGACGATGATCGCCTCGCACAGCTTGTCAGCGAGTATCTGGGCAACTACGAATTCGTGGTGGAGGTGGTGCGGCGCGGCGATATCGCGGTGGCCGCCGTCCAGGCCCTGCGTCCGGCGCTGGTCATCCTCGACCTGATGCTGCCGCATATGGATGGCATGGAGGTGTGCCGCGGCATTCGCGCTTTCTCGCGCGTGCCCGTGCTGATCCTGACTGCGCGCGTCGATACGTATGACCAGGTGGCAGGGCTGGAGATCGGCGCCGACGACTATGTGGTCAAGCCCATCGAGCCAAGGCTGCTGGTGGCGCGCGCCCGCGCCCTGCTACGGCGTGCCGCCGCAGAGCGGGTTGCCGAGACCGCCACGCCCGCGCAGCGGGGCCATGAGCTGGTATTCGGCGCACTGGTGATCTCGCCGCCGAACCGGCAGGTGACATGGCGCGGGCAAGAGGTGGACCTGAAGACCACCGAGTTCAACCTGCTGCTGATCCTGGCGCGCGCCGCCGGCACCGTGCTGAGCCGCGACGACATCCTCAAGGCATTGCGCGGCATCGAGTTCGATGGCATCGACCGCACCGTCGACTCCGGCATCTCGCGGCTGCGCCGCCGCTTCGAGGATGCCTCGCCCGAGCCGCACAAGATCAAGACCATCTGGGGCCGCGGCTACCTGTTCAGCCCGTCGGCATGGGAGGAATGAATGGTCCGCTCGCTACTCAAGCTCTATCTGCTGGTGATCCTGGCAGCGGCCGGCGCGGTGACTGTCATCGACAACACGTTTATCCCGCTGTTCCATGAACATTTCACCGAGACCGAACGCGAAAGCCGCAAGGGTTATGCCTTTACGCTCTCCCAATTCCTCGGGCCGCAACAGGGTCCCGAGCGCGAAGCCGCGCTTTCCATCCTGCAAGAACACTCGCGCGAGACGTTTGACCTGGTCGACGCCGCCAGCCTGACGCATCTCGATGCACAGCAGCGCAGCGACCTTGCCACCGGCAAACTGGTGCTAAGCCAGGACGCCAAGCACTACTACCTGCCGCTGCGCGATGGCCAGATCCTGCACGCGTACAGCGTGGAAGACGACCACACCAACATCTCGGTGCTGGCCTACGGCTTGATCGCCCTTGCCACCTTGCTGTCGATCATCGCCTGGGTGTGGTACCACTGGCGCGACCTGGACAAGCTGCAGCAGGCGGCAAGGGATTTCGGCAACGGCAAGCTGTCGACCCGGGCCAACCTGCCCCGGCGCTCCAACATCTCCGCACTCGCCAGGCAATTCAATGAGATGGCCGAACAGATTGAAGCCTCGATCGTGCACCAGCGCGAAATGATGCACGGCATCTCGCACGAGCTGAAGACGCCGATCGCACGGCTGGAGTTCGGCATCGCGCTGCTGCAGTCGGCCGGCACTGGCGAAGCGGAACAGGCGCGCCAGGTATTGCGGCTGGAGGACTTGCGCCGCGACGTGCGCGAGCTCGACGAGCTGGTCACCGAGCTGCTGACGCTAGGCCAGCTCGAGCAAGGCGCGGCGCCGATGATGCTGATGCGCGTATCAGTGAGTGAGCTGATCGACAGTGTCGCGGCCAGCGTGGCCGATGAGGTGGCGGATAACAAGCTCACGCTCTCGGCCTACGCCAGCGGCCCTGCGCCCCACCACGTCTGCGATCCACGGCTGGCGGCGCGGGCGCTGCTCAACCTCTGCCGCAACGCCACCCGCTACGCGCGCAGCGCCATCCACCTGCACGCCGAGACCGACGCGGCAGGCACCTTGACCCTGACGGTGGAGGACGATGGCCCCGGCATTGCGCCAGAGGAGCGCGCCCGCATTTTCGAGCCCTTCCACAGGCCCGATTCCAGCCGCAACCGTCATACCGGGGGGTTCGGCCTGGGGCTGGCCATTGTGCGGCGCATCGCGCTGCTGCATGGCGGCCAAGTCAGGCTGGACAGCAGCAGCGAAGGCGGCGCGCGCTTCGTGATCAGCTTGCCAAGCATGGACGAGCCCGCCATGCCCGGCAAGCCGGCGAGTTGAGGAGCCGCCCCCCATGAAATGGTCGACGATCGTTACCGTGCTGCTTGCGTGGATGGCCGCCTGCGCCTGCGCCGGCTGGCTGGCGATGGCGTTTTCCGGTCTGGCGGCGCAGTGATGGCGCGGTAGTGACGGAAGCTGCCCGCGCAACAAAACAAAAAGCCTGCCGGGACTCCGGGCAGGCTTTTTAGTAGAATACGGTCTGGTTGCGGAGGCAGGACTTGAACCTGCGACCTTCGGGTTATGAGCCCGACGAGCTGCCAACTGCTCCACCCCGCGTCAGAGGGGCGTACTATACGCCACCTTGACGGATTTGCATAGCTTTTCCGGCGCGCTTTCTTGACAGCGTTTACGTAAACGTGTAAAAGCAAGTGGGCGCATTCTTTGCGCTCAAAAAAGGATTTTTCCATGGAAACTGGTACCGTCAAGTTCTTCAACGCCCAGAAGGGTTTTGGCTTCATCACCCCGGACGCTGGTGGCAAGGACTTGTTCGTCCACATCTCTCAGGTTCGCGGGGGTGCTCCGCTGCAAGATAACCAGCGAGTGCAATACCAGTCGCAACAGGGCAAGAAGGGTCCTGAAGCGGCCAATGTTTCCCCCGTTTGAACCCGCCGCTTTGCGGCAATGCTAAAGGACAGAATTGACTAAGATCGTCTTGAAACCAGGTGAGCCCGTTGAAGTTGCAATGCGGCGTTTCCGTCGGGCCATCCTCCAGACCGGCCTGATCGTTGAACTCAAGAGCCGTACCGCTTACGAGAAGCCCACGACCGAGCGCAAGCGCAAGAAGAAAGCCGCGGAATCGCGCCTTCGCAAACGCCTGCGCATGCAGATGTTGCCGAAGAAGATGTACTGATTCGGCACAGCAAGCGGCGAGCGCGCTTCGACGCGTTTCTGCCGCAGGCCGTATAAATCCGCCAGTCATTGCCTGGCGGATTTTCTTGTTTTAGCGGCGCCGTCGGATGTCCGGCCCTTCGTGGCCTGACAACCGCCGACCGGCCCTGATACCGCCCTGCCCATCGCTCCAATCGGACCGAGCGCGGCCGGCGCTATGCTTGCGTTCGCCCTTTGTGTGCGACACAGCCAGCACTTTTACTCCTCTCTTCGTCATTTAATGGCTCCAGACGCGCGTATGCGCTGCTGCCGCATTGTCTCGCGTTAAAGCTACGGCACTTGCCGCTGCGACTGGCAAGATAACAGGCCGCACGATGCGTGGCGGCCCGATTGGCCAGCAACTCCCCCTGCGTCAGCTGCGCACCGCAATCAGCGCGCCCGCGCCAATCAACGTGATGCCGCCCGCGCGCTGTACATTGGCCTGGGCACGCTGTGTGGTAAGGCGCTTGGCCAGCGCGCGCGCCAGCAGCGCGTAGACAGCGGCGTTGGCGCTCGCCATGACCACGAAGGTGGGAATCAGCACCACGGCCTGCGGCCAGAAGGCCAGGCGCGCGTCAAGGAACTGCGGCACGAAGGCCACGAAGAACACGATGCTCTTGGGATTGAGCGCGGTGACCAGCCATGCCTTGGCAAAGCGCTGGCGGCTGCTCCCCGACTGTGCCGTGACCGCCATGGCGCCGGCACGCGAGGCGCCGCGCAAGGCCTGGATGCCCAGGTAGACGAGGTAAGCCGCACCGGCCCACTTCAACGCCGTGAACAAGGCCGCCGAGGTGGCCAGCACCGCGCCGAGGCCGGCCATCGACAGCGTGAACGCGGTCAGGTCGCCCGCGGCAACGCCAGCCACGGTGGCATAGGCGGAGCGGCCACGATGAGCAAGCGCATCGCCGATCACCAGCAGGATGGTCGGGCCGGGAATGATCAGGACGACGATACTTGTCAACACAAAAGCCAGCCAGTGTTCGAATGACATTGCGACTCCAGGTTTCATTGATTGGGCACCCTGCGGGTGGCGCATCAGTATAAGCAACGCGGCTTGCCGGTGACAGGGGCGCCGGCCCTGCCACGTATCAACCAGCCGGCATCGGAAAAACCAGACAGGTGGTAGTGGCGTAAGCGTAGAGCTTGCCCTGCGTGTCGACGATGCGGCCCTCGGCAATCCCGATCTGCGTGGTCAGGCTGATGACCTTGCCCTCCGCGCGAATCGGGCCGGTCTTGGCGGTCAGCGGGCGCACGTAGTTCACCTTCAGCTCCAGGGTGGTGTAGCCCTTGCCGGGCGGCAGCATGGTGTGGACAGCGCAACCCACGCAGGAATCGAGCAAGGTCGCAGCATAGCCCCCGTGCACGCTGCCGATCGGGTTGTAGTGCTGCGGGCCGGGTGTGCCCTGGAAGACGAAGCGTCCCGCGTCGAACTCCACCGGGAAGAAGTCCATCAGTTGCGCAATCGGCGCACCGGGCAGCTTGCCGGCCAGCATGTCCTCGAAGAACTGCAGCCCGGCACGTTCGCTCAACTGCGCGAGCGTCGCCACGCCCGGGCCTCCCAGCCTGGCGCGCGCCAGTCGTTCCGCTTCCTGCCACTGTGCCAACGTGTCTTGCGCACTCATCTGCTTTGTCTCCATGATCCGCTCTGATCTGCTTTTTTTGTGTCCCATGCACGCAGCAACGTTTGCCGGCATGCGCGCCCCGACGCGAACCAGCAAGATAACCGCATCCGCGAATTCTTGCTGCAGCGCGCCACAGAGCATCCGCGCAGCTGCCTGCATAATGATGGATATTGCGCCCGCGGCGCGCCCAACTCCCGTCCCTGCCTTGACTGCCATTCTTGAACTACGCAATGTAAGCAAGCAATACGGCGACACCGTCGTGGTCGACGATCTCAGCCTGAGCGTGCAACGCGGCCAGTGCTTCGGCCTGCTGGGCCCCAACGGTGCCGGCAAGACCACCACGCTGCGTTTGCTGCTGGGACTGACCACGCCGGCGTCCGGCACGCTCACGCTGTGCGGCGAGCCGATTCCACAACGTGCGCCGCAGGCCCGCATGCGGGTGGGCGTGGTGCCGCAGTTCGATAACCTCGATCCCGATTTCACCGTGGTGGAGAATCTGCGCATCTTTGGCCGTTACTTCGGCCTGGAGCGCGCCGTGATCGAGGCGCGCGTGCCGGCGCTGCTGGAATTCGCGCGGCTGGAGAGCCGTGCCAAGGCACAGGTCAGAGACCTGTCGGGCGGCATGCGCCGGCGCCTGACGGTGGCACGCGCCTTGATCAACGACCCCGACCTGCTGGTGATGGACGAGCCCACCACCGGGCTGGACCCGCAGGCGCGCCACCTGATCTGGGAGCGCCTGAAGTCGCTGCTGGCCAACGGCAAGACCATCCTGCTGACCACGCACTTCATGGAAGAAGCCGAGCGCCTGTGCAACTACCTGTGCGTGATCGACAGCGGCCGCAAGATCGCCGAAGGCAAGCCACATGAACTGATCGACAGCCAGATCGGCTGCGACGTGGTGGAAGTGTATGGCGACAACCTGGAGCCCCTGCGCGGCGAGCTGCACCCGCTTGCGACGCGCACCGAGATGAGCGGCGAGACGCTGTTTTGCTACGTCAAGGAGCCCGCGCCGTTGCTGGCGGCGCTGCACGGCCGCAGCGGCGTGCGTTACCTGCACCGCCCTGCCAACCTGGAAGACGTCTTCCTCAAGCTGACCGGCCGCGAGATGCGGGACTGAGGCCAGACCGACTACGGAATGAACATGAGCGAACAAGACCCCCGCCCCACCGTCGCGCCGGCCGCCGCCACCGCGGCGCACCCGGGCGCCGCGCCGCGGCAGCATTACCCGCAGCCGCTGCTGCCGATGAACATGCGCAACTGGACCATGGTCTGGTACCGCAACTTCATGGTGTGGAAGAAGCTGGCGATTCCCTCGATGATCGGCAACCTGGCCGACCCGATGATTTACCTGTTCGGGCTTGGCCTCGGACTCGGCCTGCTGGTGGGACAGGTCAACGGCGTGTCCTACATCGCCTTTCTCGCAGCCGGCACCACGGCGTCCAGCGTGATGATGTCGGCGAGCTTCGAGTCGATGTATTCCGCCTTCTCGCGCATGCATGTGCAGCGCACCTGGGAGGCCATCATGCATGCGCCGCTGACACTCGGCGACGTGGTGCTGGGCGAGATCATGTGGGCCGCTAGCAAGGCGGTGCTGTCTGGCATGGCCATCATGCTGGTGGCCGGCGCGCTGGGTTATGCGCAGTTGCCGGGCGCGTTGCTGGCGCTGCCCGTGATCGTGCTGGCGGGCATCGCGTTTGCCAGCCTGGCCATGATCGTCACGGCGCTGGCGCCCAGCTACGACTTTTTCATGTTCTACCAGACGCTGGTGATGACGCCGATGCTGCTGCTCTCTGGCGTTTTCTTCCCGCTGGAGCAATTGCCCGCGGGCGCGCAGGCCGCCACCCAGGTGCTGCCGCTAGCGCATGCGGTGGCGTTGATCCGCCCCATCATGCTGGGGCGCCCGGTCGAGAACCTGGTGCTGCACCTGATCGTGCTCGGCGCCTACGCTGCCGTGGCGCTGGTGGTGGCGCTGATGCTGCTGCGCCGGCGGCTGCTGCGCTGAGGTTGCGGCAAAGGGAAGGACTACCGCAAGCGCCCGTGCCGGACATGCATCCTGCCGCGGGACGGGCTGACAAGCCACCCGCGCCTTCCGTTCTGTTTATGTTGCCCTACGGCTTGTGTTGCTGATCGTGCACCCTGCTACAATGCGAACGATTATCGTTTAGATCGTCATTCCATCGCGCAGGTGAGCAGCTTATGCCGGCAGGCAACACATCGCTAGACCTCCATTCCCTCCATTACCGCGACCACCACGGCAGGCGCCATGACTGGCGCTGCGCCGCCCTCGCTCGCCTGGACGTGCCGCACGCCACCAACAACTGCCTGGAGACAGCACCGTGAACCGCACCCACCGCTTGCGCCCCTCCCCGCGCGCGCTTCGGCGCGGCGCGCTCGTGCTGCTGGTCGCCGGCGCCGCCAGCGCGCTGTGGATGGCGCAGCGCCCGGCCGTCGACTACGTCACCGTGCCGGTGGCGCGCGGCGACGTCGAGGCCATCGTCAATGCCATCGGCACACTGCAGCCGCGCCGCTATGTGGACGTGGGCGCCCAGGTCTCCGGGCAGATCCTGCGCCTGCACGCGCAGCCCGGCGCGGTGGTCGACAAGGGCAGCCTGCTGCTGGAGATCGACCCGAGCGTGCAGCGCGCCACGGTGGATGGCGGCCGTGCCGCGCTCGCGGGACTGCGCGCGCAGCTGGCCGACCAGTTGGCGCAGCACCGGCTGGCGGGCCGGCAACTGGCGCGTCAGAAGGCCATGGCTGCCGACGGCGCCACCCGCGACGAAGACCTGCAGGTTGCCGAAGCTGCCTTCGACTCCGCCGCGGCCAAGCTCGACCGGCTGCGTGCGCAGATTGCCGAGACCCAGGCCTCGCAGCGTGCCGAGCAAGCGCGCCTGGGCTATACGCGCGTCTACGCGCCGATGGGCGGCACGGTGGTGTCCGTCGAGGCGCGCGAGGGCCAGACCCTCAACGCCACCTATCAAACCCCTAACGTGCTGCGCATTGCCGACCTATCCGGCATGACGGTATGGACCGAGGTGTCCGAGGCCGATATCGCGCGCGTGCGGCCCGGTATGCCGGTGTACTTCACCACGCTGGGCAGCAACGACCAAGGGTCGCCACGCCGCTGGACCGGCGCCGTGCGCCAGGTGCTGCCGGCCCCGCCCAAGGGGGCCAACGCGGCAGCCAGCGGCGAAGGCAATGCCGCCGCCGCGGCCACCAAGGCGGTGGTCTACACCGTGCTGTTTGATGTCGACAACGCGGACGGCGCGCTGATGCCGCAGATGACGGCACAGGTGTCCTTCGTCGCCGCGCACGCGCGCAACGTCGTCTCCGTGCCGCTGGCGGGGCTGACGGCCAGCGAGGACGCGCCCGGCATCTTTGCGGCGCGCGTGCTCGATGCGAACGGCACGCCGCAGGCGCGCCGCGTGCGCGTCGGGGTGCGCAGCCGCCATCTGGCCGAGGTGCGCGAGGGCCTGCGTGACGGCGACCGGCTGGTCACCGGCGAGCGCGATCGCGACGGTGTGCGGTGGCTGAAATGGTGAGCACCGCCGACATCGACAGCAGCATAACCGGCACGAACAGCGCGAACGGGCCGCCGCTGATTTCGCTGCGCGGCGTACGCAAGCGCTACGGCGGCGCCGGCAGAGGCAGCGCCGCGCACGGCAACCAGCCGCCCGCAGTTGAGGTGCTGCACGGCATCGACCTGGACATCCATGCCGGCGAGTTTGTCGCCATCGTCGGTGCTTCCGGCTCGGGCAAGTCCACGCTGATGCATCTGCTGGGCTGCCTGGACCGGCCCAGCGCTGGCACCTATCACTTCAACGGGCACGATGTGGCCAGCCTGGATGCCGATGCGCTCGCCTGGCTGCGGCGCGAGGCATTCGGCTTCGTGTTCCAGGGATACCATCTGGTCGCCACCGACTCCGCCAGCGAGAACGTGCAGGTGCCGGCCGTCTACGCCGGACTGCCCGAGGCTGGGCGCGCCGCGCGCGCGGCCGCGCTGCTCACGCGCCTGGGCATGGAGGACAAGCTTCACCATCGCCCCAGCCAGTTGTCCGGCGGCCAGCAGCAGCGCGTGTCGATCGCACGCGCGCTGATGAACGGCGGACGCATCATCCTGGCCGACGAGCCTACCGGTGCGCTCGACAGCAAGAGCGGCGCGCAGGTCATGGCGCTGCTGCGTGAGCTGGCCGCTGCCGGACACACGGTGATCCTCATTACCCACGACCGCGGCGTGGCGGCGCAGGCCAGGCGCGTGATCGAGATCCGCGATGGCTGCATCGTCGCCGACAACGCGGGAGAAGCCGCCCAAGTGACTGCGCGTAGCGACACGGCCGTCCTGCCGGCATTGCCCATGTTGCCCGCATTGCCCGCATTGCAGATACCTGGCAGGACACACGCCGATGGCGGGGCCACGCTGCTGACCGACATCCGCGAGGCCGCGCGCACCGCCTGGCGTGGCATGCGGCTGAACCGCGTGCGCACCGGGCTGACCCTGCTTGGCATCATCATTGGCGTGGCGTCGGTGATCGTGATGCTGGCCGTAGGCGAAGGCGCGCGCCAGCGCGTGATGGCGCAGATGGGCACGCTGGGCACCACCATCATGTACCTGGGCAGCCGCCCTCCTCCCACCGGCGGGCCCGCCGGCCAGCTGACGCCGGAGGACCTGGAGGCCATTGCCGTGCTGCCCTCGATCCATAGCGTGATGCCGGTGATCGGCGACCCCATCACCGTGCGCCGCGGCAACGCTGAGCGCCAGCTCTACGTGTTCGCCGCCAGCGAGGAAATGCCGGCAGTGCATCACTGGCAGGTGGCGCAAGGCCGCTACTACACTGCGGCCGAGGACCGCAACCTCGCGCCGCTGGTGGTGCTGGGCCACAAGGCGCGCGAGCACTTCTTCGCCGGCATGGCAAACCCGCTCGGCCAGCAGTTGCTGATCGGCAATTCGCCGTTCGAGGTCATCGGCGTGATGGCCGAGCGCGGCGCCGACTCTGGCGCGCAGGACTACGACAACATGGTCTTCATCCCCTACCAGGCAGGCCGCGCCCGCGTCTACCAGGCGCAGACGCAGCCCGACTATGTCGTGGTGCAGGCCGCCTCGTCGGCGCAGGTGCATGCCGCCGAAGCGGCCATGCATGCACTGCTGCTGGCCCGGCACGGCGGGCGCGAGGACTTTTCCATCGGCAATGCCGCCGCACGCCTGCAGGCCGAGGTAGCCACGCGCCGCAGCATGTCGATGATGCTGGGGCTGATCGCGGCGGTATCGCTGCTGGTGGGCGGCATCGGCGTGATGAACGTGATGCTGATGACCGTACGCGAGCGCACCCGCGAGATCGGCATCCGCATGGCCGCCGGCGCGCGCCAGCGCGACATCCTGCGGCAATTCCTGACGGAGGCCACCATGGTCACCGTGATGGGCGGCGCGGTTGGCCTCGCCGCCGGCCTGCTGGTGGGAGCGGCGCTGATCGCGGCGGGCGTGCCGACGGTATTTTCCGTGTCGGCCATGGCGGGCGCTTTCGGCTGCGCGGTGGCGACCGGGCTGGTGTTCGGCTACATGCCGGCACGCACCGCGGCGCGGCTGGATCCGGTGGTGGCGCTGGCGGGCGAATAGCGGTAGTGAGCGGCCCTGGGGAGAGTATGATGCCGGGCACGGCGCAAGGTGTCCGGTGTACCTGGAGACCTGAGGCCGGCCGCCCACATCACCTCCACCGTCCCGCAAGCGCGAGCAGTGTCCATGCCATTTCCAATGTACGTACGCGTCGCGCCAGCGAAGAAAGAGCCGCAGGAGAGCCGCGTCATGCGCGCTGCTGCAACGTTGGCCGCTTTGAGCCTGTGCGGCGCAATGGCCGCTTGCAGCGTGGTTGGCGCCACTGTGGCGGTGGGCAGTGCCGCTGTCTCTACCGTGGCCACGGTTGGCTCCGCGGCAGTGAGCGTGGGATCGACCGTGGTCGAGACGACCTACGACGTGACCAAGGCCGGGGTCAAGGCCGTGGCCGGCAGCAGCGACGACGCCGCGCCGGCGCACTGAGCGCTCGGGCGCCTTGGCGCCCTGATGCTTTAGCCCTGCAGGCCGCGCAGCAAGTCCGCCTTCAGGTCCGCTACCGATTCGAGGCCGACAGCCAGGCGGATCAGCCCTTCGCTGATGCCCGCAGCCGCCTTGGCCTGCGGGCTGACGCGTCCATGCGTGGTCGTGTAGGGATGGGTCACGGTGGTGCGCGTATCGCCCAGGTTGCCGGTGATCGAGCACACGCGCGTGTTGTCGATCACGCGCCAGGCATTGGCCCGCTGCTGCTCCGGGGTATCCCCCTTGAGTTCGAACGACACGATGGCGCCGCCGCCGCTTTGCTGGCGCTGGGCCACCTCGTACTGCGGGTGGGACTTCAGCGCCGGGTGATAGACGCGCGCAACCGCCGGATGCGACTCCAGGAACTCGGCCAGTGCCAGCGCGCTCTGGCTGTGGCGCTCCATGCGGATCGCCAGCGTTTCCATGCCCTTGAGCAGCACCCAGGCGTTGAATGCCGACAGCGTCGGCCCGGCCGTGCGCACGAAGGGGAACACCTTGCCCATGATGAAATCGTGCGAGCCCAGCACCGCGCCGCCCAGCACGCGGCCCTGCCCGTCGATATGCTTGGTGGCCGAGTGGACCACGATATCGGCGCCGAATTTCATCGGCTGCTGCAACGCCGGCGAACAGAAGCAGTTATCGACCACCAGCAGCGCGCCAGCGTTGTGGGCAATGTCCGCCACCGCGGCGATGTCGGCCACTTCGGTGAGCGGATTGGACGGCGTTTCCAGGAAGAACAGCTTGGTGTTCGGCTTGACTGCCGCGCGCCAGGCCGCCAGGTCGGTGCCATCCACAAAGGTGGTTTCCACGCCGAATTTGGCGAAGATGTTGGAGAACAGCGTCATCGTGGAGCCGAAGATGGCGCGCGAGCTGACCAGGTGATCGCCCGCTTGCATCGCAGACATCACGATCGACATGATCGCGCTCATCCCGGATGCGGTTGCCATGCACGCCTCGGCGCCTTCCAGCGCCGCCAGGCGGCTCTGGAACATCGCTACCGTGGGGTTGGTGAAGCGCGAGTAGGTGAAGCCCGACTCCGAATTGGCGAAGCGCTCCGCGGCCTCGGCAGCGCTGTTGAAGCAGAAGCTGGAGGTCAGGTACATCGCCTCCGAGTGCTCCATGAACTCGCTGCGCATGGTGCCGGCGCGCACGCCAAGCGTATCGATGCCGAGGGAGTCGAGGGGAAGCGGTTCGTTCATGATGGGGAGGCGGTGGTACCCGCGCGGTTATCCGTGTAAGTGGTGGTAGCCTGGCTGCCCCGGTTGCGCGCCGGCGGCAGCAATGAAAAAGCCCGTGCGATCCTTGGCCGGGGGCCGAATCGACGGGCTGCTTGTGTTCGTTGGGATAAGCCCCGCGCCGCGGCGGGAATCCGGCTTGCCAATGTGCCTGTGGTGCGCACAACCGGGAAGCCGGCGTTCCGCTTTAGCTGTTTCGGGCATTTCCCTGTGACGGGCAATTTCCTGTTCCGCGAGCAATGATCAACAACAACGATCAACCCATCGCTCCGGCAGTACCCGCGTCCGCAAGCTGACAATCAAATCGACGCCCGGCAATGTTACGGCCGGGCCTCGCTTCTCGTCAACTCCACGCCGGTCATCACGGCGATTGCGGGCGTGCGCCGTCTTACTCGTTGCCGCCGGAGCGTTGCAAGTGCAGTTGCGAGCGCTCGCTATCGCCAAGGCCACCGGTGCCATCGCGATCGGCCTGGCTGCGCGCGGTTTCCAGGCGCTCCAGGTAGGCTTCGTCGATATCCCCTGTGACGTAACGGCCATCGAAGCACGAGGCATCGAAGTCGTTCAGCTTGGGGTTGATGTCGCGCACGGCCTGCTTCATGGCTTCGACGTCCTGGTAGACCAGCTTGTCGGCGCCGATGATGCGGGCGATTTCTTCATCCGTGCGGCCGTAGGCGACCAGTTCGCTGCGGGTGGGCATATCAATGCCGTACACGTTGGGGAACTTCACCGGCGGCGCGGCCGAGGCAAAGATCACCTTCTTGGCGCCGGCTTCGCGCGCCATCTGCACGATCTCGAAAGACGTGGTGCCGCGCACGATGGAATCGTCCACGATCAGCACATTCTTGCCCTTGAACTCCACGCCCATGGCGTTGAGCTTCTGGCGCACCGACTTCTTGCGCACCGCCTGGCCGGGCATGATGAAGGTGCGGCCGATATAGCGGTTCTTGAAGAAGCCCTCGCGATAGTTCACGCCCAGCTTGTTGGCCACCTGCATCGCGGCCGGACGGCTGGAGTCGGGAATCGGCATCACCACGTCGATGTCACCCGCGGAGACTTCGCGGCGGATCTTCTCGGCCAGGTAATCGCCCATGCGCAGGCGCGCGTCGTAGACGGGCACGCCATCGATGCACGAATCCGGGCGGGCCAGGTAGACGTACTCGAAGATGCACGGCGTAAGCACGGGATTATCCGCGCACTGCTGGGTGTAGAGCTTGCCGTCGAGGTCGATGAAGATCGCCTCGCCGGGCGCCACGTCGCGCTCGAGCTTGTAGCCGATGCCTTCGAGCGCCACCGACTCCGACGCCACCATCCACTCCTTGCCGGTCGGCGTTTCCACGCTGCCCAGGCACAACGGACGGATGCCGAACGGATCGCGCACGGCCAGCATGCCATAGCCAGCGATCTGCGCGGCGATGGCGTACGAGCCACGCACGCGGCGGTGCATGCCGGCCACGGCCTTGAAGATCGTGGGCGGATCCAGCGCCAGGCCGCTGCTGGCGCGCTGCAGCTCGTCCGCCAGCACGTTGAGCAGCACTTCGGTATCGGAGTGCGTGTTGATGTGGCGGCGGTCGCGGCTGAACAGCTCCTCGTGCAACTGTTTCCAGTTGGTCAGGTTGCCGTTGTGGGCCAGGATCACGCCGTAGGGCGCATTGACGTAGAACGGTTGGGCTTCTTCCTCGCTCGAGGCCGAACCGGCGGTGGGGTAACGCACCTGGCCGATGCCGGCGGCACCCGGCAGGCCGCGCATATTGCGCGTGCGAAACACGTCGCGCACCAGGCCGTTGGCCTTGTGCATGTGGAAGGTGCTGCCGTTTGCGGTAGCGATGCCGGCTGCATCCTGTCCGCGGTGTTGCAACAGCAGCAGGCTGTCGTAAATCAATTGGTTAACGGGCGTGGATGAAACCACACCGACGATACCGCACATGCCAAGCTCCCAGGAAAGGCGTTTGAATCAGGGGGCGGCCCCGCCCTGTAGGGAGGAGCCCGCGTACTACCAGCCGGGCGGGTCTGCCCGGCCTCATGTCATGTCTTGACGTATTTGGCGACTTCGGGAGGCAGCCAGGGCCGCAGCGACGCCATCGCCTGCATCACGTAGGGCCGGGACAGCGCATCGCGCCAGAATGCTTCCTCAGGCAGCTTGGTGAACCCGGCCACGGTCACCACGAACATCACGACCAACGCGCCGCGCAGCAGCCCGAACACCAGCCCGAGGCCACGGTCGGCAGGCTTGAGCCCGGTGCTCTCCAGCAACTGGCCCAGCACCGTGCCGGCCAGTGCCGCGGCGATCACGGTGCCGATGAAGACCACCGCGAAGCCCAGTGCGCTGCGCGCCAGCTGCCCGCCGGGCACCGATTCGGGGATCCAGCCAGCCGCAGTGCCCGCGAAGTGGTAGGCCACCAGGAACGCCACCACCCAGCCGATCAGCGACAACACTTCCCGCACCAGCCCGCGCAGCACGCCGATCAGGCCCGAGGCGACAAGGATGAAAACAACGCTGTAATCGAAAAAAGTCGGCTGCATGCGTAATACGGTGTCCCGGTGCGGCGGCTGGGTAATGAGGATAGTGGGGCTCATGGGGCTCATGGGATAACCAGCCCGCGCCGGGCTTTACTGTTCGATCACCTTGGCGGTCAGGCCCGCGGCGCGCACCCGCTTCTCGGCGGCGTCAGCCGCATCGCGATCCGAAAAAGGGCCGGCGCGCAGCAGCACACGCTCGCCGTCGGCCAACACCTTCTTCTCGATATAGGCGGGCACCTTGCCTGCCTTGAGCTTGCTCAGCCAGAGCTTGACCTTCTCCTCCGAGGAAAAGGCGCCGATCAGCACCAGGAACTTGCCGCTGCCCGGCTTGGCCGCGGGGGTGGCCGGCTTGTCGGCGATTTTCTCGGCAGGCGCCGCCGCAGTCGCTGCGACGGTGGCAGCAGCGGCCGGCTTGGCCGCTGCCGAATCGGCAACCAGCTCCTCACCGGCATCGAGCGCCTGGCTATCGAGCTTGGATTGCGGAGCGGGCGGTAACGGATCCGCCTTGCGCGCATCAGGCTTCACCTTGCCCGCGGCGCCCCCCGGGCCACCATCGATCTTGACCGCAATATTGTCGACGACCGGCCTTGGCTGGGTCTCGAAGACGATCGGCAGCACGATGACGGCAGCCGCCATCAGCACCACCGCGCCGATCAGGCGCCGGCGCGCCCGCTGCTTTTGCGGAAACTCCGGGTCGAGCGTGTCGTCCGCATACTCCTCG
The DNA here is from genome assembly GCF_000832305.1 of Cupriavidus basilensis. NCBI lineage: Bacteria > Pseudomonadati > Pseudomonadota > Betaproteobacteria > Burkholderiales > Burkholderiaceae > Cupriavidus > Cupriavidus basilensis. Next base: position 3,081,710 of record NZ_CP010536.1, read on the forward strand.
GCCAGGCGCCGCGACGAAGCGATGCCTGCACCCGGATCCGAACGCGAGCGGCGCCCACGCTCCGGTGCCGGGGCGTTGCCCTTGCGGGAAGAAAACAGCGAAAGCAGGCCCATAGATTGGTTCGGTGCGACGGCCGTAAAACCGGCCGTTGAAATTGTCGCTCAGATTGCGCGGCGATTTGCCCCGGTGTTAGCCCCGGTGTTAGCCCCGGTGTTAGCCCCGGTGTTAGCCCCGGAAAACTACCCGGCGGCCGCGCGACTCAATTTGCCCGGGTAGCGCGATATGCCATCACGCCCGCCACGGTGTAGAACGATCCGAAGACCAGAATTCTATCATCCTCGGTCGCTCTGCCGAGGGCATCCCGGTAAGCCGCCTCCGGACTGGCAAAGCAGGCCGCAGTGGCATCTGGCCCCGGATGGAAACCGCCCTCTTCCAGCTTCTCCAGCAAGTCCGCCGCGCTGGCCGCGCGCGGCGTCGGCAGGTCGGCCAGGCACCAGTGGTCGACCTTGTCGGCCAGATGGCGCAGCACGCCGGCGATGTCCTTGTCCTCCATCGCGCCGAACACCGCGTAGGTGTAGCGGAAGAAGCCCATGTTGTCGAGGTTCTGGCCAAGCGTGGCAGCCGCATGCGGGTTATGCGCCACATCCAGGATCACCGCCGGGCGCCCCGGCATCACTTGGAAGCGTCCCGGCAACTCCACGAAGGCGAGCCCGTTGCGCACTTCCTGCGCGCTCACCGGCAGCCGCGAGCGCATCGCCTGCAGCGCAGCCAGTGCAGCCGAAGCATTGAGCAACTGGTTGGCGCCACGCAGCGCGGGATAGCCCAGCCCGTTGAGCTTGCGCTCGCGGCTGCTCCAGTCCCACTGCTGGCGCTCCTGGCCCTTGGAAGCCTGCTGATGGAAGTCCCGGCCCACCAGCCAGAGATCCGCACCGATCGCCTCGGCATGATCGATCACCGACTGCGGCGGCACCGGATCCGCCACGATGGCCGGCACGCCCGGACGGAAGATCCCCGCCTTCTCGTAGCCGATCTTCTCGCGCGTATCGCCCAGGTAACTTGTGTGGTCGATGTCCACGCTGGTCACGATGGCGCAATCGGTATCGATCACATTCACCGCATCCAGCCGGCCGCCCAGCCCAACCTCCAGGATCATGGCATCCAAACCCGCCGCGGCGAACGCATGGATGATGGCCAGCGTGGTGAACTCGAAATACGTCAGGCTCACCGGATCCGCAAAGCTCGTACGCGCCCGCTCCACCGCCTCGAAATGCGGCAACAGCTGCGCGTCGGTGGCGAACTCGCCATTGATGCGCGCACGCTCGTTGAACGCCATCAGGTGCGGCGACGTATGGCAACCCACCTTGTAGCCCGCCTCAAGCAGGATGCGTTCCAGCATGGCGCAGGTGGAGCCCTTGCCGTTGGTGCCGCCGACGGTGAACACCACTGCATCGATGCGCAGCCCCAGGGCCTCCTTGACGCGGGTGATGCGCGCCAGGCCCATGTCGATGCCGACCGGGTGGGCGGATTCGAGATGGGTTAGCCATTCGGGGAGGGAGGGGAAGATAGGCATGATGGGGGGACGGCGTTAATCGGGGGGTGGCTTATTGGAGCCGGTTTTGGGGTAAGTGGTTCTTTTGCGAGGCGGATTGGTTGGATTTGGTTTTGCGTAAAGGTGATGTTGGGGCGTGTTGGGGTAAGTCAAAGGCCTAACGTCAAAGGCCTAACGTCAAGGTCAAGGGCAACTACAGTTTCACCACCCCTGCGGGGCGGCGACCTACTTTTTTGTCTTGCCAAAAAAGTAGGCAAAAAAGGCGCGCCGGATGGGGCGACTTCCCCTCGGGATTCGACGAAAAGAGCGGCCGGGACCCAAACTCGCATCGCCTTAAGGCGATACTCAGACATGGGTCCCTCTTTTCCGCTCTTTTCGTCGAATCCCGAGGCGCCCCATACGGCCTCTGAACACCTCCACTGCTCGCTGCGCATCGCGCATGGGTGTTTCCCGCCCGACTGGCGGGAAACACGGCCGACCCAGTGGGATCAAATCACCATTCGGTGTAGCCGTGATTTCCGCCCCCAGGCGGCAATCACCTGCCCGCGATGCGCAGCGAGCCGTCTGCCTTTCATCCCCCGTTATGGGGCGCCTCGGCGGAAGGCAAAAAGAGCGGAAACGAGGGGGCCATGTCTGAGCATCGCCTTAAGGCGATGTGAGTTTGGCCCCCGGCCGCTCTTTTTGTCTTCCGACGAGGAGGCTTTCGCCCCATCCGGGTCGCTTCTTTGCCTACTTTCTTAGCGAGACAAGAAAGTAGGTCGCCTCCCCGCAGGGGAGGTGAAACTGCCTTTGACCTTGCAGTTAAGCAGTTGCAGTTAACCCACCACTCACCACCCACCACCCCAAAAAGCGAAAAAGCGCGAACAACCGCCCGCGCCTGATCACATCAACCAACCCAACCCTTATGCCACCGCATCCGCCGGCTGCTTCTGCAGCAAAGCCAGCAACTGCGCCAACTCATCCCGCAGCTTGCGACGATCGACAATCATATCGATCGCGCCCTTTTGCAACAGGAACTCAGCCCGCTGGAAGCCCTCAGGCAGCTTCTCGCGCACGGTCTGCTCGATCACGCGGGGACCGGCAAAGCCGATCAGCGCCTTGGGCTCGGCAATCACCACATCGCCCAGGAACGCAAAGCTGGCCGAAACACCACCCATGGTGGGATCGGTCAACACGCTGATGAACGGCAGCTTGGCGTTCGACAACTGGTTCAGCATGGACGTGGTCTTGGCCATCTGCAGCAGCGACAGCAGGCTTTCCTGCATGCGTGCGCCGCCCGTGGCGGTAATGCAGATGAACGGCACCTTCTGCTCCAGCGCCGCCTGGGCGCCGCGCACGAAGCGCTCGCCCACCACCGAGCCCATGGAGCCGCCCATGAATTCGAACTCGAAGCAGCTCACCACGACCGGAATGGTGTGGATGGCGCCGCCGATCACGACCATGGCATCGGTCTCGCCGGTGTCGTCCATGGCGGCCTTGATGCGGTCCGGGTACTTCTTGGTGTCCTTGAACTTGAGCGCGTCGACCGGCAGGATTTCCTGGCCGATTTCATAGCGGCCTTCGGCGTCCAGCAGCCCGTCGAGGCGGGCGCGGGCGCGGATGCGCATATGGTGGTCGCACTTGGGGCAGACGTGGAGGTTGGCCTCGACGTCGGTCCGGTACAACACCGACTCGCACGACGGGCACTTGACCCACAGCCCTTCCGGAATGCCCTTGCGGGTGGAGGGGTCGGTCTGTTGAATCTTGGGAGGGAGGAGTTTATCCAACCAGCTCATGAAAGGCTCCTTTCGGCACATGCGCGGAACATGTCAGGCCGCGAATTTACCATGCCTGCGGTCCGCAGTCCCCGTTGCGCCGGGGCGATGCGCCTGTTGCGGCACAACGGCCGTCAAAATCAGTGTTTTTTGCTGCATTCACCACCCGTGCGTCGACACGGGCGGCGGCGCCTCAATCACATTCAGGCATCCAGCGCCTGGCGGATTTCCGCGATGAACGACTGCAGCGATTGTACCGCCTGGCCGCGCGGCGCATCTTCCAGCAATTGCACCAGGCGGCTGCCGATCACCACGGCGTCGGCCACGCTGCCGATCGTGCGCGCGGTCTGCGCGTCGCGGATGCCGAAGCCCACGCCCACCGGCAGGTTGGCATGGCGCTTGATCAGCGGAATGCGGGCGGCCACGCTGTCGAGGTCAATGGTGGCCGAACCGGTTACGCCTTTGAGCGACACGTAGTACAGGTAGCCGCTGGCCAGCTTGGCCACGGCTTCGATGCGATCGTCGGTGGAAGTCGGCGCCAGCAGGAAGATCGGGTCCATCTCGTTGGCACGCATCTGCGCGGCGAAGGACTCGCACTCCTCGGGCGGGTAGTCGACCACCAGCACGCCATCGACACCGGCGGCGCGCGCGGCCTTGGCGAAGGTTTCCTCGCCCATTCGCTCGATCGGGTTGGCGTAGCCCATCAGCACCACGGGCGTCGCCGCGTTGGTCTGGCGGAACTCGGCCACCCAGGCCAGCACCTTGGTCAGCGTCACGCCCTGCGCAAGCGCGCGCTCGGAGGCACGCTGAATCACCGGGCCATCGGCCATCGGGTCGGAGAACGGCACGCCAAGCTCGATCACGTCGGCCCCGCCCGCCACCAGCGCGTGCATCAGCGCGACGGTCAGGCCGGGCTCGGGGTCTCCAGCGGTGATGAACGGAATCAGGCCCTTCTTGTTCTGCGCGGCCAGCGCCGCGAAAGTCGTTTTGATTCGGGACATGGTCATTGAGCGAGAGTGGGCAGCGGTGTGGACGAGGCAGCCAGCAAGGGCTCATCGTTCGCGGCTGCGATGTTCAGGGTCGCGGGCGCTGCCTGCGGCGTAGTGATGCATGCCGCGACGCGCGCGCGCGCCACGTCGACATAATCGGGATTCATCTCGAAGCCGACGAAGCGGCGCCCGTGCAACGCGCAGGCGACGGCCGTGGTACCGCTGCCGGTGAACGGATCGAGCACCAGCCCGCCCGGCGGGCAGCTGGCCAGCACCATGCGCTGCACGATATGCAGGGGTTTCTGGGTCGGGTGATTGGCACGCTCCGGATCCTGCCGGTGGATGCGCGGCACGCTCCACAGGTCCTTCGGGTTATAGCCAACCTCCAGCCACTTCTTGCCCTCGAAGCGCGGACGGCTGCGCGCCTTCTTGGTCTCGGCGTCGTACGGCACGCGCACCGGGTCGAGGTCGAAGTAGTAGTCGCGGGCCCGGGCAAAAAAGCCGATGTTGTCGTGCACCGAGGAATACTTGCGCGTGGTGCCGCCCATGCTCGGCACGCGCCGGTCCCAGATGATCTCGTTGATCATGGTCAGGCGCTGCTTGAGCATCACGAACAACTCCGGCGAGTATTGCCAGGTGCAGAACAGATAGAGCGAGGCGCGCGGCGCCAGCTTGGGCACCACCGCATCGATCCAGCTCGCGGACCATTCCAGGTAGGCGTCCCCGGACAGGCGATCGGAGTCATTGCCGTAGTCCTTGCCCAGGCCATAGGGCGGATCAGCCACGATCAGGTCGATGGAGCCGTCGGCTATGCGCTTGATGCCCTCCAGCACGTCTTCCTGGTAGAGCGTCAGTTGCGGTGCGGCGATCGGCGCGGACGGGGCGCCGCCTTCAGCGGCGCCCGGCGGGAGGAAGTCGCGCATCAGAGGGTCAGCCCCGAACGCTCGGCCACGGTATGCATATCCTTGTCGCCACGGCCGGACAGGTTCACCAGCAGCAGCTTGTCCTTGGGCAGCGTGGGCGCGAGCTTGCAGGCGTAGGCGATGGCGTGACTGGACTCCAGCGCCGGGATGATCCCTTCGATGCGGCAACAGTCGTGGAAAGCCTTGAGCGCCTCCTCATCGGTGATCGGGACATACTCGGCGCGGCCGATATCCTTGAGCCATGCGTGCTCGGGGCCTACGCCAGGATAGTCCAGGCCGGCGGAGATCGAATGGGTCTCGATGATCTGGCCGTTGGCGTCCTGCAGCAGGTAGGTGCGGTTGCCATGCAGCACGCCCGGCGTACCGCCGATCAGCGCGGCGGCGTGGCGGCCGGTTTCCAGGCCGTCGCCGGCAGCTTCCACGCCGATCAGGCGCACATCCTTGTGCTCGATGTACGGATAGAAGATACCCATGGCATTGGAGCCGCCGCCTACGCAGGCGATCACGGCATCGGGCTGGCGGCCCGTCATTTCCGGCATCTGCACCTTGGCCTCTTCGCCGATCACGCACTGGAAGTCGCGCACCATCATCGGGTAAGGATGCGGGCCGGCCACGGTGCCGATGATGTAGAAGGTGTTCTCGACGTTGGTGACCCAGTCGCGCATGGCTTCATTGAGCGCGTCCTTGAGGGTCTTGGAACCGCTTTCCACCGGCACCACGGTGGCACCCAGCAGCTTCATGCGGTAGACGTTGGCGGCCTGGCGCTTGACGTCTTCCGAGCCCATGTAGACCACGCACTCCATGCCGAAACGCGCGGCGATGGTCGCGGTGGCCACGCCATGCTGGCCGGCGCCGGTCTCGGCGATCACGCGCGGCTTGCCCATGCGCTTGGCCAGCAGTGCCTGGCCGATCACGTTATTGATCTTGTGGGCGCCGGTGTGGTTGAGGTCTTCGCGCTTGAGATAGATCTGCGCGCCGCCGAGCATCTCGCTCCAGCGCTGTGCGTGATAGATCGGCGAGGGGCGGCCGACGAAATGCTTCAGCTCGCGGCGGTACTCCGCGTCAAACTCGGGATCCTTCTGGAAATGCGCATAGGCTTCGCGCAGTTCGTCCAGCGCGTGCACCAGGGTCTCGGATACAAAGGAACCACCATAGGGGCCGAAATGGCCACGGGAATCGGGCAGGTCGTACATGAGTCAGCTCTTCTGAACAGGGCCCTTGCCGTTCTGGCAGGGGCCCGATGTCGTTAGGGTCGTGCGCGGGGCAGGTGCGGTTTGCGGGGGATATGCGGGAGGCCGAGCGCCTGGACGGCAACTTGACTCACCCGGCATCCGCGCTGCGCACCGCGCGCACAAAGGCGGCAATCCTGGCGTGGTCTTTCACGCCTTTGGCAGCCTCCACGCCGCTGCTTACATCGACAGCGTAGGGCCGCACGCGCTCAATCGCGCCAGCGACGTTTTGCGCGTTCAACCCACCACTCAAAACGATCCGAGGAGCGGCGCTTGCGGTCGGGTTGTGGGTGGGCGCAAGCCATGTCGGGGGTATCAGGGTCCAGTCGAAGACGTGCCCGCCACCGCCGTAGCCTTCGACGAAGGCATCAAGCAGCAAGGCAGCGGCATCACGATGCAGATCCGCGAATTCTACCAAATCGAGGCCCGGCTGCACGCGTGCCGCGCGCAGAAACGGCAGCCGGCAGCGCTGGGCCACCAGGGTGCAGTCCTCGGGGCGCTCGTCGCCGTGGAATTGCAGTAGCGTAAGCGGCACACGCTCCACCACATGGGCAATATGGTCGGCCTCGGCATTGACGAACAGGCCCACCACCGACACGAAGGGGCCAGCGGCTTCGGCCAGCGCTGCGGCGCGTGCCACCTCGACAAAGCGCGGGCTGCCCGGATAGAACACCAGGCCGATCGCGTCGGCGCCGGCATCGACCGCGGCGCGGACGTCTTCCTCGCGCGTCAGCCCGCAGATCTTGATGCGGGTGCGGCGCGGCACGCTGCCGGCTTCAGGCAACAGGGTCATTGGCAAACACTCCATGAAACAGGCTGGCGGCCGTGTCGGCGACCGGGATCTGGTACTGCTCAGGATACTTCACCCCGGCCAGGTAAAGGCCGTCGGGCATGAAAGTGGGCGCGGCCTTGGCGCGATTGCGCCCTGCCAGCACTTCGGCCAGCCACTCCGGCGGGTTGCGTCCCCGCCCTACCGCCACCAGGCAACCCATCAGGTTGCGCACCATGTGGTGCAGGAAGGCGCTGGCGCGAAAGCGCACGAACAGCCAGTCGCCGTCGGCCTTCAAGGTGATGTCGTACATGGTCTTGACCGGCGACTTCGCCTGGCACTCGGCGGCGCGAAATGCCGAGAAATCGTGCTCGCCCAGCAGGCAGCCCGCGGCCGTGCGCATGGCGTCGACGTCCAGGCCCTTGCCTGGCGGCAGCATCAGGTAGCCTGCCCTGCCGTGCACCAGCGGCACACGGTGCGGCCCCACGTAGAGCGCGTAGTAATACATGCGCTCGAAGGCCAGGAAACGCGCATGGAAGCTGTCGTCCACCGGCTTGGCCCATTGCAGCGAAATGCTGGGCGGCAGGAAGGCGTTGACGCCGCGTACCCAGGAAAACGGTTCGCGCGTCAGCTCGGTGTCGATGTGGATCACCTGGCCGAGCGCGTGCACGCCGGTATCGGTGCGGCCCGCCACTGTGGTCAGCACGCGGCTGCCGGCGAACTGCCCGATGGCGTCCTCGAGCCGGTCCTGCACCGTATTGCGGTGCGGTTGCGACTGCCAGCCTGAGAAGGCGGCGCCGTCATAGTGGAGGCCGAGGGCAATGCGGGTCATGGGGCGGAAATTGACGACGGAAATAGACGATCAACGGAAGCTAGCGAAAACGGCGCGGCGCCGATGAAAAACGCCCGGCTGCCGGCTCGCAAAAAACAAATGCGCCGGGAGCCACGCTCCCGGCGCATTGGTGGCGAGCCGCCGGGCGCATCGCTTGCGCACAGCCCGCCATTCTACAGCTTGCCTGTCAGGCCACGTCCCGCAGCAAAGTCTTGGCTTCAGTCAGCAGCGGGTCCTGCGACTGCTCCACCACTTCCTGCAGCAACTCCCGCGCGCCTTCCTTGTCACCGATCTCGATATAGGCGCGGGCCAGGTCGAACTTGATCTGCATGTCGCGGCCACCATCGGCAGAGTCGGCCGACAACGTGCTCGGCGAGATGCCGCGCGCCGTGTCGAGCCCGCTTTCCGCACTCACGCGGGACAGATCGATTGGCTCGGACAGCTTGCCATCGCGCAGCATGGTCGGCGCCGGCAGGGACGAGCCAAACGAGGAACGGGTCTCTTCATGCGCTTGCGCCGGGCTGTCGGCACGCGCGTCGGCATGGCCCGCCGGACTGAGGTCCAGCGAGATGCCGGACATGTCGAAGTCGAGCGGACGGCTACGCGTGGGCGTATCCAGCGCCGGGATGTCGCCATGACCGTCATGACCGTCATGACCACCGATGCCATGGGTCTCCGGCAGATCCAGGCCAAGGCCATCGTCCAGGCGCGCGGCTAGCGCCGAAGGCACCGCCTCGCCATTGCCGAACACACGCGAGGCGGACTCGGGCGCGGTGATCGGCGCACCGGCTGCCGGCGCGGGGAACCCATCCAGCGGCAGCGCAAAGTCTGCCAGGTCCGCCAGCGGGGTTTCGCGCGGTGCCGCCGCCAGGTCTTGTGACGGATCGTGGGTGCGCCACTGGTCGGCCGGCAACGTGGTGGTGTCAACCGACGCGACATCGGGCGCCACGCTCAAATACAAGGCGTTGTTCGGATCGAGGCTACGCCCCATCTCCGCTGCCTGTGTCCACTCCGCCCCGTGTCCTCCGGTCTGGGCGAACATTTCTTCTGCAATCACGCGAAAACCTTCCACATCCTGACGAGTGTTGTAAATCTCCATGAGCTTCAGACGGATCGCCTGGCGCTCAGGGTTTTGCTGCAGGGCTTCGCGCAGGATTTCCTCGGCCTGCACATCGCGCCCGTAGGCGATATAGACGTCGGCCTCGGCGATCGGATCGACCTCGTTGGCTTCCGCGGCATTGTTGCCAATGCGGAAATCCGCGCCGAACACGCTGTGCTGCGAGGTGTCCACGCTCTGCCCGCCCGCGGTGCCGAACAGCGAATTGCCGCCGGCCATGACGGTGCTTTCCTGCGACAGGATGCTGTCCCCGAAGGCCGCGCCGTCGCTGGTCTTCTGTTGCTGGCGCCGGCGATAGATCGCGTAGCCGCCCAGCAGGGCAATCAACAGTCCGCCGCCTGGCAGCAGCATCGGATTGGCCAGCAGGTCTTCGATAAACGACGGCTGTGCCACCGGCGCGGGCTGCGTCACGACAGGCGGGCGCTTGGCGGCAGGCGTGGAAGCGGCAGCAGGCTTGGCGGCAGCCGCAACGGTGGCGTCCGCGGCATTCGCGCCGGCACTACTGGCGCCGGCGGGGGCCGCAGGCGCGGACGCCGGGGATGCTGCGAGCGGCGCCGCCGCTGCCGCTGCCGCAGCCGTGGCGCTGGCCGTTGCCGGGGCCGGTGCGGCTGCGTCGGCCTTGGCGGCCTCAGCCGGAACCACGGCAGGTGCAGCAGCCGGGGCTGCAGGGGCCGCGGCCGAGTCCTTGCCCGCCCCCTTCTGTACCTGGGCCAGCTTGGCGATCTCGGCGTTCTTCAGCTCGACCAGCCGCTGCATGTCGTTCACGTTCTTCTCAAGCTGCGCGAGGCGTGCCTCGGCTTCCTTGAGCTGCCGTTCCTTGGCGATATTGGCTTCGGTTGCCGCGGCGGCAGCAGCCTGGCTGCCACGATCCGGCTTGCTGAGCTTGAGCTCGTCGCGTGGGCCGGCGGCCGGTGCGGCCTGTTCCTGCACGCGCGCGGTGACGTTGCCCGACTGCTCGCGGCCACTGCCGGCCTCGACCGAGCGCCCCGCCGCCGCCGTCGCCAGGCGGCTGCGGTAAGCGTCGAAGCCCTGCGTGCGCGCCACCACTTCGCGGCGCGCCGCGCGGGGCGTGACCGATTGCGCTTCTTGCTGGCTAGGCACCTTGAGCACGGCACCCGCCTTGAGGCGGTTCATATTGCCGCCGACGAAGGCGTTCGGATTGTTGCGATAAAGCGCGACCAGCATCTGGTCCAGGGATACCGAATCCTGTCCCTGCGACGCCTCGCCGGCGATGGCGGAGAGGTTGTCGCCGCGCTGCACGGTGTAGGTACCGCCAGCCGCGGCAGCGCCGTCCGCGACAGCCTGCGTAGCGGCGCGGTGCGGACGTGGCGCTGGCGCCTTGGCCTGGGGCCGTGGCGCCGGGCTGGCTGCTGCGGGAGTCGGGGCCTGCACCGACGGCGCGGGCACGGGTGCGGCGCTTGGCGCGGGCGCCGCCGGGCTGGTGGCGCCGGATTCGTCGGGCGTGCCCGCCTGCACTACCGTGGCAGGCGAGAAAGTCTGGTTGGAAGGCTTGGCCCCTGCCGGATCCAGCAGGAAGGTGTACGCGCGCGACACCTTGCCGCTCGCCCATGTCATGTCGACCAGGATGTCGACAAAAGGCTCGCTGACCGGCTGGGTTGACCGGACCCGTGCCACATAGCTCCCGTTGGGCCGGCGCTCGACCTGCAGCCGCAGGCTGCTGACCGCGGGCAGATATGTCAGGCCGGCCTTGGCATACGCATCGGGCGACGCCAGCTTGACGGCCAGGCCGTCCGCTTCTTCCGCACTGACGCCACTAATATCAATTTCCGCTTGCAGCGGCTGACCCAGATTCGACTGTACCCGTAATTGCCCGAACCCCGCGGCATAAGCGGCTGGCTGCGCGAGCAGCAAACCGAGTGCCGTGAAGGCCAGCGTTGACCAGCGCTGGCGGGCGGTAGGCGCATCTTTCCGGCGATGTTGGCTCACACTCACCTTGTGCTCCGTTGTGTTCTAGTAGTGAAATTAACTTAACATCAATGGTTTAGCGCAGCAAGTTAGCGTCCTGACTGAGCCCCGCGCCAACTCGTACGGGCGTGCGGATGACCGCCCCGCAGCCCGGCATATGCCGCCTGTATTGTGACGCAACGCCGGGAAAAATAGGCGGCTGGGCGTGACAACGCCGCGCACAGGCGCGGCGTTGTTATCAAAGCCCGTGGTTTCTGTTGCCTGGCTGCAACGGAACCGCGGAGGCCTTGCGCGGAGCCTCAAGACATGGACTAAGACATGACTCAAGCGCTCCTTGGGAGCAAGTCCCTGGCTCAGGCTTCGATCAGGATGCGCAGCATACGACGCAGGGGCTCGGCGGCGCCCCACAACAGCTGGTCGCCAACGGTGAAGGCCGAGAGGTATTCCCCACCCATCTGCATCTTGCGCAGGCGCCCCACCGGAATGGTCAGCGTGCCGGTCACGGCGGCCGGCGTGAGGTCGGTCATGCTGGCCTCACGGGTATTCGGCACCACCTTGGCCCACTGGTTGTTCTCGGCCAGCATGGCTTCGATCTCATCGAGCGGCACGTCGCGGCGCAGCTTGATGGTCAGCGCCTGCGAATGGCAGCGCATGGCGCCAATGCGCACGCACAGGCCGTCCACGGCGATCGGCGCGGCGCCGGTCGCGCCCAGGAAGCCTTCGCCGCGACCCAGGATCTTGTTGGTCTCGGCGCCGGCCTTCCATTCTTCCTTCGACACGCCGTTGCCCAGATCCTTGTCGATCCAGGGAATCAGGTTGCCAGCGAGCGGCACGCCGAACTGCTTGGTTTCGTCGGCGGACAGGCCGTGCTGGGTTGCCAGGATGGTGCGGTCGATTTCCAGGATGGCCGATGCCGGGTTATCCAGCAGCGACTTGACCGACGCGTTGAGCGTGCCGAACTGCGTCAGCAGCTCGCGCATGTGCTGCGCGCCACCGCCCGAGGCAGCCTGGTAGGTCATGGACGTCATCCAGTCGATCAGGTCGTGCTGGAACAGGCCGCCCAGGCCCATCATCATGCAGCTGACCGTGCAGTTGCCGCCGATGAAATTCTTGACGCCCTTCGCCAGCGCGTCCTTGATGACACCAAGGTTGACCGGATCCAGCACGATGATGGCATCGTCCTTCATCCGCAGCGAGGACGCCGCGTCGATCCAGTAGCCCTTCCAGCCAGCTGCGCGCAGCTGCGGGAAAATCTCGTTGGTGTAGTCACCGCCCTGTGCGGTGAGGACAACGTCGCACTTCTTCAGCGCTTCGATGTCGTTCGCGTCCTTGAGCTTGGTTTCATTCTTGGCCATGGCCGGAGCCTGGCCGCCAGCGTTGGACGTGCTGAAGAATACGGGCTCGATATGGTCGAAATCGCGCTCTTCCTGCATGCGTTGCATCAGGACGCTGCCGACCATTCCTCGCCAGCCGACGAGACCTACAATCATGACTAACCTCGGATGTGATTTGAACTTCCCCGCGCTTTCCTCGCCCGACGTGACTGCGCGGGGAAGACGAGCAGGCACGACGAACGATCTAGCCGATCGTTTTGGTAGTAATGGTTTTAATCGTCGTTGCGGTAAGCGGGTGGCCGTGCGAACCCAGGCCAACCGGGCTGCGGGTAGCAACCGGGGCGGCGATGGCAGTCGAGGGGGACTGGAAGATTCGGACCATTCGCAAAGTCTACACGATTTTGTGGCGCTGCCACACGGGGGAAATCGGGGACAAATGAAAGAAAAGGCGCCGCATGCGGCGCCTTTTCAACTTTGATGCGGCTTACAGTGCCGCGAGCACGGCCGCGCCCATTTCACGCGTGCCGACTTGCTTGCAGCCCGGCGTCAGGATGTCGCCGGTGCGGTAGCCCTGGGCCAGCACCTTCTTGACGGCGTTCTCGATGCGGTCGGCCTGCTCGGCGCGGTTCAGCGAGAAACGCAGCATCATCGCCGCCGACAGGATGGTGGCCAGCGGATTGGCCACGCCCTTGCCGGCGATATCTGGAGCGGAGCCGTGCGACGGTTCGTACAGGCCCTTGTTGTTGGCGTCCAGCGAAGCCGACGGCAGCATGCCGATCGAGCCGGTCAGCATGGCGGCCTCGTCCGACAGGATGTCGCCGAACATGTTGCCGGTGACGATCACGTCGAAGCTCTTGGGCGCCTTGATCAGCTGCATGGCCGCGTTGTCCACGTACATGTGCGACAGCTCGACTTCCGGGTATTCCTTGTGCACGTCGATCACGACGTCCTTCCAGAACTGGAAAGTCTCGAGCACGTTGGCCTTGTCCACGCTGCACAGCTTCTTGCCGCGCTTGGCCGCGGCCTGGAAGGCCACGTGGGCGATGCGGCGGATTTCCGGCTCGCTGTAGCGCATGGTGTCGAAGCCTTCGCGGGCGCCCTTGAACGGACCGTCCGGGGCTTCGCGCATGCCGCGCGGCTGGCCAAAGTAGATGTCGCCGTTGAGCTCGCGCACGATCAGGATGTCCAGGCCGGCCACCAGTTCGGGCTTCAGGCTGGACGCACCGGTCAGTTCCGGATAGCAGATCGCCGGACGGAAGTTGGCGAACAGCTGCAGGTGCTTGCGCAGGCCGAGGATGGCCTGCTCGGGACGCAGCGGGCGATCCAGCTTGTCGTACTTCCAGTCGCCCACGGCGCCGAACAGGATGGCGTCGGCTTCCTGGGCCAGCTTGAGGGTGGCGTCGGGCAGCGGATGGCCGCTGGCCTCGTAGCCGGCGCCGCCCACCGGGGCGGTTTCCATCTCGAATTTTTCGTCGAGCGCGTTCAAGACCTTGACGGCCTCCGCGATGATCTCGGGACCGATGCCGTCACCCGGCAGGACTGCGATTTTCATGCTTTGTCTTCCTTGTTTTGTCTCAGCGTACCAACCGGTCTCAGCCGACCACGCGGTTGTTCAACCACGGCATCCTGGCCACGCGCTCTGCCTCATATGCCTTGATCTTGTCGGCATGGCGCAGGGACAGGCCGATATCGTCAAAGCCGTTGAGCATGCAGTACTTGCGGAACGGCGCGATGTCGAACGGGTAGCTGTTGCCGCCCGGCGTGACCACCAGTTGCTTGTCGAGATCGATGGTCAGCTTGTAGCCGTTGAACGCATTGGTCTCGTTGAAGATGTGGTCGACCTGCAACTCGGTCAACACCACCGGCAGCAGGCCGTTCTTGTAGCAGTTGTTGAAGAAGATGTCGGCAAAGCTCGGCGCGATCACGGCGCGGAAGCCATATTGCGTCAGCGCCCAGGGTGCGTGCTCGCGCGAGCTGCCGCAGCCGAAGTTGCGGCGGGCCAGCAGGATCGAGCCGCCCTGGTAGCGCGGTTGATTGAGCACGAAGTCCGGGTTCAGCGGGCGGCGGCTGTTGTCTTGCCCGGGCTGGCCCACATCCTTGTAGCGCCATTCGTCGAACAGGTTCGGCCCGAAGCCGGTGCGCTTGATCGACTTGAGGAATTGCTTCGGGATGATGGCGTCGGTGTCGACGTTCTCGCGGTCCAGCGGCACCGTGAGCCCGCTGTGTACAGTGAACTTATCCATGGTCGGTTCCTTACTTCCTTGCCGCGCTTTCGAGCGAGCGGCCTGCGGCCTGTGTGTCCTTGCCAAGGCCGGCCATCGTATGGCAGCCGGCCAGTTGCAGCATGCCCAGGCATGCGAGCAACACAATCAGGGCTTGTTTCATGATGAGCCTGCGCGAATCAGCTGAGCTGGCGGATATCGACGAAGTGGCCTTCGATGGCAGCCGCGGCGGCCATCGCCGGGCTCACCAGGTGAGTCCGGCCACCGGCGCCCTGGCGCCCTTCGAAGTTGCGGTTCGAAGTCGACGCGCAGCGCTCGCCCGCCTCCAGGCGGTCGGCGTTCATGGCCAGGCACATCGAGCAGCCCGGCTCGCGCCACTCAAAACCTGCAGCCTTGAAGACCTTGTCCAGCCCTTCACGCTCGGCTTGTTCCTTGACCAGGCCCGATCCCGGCACCACCATCGCCAGCTTCACGTTGGAAGCCACGCGCCGCCCCAGCTTCTGCACGACCCACGCAGCAGCGCGCATGTCTTCGATGCGGGAGTTGGTGCAGGAACCGATAAAGACCTTGTCGATCTTGATGCTGTCCACTGGCACATTGGGCTGCAGGCCCATGTACTCGAGCGCGCGCTCCATGGCGTTGCGCTTGTTCGGGTCTTTTTCCTTCTCGGGATCCGGCACGCGGTCCTCGATGCTGACCACCATCTCGGGCGAGGTGCCCCAGGTCACCTGCGGACGGACGTCTTCCGCGCGCAGCTCGACCACCTGGTCGAAATGCGCACCGGCGTCCGAATGCAGCGTGCGCCAGTAGCCCACGGCCTGCTCCCACTCCACGCCCTGCGGCGAGAACGGGCGGCCCTTGACGTACTCGAGCGTGACATCGTCCACCGCCACCAGGCCAGCGCGCGCGCCCGCTTCGATGGCCATGTTGCACACCGTCATGCGCCCTTCCATGCTCAGGTCGCGAATGGCCGAGCCAGCGAACTCGATGGTGTAGCCAGTGCCGCCCGCGGTGCCGATCTTGCCGATCACGGCCAGCACGATGTCCTTGGCGGTGCATCCGCGCGGCAGCTTGCCTTCCACGCGCACCAGCATGTTCTTGGCCTTCTTGCCCAGCAACGTCTGCGTAGCCAGCACGTGCTCCACCTCGGAGGTGCCGATGCCGTGCGCCAGCGCGCCAAACGCGCCGTGCGTGCTGGTATGCGAATCGCCGCAGACCACCGTCATGCCCGGCAGCGTGGCGCCCTGCTCCGGCCCGATCACGTGCACGATGCCCTGGCGCAGGTCGTTCATCTTGAACTGGGTGATACCGTACGCGTCGCAGTTGTTGTCCAGTGTATCCACCTGCAGCTTCGACACCGGATCGGCGATGCCCTGGCTACGATCCGTGGTCGGCACGTTGTGGTCCGACACCGCCAGGTTGGCGCTGATGCGCCAGACCGGGCGCTGCGCCAGCTTCAGGCCTTCGAACGCCTGCGGGCTGGTGACTTCGTGCAGCAGATGGCGATCGATGTACAGCATCGTGGTGCCGTCATCCTCGACGTGCACGGTGTGGTCATCCCAAAGTTTGTCGTAAAGCGTCTTGGCCATGATGCAGGGGGGGCGGGCCGGGACCGTTTGGTACAGCACGGTTGGCGGCGTCGCGCGGTAGTTTGGGGGATTTTTCGCAGGAATGCGGGCAACGAAATGCGGCTTGCTGCGATGCTTGACTTCGCAATCGATTATGCCACAGCGATAGCGCGCGACCGGGCCGTGGCCGGCCTGCGCGGCGGCGCAAATGTAATGTGATTGGCGAAAGGGGGATTTCGCCGATGGCGAAAAGGGGGAATGGCGGGGGTCTTCTCCCGCTCGCCCGCCAGGCGGGTGAGCGGGAGAAAATCCGGACTCAACCGCCCAGGTAAGCGCTCTTGATGCGGTCGTTGGCCAGCAGATTGGCGCCGGTGTCCGCCAGCACCACGCGCCCCGTCTCCAGCACATAGCCGCGATCCGCCACGCCCAGCGCCTTGTTGGCGTTCTGCTCGACCAGGAACACTGTGACGCCCTCGTCACGAATGGTCCGGATGATGTCGAAGATCTGCGCGATCACCAGCGGTGCCAGGCCGAGCGTCGGCTCGTCCAGCAACAGCAGGCGGGGCCGGCTCATCAGCGCGCGGCCGATGGCCAGCATCTGCTGCTCGCCGCCGGACATGGTGCCGGCGCGTTGCGTGGAGCGCTGCTTGAGCCGTGGGAAGAGCTTGTAGACGTGCTCGACGCCCGCCTCGATCTCGTCGCGCTTGCCGAAGAAGGCGCCCATCTTCAGGTTGTCCAGCACCGTCAGGCTGGGAAACACGCGCCGCCCCTCCGGCGAGATCGCCATGCCGAGGCGCATGATCTCGTGCGTGGGACGGCGCGTGATGTCCTGCCCTTCAAACATCACGCGCCCGCTCGAGGCGCGCGGCGAGCCGCACACGGTCATCATCAGCGTGGTCTTGCCAGCGCCGTTGCTGCCGATCAGCGTGACGATCTCGCCCTTGTTCACCTCAATCGATACGCCAGACAGCGCTTCGATCGCGCCGTAATGGGTATGGACTTGTTCCAGCTTCAGCATCAGTCCTCTCCCAGGTAAGCCTTGATCACGCGCGGGTCGTTGCGCACTTCGGCCGGTTTGCCGACCAGGATCGGGCGGCCGTGTTCCATCACCAGGATGCGGTCGGACACGCCCATCACCAGGCTCATGTCATGCTCGATCAGCAGCACCGAGATCTTGTGCTCGCGCCGCAACTGGTCAATCAGCTGCGACAGCTCGACCTTTTCCTGCGGGTTGAGGCCGGCAGCCGGCTCGTCGAGCATCAGCAGGCGCGGATTGGTGATCATGCAGCGCGCGATTTCCAGCCGGCGCTGGTGGCCATACGACAGCGTGCCCGCTTCGCGGTTGGCCACGCCACGCAGACCCATGCGCTCGAGCCACAGCGCGGCGCGCTCCAGCGCCTCGCGCTCGGCGCGGCGATAGGCCGGCGTGGCGAACAGCCCGCGCAACAGGCCGGAGCGCACCTGCAAGTGTTGCGCCACCAGCAGGTTCTCCACCACCGTCAACTGCTTGAACAAGCGGATGTTCTGGAAGGTGCGCACCAGCCCGCGGCGAGCCACCTGGTGGCTCGGCAGGCGGGCGATGGAATGCCCGTCCAGCATGACCTCGCCGGCGGTGGGCTTGTAGAAGCCGCCCACGCAGTTGAACACGGTGGTCTTGCCCGCGCCGTTGGGGCCGATGATGGCGAAGACCTCGTCGCGGCGCACATCGAAATCGATGCCGTCGACCGCCAGCAGGCCGCCGAAGCGCATCTGCAGACCGGAGACTTTCAGCAGTTCCGCTGATTGAACTTGGCTCATTGCGGCAACTCCACGTGGGGGCGGCTCGCGGGCAGCAGGCCCTGCGGACGCCACATCATCATCAGCACCATCACCAGGCCGAAAATCAGCATGCGGTATTCGGCGAAGCCGCGCGCCATTTCCGGCAACGCCGTCAGCAGGATGGCGGCCAGGATCACGCCCAGCTGCGAACCCATGCCGCCCAGCACCACCACCGCCAGGATCAGCGCGGACTCGATAAAGGTGAACGATTCGGGATTGACCAGGCCCTGGCGCGCGGCGAAGAAGGCGCCGCCCAGGCCGGCAAACGCCGCGCCCAGCGTGAATGCCGACAGCTTGATGCGGGTCGGGTTCAGGCCGAGTGAGCGGCAGGCGATCTCATCCTCGCGCAGCGCTTCCCACGCGCGCCCCATCGGCATGCGGATCAGCCGGCTGGTGACGAACAGCGTGAAGCCCACCAGCAGCAGCGCCAGCAGGTAGAGGAAGATCACCATGTGCTCTCCGCTGTAGTCCCAGCCCAGCAACTCATGAAAGGTCTTGACGCCTTCCACGCTAGCGCTGCGCGCCATCTCGATGCCGAACACGGTCGGCTTCGGGATGCCCGACACGCCATCCGGTCCACCAGTGAGGCTGGTCAGGTTGTTGAGCAGCAGGCGAATGATTTCGCCGAAGCCCAGCGTGACGATGGCCAGGTAGTCGCCGCGCAGCCTCAGCACCGGAAAACCCAGCACGAAGCCAAACAGCGCCGACATGCCGGCAGCGATCGGCAGGCACTCCCAGAAGGTCAGGCCGAAGTACTGGTTGAGCAGCGCGTAGGTGTAGCCGCCGACCGCGTAGAAGCCGACGTAGCCCAGGTCGAGCAGGCCGGCATAGCCCACCACGATGTTCAGGCCGAGGCCCAGGATCACGTAGATCAGCGCCAGCGTGGCCACGTCCACCGCGCCGCGCGAACTGAAGAACGGGAACACCAGGCCAACCGCCAGCAGCAGCCAGATCACCTTGCGCTGCTGGGTCGCGCCCAGCGCGGGCAGGCTCGGCACCTTGATGCCGGCCGTGGCGCGCTGGAACAGCGGCTTGAAGAGCTGGAACAGGAAGACCGCGCCCACTGCCAGCCACACCGGCTGCCAGTGCGGCTCGAGCACGACCTTGTAGCCGTCGAGCTTCAACTGCAGCCCCAGCACGGGAATGGTCAGGATGGCCGTCATCACGGCCGCGACGATGGCGTTCTTCAGGGTCTGCCCTGCCGGCGCGCCCTGCGTCATGCCGATTGGCGTAGAAATAGCTTGTGTCATAGCGTCCTCACACCTTTTCAACGTCAGGCTTGCCCAGCAGCCCGGTCGGGCGGAACAGCAGGATCAGCACCAGCAGGCCGAACGCCACCACGTCCTTGTACTCGGCAGGCATATAGCCGGAAGCAAAGGTCTCGGCCAGGCCCAGCAGCACGCCACCGAGCATGGCGCCCGGGATGCTGCCGATGCCGCCCAGCACGGCCGCGGTGAAGGCCTTGATGCCCGCCACGAAGCCGATATACGGGTTGAGCTTGCCGATGGTCAGGCCGATCAGCACGCCGCCCACCGCCGCCAGCATCGCGCCCAGCACGAAGGTGAAGGAGATCACGCGGTTGGTGTCGATGCCGAGCAGGTTGGCCATGCGCATGTCCTCGGCGCAGGCACGGCAGGCGCGGCCCATGCGCGAGTGGCCGATGAACAGCGTCAGCGCGAGCATCAGCACCAGCGTGACGCCGACGATCAGCAGGCGCGAGTACGGTACGGTCACGGTGAAATCGCTGCCCATCTGGAACTCGATGGCGCCGGAGATCAGCACCGGCACGGACATGTCGCGCGCGCCCTGCCCGATCTGCACATAGTTCTGCAGGAAAATCGACATGCCGATGGCGGAGATCAGCGGCACCAGCCGCGGTCCGCCGCGCAAGGGGCGGTACGCTACCCGCTCCACGGCGAAACCATACAAACCGGTGACCAGGACGGACACCAGCAAGGCGGCGCCCAGCACCAGCGGCAGCGGATAGCCCGCGCTCGCGCCGATGGCGGTGAGCGTCACCAGGCCCACGTAGGCGCCGATCATGTAGATCTCGCCGTGGGCAAAATTGATCATGCCGATGATGCCGTAGACCATGGTGTAGCCAATGGCGATCAGCGCATAGATCGCACCCAGCGTCAGGCCATTGACCAGTTGCTGGGTAAACTGTGGAAGGAACTCGTTCATGCGGGAAGCCCCATAACTTTGAAGCTGGAGAAGCCGGCGTTGCAGGAGGTGCGCAAGCGCCGGGCCGGCTCCGTAATGCCGGATATGCCCAGGCCCCGGGCGCGGCGGATAAACCGCGCCGGCCGGGCAACCGGACCCCGATACCAAAACGCCCCGCTCAAGCCATGAGCGGGGCGCGCAAAGCCAATGTGCGGCTTAGTTGGCAGCGGTCTTGGTGGCGTCCTTGTGCCAGGTAAACACAACGAACTTGAACGACTTCAGGTCGCCCTGCGCGTCGTACTCGACCTTGCCGATCGGAGTCTGGAAGGCGTTCTTGTGCATGTACGCGGCAACCTTGGTCGGGTCGGTGCTCTTGGCGCCGGCGATGGCGTCGCCAATGATCTGGACCGCGGCGTAGGCCGGCATCTGGAACGGACCGTTGGCGTCACGCTTCTTGTCGGCGAAGGCCTTGACCAGCGCGGCGTTGGACGGATCGGCGGAGAAGTCGGCCGGCAGCGTGACCAGCATGCCTTCCGAAGACGCGCCGGCGATGGCCGTCACGTCCTTGTTGCCCACGCCTTCAGGACCCATGAAGGTCGCCTTGACGCCCTGCTCGCGCGCCTGGCGCAGCAGCAGGCCCATTTCCGGGTGATAGCCGCCGAAGTAGACGAAGTCCACGCCTTGCGACTTGAGCTTGGTAATGACGGCGGAGTAGTCCGAATCGCCGGCGTTCACGCCTTCGAACACAGCCACGGGGATCTTGGCCGCTTCCAGGTCCTTCTTCACCGACGAGGCAATGCCCTGGCCGTACGACTGCTTGTCGTGCAGGATCGCGACCTTCTTGGGCTTGATCTTGGTGATGATGTACTGGGCAGCGGCCGGGCCTTGCTGGTCGTCACGGCCGATGGTGCGGAAGATGAACTTGCGCTTCTTGTTTTCGGTCAGCTGCGGCGCGGTGGCCGACGGCGTCACCATGACGATGCCTTCGTTCTCGTAGATGTCCGAAGCCGGGATGGTCGAGCCCGAGCACACGTGGCCGATCACGTAATGGATCTTCTGGCTGACGATCTTGTTGGCTACCGCCACGGCCTGCTTCGGTTCGCAGGCGTCGTCCATCATCACCACTTCGAACTTGTTGCCGCCCGCGCCGCCGGCGGCATTGATCTGCTCGATGGCGGTCAGCGCACCCGCCTTGACCATGTCGCCATACTGGGCAACCGAGCCGCTCATGGGGCCGGCAATGGCAATCTTGATGGTTTCAGCGTTGGCAGCGGCGCCCAAAGCGCACAGGGCCGTGGCCAGGGAGATGGACGTAAGACGGGACAGCGTCATTCAGGAGCTCCTCGATTATGGTTGGGTCATGGGCTGAGACGGCATGACCTGCGCAATCGAACAACACCCGCGAGCTAAAACCTGGGAAAGACGCCCGAGACGCGGAAGACGGGCCTGCAGATAAGAAGCGTGTGCGGGGCCCGGCATGTGTCAGCCCTCCTGTGCAATCGATGCAATGGAAGACCTTGGTTCGGAAAGACAACGTTGATGCGTTCTCTATTGCGCAGGTGATTCGCCTGCCCCGCTCGCCTCAACGCAGTCCGGAAGGGTGGCCCGGCTGCTGTCGGCAAAGCAGCCCGCATTATAGGGTCAAATTCCGCGCCGGATGGCACATTTGCACAACAAATGAGGATCTTAATGGTAGTAACACAGCACAAAGCGTCGGAAATTGGCGTTATCGCCACGTTTCACGCAATAAATCTTTTGCGCCGCACAAGCGCTGCCAGACCTGGAGGACAAGGCCTTGGCAGGGCCGGCGCGTTCGGTATTGCTGCGCCGCCCCGGCGAGTCGTTTCGCGTCTTGGCTGAAGGCTCCGATCTGCGCCCATGCTGGGCGCACCAACAGCAAAACGCCCCGGCCAGGGCCGGGGCGTTTCATGATGCATGCGGCGCCGTGACTGCCGGCGCCACCTTACCGGGGCATTAACGCGTGCCCATATCCGGCACGTTGCGGCTTGCCGCGCCGTTGAACAGCTGGCGCGGACGGCCGATCTTGTATTCCGGATCGGTGATCATTTCTTCCCACTGCGAGATCCAGCCCGGGGTGCGTGCCAGGGCGAAGATGCAGGTAAACAGCGACGTCGGGATGCCGAGTGCGCGTTGCACGATGCCCGAGTAGAAGTCGACGTTCGGGTACAGCTTGCGGCTGACGAAGTACTCGTCTTCCAGCGCGATCTTCTCCAATTCCATGGCGAGCTTGAACAGCGGGTCGTTGTGCAGGCCCAGTTCGTTCAGCACTTCATAGCAGGTTTCGCGCATCAGCTTGGCACGCGGATCGTAGTTCTTGTACACGCGGTGGCCAAAGCCCATCAGGCGCACGCCCGAGTTCTTGTCCTTGACCTGCTTGATGAACTCGGTGATGTTGTCGACGCTGCCGATTTCCTCAAGCATCTTGAGGGCGGCTTCGTTGGCGCCACCGTGAGCCGGGCCCCACAGGCAAGCCACGCCGGCAGCGATGGCGGCGAACGGGTTGGTACCCGAGGAGCCAGCCAGGCGCACCGTGGAGGTGGATGCGTTCTGCTCGTGGTCCGCGTGCAGGATGAAGATGCGGTCGAGCGCGCGCTCGAGCACCGGGTTCACCTTGTACGGAGCGCACGGCGTGGAGAACATCATCTGCATGAAGTTGCCCGAGTAGGACAGGTCGTTCTGCGGATAGATGTACGGCTGACCGATGTTGTACTTGTAGGCCATGGCGACCAGGGTCGGCATCTTGGCGATCAGGCGGATCGCGGAGATTTCGCGCTGGTGCGGATCATCGATGTCCATGGCGTCGTGGTAGAACGCGCTCATGGCGCCCACCAGGCCCGTCAGGACGGCCATCGGGTGGGCATCGCGGCGGAAGCCGCGCAGGAAGAACTGCATCTGCTCGTGAACCATGGTGTGGTTCATCACGGCGCCCACGAATTCTTCCTTCTGCTTGGCATTGGGCAGTTCGCCCTTGAGCAGCAGGTAGCAGGTTTCCAGGTGGTCGCACTTGGTGGCCAGCTGCTCGATCGGGTAGCCGCGGTACAGCAGCTCGCCCTTGTCCCCGTCGATGTAGGTGATCTTCGAATTGCACGAAGCCGTCGACATGAAACCGGGGTCATAGGTGAACTTGCCGGTCTGTCCGTACAGCTTGCGAATATCGATTACGTCGGGGCCAACGGTACCCGTATAAATCGGCAGCTCAACGCTGGGGGAACCATCGGAAAACGATAGCGTGGCTTTCACATCGGACGGCGTCATGTCGGTTCCTTCTAATGCTGACTAATAATGTTGACGAAACTCAGACCGAACGCAGCAGGGCAATCACGTGCTGCATCGGGGGCGTGTCGAGCTCACCGTCCAACTCCTTGCGCGCAAGAAGCAGGTCCATCAACTCGTTGTCGCTCAGCTCGAAGAGTTCGGAGAGCGAGGCCACGTCCTGGTCGGAGAGGCTTTCTTCGTAACGGTTGAAAAAACGTTCGACGATGATGTCGTTCTCCAGGAGGCCGCGCCGCGCGCGCCAGCGCAGTCGTGCACGCCGGTGCGGGTCGGCCTGGTGGGAGAAACTGGGGGAAACACTTTCGGTCATAGGTACCTACTTCCGGCGCGCCGGTCGGGTATGCAGTTTGATAGCCCGGACTGACGCGCCGCTTACAACAACCGCGCAGGATCAGACCGAGCGGCGAACCATCAGCTCTTTGATCTTGCCGATGGCCTTGGTCGGGTTCAACCCCTTCGGGCAAACATCGACGCAGTTCATGATGCTGTGGCAACGGAACAGGCGGTACGGGTCGTTCAGGTCGTCCAGGCGCTGGCTGGTCGCCTGGTCGCGGCTGTCCGCGATAAAGCGATAGGCTTGCAGCAGGCCGGCCGGGCCGACGAACTTGTCCGGGTTCCACCAGAACGACGGGCACGACGTCGAGCAGCTTGCGCACAAGATGCACTCATACAGGCCGTCCAGCTCGTCGCGTTCCTCGGGCGACTGCAGGCGCTCTTTCTCGGGCGGCGGCTCGTCGTTGATGAGGTACGGCTTGATCGAGTTGTACTGCTTGAAGAACTGCGTCATGTCGACGATCAGGTCGCGCACCACCGGCAGGCCGGGCAGCGGACGCAAAACGATGCGTTCCGGCAGCTCAAGCATGTTGGTCAGGCAGGCCAGACCGTTCTTGCCGTTGATGTTCATCGCGTCCGAACCGCACACGCCTTCGCGGCACGAGCGGCGGAACGAGATGGTTTCGTCCAGCTTCTTCAGCTTGACCAGCGCGTCCAGCAACATGCGCTCATGACCGTCGAGCTCGACCTCGTACGTTTGCATGCGGGGGGCCGCATCCTTGTCCGGGTCGTAGCGGTAGACTTCGAAAATACGCTTCATTTCTGTGGGTCCTGTGGGTCCTACGCGGTGCTTAGAAGGTCCGGGCCTTGGGGGGAACGCTTTCCACCGTCAGCGGGTTCATCTTCACCGGCTTGTAGTCGAGGCGGTTGCCTTCGCTGTAGAACAGCGTGTGCTTGAGCCAGCTCTCGTCGTCGCGATTCGGGAAGTCGCTGTGCGCGTGCGCGCCGCGGGATTCCTTGCGGGCAGCGGCCGAAATCATGGTGGCCTTGGCCACTTCCACCAGGTTGGCCACTTCCAGGGCTTCCACCAGCGCGGTGTTGAAGACCTTGGACTTGTCCTTCAGATGGATGTTGTCAGCACGTTCGGCCACTTCGAGGATGCGCTCGACGCCTTCGTCCATCAGCTTCTGCGTACGGAACACGCCCGCATGCGACTGCATGTTCTTGCGGATGTCGTTGGCCACGTCCTGGGTGTATTCACCCGACGACGACGATTGCAGCTTGGCCAGGCGCGACATGGCGCGGTCGGCAGCATCGGCCGGCAGCGGCTTGTGCTCCTTCTGCTTGATCGAGGTCGCCGCGATGTGGTTGCCGGCCGCGCGGCCGAACACCACCAGGTCCAGCAGCGAATTGGTGCCCAGGCGGTTGGCGCCGTGCACCGACACGCAGGAGCATTCGCCGATCGCGTAGAAACCGTTGATGACTTCGTTGGGGTTGCCGTTCTTCGGCGCCACCACCTGGCCATTGATGTTGGTCGGGATGCCGCCCATCTGGTAATGGATGGTCGGCACCACCGGGATCGGTTCCTTGATCGCGTCGACGTTGGCGAACTTGACACCGATCTCGCGGATCGACGGCAGGCGCTTCATGATGGTGTCGGCCCCGACGTGCGTCAGGTCCAGCAGCACGTAGTCGCCGTTCGGGCCACAACCGCGGCCTTCCTTGATTTCCTGGTCCATCGAGCGCGAGACGAAGTCGCGCGGCGCCAGATCCTTCAGCGTCGGCGCATAGCGCTCCATGAAGCGTTCGCCGTCCTTGTTACGCAGGATGCCGCCTTCCCCGCGCACGCCTTCGGTGATCAGCACGCCCGCGCCGGC
Source organism: Cupriavidus basilensis (assembly GCF_000832305.1). NCBI lineage: Bacteria > Pseudomonadati > Pseudomonadota > Betaproteobacteria > Burkholderiales > Burkholderiaceae > Cupriavidus > Cupriavidus basilensis. Next base: position 3,107,347 of record NZ_CP010536.1, read on the forward strand.
CACGCCAGTCGGGTGGAACTGCCAGAACTCCATGTCTTCCAGCGGCACGCCTGCGCGCGCTGCCATGCCCAGGCCGTCACCGGTGTTGATGAAGGCATTGGTCGACGCGGCATAGATACGGCCGGCGCCACCGGTGGCGAACAGCGTGGTCTTGGCCTCGAGGATGTAGACCTCGCCGGTTTCCATTTCCAGCGCGGTCACGCCCAGCACATCGCCGTCGGCGTCGCGGATCAGGTCCAGCGCCATCCACTCGACGAAGAAGTGTGTCTTGGCGCGCACATTGCGCTGGTACAGCGTGTGCAGCAGTGCGTGGCCGGTACGGTCGGCAGCCGCGCAAGCGCGCTGGACCGGCTTCTCGCCGTAGTTCGACGTATGGCCGCCGAACGGACGCTGGTAGATGGTGCCGTCGGCGTTACGGTCGAACGGCATGCCGAAGTGCTCGAGCTCGTAGACGACCTTGGGAGCTTCACGGCACATGAATTCGATTGCGTCCTGGTCGCCCAGCCAATCGGAACCCTTGATGGTGTCGTAGAAGTGATAGTGCCAGTTGTCCTCGCTCATGTTGCCGAGCGAAGCGCCAATGCCACCCTGCGCCGCCACGGTGTGCGAGCGCGTCGGGAAAACCTTGGAGAGCACGGCTACATTCAGGCCGGCTTCCGCGAGCTGGAGGGATGCGCGCATCCCAGCGCCGCCCGCCCCGACGATGACCACGTCGAAGCGACGACGCGGCAATCCTGTCTTGACTGCGACCATTTATTACACCCTCCAGAGAATCTGAGCTGCGTAGCCCGCACAACCGACGAGCCACAGAATCGTAAGAACTTGCAGCACGAGGCGCACGGCCATCGGCTTCACATAGTCCATCCAGATGTCGCGCACGCCAATCCAGGCGTGATACAGCAGCGACAGGATGGTGAGGAACGTGATGATCTTCATCCACTGGTTGGAGAAGAGACCCGCCCACGCTTCGTAGGAAGCGCCGTTCGAGAGCAGGAAGGCGACTGCCAGCACGATGGTGAAGACCACCATGATGACAGCGGTGACGCGCTGCGCGAGCCAGTCTTTGAGACCGTAGTGCGCACCGACGACCAGACGCTTGGGACCGATATTATTATTTGCCACGTTGACTCTCTCCTCAGAACAGGCCGAACAGCTTCAGGCCGAACACAGCGGTGAGCAACAGGCTGATGACCAGCACGGCAACAGCGGACTTCGCCGAAGCGGGCTTGGTCACGCCAACGTGCACGTCGAGCAGCAGGAAACGGATGCCGGCGCAGAAGTGGTGCAGGTAACCCCAGATCAGAGCCAGCAGAACCAGCTTGACGAAGCCACCGGACAGAAGCGCCGAGAACTTTGCGAAGCTCAGTTCGGAAGTGACGCTCTGCTCGAAGAGATACAGGATGAAAGGAAGGAGGAGGAACATCAGAGCGCCGCTTGCGCGATGCAGGATGGACACCTTGCCGGCCCAGGGCAACCTGTAACGCGCCAGCTGCGTCACATGGATGTTCCGGAACTCCGGCCTGGCTTGTTTGGCTTCAGCCATTGCTAGACCCCATTTGCGATAAACAAAAAACGAAACTTCTGAGCGCCCTGGATGCAAATGGATGCAGCCGGAGCAAATCCCGATAATTTTAGCGCCTTTGTTGCGCGGCGCACCAATAATTTTCAGCTATCGCGCACCAACATGGCGTGCCCGACAATCGCACGCAACCATGCCGCGAGTGATCACCCCTGCTTTACGCAACAGCGGCGGCTGCCGTGGCTGCAACAGCAATAATCGACATGGATTGCATTCCGGCGTATCAACTCAAATCGTTCTGATAATAGTGCCGGGTGGTTACATACAAGCCGCGGCGGACTTCGACGGGCCGGTCGCCATAGGTGAAAGAGACACGCTCGACAGACAAGAGCGGCGTGCCAGCGTCCACGGACAACAGTGACGCGGTGGCCTGGTCGGCGGCCACCGCGCGGATTTTTTCGGTCGCCCGGATCATGCGCGTGCCGAACTCGGCCTCGAACAGCGCATACATCGGGCCCTTCCATTCGGTCAGCTTCTCAGCCGTCAGGCCCTTGAAGTTGGTGCCCAGCAGCCAGATTTCGTCCAGCACGGTCGGCTCGCCGGAGAAAAACAGCACGCGGCGGATCTGCACCACACCATCGCCGGTGCGGATATCGAGAAGGCGTGCGATTTCGGCCGGCGCGCGCAGGCGCTTGCATTCCAGCACCTGGCTGGCCCCATAATGGGGCTCGCCCTCGTCGGGCACCAGGCGCAGGAAGCGGAACTTCACCCCATCCTCGTGGTGTGTCGTGACAAAGGTGCCCTTGCCCTGGCGGCGCGCCACCAGGTTCTCGGCGGCGAGCTCGTCGATGGCCTTGCGCACCGTGCCCTGGCTGACCTTGTAGCGGGCCGCCAGGTCCATTTCACTGGGGATCATGTCGCCGGGCTTCCATTCGCCGGACTGCAGGCTCTGCGTGATGAGCGCCTTGATCTGCTGGTAGAGTGGGCTGAATGTTGGCGAGGCCGCCGCCGCGGACGGCTGCGTCCCGGCGCCGGACGTAGCGGCACCGTTATCCTGCACTGCAGCAACGGCAGTGCCGGCGAGGGACGGGGGCAGGGATGACATAGGCGAATTTCACCACAAAACGAGGAAGCGCGTCCACCCCGCCATCAAATGTCTTATGTCTTATATAAGACATATGAATTGACAACACAAATGGGCAGGCCTACACTCCCGCAGGTTTCACGCCGACACCCGCTCTGGATACGGCACCCCTCTTCGCAGTAGACTTACGCTTTGTCGCACCCCATGACCCGTTGTGGCTCCCTCCAGTCGGTATCGCTAGCAGCGCGCCGGCGGATTGCCGCTTGCCGCCGTGGCGACAAACCCGCAACCGGTGACATCCGGGCTACCTCCCGGCCAGGCACCGACCAGTTTCCCCCTCTTCTTGTTTGGAGAATTACTCATGGCTAAAGCCCCAATGCGCGTCGCAGTCACCGGCGCCGCTGGCCAGATCGGCTACTCCCTGCTGTTCCGCATCGCCAATGGCGACATGCTTGGCAAAGACCAGCCGGTCATCCTCCAATTGCTCGACCTCCCGCAAGCCCAGGCCGCCGTCAAGGGCGTGGTGATGGAACTGGAAGATTGCGCATTCCCGTTGCTGGCCGGCGTGGTGATCACCGATGACCCCAAGGTCGCGTTCAAGGACGCCAACGTTGCGCTGCTGGTCGGTGCCCGTCCGCGTAGCAAGGGCATGGAGCGCAAGGACCTGCTCGAAGCCAACGCACAGATCTTCACGGTGCAAGGCAAGGCGCTGGACGAAGTCGCCGCCCGCGACATCAAGGTGCTGGTGGTCGGCAACCCGGCCAACACCAACGCCTACATCGCGATGAAGTCGGCTCCGAGCCTGCCCAAGGAGAACTTCACCGCCATGCTGCGCCTGGATCACAATCGTGCCCTGTCGCAAATCGCCGCCAAGACCGGCAAGCCGGTTGCGTCGATCGAGAAGATGTTCGTCTGGGGCAACCACAGCCCGACCATGTATGCCGACTACCGCTACGCGACCGTCGACGGCCAGAGCGTCAAGGACCTGATCAACGACCACGCCTGGAACAACGACGTGTTCCTGCCGACCGTTGGCAAGCGCGGCGCCGCCATCATCGAGGCCCGTGGCCTGTCGTCGGCAGCTTCGGCCGCCAACGCTGCCATCGACCACGTGCATGACTGGGTCCTGGGCTCGAACGGCAAGTGGGTCACCATGGGCATCCCGTCGGACGGTTCGTACGGCATCCCCGAAGACACCATGTTCGGCTTCCCGGTGACCACCGCCAACGGCAAGTACGAAATGATCAAGGGCCTCGAAGTCGACGCCTACAGCCAGGAAAAGATCAATATCACGCTCAAGGAACTGGAAGAAGAGCGTGCCGGCGTGCAGCACCTGCTCGGCTGATCCAGGATCCAGGCAGCGCCAATGACCAGACCGGAGCCTCGCATCGATTCACGAATCGGCGCAGGCTCCGGTTTTTGCATTCTGGCGCCCCGCCCCTGCCTCCCTCAACCGCTATTCGATTGAATAAAGTGCATCCTTCCGAGGTCTTGTTCCAGGGCGAAGCCATTCCGACGCAACTGCCGGTCTGCGACCACTATGCCGGCAACGAAAAGCTGATGTTGAAATCGCTTGCCCTGCAGCAAGAGCTTGGGCCCGTCTTCGACATCACCTTCGACTGCGAAGACGGCGCCGCCGTCGGGCTGGAGCGCGAGCACGCCGAGTTGTGCGCACGCCTCATCAACAGCCCGCAAAACCACTTCAACCGCGTGGGCGTGCGCATCCATGACCCGGCGCACCCCTGCTGGCGCCAGGACATCGACATCCTGGTGGGCAGCGCCGGCGCCCGGCTGGCCTATGTGGTGGTGCCCAAGGTGACCGATGTGGTCGAGGTCGCGCGCGTCACCGACCACATGAACCAGGCGGCCCGCGCCGCGGGTATCGCACGGCACATCCCCATTCATGTGCTGATAGAGACGCATGCCGCATTGGACCAGGTATTCGACATCGCCCGCCTCGTGCAGGTGGAATGCCTCAGCTTCGGGCTGATGGATTTCGTTTCCGCCCACCACGGTGCCATCCCGGGCGACGCCATGCGCTCGCCGCAGCAGTTCGAGCACCCGCTGATCCGGCGCGCCATGCTGGAGATCTCGGCCGCCTGCCATCGGTACGGCAAGGTGCCCTCGCATAACGTCAGCACGGATATCGAGCAGCCATTCCGCGCCGGAGACGATGCCCTGCGCGCCCGGGCCGAATTCGGCTACCTGCGCAAGTGGAGCATTCACCCGAGCCAGATCCAGCCGATCGTGGCGGCCTTCCGCCCCAGCGGCACGGAGATTGGCGCGTCCAGCGAGATCCTGCTGGCCGCCTACGAGAACAACTGGGCGCCGATCCGCCACCAGGGCCAGTTGCACGACCGCGCCAGCTACCGGTATTACTGGTCGCTGCTGCAGCGGGCGCACGCCACCGGTGCTGATTTGCCCGGCACGGTGCTCGAACGCTTCTTTGCATGAGCGTTGCCTGGTGTACGCCAGGCGATGACCACGGTGTGCCACAGGAGCGACCCCGCGCTTGGCTCGGGTAAGAGACCAGACAGGAGACACGATGTCAGAGCAGCAGCCAGTCCCGCAGAACGCCCCGAAGCCGAAGAAATCCGTCGCCCTGTCGGGCGTGACCGCCGGCAACACCGCGCTGTGCACGGTCGGCCGTACCGGCAACGACCTGCACTACCGCGGCTACGACATCCTCGACATCGCCGAGACCTGCGAATTCGAGGAAATCGCCCACCTGCTGGTGCACGGCAAGCTCCCCACCCGCGCCGAACTGGCTGCCTACAAGGCCAAGCTCAAGGCCCTGCGCGGCCTGCCCGCCAACGTCAAGGCCGCCCTCGAATGGGTGCCCGCCAGCGCCCACCCGATGGACGTGATGCGCACCGGCGTGTCCGTGCTCGGCACCGTGCTGCCGGAAAAGGACGACCACAACACCCCAGGTGCGCGCGACATCGCCGACCGCCTGATGGCCAGCCTGGGCTCCATGCTGCTGTACTGGTACCACTACAGCCATAATGGCCGGCGCATCGAAGTCGAGACCGACGACGACACCATCGGCGCGCACTTCCTGCACCTGCTGCACGGCCAGAAGCCGTCCGCGCTGTGGGAGCGCGCCATGCAGACCTCGCTCAACCTGTACGCCGAGCACGAGTTCAACGCCTCCACCTTCGCCGGCCGCGTGATCGCCGGCACGGGCTCGGACATGTACTCGTCGATCTGCGGCGCCATCGGCGCGCTGCGCGGCCCCAAGCACGGCGGCGCCAACGAAGTGGCGTTCGAGATCCAGAAGCGCTACGACAGCCCGGACGAGGCGCATATCGACATCTCGCGCCGCGTGGAGAACAAGGAAGTGGTGATCGGTTTCGGCCACCCGGTGTACACCACCGGCGACCCGCGCAACCAGGTGATCAAGGAAGTGGCGCGGCGCCTGTCCAAGGATGCCGGCTCGATGAAGATGTTCGACATCGCCGAGCGCCTGGAAACCACCATGTGGGACGCCAAGAAGATGTTCCCCAACCTCGACTGGTTCAGCGCGGTGAGCTATCACATGATGGGCGTGCCCACCGCCATGTTCACCCCGCTGTTCGTGATCGCGCGCACCTCGGGCTGGGCTGCGCATATCATCGAGCAACGCATCGACAACAAGATCATCCGCCCCAGCGCCAACTACACGGGCCCGGAAAACCTGAAGTTCGTGCCGATCGGAAAACGGAAATAGGCTGGGCAGGCCGCAAACCGCCTTGCCATGTAGGGAAAGCGCCCTTGGCCGGCCTGGAGTTGCACCGAATTATGTAACGGATGGTAGGGGCACTACGCCCCGACTTTCAAATCGTAGAGAATAGCGGCGGATATGACTGCCGGCCTTGCCGGCAAGCCACCACTATTGACCCAACCCCAGAAGGAACCCACAGAATGAAGCATCTTGTCCTCGCCGCCTGCATCGGCGCCTTTACGCTGACCACCGCCGGCGTTGCGATGGCCCAGGAACCGGCCAAGAAGGCCGCTCCCGCCAAGAAGGCCCATGCGAAAAGCACCAAGAAGACCGCGGCCGCAGCGCCCGCAGTCGTCCCGAGTGGCGAAAAATGGCAGTGCGAACTGGGCCATGTCCTGTACATCGGCGGCAACATGCGGCGCGATGAAGTCATCACCGTGAACTGGGAGGGCAAGGAATACCGCCTGCCCCGCCTGTCCACCGTAACCGGCGCCGACCGCTACTTCGACGCCCGCTCCGGGCTGGACCTGGTCGTGATCCCGAGCAAGGCCATGCTGTTCAACAAGAACGCCGGCCAGCGCCTGGCCGACGAGTGCCAGACCGCGGACATGCAGGCTGGCGGCTCGGCCCCGACCCAGGCTGGCGCGCTGCGCGCTCCGGTAGCCACCCCGCTGCTGATCGCCCCGGCGGCACCGGCAGCCGATGCTTCCCAGGCACCGGCCGCCCCCAAGCAGTAAGCACCAACCTATAAGCAGTAAGCGCAGTAAGACCAGTAAGCGGTAATCAGTAGTAAGGGGCCGTAGCCTGGCATCGTCCGGCTACGGCGCCATGGGCACCAGGAAGCACAAATATCCGAGGGATATCCCATGTCCGCGCCTATTTCGAACGTCCGCCCCGAACCGGACCCGGTCATGGCCGACATCGTCGACTACGTCACCAGGTATCAGGTCAAGAGCGCGCTTGCCTACGACACGGCCCGCAACTGCCTGATCGACACGCTCGGCTGCGGCCTGGAAGCCCTGTCGTATCCGGCCTGCACCAAGCTGCTGGGCCCGATCGTGCCCGGCACGGTGGTCCCCAACGGCGCCAAGGTGCCCGGCACCCAATTCCAGCTCGACCCGATCCAGGCCGCCTTCAATATCGGCGCCATGATCCGCTGGCTCGATTTCAACGACACCTGGCTGGCCGCCGAATGGGGCCACCCGTCCGACAACCTCGGCGGCATCCTCGCCACCGCCGACTGGCTCTCGCGCAACAACGTGGCCGCCGGGCGCAAGCCGTTGACCATGAAGGACGTGCTCACCGGCATGATCAAGGCCCATGAGATCCAGGGCTGCATCGCGCTGGAAAACGCATTCAACAAGGTGGGCCTGGACCACGTGGTGCTGGTCAAGGTGGCTTCCACCGCCGTGGTTGCGCAGATGCTCGGCCTTGCCGTTGACGAAATCCTCAACGCGGTGTCCCTTGCCTGGGTCGACGGGCAAGCGCTGCGCACCTACCGCCACGCCCCCAATACCGGCAGCCGCAAGAGCTGGGCCGCCGGCGACGCCACCAGCCGCGCGGTGCGCCTGGCGCTGATCGCCCGGACCGGCGAGATGGGCTATCCCTCGGTGTTGAGCGCCAAGGGCTGGGGCTTCTACGACGTACTGTTCAAGGGCCAGCCCTTCAGGTTCCAGCGCCCTTATGGCACCTACGTGATGGAGAACGTGCTGTTCAAGATCGCCTTTCCGGCCGAATTCCACGCGCAGACCGCGGTGGAGGCCGCCATGACCCTGCACGGCCAGCTGTGCGCCGCAGGCAAGACGGCAGCGCAGATCAGGCAAGTCACCATCCGCACCCACGAGGCCTGCATCCGCATCATCGACAAGAAAGGCCCGCTGGCCAATCCCGCCGACCGCGACCACTGCATCCAGTACATGGTGGCGGTGCCGCTGCTGTTCGGCCGGCTGAGCGCCGAGGACTATGAAGACAAGATAGCGGCGGACCCGCGCATCGACGCCCTGCGCGACAAGATCGTGTGCGTGGAGGATCCGCGGTTCACCGCCGACTACCACGACCCGGACAAGCGCTCCATCGCCAATGCGCTGACCGTTACGCTGGACGACGGCACGGTGCTGCCCGAAGTCGTGGTGGACTACCCGCTCGGCCACAAGCGCCGGCGCGACGAGGGCATCCCGCTGCTGGTGGAGAAGTTCAAGACCAACCTGGCCCGCCGCTTTCCGGCCAGGCAGCAGCAAGCGATCCTGGCGGTGTCGCTGGATCAGGCGCGCCTGGAGGCCATGCCGGTCAATGAGTATGTCGACCTGTACGTGATCTGAGTGATCTGAGTGAACTGGGTGGCCTGAGCAAAAAACAGGGCCGATTCGCGTGCGCCAAAGCCAATGGGGCTGACGGCGGCTGACGCCTTGGCCTAAAATCCACGCGGCACGTACCTTGGTTTAGCGATTCAGCAGCAAAGCAGTCCTGCACGATCAATCAGCAAGAAAAGCAGTAGGCATGAACACGGCGCGCAACCCGCGCCGCGCGCCGCGCGGCAACCCTGCTTCTCCGGCAGCCGGCGGCGATAGACGATTTACGAGTCCAAGCAAGTCCGCACCATCCTTCGATTGGAGTAAGGCAATGCCCCACAATCTCAATAAGACTCTGAAAGAATTCAAGATCGGCCCGTCGAGCAAGGGCCAGTTCTACTCCCTGCCGCAACTGGGCAAGGCACTAGGCGTGGCAGTCGAGCGCCTGCCGGTATCGATTCGCGTCGTGCTGGAATCCGTGCTGCGCAATTGCGACGGCAAAAAGGTCACCGAGGAGCACGTCAGGCAGCTCGCCCACTGGAAGCCCGTCGCCGAGCGTGTCGACGAGATCCCCTTCGTGGTTGCGCGCGTGGTGCTGCAGGATTTCACCGGCGTGCCCTTGCTGGCCGACCTGGCCGCCATGCGCAACGTGGCCGAGAAGATGGGCAAGAACCCCAAGAAGATCGAGCCGCTGGTTCCCGTGGACCTGGTGGTCGACCACTCGGTGCAGATTGACCACTTCCGCGAAAAGAACGCGCTGGACCTGAACATGAAACTGGAGTTCCAGCGCAACAACGAGCGCTACCAGTTCATGAAATGGGGCATGCAGGCCTTCGATACCTTTGGCGTGGTGCAGCCGGGCTTCGGCATTGTGCACCAGGTGAACCTGGAGTACCTGGCCCGCGGCGTGCACAAGAAGGACGGCGTGTACTACCCCGACACCCTGGTCGGCACCGACAGCCACACCACCATGATCAACGGCATCGGCGTGGTGGGCTGGGGCGTGGGCGGCATCGAGGCGGAAGCCGGCATGCTGGGCCAGCCAGTCTATTTCCTGACGCCCGACGTGGTCGGCGTGGAGCTCAAGGGCCGCCTGCGCGAAGGCGTGACGGCAACCGACCTGGTGCTCACCATCACCGAAATGCTGCGCCGCGAGAAGGTCGTCGGCAAGTTCGTCGAGTTCTTCGGCGAAGGCACGGCCAGCCTGGCACTGCCGGACCGCGCCACCATCGGCAACATGGCACCGGAGTACGGCGCCACCATGGGCTTTTTCCCAGTCGACGAGAAAACCATCGACTACTTCAAGGGCACCGGCCGCACCGAAGAAGAAATTGCCGCCTTCGAGGGCTATTTCCGTGCCCAGAAGATGTTCGGCGTGCCCAAGGCCGGCGAAATCGACTACACCAATGTGGTCACGCTGGACCTGGGCACCGTGGCGCCCTCGCTGGCCGGCCCCAAGCGCCCGCAGGACCGTATCGAAATCGGCAACGTCAAGTCCACCTTTGCCTCGCTGTTCGCCAAGCCGACCGCCGAGAACGGCTTCAACAAGGACATCGCGGAACTCGACAAGACCTACACCACGGCCGACGGCGTGAACGTGAAGAGCGGCGACGTGCTGATCGCCGCCATCACGTCCTGCACCAACACCTCCAACCCGAGCGTGCTGCTGGCTGCCGGCCTGCTGGCCAAGAAGGCGGTGGAAGCCGGCCTCAAGGTGGCGCCGCATATCAAGACGTCGCTGGCCCCTGGCAGCCGCGTGGTGACGGAATACCTTCAAGCCGCCGGCCTGCTGCCGTACCTGGAAAAGCTGGGCTTCGGCGTGACCGCCTACGGCTGCACCACCTGCATCGGCAACGCCGGCGACCTGACGCCGGAACTGAACGAGGCCATCACCAGGAACGACCTGGTGGCCGCCGCCGTACTGTCGGGCAACCGCAACTTCGAAGCACGCATCCACCCGAACATCCGCGCCAACTTCCTGGCCTCGCCGCCGCTGGTGGTGGCCTACGCCATCGCCGGCAACGTTACGCGCGACCTGATGACCGAGCCGGTGGGCACGGGCAAGGGCGGCCGCGAGATCTACCTGGGCGACATCTGGCCGACCTCGGAAGAAATCCACGCGCTGATGAAGTACGCGATGGACTCGAAGGTGTTCAAGATCAACTACGAGCAGGTCAAGAAGCCGAGCAAGCTGTGGGCCAAGGTCAAGGGCACCAAGGGCCAGGTCTACGACTGGCCGAAGTCCACCTATATCGCCGAGCCGCCCTTCTTCGACGGCTTCGGCATGGAGCCGGCCGCCACGCAGTCGAGTGTGCGCAATGCGCGCGCGCTCGGCGTCTTCGGCGACTCGGTGACCACCGACCACATCTCGCCGGCCGGCTCCATCAAGGAATCGTCGCCCGCGGGCAAGTACCTGCTGGCCAACGGCGTGCTCAAGGCGGACTTCAACAGCTACGGCTCGCGCCGCGGCAACCATGAAGTCATGATGCGCGGCACCTTTGCCAATGTGCGCATCAAGAACCTGATGCTGCCCGTCAAGGCCGACGGCTCCCGCGTGGAAGGCGGCGTGACGCTGCATCAGCCTTCCGGCGAAGCGCTGTCGATCTACGACGCTGCCATGAAGTACATCGCCGAGGGCACGCCCACCGTGGTGTTCGGCGGCGAAGAGTACGGCACGGGCTCGTCGCGCGACTGGGCGGCCAAGGGCACCCAGTTGCTCGGCGTGAAGGCCGTGATCACGCGCAGCTTCGAGCGCATCCACCGCTCCAACCTGGTCGGCATGGGCGTGCTGCCCCTGCAGTTCAAGGGCAGCGACAGCGTGCAGACGCTCGGCATCGTCGGCGACGAGACCTTCGACATCGAAGGCATCGAAGGCGAACTGAAGCCGCAGCAGGACGTGACGCTGGTGATCAAGCGCGCTAATGGCGACGTGCAGCGCGTGCCGCTGCTGCTGCGCATCGACACCCCGATCGAGGTCGACTACTACAACCACGGCGGCATCCTGCCGTTCGTGCTGCGTCAGTTGCTGGCTGCCTGAGCGCAATGCCCCTGGCCCTTCGGGGCCAAGGGGTGACGCCGCTGGCTCTGCGCCTCTTTCTGAGGCCATGGCCAGCGGCGTTTTTCTTTGGGGCGCCATCCGCGCCGGCCCTAAAGCGCATCAGCCGTCGCTTGCACCGGGCTTACCCCAAGTGTTGACCGGTGTAAGTTCCACGCAAGGCTGCCCTGCCAAACTGCCCGGCATCCACAAAGAAAACGCCTTGCGCGGGACAGCCCTGCCGGCCGACCCCGCCTGAAACGCACAGGAGACATCATGGCAAAGATTTTCATCGCATTCGTCGTCATTGCCGGCGCCGCACTGTATATGCTGTCAAAAGGCGGCGACATCTCGATGGGCGGCGAGCAGCACGGCGTGGAAACCCACGCGCCGGAGGCGGCGCAAGCGCCCGCGCAGAAGTAAAACCCGGTCGGTTCCGCCGCTGCGCGGCGCTGCCTGACGCAATGCAATACAGCCGCCCGGCCCCCTGGCGGCTTTTTTTGTCAACGCAGCGAGTAGAATACCGTTTTACCGAAAAACGGATGATTTCGACTTATGGCAGGTTTTCGCCCCAAGGCTTCCCAACGTCTTTCGCCTGACGCCGAGCGTCTGGTGGCCGATGCGCTTGCGCTCGATGCCTCGGGCAGCCGCATGGAGGATGGCTACTGGGAGCGGCGTCTTTCGCAACGCCTGGGCCGGCTCCTGAAGAACGGCAGCCAATCCGCGCTCGACGCGGCGCTCGAACACCTGTTCAAGCACAACGCCGACGCCTCCGACGTGCTCGCCGAGCAAGCCGAGACCCTGGCCGAATCGGCTACCGTCGAAATCGACGGCGTCACCTACGACGCCCTGCTGATCGCTGCGCCCATCCTGGCCCACACCCGCTACGCCATCCCGTCCGGCGCGCTCAAGCCCGAGCTGTCGCAGACGCTGGCTGTGCACATGCAGGCGCATGTGCTGGCGGCCAACACCAAGATGGCGCTGTCGCCCTACCTGTACAGCATCGACCAGCTGCCGCGCACGCACAGTGACACCTTTGCCCTGACCTACAAGCTGGTATCGGCCGCCATGGCCGGCACCACGCCCAAGGTCGACCTGCGCGACCTGCCGGAAACCGCGCCGATCCTGGCCGATCCGCGCTACCTGCTCGCCGTGGTGGTGGCGCCGCACGAGCAGGCCCTGTTCCGCTGGCAGGAAGACGCCAAGGAGCACCATGCCGAGCGCAGCGTCTGCCTGGAGCAATGGCGCACCCAGGTGCAGCCCTCGATCGCGCTGCTGATGCCCGGCTGTGAGTTCGACCTGCTGCTGCCCGACGCCTTCTTCCTGTCCTGCCGCGAATCCGACAAGAGCATCCGCCCGCTGACCGTGCGCGCCGCCGTCAACTACCTTTGCGGCACGCTGGATGTGCCGGCCGGCCAGATGGCGGCCGTGGTGGCGGCATTCGGCGAAGAGGAAGTCGAGGAATACCGCGTAGGCTTCACCATGCGCGGCGAGAAGGATGTGATCTACGGCATCGTCTGGCCGGTGTACGGCCGCGAGTCCGGCGAGATCGATGCCAGCGAGAAGGACAACCCGCTGGAGCAGATCTGCGAGGAACTGCGCAACGCCGGGGTGGAAGACATCTTCCGCCACGCCGCGCTGTTCGACCCCGAGTATTGCGAAGACTGCGGCACGCCGCTTTACGCCGACCGCTCGGGCGAGATCGTCCACGCCGAGTTGCCGGAAGACGCGCCCACGCAGCAGCCGCTGTTCCACTAAGAGGCTGTTTCAAAATGAAGCGAAGCGGTTCTGGCTAGGCGCGCGGCCGCAGACAGTACAAGTGGTACGGCAAGTCCGCGCAACGACGCCAGAATCTTTTTGAAATGGCCTCTAAACTGCGTCGCTTCGCCCTGAGTGACCAACGGCCCGCCTTGCGCGGGCCGTTTTTCCTTCAGCCGGCCGCCGCCGGGCTGACGCAGCGCCACAGCGCATGACCGGAGGCCGCGTACTTGCGCTCGAACGGCGTGATGGCCTCGGCCGGCTGCCACAGTTCGACCTGCGCAGGCCGGCCAACCAGCGCCAGGGCCTGGGCAAACTCGTCGATATAGACCTGCCAGTTGCTGCGGCATTCCAGATACCGGCCGCACGCAGCCAGCGCCGGGAACACCGCATGCCCCTGCCAGCGCCGCCCCAGGTGGCCGATCTTGGGCCAGGGGTTGGGATACAGCACGTAGTGGCGATCCACCGCGATGCGCTCCGACTGCAGCAGCCGCCAGACGTCGACCAGGTCCGCGCGCGCCCAGGCAAAATTGGCCGGCATCGGGCCGTCCCACCAGTCCTTGCCCCCGGTCAAGCGCTTTTCCGACTGATCCACGCCGATCACGAAATGCCCGGGGAACGCCGTGGCCAGGCGCAAAGTGCTCTCCCCCACGCCACAGCCAGCGTCCAGGATCAGCGGGGCCGCGCCGGCCTGCTGCCATTGCTGCAATGCAAGATCCAGCGCGCGCCGGCTTGGCTCGCCGATGGGCTTGCGAAAGGGCTCCGCCAGGTGGCGGGCAAGGCGCGCCTCGAGGTGGTCGTGGACATCGGCCTGTGCCGAGGTGATGGTGCGGGAGTTGGCAAACATGGGCGGGATTCTACCCGGCTGCCGAGCGCCGCGGGCACGCCGGGGCTTGCGGCTCTGGCGACGGGCGTGGACAAATGCCATCCACGGCTGCGAGCATAAGGATATGACGTCGATGTCGCACGCAGATGTCGTTTTGACGGCACAATGCGGGCAACCGGGGTGGACAAGCGGGCCGTCCAAGCATGTCCCGCCACCCCATCTGAGAACCCGCCGCCGCCCCATCCTGGCGGCGGCCCGTACGAGGAGCGCATCCCGATGACCGCCACACGCCGCACACGCCACACTTCCAGCCTCACCGCCATGATGCCGCGCCGCGCGCTGCTGCAAGCCGGTGCCGCGCTCGCGCTCAGCAGTGCCGCGCTGATGCTGTTGCCTGCCGGCGCGGCGCAGGCCGAAGACCTGCGCATCGGCTTGTCCGCCGATGTGACCTCGATGGACCCGCAGTGGAACAACTCCGGCCCCAACAACGCCATCGCGCTGCATATCTTCGAGTCGCTGGTGTTCCTCGACAAGAACGCCCGCTACATCCCCGGCCTGGCGCTGTCGTGGAAACCGGTCAACGCCATCACCTGGGAAATCAAGCTGCGCCCCAACGTGAAATGGCATGACGGCACGCCCTTTACCAGCGAAGACGTCAAGGCCTCGCTCGAGCGCCCCGACAAGCTCACCAACAGCCCGGGTTCCTTCACCAGCTACACCAAGCCGATCGCGCGCATCGACACGCCCGACCCGTTGACCGTTCGCCTGACCATGAGCGTGCCGAACTACGCCAACCTGGCCAACGACCTGAACAGCGTGCCGATCATGCCGAAGAAGGTAGCCGCCACGCTGAGCCAGGCGGATTTCGACTCCGGCAAGGCGATGATCGGCACCGGCCCGTTCAAGTTCGTGCGCTTCGCGCGCGGGCAGGAAATCGTCATGGCGAAGAACCCCGACTACTGGGGCCCGAAGACGGAATGGGATCGCGCGATCTTTCGCATCATCACGGACAACGGCGCGCGCAGCGCGGCACTGCTGTCCGGCGACGTCGACGTGATCGAAAGCGTCCCGTCCGCGGACGTGGCCAAGCTCAAGCAGAACCCCAAGTTCCGCATCGAGCAGCAGGTCTCGTGGCGCACCATCTTCTGGCAGATGGACCAGTCGCGCGACAACCCGCCCTACGTCACCGACAAGGCCGGCAAGCCGCTGGGCAAGAACCCCTTCAAGGACGCACGCGTGCGTGCCGCCATCAGCCACGCGCTGAACCGCGACGCCATCGTCAGCCGCATCATGGAAGGACTGGCCGTGCCGGCCTCGTCGATCGTCTCGCCGCAGATCTTCGGCCACCCCGGCACCAAGCCGGATGCCTATGACCCCGAAGGCGCCAAGAAGCTGCTGGCCGCGGCTGGCTATCCGGATGGCTTCGGCCTGACGCTGCATGCCACCAACAACCGCTACCTCAACGATGCCGCCGTGGCACAGGCCACCGCCAGCATGCTCACGCGCATCGGCATCCAGACCAAGGTGGAAACGCTACCGGTAGCCGCGTACTTCACCCGCGCGCGCCAGGGCGACTTTGCGTTCGAGATGCTGGGCTGGGGGTCGGCGGCGGCCGACGTGGCGCTGCGATCGATCACTGGCACGCCGAACCCCAAGACGGGATACGGCACGTGGAACTGGGGCAAATACAGCAATACCCAGCTCGACCAGCTGATCGAGAAATCGCTGACCACGGTGACCAGCGACAAGGCCCGCGAGGAGAACGCCCGCGCCGCAGCCAGGTTTGCTATGGCCGACCACGCCATCATCCCCTCGCACAGCCAGCTGGCGATGTGGGCCATGCGCAAGGACCTGAAGTACGAAGCGCGCACCGACGAATGGTCGCTGGCGCAGTTCTTCCACAAGCAGTAAGAGAGAGGCGGAGATGCAGAGAGGCGGCGTCGGGCACTGAACCCGGCGCCGCCAGCGACCTGGCGGCTTGGATCAGATCCGCAGGCCGTCTTCCTGGTTCGCGTTCGCCGCGCGCAAGCCCTTCACCCATTCCCGCGCCGGCAAGCCGGTCGTATCTTCCAGCACCTTCGCGCGAGTCTCCAGCACATCCCACGATACATCGATCGCCGGCCCATTGAAGGCAAGCGCAATGACATTGCCGTCGTGCACTTCGGGGAACACCAGCACGCGGTTATCGAACGCTTCGCAGATCCGCACGATGTTCTTCGGGAAGCTGTCGTGGTCGCCGAACAGGTTGATCGTCATCACGCCCGGCGCCTTGAGCACGCGGCGGCACGCCTTGTAGAACGCCGTGGTGTCAAGCACCGGCCCGCGCGCGGTGGCGTCATACAGATCCACCTGCAGCACATCCAGCGCGCCGGTGTGCGCGCCATCCATCACGTAGTCCCACGCATCCTGCTCCCGCACGGTAAGGCGCTCGTCGTCTTCACGCAGGCCGAACATGCTGCGGCCCGCAATGATCACGGCCGGGTTGAGCTCCACCGCCGTCACCCGCGCGCGGCTGAACTGGCGATGGCAGAACTTGGTGAGCGCTGCCGCGCCCAGGCCCAGCTGCGTCACGTGAAACTCCGGCGCCGAGGGCGACAGGAACAACAGCCATGCCATCATCTGCTGCGCGTACTCCAGCTCGATGGCATCGGGCTTGCGCAGGCGCATGGCGCCTTGCACCCATTCGGTGCCGAAATGCAGGTAGCGCACGCCGTCCATCTCGGAGAAGGTCACCGGCGCAAAGCGCGGAGTCATGCGCTTTTCCTCGCGCTGCGCAGCTTGCGCGCCGCGTGCGCCGCGTCCGTCCTCAGGGCTGCGCGCGCCGCGCGCGGGACGGCGCGAGGCCACGGCTTCAATCGATTTGCGTTTGAGAAGAGTCATGGTGGTCAGGAAGAATGCGTGTAAGCGTGCCGCCCACCGGGGTGGCACGCAAGTCAGTTCGGATCGATCCGGGATCAGGCCTTGCCGAGCGCGCCCTGGGCGCGCTGCAGCCACTCCCGGTTGTGCTCGCGGGCGTGGCGCGGCCAGTGCTTGCCGTCGTGCACGATCTCCGCGTACAGCGCCTGGGCGCGCTCCCGGTCGGCGGGTTCCCCGCGGGCCGTCAACCAGTCGGCAAACAGGCAGCGCGCGGCGGCATCGCTGGCGCAGCTCAGTGCCTGCTCGAATGCGGCCCGCGTGCCGGGCGCGTCCGACGCGGCCAGCGCGCGAGCGTACAGCAATGCAGGGTCCGCTTGCTGGCGCGCCTGGGGCTGGGAGGCAAACAAGCGCTCCAGCGCCGCTATGGCAGCGGCATGGCCACCGGTGGCGAACTGCGCGCGCGCCAGCCCCAGCAGCAGCGCCGGGTCGGTGGCGAACGGCCCGCTGGCGGCGGCCTCATAGTGTTCCAGCGCGGCCTTGGGCTCGCCCGCGTCGAGCAAGGCGGCGCCCAGGCGCATGCGGTGATCCACGGTGGGCGCGCGGTCGAACGCGTCGCGCGCCTCGCGCACCGCGCGGTTGGGGTCGACCAACTGGCCAATGGCGCGCTTGGCGGCCCGCGCCCCCCGCGTCTGGCGCAGCCCGGGCAGGTAGATGGCGAAGAAATACACCACGCTGCCCAGGCCCGGGAAGGCGAACAGGATCAACAGCCAGTACATGTTCTGCTGGGTGCGCACTGCGTGCACGGCGAAGAACACGGCGATGATGACGTGAAAACCAATTCCTAGATACGGCATTGTCTATCTATCCTGCAAAGCGTTGGCCGGCGGGTTTCCCACCGGCATGCGTAGCCGTGATTGTGACAGATGCGGCCGGGGTGCCCGATGCGGCATGCTACTTGCTACTGTCACAAATGCCTTTTACGGTAAGGCTGTCTTGCGCTTACGTTCTGCGCTTGGCTTGCCGGCTCACCTGCCGGGCTTGCCTTGCCAAAACCCGAGACGCCCCCTCCAACCTGGCCCTCCACGACAAAGGATCCGCAGATATGAGCTACATCCACTTCATCGGTGGTGAAAAAGGCGGCGTCGGCAAATCGCTCGTCGCGCGCCTGCTAGCCCAGCATTTTATCGACCGGAGCATGCCGTTCCTGGGCTTCGACACCGACAAGTCGCACGGCGCCCTGCTGCGCTTCTATGCCGACTTTGCCGCGCCCGCCGTGCTGGACAAGCACGATAGCCTGGACCCCATCATCGAGCACGCCGTGGAAGACCCGCAGCGGCGCATCCTGGTCGACCTCGCGGCCCAGACGCAGCACGCACTCGCAAAATGGATGGACGACGCCGACGTGCTGGCGCTGGCCGAAGCGCACGGCCTGACGCTCACCTGGTGGCACGTGATGGATGCGGGCCGCGACTCGGTCGACCTGCTGCGCCAGTGGCTTGACCAGTTTGGCGGCCGCATCAAGCTGGTGCTGGTCCTCAATGAAGTCCGCGGCGATCGCTTCGAGATCCTGGAAGCCTCGGGCGAACGCGCCCGCGCCGAAGCGCTGGGCGCCAGCGTGATGACGCTGCGCCACCTGCCCGATACGACCATGCAGAAGATCGACCAGCAAAGCACCAGCTTCTGGGCCGCGGTCAATCACCCGGATCGCGCCACCACCGGGCTCGGCATGCTGGAGCGCCAGCGCGTCAAGGTCTGGCTGAACCGGGCTTACGGGGAGATGGCTGCGCTGGCGTTGTGATGGGGCAGAACTGGCGGCCGGGGCGCCATCGCCGCCCCGGCCGCTGTTGCCGACGATGCGCGCGCCACGGCGCCAGCGCGTGCTGCCCGGGGGTTACGTAGCGCCCTGAACCCCATCGCCGGCAGCCTCCAGTCCAGCAAGCGCCTGCTGTGTCAGCAGCGCTTCGCCGTTCACCGCACGTGCGATCAGGGCATCAGGCTCCGCGACCGGGATTGCCTGCGCCTGGTACCACGCGTCGTCGTAGTAGGTGTGGCTATAGCGTTCGCCGCTATCGCACAGCAGGTTGACGATAGCCCCCTCCTCACCCGCAGCCGCCATCCGCTCGGCCAGGTACAGCACACCGACGAAATTCGTGCCTGTCGAGCCGCCCACGCGACGCCCGAAGCGCCCCGCCAGATAGCGCATCGCGGCAAAGGACAAGGCATCGGGCACCTTGAGCATCGCATCGATGCACGTCGGAATAAAGGAGCGTTCGACGCGCGGGCGGCCGATGCCCTCGATCCTCGATCCCGCGTCTAGGCTCAGGCTGCTGTCCGGCTGGCCCGCCAGCGTACTTTTGAAATAGTCGAAAAATACGGAGTTCTCGGGGTCCGCGCAAAGAATGCGGGTTTTATGTCGACTGTAGGCAACGTAGCGGCCCAATGTTGCGGCGGTGCCGCCGGTACCTCCGCTGGCCACGAGCCACGCCGGAACCGGGTGCTCCTCGTCAGCCATCTGCTTGAAAATCGACTCGGCGATATTGTTGTTGGCGCGCCAGTCGGTAGCACGCTCCGCATAGGTGAACTGGTCCATGAAATGGCCCCCGGTCTCCAGCGCGATACAGTGCGATTCCGTATAGATGTCCGCCGGATTGGCAACCAGTTGGCAGCGCCCGCCATAGAATTCGATCGCCTCGATTTTCGCCCTTGAGGTACCCGCCGGAATCACCGCCACAAAGGGCAGGCCGAGCAGCCTGGCAAAGTAGGCTTCGGAGATGGCCGTCGAACCGCTGGATGCCTCCACGATGGTGCTTTTTTCGCTCAGCCAGCCATTGCAAAGCGCGTAGAGAAACAGCGATCTCGCCAGGCGATGTTTCAGGCTGCCGGTCGGATGGCTGGATTCATCCTTGAAATAGAACTGGATACGGGGATAGCCCGGCAGGTCCAGCGGAATCAGGTGCGTATCGGCGCTGCGGTTGAAGTCGGCTTCGATCTTGCGAATCGCTTCGCGGGTCCAGTCAGAGCGCGGCATGGGAACCCTCACGGTAAATGACTGCGCCGCGGCGCGTCGATTGGCGTTGCGAGATTTCGATCATAGACCATCAGAGCAACCGGCTTGCCCGCCGGCACGACGACCAGCGCTTATGACAGCAGCCCACGCCACAACGCCAGCTTCTGCTCGAAATTGCGCGCCGCATGTGCCGGGCTCGATGAGGGCAGCACCACCGTCTCATAGCCTGCCGCCGCAAACTGCGCGGCGAAGCGACCCGACGTGCCGCCGTTAAAACCGACGCGGCGCAACGCAGGCGCCAGCGCCTTGAGCCGCACGAAGTCGTTGGCCTGCGGATGGCGGATATTGCTGTCCAGGCTGCCCTCGCGCACGCAGGCGCCGAGCACGTCCCACACGCCGATGCCGTAGGATAGGAGCCGCGCCAGCCGATCAGCGTAAGGCAAATCAGGCAGGGGCTCACCGGTCAGCGCGCCCAGCAGCGGCCAGAACTGGTTGGGATTTTGGTCAATTTGACACCTTGGAGCCAGCCCAGGTATCCGCCCCCCCAGGAAGCGGTATGCGTCGACGAACGCCACAGATGTCGTGACGGCTGCTGATAGCAGCGTCGTGCTTGCGCCGCACAGAGGTTCCGCATATTACTAAGCTACCCCGAATTCCCTGCGCGGGACTGTTGCGCCGCAACAGGGAGCGTGCATCGGCCAAGTTCGATGCGAAAACGGGGTGGGCTACCGCACGCGATGGCGAAACGCGACGCCCCGGGTAAGGGAACGTATTCGCGTAGCAAAGACTCGACGGCGTCATCTTTCGGAAAGCGAGGACATGATGAAAAGACTCGGCGCACCCACCTTTTCGTTGCTCCTGTTCCTGATGGCTGGCGCATGCGCTCCTTTGCCATCCGTCTCGATGCCATCGGCTTCAGGGCGTACGTTTGCCATCCCACAAGCCGGCCCGAATCCAAACGTTGAGGACCCGACGTTTCGCGCATTGCCCGGTGCGAAGGCCTATTTTGGCCAAGTCGCCGGTTCCGGCTATCGCATCGAGGTGCCGGACAAATGGAATGGCGATCTGGTCCTGTTCGCGCACGGCTGGAATACCACGCGTAGGCTGACGGCTCCGTACCTGCCGGTCAGGGAGCTTGCCATCCGACAGGGTGTCGCGTGGGCCGCATCCAGCAATCACGCCAGCGGCTACGACCCGGATGACGGCGTCCAAGACACTCTCATCCTGCGCGAACTGTTCAAACAGATGATCGGCACGCCAAAACGTACGTTCATCTACGGAAGGTCGATGGGCGGCAATGTCGTGGTGGCTTCGCTGGAACGGTATCCCGATATCTACAGCGGCGGAATCACTGAGTGCGGCAGCATCAATGGCATCGAGCGATTGAACTATCTGCTCAGCTATACCGTGCTTGCCGGTTACTTTTCAGGGGTCGACTTTTTTGCGCAGGAAGTCCATGGACCGGCCGATGTCGTTGCGCTACTGAACCAGAAGGTCTATCCAGCGCTTGGTGCTTCGGCAGATAAGCTGACGGATGCCGGAAAGCGCTTTCGCAGTGCTGTCATCAATCTTGGCGGCGGGCACCGGCCATTTGCCGAGGAAGGATTTGCTGCCGCCTATCGAAGCAACTTCGACTTGGCCGTGATCGTGATCACGGATACCACATTCAGAGGGGCAGCGCTCGGCAACATCGGTGAAAAGTATCACGTTGATCCGGAACTGGGCGTGGACGACGCCGCACTCAACCGGAGCGTCAAGCGGATTGCTCCTGACCCGTCAGCGCGCAACGCTGACACACACTACGAATTTACCCGCTTCAAGGGCAATCTGAAGGTTCCTTTAATGACCATTCACGGAACAGGAGACGCGCAAGTCCCCATCAGGACAGAGCAGCAATACCGGGAATGGGTGGAGGCCAGCGGCGCGAGCGCAATGCTGGTGCAGCGCGCGTCCCGGCGCTTTGTGCATTGCGATTATTCAACAGCGGAACGAAACCGCGCGTTCACCGATCTGCTGAGTTGGGTCACGACCGGATCGAAGCCTGAAGGGGATGATCTGAGCGGCTCGCTCCTTGACGCGGGAAAACGCTGGAGCGAGCCATTGCGGCAAGATGATCCAGGGCACCCCTAGAAGGACGGTCTTGTTGATGTCCGCACAGCTCCGATCGCGCACGGCATCACGCAGTGGCATCGGGGACTGCCCTTCCGATGCCGACAACCGAGCGTCTGCATGGGGGCAACGGCCTGGAGCATCAAGTTCGGGGGGTGGTCACCCATGCGCACATCCCCTGCCAAGAGCGTATTTTTTCCGCGTAAGGCAACGTGTGGGCCGGGCTACTGGAGGGAAGTCGGACGATCTGATAACGTTCGCCATGTGGGCCAAGCGCCTTCAAACCAATGCGCTCCGCGGTGCCTCCGTTGAAACCAATCACAGCCAACTCCGGCAACGATTCGATCAAACCCACCAGATCGTTTCCCGCATGGTCGCGGATGGCGCCGTCGGAACTGCCCTCGCGCTTGGCTTCGGCCACTACATCCCACAGGCCGATACGGTGCGCGAGCAGCGTCTGCAAGCGCGCGGCGTACTCCATGTTCCGCAGATCCTGCCCGATGACATCGCCCACCAAATTCCAGAAGGTGTTGGCGTTTTGGTCAATTTGACACCTGGCTCACCGAGTCCCGTGCGTCAGCGACTCTCTGCAAACTGGCGTGGCTGGGGCTGGGGCTGGGGCTGGATTCGGCCACAACCGGACGGTCAGCATAGACTCACGGTGAAAGCACCTCGCGCGGACAGGCAAGAGATCGTGCCATGATTCGCAAACCAATTCGTACGGAGTTGAGCAAGCGGGAACGGTCTTTCTGGCGTAGTGCAGCGAGAAAATATTCGACCACGACCCTGTAATTTTCTCTAATTCGCCTATCCTGTTTATCAACGCTTGGGGCATGGGGTCTTGTGGCGCCAAAACACCTATAAGGATGACCATGAAAAACAAGACCAACCTGTCCTCAGTTTCCGCTTTGCTGCTGTTCGCAGCACTCGCATTGCCTACTGGGAACGCATCCGCACAGGACGCCAAGAGTGTCGCCGGCACTTATACTCCCGTCGTGGCTACGTCGTTCGGCGACAATCCGCGCGGCCAGCTGATTCTAGGGTCTGACGGCCACTATTCGCTTAATCTCGCACGCGCGACACTGCCGAAAATCGCCGCGGGTGTGCGAGGCAAAGGGACCGCTGAGGAAAACCAGGCGATCGTCGGCGGCAGCGTCTTCCACTATGGCAAGTATGTGGTAGACGTGAAAGAGAAAACCATTACGTTCAACGTCGAGGCCAGCACATTCCCGAATTGGGACGGAGCTACGTTCAAGCGGGCGTTCAAGGTTTCCGGGGATCAACTAACCTATACCGACAACGCACCATCGGACGGCAGTGGCGCGCACGACGTGATCTGGAAGCGCGTCAAGTAGTGTTGCAATGAGGTGCGTTCGCTGTTGCATGCCCCTGCCCCGCGCAAGTGGGGCAGGTTTTTACCGATCAGCCCTTTCTGGAAAAACAGGGATCAGTGCAGCATGACTGTCCGTTCAGGGTCGTCTACGGTCAACGAAGCACGCCCACTTCGCACGAGTCACCGCACAGACAACTCAGCACATCAATCCACCAAATACTCCCGTAGCTCACGCCACCCCGCCAGCTTCGTCTGATACGAAACCGCCGCATACGCGGGGCTACTCGACGGCAAACGGACGATCCGATACTGGTTCGCCGTTTCACCCAGCGCTCGCATCCCTATCTTCACAGCCATTCCGCCATTGAACGCGATTGCAGCCAGATTTGCCAAGGTTTTGATCAAGATATTCAAATCGTTACTGGCGTGATCGCGGATGCGGCTGTCCAGACTCCCGCTACGCTGTGCTTCTGCCACGACATCCCATAGACCGATGCGATGTTCAAGCAAGGTCTTGAGACGCGCCGGGTAATCCATCGCGACCAGATCCTGCTCGATCACGTCGCCGACCAAATTCCAGAATTTGTTTTGCGGATTCCCATAGTATTTCCCAAGGGCTAACGACATCTCTCCTGGCAGACTACCGAGAATTAGAATCCGTGTGTTTGCATCTACGATTGGTGGGAAGCAACGCTTGGTCATTTCGACGTGGGTCCTTCCATTGCGACACCCAAGTCCTTCCGACATCCTATCGATCGTAATTCATATGCGGCGATACGCGTGCACGGATGCGCGTAATACTGCTGCGCCGCCAGCGACGCCGCGCCGGGAAAGCTGCCCAGCACCAGTACGCGGATGTGCCGATCGATGACCGGTACAAGGCCTTGCTGTAGATCGGGGGGGAGAACCAGAGGGGATGCGGGAGATGGGACGGGCATGGGGCGAGTGTACCTGGCTCCGGGGGAGGACAGGCGCCTGCGCGGATTGCATGCGTCATGCTTGCCGCTGGCGCCCGCCCTCTCCCGGTCCCTCTCTCGCAGGCGGGAGAGGGAGCAAACCCGCTACGCTTACGCCAGCAGCTTGTTGACGCGCTGCACGTAGATCGACGGGTCTTCGAGCGTGCCGCCCTCGGCCAGCAGGGCCTGGTCGAACAGCACGTGCACGCGGTCGCCGAAGGCGTCGTCCGTGGGACCGGCCTCCACCAGCGCGCGCAGCTTTTTCACCAGCGCGTGGTCAGGGTTCAGCTCCAGGATGGGCTGGGCGTCGGGCGCCTTCTGGCCGGCCTGCTTCAGCAGGCGTTGCAGGTAGCCGCTCATGTCGCCTTCATCCGAGACCAGGCAGGATGCCGACTCGGTCAGACGCAGCGTGACGCGCACGTCCTTGGCCTTGCCTTCGAGCACAGCCTTGGCGCGTTCGAGCACGTCCTTCCAGTCGCCTTCGGCCTTTTCCTGCTCGGCCTTCTCGTCGGCGTCGGCCAGCGCGCCAAGCTCCAGGTCGCCGCGTGCCACCGAGACCAGTTCCTTGCCATCGAACTCGCGCAGGAAGGACAGCATCCATTCGTCCACGCGATCCGTCAGCAGCAGGACTTCGATGCCCTTCTTGCGGAACACTTCCAGGTGCGGGCTCGACTTGGCCGCGGCCCAGCTATCGGCCGTGACGTAGTAGATCTTGTCCTGGCCTTCCTTCATGCGGCCCACGTAAGCGGCCAGCGCCACGCTCTGCTCGGCGCTGTCCTGATGCGTGGAAGCAAAGCGCACCAGCTTGGCGATGCGCTCCAGGTTGGCGGCGTCTTCGCCCAGGCCTTCCTTGAGCGCCTGGCCGAACTGCTGCCAGAAGGTGGTGTACTTGGCGCGTTCGGCTTCGTCCTCGCTGTCCGCCAGCGTTTCCAGCATCGACAGCACGCGCTTGGTGCAGCCTTCGCGGATAGCCTTCACGTCGCGGCTCTCCTGCAGCAGTTCGCGCGAGACGTTGAGCGGCAGGTCGGCCGAATCCACCACGCCCTTGACGAAGCGCAGGTAGGCCGGCAGCAGTTGCTCGGCATCGTCCATGATGAAGACGCGCTTCACATAGAGCTTGAGGCCGGCCTTGTGGTTGCGGTCCCACATGTCGAACGGCGCGCGCGCCGGGACGTACAGCAGCTGCGTGTATTCGCTGCGGCCTTCGACGCGGTTATGGGTGTAGGCCAGCGGCGCTTCGTTGTCGTGCGCGATGTGCTGGTAGAAAGCGGTGTACTGCTCTTCGGTGATATCCGATTTGGAGCGGGTCCACAGGGCGCTGGCCTGGTTCACGCTCTCCCACTCGCCCGTTTCCTTGTAAGCGCTGGTCTCGGCATCCCAGACTTCCTTGGGCATGCGGATCGGCAGCGAGATGTGGTCGGAATACTTCTGGATGATGCCCTTGATCTTCCAGGCGGAGAGGAAATCGTCCTCGCCTTCGCGCAGGTGCAGCGTGATGGTGGAACCACGCTCGGCACGATCGATGGCGTCGACGGTGAACTCGCCGTCGCCTGCGCTTTCCCAGCGCACGGCTTCGCTGGCGGGCAGGCCGGCGCGGCGCGTTTCCACGGTGACCTTGTCAGCCACGATGAACGCCGAATAGAAGCCCACGCCGAACTGGCCGATCAGGGCGGCGTCCTTCTGCTGGTCGCCGGATAGCTGCTGGAAGAATTCCTTGGTACCCGAGCGGGCGATGGTGCCAAGGTTGCGGATCGCCTCGTCGCGGCTCATGCCGATGCCGTTGTCGGTGATCTTCAGCGTGCGGGCCTTGGCGTCGGCCTCGATGCGGATCGCCAGGTCGGCGTCGTTCTCGAGCAGGGCCGGGTTGGCAATCGCCTCGAAGCGCAGCTTGTCAGTGGCGTCGGAAGCATTCGAAACCAGCTCGCGCAGGAAAATTTCCTTGTTGCTGTACAGCGAGTGGATCATCAAGTGCAGCAGTTGCTTCACTTCCGCCTGGAAGCTCATCGTCTCGTGCGGTGCGGTCATGGTTCTCCTCTTAACAATCTTGGCTAACTTGGCTGATTTGGGAATCCAGGCAATGTGACGGGCCGGCAGCCGGGGGCCTATGGGCCGGCGTCAGGCCGGTGACCCGAAACATAAGGGCATCCGAGCGGTTTTCAAGACATCGCCCGGTTGGGACCCGGTTAGCGCCGCTCCAGCTGGCGCGCCAGGAAGGCCAGCATGGCAGGGTCCTGGCTGCTGGCCACATTGAAGCGCATCCAGCCGGACGGCATCTGCGACGGCGAGAACAAGCTGCCGGGGGCGAACAGGTAGCCCTCCTCATGCCCGGCGACGGCAATGGCGTTGGTATCGCGCCCGGTGTCCGCCCACAGGTACATGCCGGCGTGCTGGCCCGCAAAGAGCGACAGGCCCATCCGCTCGATGGTGCGCCGGGTCTCGTCGCGCGCCCGGTCGAGCCGGTTGCGCACGCGCTCCACGTGCTTGCGGTAATGGCCTTCGGTCAGCACTTTGTACAGCACGCGCTCGTTGATCTCCGGCGAAGCCAGGCCAGCCAGCAGCTTGCTGTCGGTCAGGCTGGCGGCCAGCTCCGGATGGGCGGCGATAAAGCCCACGCGCAGGTTGGCGGCCAGCGTCTTGGAAAAGCTGCCCAGGTAGATCACCCGGCGCAACTGGTCCAGGCTGGCCAGCCGGGTGGCGGAGTGACCCGGCGGGCACAGGTCGCAATAGATGTCGTCCTCGACGATCAGCAGGTCGTACTGCTCGGCAAGGCGCAGCAACTGGAAGGCCTTGGCGGCCGACAGCGAAGTGCCGGTGGGGTTGTGCAGCACCGAGTTGATCACCATCAGGCGCGGGCGGCGCGCCTGCAGGATGCGCTCCAGCGCCTCCAGGTCCGGGCCCTCGGCGGTGTAGGGCATGCCGATCAGCTGCGCGCCCTGGGCGGCGAAGCGGCCGAACATGACGAACCACGCCGGGTCGCCCACCAGCACCGCGTCGCCGGGGCGCAGGTAGAGCCGGGCGATCAGGTCGAGCGCCTGGGTGATGCCGGAGGTGAGCACGATCTGCTCGGGGGTGGCACCGATCTCCAGTTCGGCCAGGCGGTTGCGCAGTTGCTGGCGCAAAGGCAGGAAGCCCTGCGGCGTGCCGCTGGCCAGGAAGTGGCTGCCCGGCTGGCGTCCCAGGCCGCGCAGCGCGCTGGCGATCAGCTCGCCGTCCAGCCAGTCGTTCGGCAGGAAGCCCATCCCCGGAGACTTATGCGGCTCGGTGGAGTGGAACATGCTGCGCAGCAGCCAGGTCACGTCGATATTGCGTGCGCCGGTAGCCACGGGCGCTACCGCCGCCACCTGGGGCGTGCGCTCGCGCACATAGAAGCCCGAGCCGCGGCGGGATTCGAGGTAGCCCAGCGCCACCAGCCGCTCATAGGCCTCGACCACGGTGAAGCGCGAGATGCCCTTTTCCTGCGCGAGCTGGCGAATCGAGGGCATGCGCATGCCGGCGCGGAAGACCCGCTCGTCGATGCGCAGCCGCGCCCACTCGGTCAACTGCTCCACCAGCGTCATCTGTGCCGAGGGCACCGGGTCGGGCATGCGCTCGGTGGGCGGAGGCATGACCAGGCGCAATGAACGCGCCTGCTCGCCAGCCTGGGGAGCCGCGCCCTCCTGCTTGCCCGCCCCGGCTCCTTTATCCTTGAGCCCTGGCGCAACCGGTTCCCTGCTGTTCATGCCCTGCTCCCGCCACTGTACTGAGAATGTTCTGCATAACTGTATCGGTACTGTACCGACAACCTTGTCTACCATCAACACACAATGACAATTGCCCTCGACCATCTCGTGATCGCCGCCCCCACGCTTGAAGCGGGGGCGCAGCATGTCGCAGACGCGCTCGGCGTGACGCCCCAGCCGGGCGGCGCGCACCCTGGCATGGGCACCCACAATTGCCTGCTCGGCCTGTTCGGCGGCATCTACCTGGAAGTCATCGCCATCGACCCCGAGGCACCGGCTCCCACGCGGCCGCGCTGGTTTGGCCTGGACACCGAGGCAGTGCAGGCCCGGCTGCGCCATGGTCCCTTCCTGATGCACTGGGTCGCGCGGGTGGAACGCCCCGCCGACCTGTCCCTGTGGCAGGCGCAGTACCCTGCGCGCATCCCGCCGGTCATCCCGATGACACGTGGCGACCTGCGCTGGCGCATCACCGCGCCGGAGGACGGCAGCCTGCCCGCGTGGCCGGCTGACGATGCGGATGGCACGAACGGCGCGGCGACGCCGGGCGACGGCATCCTCCCCACGCTGATCCAGTGGGATGTATCGACCCATCCGTCGTCCCGGCTGCCGAACCAGGGCCTGGCGCTGCGCTCGCTGCGGGCACGCCATCCGCAGGCCGCACGGCTGGCCGAGGCCTTGCAATGGCTGGGCGGCACCCAGTTCGTCCCGGAAGCATCCACGCTCGCGGAACTGAGCGCGGAGATAGAAACGCCCGATGGCGTGCGCACGCTGCGCTGAACCGGAGCGCCGACTGCCGCAAGACGTAGGACGCGAGACGCAAAAAATACTGTCACAACAAGAACAACCACCGAGGAGCCCCTCTGATGTCCGCCACCCGCAAACGCTTCGACGACGACGCCTATCTCGGCAGCTGCACCGCCACCGTGGTAGCCGTGCACGCTGACGGCATCGAACTCGACCAGACCGTGTGCTACGCGCGCAGCGGCGGCCAGGCGGGCGATACCGGCACCCTCAAGCTGGCCAACGGCGCGACCATCGCACTGCTGGAAACCGTGTACGCCCCGGACCGCAGCCACATCCTGCACGTGCCGGCGCCGGGTACGGCGCTGCCGGAGGCGGGCGACATCGTGGCCGTCACGATCGATTGGGAGCGCCGCCACCGGCTGATGCGGCTGCATACCTGCCTGCACCTGCTGGGCTCGCTGATCCCGGTGCCAGTGACCGGCTGCGGCATCTCGCCCGACTCGGCACGCATCGACTTCGACCTGCCGGAATCCACGCTCGACAAGGCCGTGCTCACCGAGCAGCTCAATGCGCTGATCGACGCCGACAGCCGCGTGCAGGTGGAGCGCATCACGTCCGAGCAACTCGCCGAGCAGCCCGAGCTGGTACGCACGGTGGGCGCGGCGCCGCCCGCGGGCAGCGGCGTCATCCGCATCATCGACATCCCCGGCGTGGACCGCCAGCCTTGCGGCGGCACCCATGTGGCGGGCACCGGCGAGATCGGCGCCGTGCTGGTGACCAAGATCGAGAAGAAGAGCCGCACCAACCGCCGCGTGGTCGTGCAGTTCGCTGCGTGAGAGCGGCAAGACGATAGATGGATCCCGCTCTGCTCACCGGGCTGTCGGCTGCCCAGTTCGCCGCGCTGCTGTCGCTGATGGCAGTCGGCGCCTTCACCCCCGGCCCCAACACGACGATTGCCGCGGTCACGGGCGCCAACTTTGGCCTGCGCGCCACGCTGCCGCACTGCGTGGGCGTAGCGTTCGGCTTTGCCAGCATCCTGGCGCTATGCGCGGCGGGCATTGGCGCGCTGGTCCTGGCCAGCCCGGCGCTAGCGCTGCTGGTGCATGCCGCCGGCGTACTCTACCTGCTGTGGCTGGCGCTCAAACTGGCGCGCAGTGCCGTGCTGTCGGACAAGCAGGTGCTGCGCCCGCTGTCGATGTGGCAGTCGGCCGTGCTGCAGTACGCCAATATCAAGGCGTGGATGCTGGCGCTGGCCACGGCCGCCTCGTATATGGCCGGCGCGCAGTCGCCGGTGCATCGGGCCGTGCTGGTGTGCGCGGTATTCGGCGTGTTCGGCTTTGTCAGCAATGGCGTGTACGGCGTGATTGGCGCCGCGCTGCGGCAATGGCTGCAGGTGGGCCACCGCATCCGCTGGTTCAACCGCGCAATGGGCCTGGCGCTGGCACTCACGGCGCTGTGGATCGCGCTGGCTGGCCGGCCCACCCTGCACTAATTCAAACTCAAACGCCATGGCTGCCAGAACCACCTCTGCCCAACCCATCGCTAGCGCCCCTGCCGACACCCACAGCGGCGGCATGCTGCTCGGCTTTACCGGCGTGGCCGTGTTCAGCCAGACCTTGCCCTTCACGCGCATGGCGGTGGCCGAACTGGACGCCACCTTCGTCGCGCTTGGCCGTGCGGTGGTGGCTGCGCTGCTGGCGCTGGTGCTGCTGTGGCAGCGCGGCGCATTCGCCCGCGCGCGCCGTCCCCGGGGCGGCCAGTGGTGGCGCCTGGGGGTGACCTCGCTGGGCGTGGTGGTGGGCTTTCCGCTGTTTTCCTCACTGGCCATGCGTGAAGTGCCGGCCGGCCACGGCGCCATCATTACTGGCCTGCTGCCCCTGGCCACGGCGGTCTTCGCCGCCTGGTTCGGCCGCGAGCGGCCGTCGCCGGCGTTCTGGCTGTCGGCCGCCGCCGGCAGTGCGCTGGTGGTCGCCTTTGCCCTGTGGCAGGGCGCGGGCGGGCTGCAGCATGCCGACTGGCTGCTGTTCGCAGCGATGGTGCTGGGCGCGCTGGGCTATGCCGAGGGCGGCAAGCTGTCGCGCGAGCTTGGGGGGCTGGAAACCATCAGCTGGGCGCTGGCCGTGGCGCTGCCGCTGCTGCTGCCGGTGGTGGCCTGGCTCGGGCTTGGGCACGCCGGCCAGATCGCAGCCGCCTCGCCGCGCGCCTGGATCGGCATGGGCTATGTTTCCGTATTCTCGATGTTCGTCGGCTTCCTGTTCTGGTACGCCGGGCTCGCAAAAGGCGGCGTGGCGCGCGTCGGGCAGATACAATTGCTGCAGCCGTTCCTCACGCTGGCGGGCGGCGCCCTGCTGCTGGCCGAGCCGCTCGATGCCGTCACCCTCGCCTTTGCGGTGGCAGTGATCGGCGTGGTAGCCCTGGGCCGCCGTACCGCCGTGCGCAGCGCCCCCGCGAGCCCCGTGCCCGCGCCCGCCGCCGAAGAACCCCACCCTGCCCCTACGGGACGATCCCTCTGACTGGAGACCCTATGTCCGTTCA
Organism: Cupriavidus basilensis; assembly: GCF_000832305.1. Taxonomy (NCBI): domain Bacteria; kingdom Pseudomonadati; phylum Pseudomonadota; class Betaproteobacteria; order Burkholderiales; family Burkholderiaceae; genus Cupriavidus; species Cupriavidus basilensis. Next base: position 3,138,818 of record NZ_CP010536.1, read on the forward strand.
CGACACCCTTGCCCGCCTCGGCATCGCACTGCCCACCGCTGGCGCACCGGCCGCAGCCTACGTCATGGCCGCGCAAACCGGCAATACCGTGTTCCTTTCGGGCCACATTGCCCGCAAGGATGGCAAACCCTGGGCAGGCAAGCTGGGCAAGGACCTGGGCACCGAAGACGGCAAGGTTGCCGCGCGCGGCATCGCCGTGGACCTGCTGGCCACGCTGAACACCCACCTGGGCGGCGACCTGGACCGCGTCACCCGCATCGTCAAGGTGATGAGCCTGGTCAACTCCACGGAAGACTTCACCGAACAGCACCTGGTGACCAACGGCGCCTCGGAGTTGCTGGCGGAAGTCTTCGGCGAGGCCGGCAAGCATGCCCGCAGCGCCTTCGGCGTAGCGCAGATCCCGCTGGGCGCCTGCGTCGAGATCGAGATGATCGTCGAAGTGAAGTAAGCCGGCGCAAAGCAGAGAGCAAAAAGCAGAGCAAAGTGAATTGAAGCAAGGCCAGGGTCCGGGGGATCCCCCCGCCCTGCGCCCAACCGGCCGAAGGCACCTCCAACTCATGCGCATCGACAACCTGCCTTTCGGCACCACCGACTGGTCTGACATCACCCCGACCCGCCACCCCGGCGACACCGGGGAAGCCCTCTGGCGCACCCGCCAGTTCGGCGACATCCGCGTTCGCATGGTGGAGTATTCCGCCGGCTATCTCGCCGATCACTGGTGCACAAAAGGGCACATCCTTTTTGTGCTGGAAGGCGAGTTGCATACCGAGCTGGAAGACGGCCGGCATTTCGTGCTCCGCGCGGGCACGAGCTACCAGGTCGCCGACCAGGCAGAGCCGCACCGTTCGTCCACCCCGACCGGGGCGCGGCTTTTTATCGTTGACTGAGTCGAGCCAACCCGACTCCCCACACACCAAGAGAACATCATGAACTGGGCCATCTCCCGCCGGGCGCAACAACTGACCAGCTCGGCTATCCGCGAAATCCTGAAAGTGACCGAGCGTCCGGAAGTTATTTCCTTCGCGGGCGGCCTGCCGTCGCCGGCCACCTTCCCGGTAGCGGCCATGGAACAAGCGGTGGCCCGGATCTTCGCCGACAACCCGCAAGCCGCCCTGCAGTACGCCGCCACCGAAGGCTACATGCCGCTGCGCGAATTCATCGCCAAGCGCCATGCCGTGGACGTGGAGCGCGTGCTGATCACCACCGGCTCGCAGCAGGCGCTGGACCTGATCGCCAAGGTGATGATCGACCCGGGCAGCCCGGTGCTGGTGGAAACACCCAGCTACCTCGGCGCGCTGCAAGCCTTCTCGCTGTTCGAGCCCGAGTTCGTCTCGGTGCCGGGCGACGACAAGAGCCTGCTGCCGGAATCGCTCACGCCCGAGCTGACCGCCGGCGCGCGCTTCCTCTACGCCCTGCCCAACTTCCAGAACCCCACCGGACGGCGCATGCCGCTGGAGCGCCGCCAGGCCCTGGTGGCCCGCGCCCGCGAGCTCGGCCTGCTGCTGGTCGAGGATGATCCCTACGGCGAACTGAGCTATAGCGGCGACCAGTTGCCGAGCCTGCTGTCGATGAACCCCGACGGCGTGATCTACATGGGCTCGTTCTCCAAGATCCTGGCCCCCGGCCTGCGCCTGGGCTTTGTGATCGCCCCGCCCGAGCTGCACTTCAAGCTGTGCCAGGCCAAACAGGCGTCGGACCTGCATACGCCCAGCTTCACCCAGCGCCTTGCCTATGAAGTGGTGCGCGATGGCCTGCTGGACTCGCATATCCCCACCATCCGCACGCTCTACGCGGCGCAGTGCCAGGCCATGCTGGACTCCCTCGCGCGCCACATGCCGGAAGGCGTGACCTGGAACGCGCCGGAAGGCGGCATGTTCATCTGGATGGAGCTGCCCGAAGGCCTGGACAGCATGGAGATCCTGCAAGAAGCGGTCAACCGCAATGTGGCCTATGTGCCGGGCGCGCCGTTCTACGCCAGCAACCCGCGCCGCAATGCACTGCGCCTGGCCTTTGTCACGGTGGCGCCGGAGCGCATCGAGCAAGGCGTGGCCATCCTCGGCACGCTGTTCCGCGAAGCCATCGCCAAGCACGCGCCGCAAGCCAAGGCTGCCTGAGCGTCGCTTGAGCGACACGCATGGCACGGATACGTCTGCTGGCCGATACCGGGCTGGCGGGCTTCATGGCAAGATAACGGCCATTGCCTGTCAGTCCGGGCCACGAACGCGCAGGCATTGCGCATGCGCGGCCCACGCCTTGAGGAGAAGGTTCTCGTGCTGCGTATCTGGGGTCGGCTCTCATCGATCAACGTGCAGAAAGTGGTCTGGTGCGCGCGCGAGTTGCACCTTGACCACGAACGCATCGACATTGGCGTCAGCGAGGGCGACCTCGACACCGAGGCCTATGTCCGGCTCAACCCCGACCGCAGCATCCCGGTGATCGAGGATTTCCGTGGCACCGACGTAGGCGGCGAGCCCTTTGTACTGTGGGAATCCAACGCCATCGTGCGCTATCTTTGCGCACACGACGGCGAGGACACCCTGTGGCCCGGCAACGTCAAGGCGCGCGCGCTGGCCGATCGCTGGATGGACTGGCAAACCAACGCCTTCAGCCCGGCCATGGTCGACGCATTCCGCCACCTGGTGCGGCTGCCCGCCGAGCAGCGCGACCCTGACCTGATCGCCCGCTCCCTGGAGCGCACCGAACCGCTCGCGGCCCGGCTCGACGAAGCCCTGGCGCAGCGTGAATTCATCTGCGGCGACCGCTTCACCATGGCCGACATCCCGGTTGCCTGCGCCGCCCACCGCTGGCTGGGCCTGCCAGTCACACACCAGCCCCGCCCGCACCTTGAGCGCTGGGCAGCGGCCATGCGTGCACGGCCTGCCGCCCGCACCATCCTGACGCTGCCGCTGGTCTGAGCCGCCCCCCCTTATTTGCCGACTTGCCTGCCGGTCTACTTGCTGTTGCGCCCGCCCGACACCGCGGCAAGCACCCCCAGCCCGATCAGCGCACCGCCCGTCAGGTAGCGGCCCACGGCCTGCGCCCCCCTGGCGCGCGCGAGCAGCGGCAACAACGCCGCCGCGGCCAGCACATAGCAGCAATCGGTGGTGGCGGCGATCAGGACGAAGGTGCCGCCCAGGGCCACGCTCTGCGGCAGCGCCGCGATGGCGGGGTCCATGAACTGCGGCAGGAAGGCAGCGAAGAACAATGTGGTCTTGGGGTTGAACAAGGCCACCACGAAGCCATCGCGAAACACCCGCCGCAGCCCGGCGCTGCCAGCAGCCGGGTCCGCCTGCGCAGCAGCGGCCGGTCGCGCGCGCAGCGCCCGCACTCCCAGGTAGACCAGGTAGGCCGCACCTGCGTACTTCATCACGGCAAAGGCCAGCGACGACACCGCGAACAGCGCAGCCAGCCCCAGCGCCGCCGCCAGCACATTGACCAGGTTGCCCAACACCACGGCCGTCACCGAAGCCAGGCCGGCAAGCCGGCCTAGCGACAGCGTGCGCGCAACGATGTAGATCACCGCCGGCCCCGGTGTCACCGCAAGCAACAGGCTGGACAGCAGGAAAGCGGCAAGCACGTGACCGCCGGGAAGGATGTGCAGCATGGCAATGCTCCTTCAGAAACAAGAACGCCACCTTTCATGCCGGACCGGTCGACTTACCGGCAGCGCCAAGGCGAAAAAGGACGACCGGCACATTCTGCCACCACCGGCCCGGCCAACATACATTTGCGTATCGAGTGGTTTGGAGTACTCTGCCAATAAGGCAGCGAGTGCGCCAACCTGCCCCCCAGGCAAACCCTGATCCATGAATCCGGCTCACGATGACGGTGACTGGATTTAGGGCAGCGCGGCAGGAACCCATCCTTAAAATCCGAAGCTTGCCGGTCGCGCGGTGGGCAAGTTGGCAATACGCGCCCGGACAAAAAGCTGACGCGGCAGCCTGCGCCTAATACAAAAGAAACCTGTCGCCCCAACCCGAGGAGGATTCATCGTGTGGACTCAAGTCTATGACCCGCTAGGCAGCCTGGCATTGTCCACGCTGGCAGCGGGGATTCCTGTCGCCGTACTGCTGGCGGCGTTAGCCTTCTTTCACCTGCAGGCCCACCTGGCCGCCGGGCTGGCCCTGGTGGTCGGCGTGGTCATTGCCTCCGCAGTGTTCGGCATGCCCGCCGCAATGGCAGGCAAGGCTGCCGGCCTGGGCATCGCATCGGGCCTGTTCCCGATCGGCTGGATCGTGCTGAACATCATCTTCCTGCACCGGCTGACCACCATCAACGGCTCCTTCAAGGTGCTGCAGAACTCGATCTCCGGCATCACCGAAGACCGGCGCCTGCAACTGCTGCTGGTGGCCTTCAGCTTCGGCGCTTTCTTTGAAGGCGCCGCCGGCTTCGGCACGCCAGTGGCGGTCACCGGCGCCATCCTGATCGGCCTCGGTTTCTCGCCGCTGGCGGCATCCGGCCTGGCGCTGATCGCCAATACCGCGCCGGTGGCCTTCGGCGCGCTGGGCGCGCCGCTGATCGGCCTGTCCGCGGTGACAGGCCTGGACCTGCTGCATCTCTCGGCCATGGTCGGCCGGCAGTTGCCCTTCTTCTCGTTGCTTGTGCCGTTCTGGCTGATCTGGGCCTTTGCCGGCTTGCGCGGCATGCTGGCGATCTGGCCGGCGATCCTGGTGGCCGGCGTCACCTTCGCCGTGCCGCAGTTCCTGGTGTCGAACTACCACGGCCCCTGGCTGGTGGACGTGATTGCCGCGCTGGTGTCGATGGGCTGCCTGACGCTGTTCCTGAAGGTCTGGAAGCCCAAGGAAATCTGGACCTCCACGCGCATCCTCGGCCGCAGGGACGACTCCAAGGTCGACGACCCCGAAGCGGTGGCCGCCGAAGCCCGCGCCAGCGCCGCCTCCGCCGGCATCTCGGTGGTCAAGGCCTGGATGCCCTGGGTGATCCTGACCGTATTCGTCTTTGTCTGGGGCGTGCCGGAATTCAAGAAGCTGATGGACGGCCTGTGGCAATGGAAATTCCCCATCCCCGGCCTCGACAAAGCCGTGTTCAAGGTGCCGCCGGTGGTGCCGAAGGCCACTGCCGAAGGCGCGGTCTTCACGTTCAACGTGTTGTCGATGGCCGGCACCGGCATCCTGGTCTCGGGCATTCTCGGCGGCCTGCTGATGGGCTACTCCTTGCCGCGCCTCGTCAGGGAATACTGGGAGACCATCAAGCTGGTGAAGTATTCGCTGCTGACCATCTGCGCGATGTTCGGCGTGGGCTACCTGACCCGTTACTCGGGCCTGGATGCCACGCTGGGCCTGGCCTTTGCCCACACCGGCGTGCTCTACCCGCTGTTTGGCACCATGCTGGGCTGGCTGGGCGTGGCGCTGACCGGGTCCGACACCGCCTCCAACGTGCTCTTTGGCGGCCTGCAGAAGACCACGGCCGAGCAGCTCGGCCTATCGCCGATCCTGATGGCCTCGGCCAACAGCTCGGGCGGTGTGATGGGCAAGATGATCGATGCGCAGTCCATCGTGGTGGCGTCCACCGCCACCAAGTGGTACGGGCACGAAGGCGAGATCCTGCGCTATGTGTTTTTCCACTCGATCGCGCTGGCGATCCTGGTGGGGCTGTTCATTACGCTGCAGGCTTATGTGCATCCGTTCACGCAGATGGTGATTCACTGAGCTGGCAAACCAGCGGCCATGAAAAAGGCCCCGCTATTGCATGGGCGGGGCCAGACTGAAGCTGAAACGGGAGCTGGGCGCCGGAGCCCGCGCTCAGCCCCCAAACCAGTTGACCAGCCGCAAGCCCGCCAGCCCGGCAAAATCCCTGATATTGCGCGTCACCAACGTCAGGCCGTGCGCCATCGCGACGGATGCGACCTGTCCGTCCACAAAGGGCAGGCTCAGCCCAGCCCGCTCCCGCGAATTGCGTAGCTCGGCATGAATCCGTGCCGCAGCGCTGTCATAGGGCAAGACCGGCAAGCTGCCCGCCACTTCCTGCACGAAACGGCCAACTGCGTCCTTGCGCTGGCCATCCGGCATGCGCAGCCAGCCATAACGTAATTCATGCCAGACCGGCGCCGGAATAACCAGTTCGCCATCGAATCGGGCCAGGTTCGCCATGACCCCTGCATCCGGTTCTGGCCGCATTGCCTCCGAGACAATGTTGGTGTCCAGCAGCCAACTCGCAGCGCTCACCATGTGAAGTCACGCCCGTCGCCGGGTTGACGCACATGCTCGAATGGGTCGGCTTCATCTTCCGGTTGCGCGTGCTCGCTGCGCCATTCACTCAAACGCCCAAAGAAGCCAGACGTGGAACCGACAAGCAGCCGGTATTGCGACCAGGACATCAACACTGCAGCCGGCTGACCGCGCCGGGAGATCAGCAGCGGTTCCTGCCCGCTCTCCGCGTCCCGAAGCACATCGGAGAGATGCGCTCTTGCCTCCGAGAATGGAATGGTTTGCATAGCCTTACCTCCCACATCGAAATGTACAATCCAATTGTACAACAATGAGCCACCGAGTGTCGGCGGGGAGGGGTTCTTTGCGGCGATGACGATGACGATGACCACGGCCCTCAGGCCATCAACCGGTAGGCCAGCCGCGCCGCAGCCCGAGCGCCGCAGGCGTCACGGTCATAGAGCGGATTGAACTCCGCCAGGTCCGCCACGCGCAGCTTGCCGCTGGCGCGCACCAGCGCCACCACCTCCTCCACCACGGGCAGGGGCACGCCATAAGGGGCGGGCGCCGAGACAGCCGGCATCACTGCCGCCGGCAGCACGTCCAGGTCGATCGTGAGGTAGACGTGATCGACCGCATCCATCAGCCCCTGCAACTCGGCAAGCCGCGCGTCCAGGTGCCGTTCCTGCATCTGCACGTCCTCGACGTAGTGCACGCCAAGCGCCTGGGCATGCGCGAACAGCGCGGCGGTATTGCCGAGGCGGCTGACGCCCAGGCAAGCGTATTCGAAACGCTGTCCGCGCTCGTGGCAGGCCTGCGCGATCTGGTCGAAGGGCGTGCCCGAACTGCCTGGACGGCCAGTGCGCAGGTCGAAGTGCGCATCGAGGTTGATCACCAGCACGCGGCCGTGGTCGCCACGCGCATCGAGATGCGCGCGCAGCCCCTGCCAGGTGCCCCAGGCGATCTCGTGGCCACCGCCGAGCACCAGCGGGAATGCACCCTGCGCCAGTTCGGCCGCGACCGCTGTTGCCAACGCTTGCTGCGCCGTCTCGAGATCGCCATCGTGGCAGACGACATCGCCCGCATCGTGGAACGCTGCCAGGCCATGGGCCGGGATGCCGGCCAGCGCGCGGCGGATCTCGCGCGGGCCACCAGCCGCGCCGGGACGGCCTAGGTTGCGCAGCACGCCGGCGTCGCAGCAAAAGCCCAGCAGCACGGGCGCGCCGGGCACGCGTTCGGCGCCTTGCGCGCGCACGACATGGAACAGCCGGCGCGTGTCGCCCAACTCGCCTGCATCGCTGCGGCCGCGCCAGATGCTGCCCGGCGCTGCAGCCATTGGATCTCTTTCGCTCATGACAGGCGGCGGCCCAGGGTTTCCGGCACCATCGCCAGGCCGATCAGCGAGACCAGGCCGCAGCCGATCACGTAGAACGCGGGCGCGTTGGGATTGGCGGTGAGATGGATCAGCTCGGTCGAGAAGAACTGCGCGAAACCACCGAAGATGGCAATCGCCACGCAGTAGGCAATCGACAGGCCGGTGGCGCGCATGCGCTGTGGCAGCACCTCGCTGACCAGCACCATCGACGCGGGCGAAGTCATCGACATCGGCACCGATAGGCAGCCCACCACCAGCAGCAGGCGCGTCAGGCTGGGCTCGGCGTTGATCAGCACGAAAGCGGGATAGATCATCAGCAGCAAGGCCACGCGCGACCACAGCACCACCGGGCGCCGCCCCACCCGGTCGCTCAGCCAGCCCGCCAACGGCGACAGCACGACCTGCACGGCAGCGGCCACGCAAGCGGCCCAGATGCCCAGCGACAGCGGCATATGCAGCTGGCTAACGGCATAGTTGCTCAGGTAGTACACCACGATATAGGTCGATGAAGCCACGCCGATCATCAGCAGGATGCTGGCCACCAGCGCACGCCCGTGCTCACGCAGCAACTGCAGCGTGGAGCCGCGCTCCGGCTCGCCGGCGGCCGGCGCCGTCTCTTCCAGGCGGCGGCGAATCACCAGGCCCACCGGGATCACCAGGATGCCGATCACGAAGGCCAGGCGCCAGCCCCATGCCTCCAGCGCCTGCTGCTCCAGCACATTGCTGAGCAGCAGGCCGACCAGCGCGCCGAACAGCGCCGCCAGGCCCTGGCTGAACGGCTGCCAGCCGGTATAGAAACCGCGCGAGCGGTCATCTGCATATTCCAGCAGCAGTGCCGTGGAGGCACCCATCTCCCCGCCGATGGCAAAGCCTTGCACCAGGCGCGCGAGCAGGATCATGATCGGCGCGAGCATGCCGATCTGCGCATACGTCGGCGTGACCACGAAGATCACCGAGCTCAGGCCCATCAGCCAGAGCGTCAGCGCCACCGCCGGCTTGCGCCCGACACGGTCGGCATACATGCCGATCAGCAGGCCGCCCAGCGGGCGCATCAGGAAACCCACGCCAAAAGTGGCGAAGGACAACAGCAACTGCCCCGTGGGATCGGAAACCGGGAAATACAGGCGGCCGATCAGCGTGGCGAAGAAGCTGTAGACCACGAAGTCGTAGAACTCCAGGCCATTGCCAACGGTGATGGCAGCGATGGACTTGAACCGGGACAGCGGCCGGGCCGTAGCGGCATGCGGGGCCGCTACGCCGGGAATGGTGTAGTCGATGGACAAGATGTAACTCCGAAGCAAGATAATCCTGGCCGCCCGCAAGCGGGCGGCGAGCGCGAGCCAGAGGGGGGCTTCGCGCCACTACGGCAGCGCGCGCAGCTGGCGCGCGCTACCGGTCACCCTGGCACCCGGCTGGAAAGATGCCAGGCAACGCGGGCCATGCCGACGCATGGTCCGCGCATGCATCAGTCCGCCGCAAAGGAGGAAGCCGGCGCACCCTCCTGGCCCCGCGGCCGCCCCCAGCACCACCACGCCACCACCAGCAGCAGCAGCCACACCGCGCCCACCAGCAGCGCTGCGCGGGTCTGCGGGAACCAGCCAAGCACGCCGAAGATGAACAGCATGAAGGCGGTGGCCGCGAGCGGCGCTACCGGCCAGAACGGCACGGGGAACTTCAGCGCCGCCACCTCGGCGCGGCTCATGCGCCTGCGCAAGGCGACCTGCGACAGCAAGATCATCAGCCACACCCAGACCGTGGCAAAGGTGGCGATGGAAGCGATCAGCGTGAACACGTCCTCGGGCATCACGTAGTTGAGCACCACGCCGGCCAGCAGCGCGAAAGCCATCACCACCACCGTCATCCAGGGCACGCCCTTGCGCGATACGCTGGCGAAGATGCGTGGCGCCTGCCGTTGCACCGCCATGCCATACAGCATGCGGCCGGCGCCGAAGATGTCGCTGTTGATGGCGGATACCGCGGCGGAGATGACCACGATATTGAGCACCGCGGCGGCCGAGCCAATGCCCAGCCGGCTGAAGATCTGCACAAAGGGGCTGCCCTCGCTACCGATGCGGTGCCATGGATAGAGAGACATCAACACCGCCAGCGTCAGCACATAGAACAGCAGGATGCGCAGGGGCACCGCGTTGATCGCACGGGGAATCACGCGCTGCGGGTCGCGCGCCTCGCCGGCCGTGATGCCGATGATCTCAATGCCGCCAAAGGCGAACATCACCACGGCGAACGAGGCGATCACGCCAGCAATGCCGTTGGGCATGAAGCCGCCGTGGGTCCAGAGGTTGTGGATGCCGGTGGCAACGCCGCCGTCGGCCATGCCGAAACCGAACAGCATGATGGCAACGCCGCCGCCGATCATCGCGACGATGGCGCCAACCTTCAGCAGCGAAAGCCAGAACTCCAGCTCACCGAACACCTTGACGCTGAGCAGGTTGAGCCCGCCGATCAGGAACACGATGCCGAGCACCCAGATCCAGCGCGGCACGTCCGGGAACCAGAAGCCCATGTAAATGCCGAAGGCGGTCACGTCCGCCAGGCAAACGACGATCATCTCGAAGGCATAGGTCCAGCCAAGCAGGAAGCCCGCCAGCGGTCCCAGGCCGGTGCTGGCGTACTGACCGAACGAACCCGCCACCGGATTGCGCACCGCCATCTCGCCCAGCGCGCGCATCACCATGTAGACCGCGGCGCCACCGATCACGTAGGCCAGCAGCACCGCCGGTCCCGCGGTTTGGATGGCGGAGGCCGAGCCGTAGAAAAGTCCCGTGCCGATGGCCGATCCGAGCGCCATGAAGCGGATATGACGGGCGCTGAGGCCACGCTGCAGGCCTTGCGACTGCTCTTGCATTGATTTGTCTCCGAATCTTTATTTTTGTCGCGCCCGGGCGCGGGCTGCTGCGTGGCAGGCATCCCGTCCCGGGCGTCATGCCCAAGCCTCAGAGGCTGGGCAACAGCCGCGCCGGCAGCAGCGCATTCAGGGTGCCGGCCGCCAGCAACCGGCTCGCCGTCTCGATATCCGGCGCGAAGAAGCGGTCCTTCTCGTAGTAGGGCACTTCGGCGCGCAGCAGGCTGCGTGCCTGTTCCAGCTTGGGCGAGCTCTTCAGGCCTTCGCGGAAGTCCAGGCCCTGGCAGGCGCCCAGCCACTCCACGGCAAGGATGCCGCGCACGTTCTCGGCCATCGCCCACAGGCGCTTGCCGGCATTCGGCGCCATCGACACGTGGTCCTCCTGGTTGGCCGAGGTCGGCAGGCTGTCGACGCTGTGCGGATGGGCCAGCGCCTTGTTGTCGCTGGCCAGCGCGGCGGCGGTGACCTGGGCGATCATGAAGCCCGAATTGACGCCGCCGTTCGCCACCAGGAAAGGCGGCAGCTGCGACATATGGCGGTCCATCATCAGCGAGATGCGGCGCTCGGACAGCGAGCCGATCTCGGCGATGGCCAGCGCCAGGTTGTCGGCGGCCATCGCCACCGGTTCGGCATGGAAATTGCCGCCAGAGATCACGTCGCCTTCGGCGGCAAACACCAAGGGGTTGTCCGAGACCGCGTTGGCCTCCACTTCCAGGACCTCGGCGGCCTGCCGCAATTGCGTCAGGCAGGCACCCATCACCTGCGGCTGGCAGCGCAGCGAGTAGGGATCCTGCACCTTGTCGCACTGCGCATGCGAACGCGCCAGCTCGCTGGTATCGGTCAGCAGGCCACGATAGGTTGCGGCCGCGTCGATCTGGCCGCGCTGGCCGCGCACCGCATGAATGCGCGCGTCGAAAGGCGCGCGCGAGCCGAGCATGGCCTCGACGCTGAGACTGCCGCATACCGTGGCCGCGGCAAACAGATCCTCGGCCTCGAACAGGCCGCGCAGCGCGTATGCGGTGGATACCTGGGTGCCGTTGAGCAGGGCCAGGCCTTCCTTGGCGGCCAGGGTCAGCGGCTCCAGGCCGGCGCGGGCCAGCGCCTGGCGCGCCGGCAGCCATTCGCCCTGGTAGCGGGCACGGCTTTCGCCCAGCAGCACCAGCGACATATGCGCCAGCGGCGCCAGGTCGCCAGAGGCGCCCACCGAGCCCTTGAGCGGGATATGCGGATAGACCTCGGCATTGACCAGGGCGATCAGCGCATCGATCACCTTGCGGCGGATGCCGGAAAAGCCGCGCGCCAGGCTATTGATCTTCAGCAGCATGATCAGCCGGACCATGGCGTCGTCCAGCGGTTCGCCCACACCGGCGGCATGCGACAGCACCAGCGAGCGCTGCAGGTTCTCCAGATCCTCGCGGGCGATGCGGGTCTGCGCCAGCAGGCCGAAGCCGGTGTTGATGCCGTAGGCGGTCCGGCCTTCGGCAACGATGTTCTCGACGCAGGCCACGCTGGCGGCGATGGCCTCGGCGGCCCCGCCATCCAGGCTCACGCGCAGCGGCTGCAGATAGGCCTGGCGCAGCTGCGCCAGGGTCAGTTGACCAGGTTTGAGGTTCAGCGCGTTCATGTTCAGGCTTCCTTCTTGCTGTTGAGCATCGGCAGGTTCAGGCCCTGCTCTCGTGCACAGTCGATGGCGATGTCGTAGCCGGCATCCGCATGGCGCATCACGCCGGTAGCGGGATCGTTGTGCAGCACGCGGGCGATGCGCGCGGCCGCCTCGTCGGTGCCGTCGCACACGATCACCACGCCCGAATGCTGCGAGAAGCCCATGCCCACGCCGCCGCCGTGATGCAGCGAGACCCAGGTCGCGCCGCTGGCGGTATTGAGCAGCGCATTGAGCAGCGGCCAGTCGGACACGGCGTCGGAGCCGTCCTGCATGCTTTCCGTTTCACGGTTGGGGCTGGCGACCGAGCCGGAGTCGAGGTGGTCGCGGCCGATCACCACCGGTGCCGACAATTCGCCGCTGCGCACCATCTCGTTGAACGCCAGGCCAAGCTTGGCGCGCAGGCCAAGGCCAACCCAGCAGATGCGCGCCGGCAGGCCCTGGAAGCTGATGCGCTCGCGCGCCATGTCCAGCCAGCGGTGCAGGTGCGCATCGTCGGGGATCAGCTCCTTGACCTTGGCGTCGGTCTTGTAGATGTCCTGCGGGTCGCCGGACAGCGCGGCCCAGCGGAACGGGCCGACACCGCGGCAGAACAGCGGGCGGATGTAGGCCGGCACGAAGCCGGGGAAATCGAAGGCATTCGCCACGCCCTCTTCCTTGGCCATCTGGCGGATGTTGTTGCCGTAGTCGAACGTGGGCACGCCCAGCTTCTGGAAGTCCAGCATGGCCTGCACATGCAGCGCCATCGATTGCTTGGCGGCCTTGACCACACGAGCCGGCTCGGTCTGCGCGCGGTCGCGGTACTGGCCCCAGGTCCAGCCCACCGGGAGATAGCCGTTGAGCGGATCGTGCGCGCTGGTCTGGTCGGTGACCATGTCGGGGCGCACGCCGCGGCGCACCAGTTCGGGCAGCACTTCGGCGGCGTTGGCGCACAGCGCGATGGAAACGGCGCGGCCTTCGGCGGTGTACCTGGCGATGCGCGCCAGCGCGTCATCGAGGTCGGTGGCCTGTTCGTCGACATAGCGGGTGCGCAGGCGGAAATCGATGCTGGCCTGCTGGCACTCGATGTTCAGCGAGCAGGCGCCGGCCAGCGTGGCGGCCAGCGGCTGCGCGCCGCCCATGCCGCCCAGCCCGGCGGTCAGCACCCAGCGGCCCTTGAGGTTGCCGTTGTAGTGCTGGCGCCCGGCTTCCACGAAGGTCTCGTAGGTGCCCTGCACGATGCCCTGGCTGCCGATATAGATCCAGCTGCCGGCGGTCATCTGGCCGTACATGGCCAGGCCCTTGGCGTCGAGCTCGTTGAAGTGTTCCCACGTGGCCCAGTGCGGCACCAGGTTGGAATTGGCGATCAGCACGCGCGGCGCGTTGCCATGGGTCTTGAACACGCCGACCGGCTTGCCGGACTGCACCAGCAGGGTCTCATCGTCGTTCAGCGTCTTGAGCGTCTCGACGATCTTGTCGTAGCACGCCCAGTTGCGCGCGGCGCGGCCGATGCCGCCGTACACCACCAGCTCCTTAGGGTTCTCCGCCACTTCCGGGTCAAGGTTGTTCATCAACATGCGCAGCGGCGCTTCGGTCTGCCAGCTCTTGGCGTTCAGTTGGTTGCCGCGCGGGGCACGGATCTCTACATCGCGAAAGCGGTCGGTGTTGCTCACGGGAACTCCTTGGGTCAATAAGGCCGGCTCGAACCGGTCTGTTCAGCCATGCTAGGTATGTATAGTGTTGTATAGACAAGTTTGGATAAATTGGGGTATTCCCGAGGATAAGCCGCAGGCATGGACAAAAAAGTGCGCTTACGATTGCTTAAATGATGAAGGCGACGGAAAGTGCACGCCGTTCCGAGCGCGCACTCAAGCACCGCGACATGGACGACCCTCCCGCGGGTACGGACATCGGCGATGCGCAAGCGCGGTATGATGTTCCTGATCCGCCGCACGCCCATAGCATCGATACGGCCCTTGCGAGTACGCCTGCGCCCCGGACGAGGCGCTCGCCGCGGAACACTCCTGGATTCCCATGCTGATGCGTTTCCTGGAACGGTTGATTGACCCGTTCCGCGCCCTCCCCGACACCCAGCCACCCGGCCAGATCTGGCGCTTCTACGCCTATTTCCTGCGGGAGGTGTGGCCGGTCTTTGCGCTGCTGCTGGGCGTGGGGCTGGCTGGCGCGCTGATCGAAGTCTCGCTGTTCGGCTTTCTCGGCCGCCTGGTCGACCTGGCGCAAGCAACACCGCCCGCCGAGTTCTTCGCGCGCCACCGCGGCGAGCTCGTGTGGATGGCGGTGGTGGCGCTGCTGCTGCGTCCGTTCTTCAACGGCCTGCACGACATCCTCGTGCACCAGGTCATCAACCCGAGCCTGGGCAACCTGGTGCGCTGGCAGAACCACCGCTACGTCCTCAAGCAGAGCCTGTCGTTTTTTCAGAACGATTTTGCCGGGCGCATCGCGCAGCGCATCATGCAGACCGGCTTCTCGCTGCGCGATTCAGCGGTGCAGGCCGTGGATGCCATCTGGCATGTGCTGATCTACGCGGCCAGCTCCCTCTACCTGTTCGCGCAAGCCGACTGGCGCCTGATGATTCCCCTCGTGGCGTGGATCGCATGCTACGTGGCCGCCATGCTGTACTTCACGCCACGCGTGAAGGCGCGCTCGGTTGCCGCCACCGGCGCGCGCTCGCGGCTGATGGGGCGCATCGTCGACGGCTATACCAACATCACCACGCTCAAGCTGTTCGCCCACACGCGCCATGAAGAGGACTACGCGCGCGAAGCCATGGCCGACCTGACCGACAAGGCACGCCTGTCCGGGCGCATGGTCAGCGCCATGGATTTCACCGTGACCTCACTCAATGGCCTGCTGATCGCCGGTACCACGGGACTGGCGCTGTGGCTATGGAGCCAGGGCCATGTCAGCGTCGGCGCGATTGCGCTGTCGAGCGGGCTGGTGATCCGCATCGTCAGCATGTCGGGCTGGATCATGTGGGTGATCAGCGGCATCTTCGAGAACATCGGCCAGGTACAGGATGGCCTGCAGACCATCGCCGTGCCGCGCACGGTCGGCGATCGCGACAACGCGCAAGCACTGCGCATCACGCGCGGCGAGGTGCGCTTCGAAGGCGTGGGCTTTCACTACGGCAAGGGCTCTGGCGTGATCGAGAACATCGACCTGGTGGTGCGCCCGGGCGAGAAGATCGGCCTGGTCGGCCCCTCCGGCGCCGGCAAGTCGACGCTGGTCAACCTGCTGCTGCGGCTGTACGACGTGGAGCAAGGACGCATCCTGATCGACGGCCAGGACATCGCCGGCGTCACGCAGGAAAGCCTGCGTGCGCAGATCGGCATGGTGACGCAGGATACGTCGCTGCTGCACCGCTCGATCCGCGACAATCTGCGCTACGGCCGCCCCGGCGCCAGCGAGGCCGAGCTGCTCACCACGGCCAACGACGCCCATGCCGGCGAGTTCATTCCACGCCTGCGCGATGCGCATGGCGCTACGGGGCTGGATGCGCAGGTGGGCGAGCGTGGCGTGAAGCTGTCGGGCGGCCAGCGCCAGCGCATTGCCGTGGCACGCGTGCTGCTGAAGAACGCACCGATCCTGATCCTGGACGAAGCCACCTCGGCGCTGGACTCCGAAGTGGAAGCGGCCATCCAGGAGAACCTGGAGACGCTGATGCAGGGCAAGACCGTGATCGCCATCGCGCACCGCCTGTCCACCATCGCGCGCATGGACCGGCTGGTGGTGCTGGAGGATGGGCGGATTGCCGAGAGCGGGACGCATGCGGAACTGCTCGCGCGTGGGGGGCTTTATGCGCGGTTGTGGGCGCATCAGACTGGGGGGTTTGTGGGGGTGGAGTAGAGGTTTGATGATGTGTGTGGGGGGGGGGGGGGGGGGGGGGGGGGGGTGATTTGATTGATACGCCCCCCAACGGGGTTTGGTTTTTTTGGGGGTGGGTGTAACTGCAACTTCAGTTGCTTAACTGCCACCTCAAGGTCAAAAGCTGAAAGTCAAAGGCAGTTTCACCACCCCTGCGGGGCGGCGACCTACTTTTTTGTCTTGCCAAAAAAGTAGGCAAAAAAGGCGCGCCGGATGGGGCGACACCCCCTCGGGATTTCACCAAAAGAGCGGCCGGGACCCAAACTCGCATCGCCTTAAGGCGATACTCAGACATGGGTCCCTCTTCTCCGCTCTTTTGGTGAAATCCCGAGGCGCCCCATACGGCCTTGGCACACCTTCACGGCTCGCTTCGCATCGCGCACGGGTGTTTCCCGCCTGGGGGCGGGAAACACGGCCGAACCGGCGCGAGAGCGATGTCCTCGGATCACCATTCGGTGTAGCCGTGATTTGCGCCCCCAGGCGGAAATCACCTGCCCGCGATGCGCAGCGAGCCGTCTGGGTTTTCATCTCCCGTTATGGGGCGCCTCGGCGGAAGGCAAAAGGAGCGGAAACGAGGGGGCCATGTTTGAGTATCGCCTTAAGGCGATGCGAGTTTGGCCCCCGGCCGCTCTTTTTGTCTTCCGACGAGGAGTCTTTCGCCCCATCCGGGTCGCTTCTTTGCCCACTTTCTTGGCGAGACAAGAAAGTGGGTCGCCTCCCCGCAGGGGAGGTGAAACTGCCGTTGACTTTCAGCTTTTGACCTTGAAGTAGCAGTTAAGCAGTTGCAGCTGAAATTGCAGCTGAAGCCCCCCAACGGCCTACACAGCATCATCCACCCACGCCATCGCCTATCCGGCTCAAACCAACCCCATCAACCCCGCCCCGGCCCCCAATGCCACCAGCACCAGCGGATGCACCTTCGTCTTCAGCATCAGCACGATGGTGACCACGGTCACCGCCACGGCGGTCCAGCGGTGATCCACGCTCGCGGCAAGGATCCAGCCGGTGGAAAACAGCAGCCCGATGGTCAGCGTGGCAAGGCCGCGCCGGATCAGGCCGGGCCACCTCGCTTGCGGCGAGCGGCCGGCGAAATACTCGAAGCCCAGCGCGATCACGCTGGACGGCCCGCAGATGCCGATCATGCCAACGATGGCGCCGGCCAGGCCCGCCACCTGCCAGCCAAACAAGGCAACGAACAAGATGTTCGGCCCAGGCGCGGCCTGCGAGATGGCGTACATGGCGGAGAACTGCGCGTCGCTCATCCAGGCGTTCGACTCCACCAGGAAGCGATGCATGTCAGGGATCGTGGTACTGGCCCCGCCGATGGCGAGGAACGACAGCGTCAGGAAATGCGTGAGCAGGCTGGAAAGCACGTTCGGTGAACTCATTGCCGTGGCTCCCCGGGTACAGGTGACACGGGCGGCACGGGCGGCGTGGACGACGCCTCGATAGCCGCCGCCTGCGCGCGCCGCGCTAGCTGCTCACTGCGCCACTCCAGCACCAGGCCCATCGGCACCAGCACCGCCATCACCGGCACCAGCGGCCAGCGCAACAGCCCGATGGCGACAAACGCGGCACCGCCGATCATCAGCCCGCGCACGGTGCGCGGCTGGCTCTGTGCGAGCTTGAAGCCGGTCGACAACACCAGCCCGGCCGACACCGCCGTCATGCCAGTGAGCATGCGCTGCACCGCCGCCACGTCGCGGTAATGCTCGTACAGCAGCATCAGCGCCAGCACGCCCACCATCGGCACCATCACCAGCCCCGCAAAGGCCGCCAGCGCGCCGCGCAGCCCGGCAAAGCGCAAGCCCAGCATCAGTGCGAGGTTGATCACGTTGGGGCCGGGCAGCACCTGCCCGAGGCTGAGCAGTTCGACAAAATCGCGGTCGCCCAGCCAGCGGTTGCGCTCGACCACGGCGCGCCGCACGAAGGGCAGCACGCCGCCAAAGCCGGACAGCCCCATGCGGGCAAATTCGATGAACAGGCGCCGCGGCGTGGGCGGGGGTGCTAGCGCTACCATCGGATCGTCGCCGGCGGGAGAGGGAGTAACTGGCATCGCTTGTAACGGGAGAGGCATGGCCGCCGGAGCGGTCCGGCATGCACGGGAAAGAAAAAGGCCCCGCGCATTGTCGCGCAGGGCCAGTTCGGGTGGACGCGGCTTAGTTGCCGCTCGCCGGCGGCACGATCCGTACCGGCTCGATGCTGGGCTCCTTGAGCTTGAGATCCAGCGCGCGGCCCTTGCGGGCGCGCTTGCCCACATAGGGCAGCAGCAGCTGGCCGTAGAGCTTCTGCGAGCTCGGCTTGCCGCCGCGCCCGGCACCGGACACGACCAGTCCAGGGGCGCCGACGGCAATCGCCTGCTGCAGCGTCTCCTTGGGTTCCAGCTCCATCAGGATCACGCCGCGGCCGCCGGCCGAGAGCGACTTGATCTCGTCGAGCGCAACCAGCAGCATGCGGCCGTTGGCCGACAGGCAGGCCACGTGCGTGGCTTCCTCGCCAATCGGCGCGGGCAACAGCGGCGCATCGCCCTCGTCCAGCGTCAGGTAGGCGCGGCCGCCCTTCTGCCGGCTGACCATGTCGCCGACCTTGGTCTGGAAGCCATTGCCGCCGCGCGTGGCAATCAGCAGGCGCTGGTCGACGCTGCCGGCAAAGGTGTGGGCGATCTGGCTGCCGGGCTGCAGCTCGATCAGCGTGGTCACGGGCACACCGTCGCCGCGCCCGCCCGGCAAGCCGGCCACCGGCACCGTATAGGCGCGGCCATTGGTGCCGAAGACCAGCATCACGTCCACGCTGCGGCACTCGAAGGTGCCGTAGAGCGCATCGCCCGCCTTGAAGGTGAACTGCTGCGCGTCATGGCCGTGGCCCTGGCGCGTGCGCACCCAGCCCTTTTGCGAGACCACCACGGTGACGGGTTCGTCGACCACGCGCACCTCGGCGTTGGCGCGGCGCTCTTCCTGGATCAGCGTGCGGCGCGGATCCTTGTCTTCCGGGCTGTATTGCTTGGCGTCGGTCTCGATTTCCTTGATGATGCGCCGGCGCATCATGGTCTCGGACTTGAGCAGCACGTCCAGCTCGGCCTGCTCGTCGCGCAGGCTCTTCAACTCCTGCTCGATGCGCAGCGCTTCCAGCCTGGCCAATTGACGCAGGCGGATTTCCAGGATGTCCTCGGCCTGGCGGTCCGACAGGCCGAAGGCCTGCATCAGCGCCGGCTTGGGCTCATCGCTCTCGCGGATGATGCGGATCACCTCGTCGATATTGAGCAGCACCAGCATCCGGCCTTCGAGGATGTGGATGCGGTCTTCGACCTTGCCCAGGCGATGGCGCGTGCGGCGGGTGACGGTGGCGAAGCGAAAGGCGATCCACTCGCGCAGGATGTCGGCCAGGCCCTTCTGGCGCGGGCGGCCATCGGTGCCGATCATCACCAGGTTGATCGAGGCGCCTGACTCCAGGCTGGTGTGCGCCAGCAGCGTCTGGATGAACTCCTGCTGCTCGATGTTCTTGCTCTTGGGCTCGAACACCAGCCGCACCGGCGCGTTCTTGCCGGACTCGTCGCGCACCGCGTCGAGCACCGCCAGCATGCCTTGCTTGAGCTGCAACTGCTCGGGCGTCAGCGACTTCTTGCCCGCGCGAACTTTCGGGTTGGTGATTTCCTCGATCTCTTCGAGCACCTTCTGCGACGAGGTGCTCGGCGGCAGCTCGGTCACCACCAGTTGCCACTGGCCGCGCGCCATTTCCTCGATGATCCAGCGCGCGCGCACCTTCAGGCTGCCGCGGCCGTTTTCGTAGATCTGCGCAATGTCGGCCGCAGGCGAAATGATCTGGCCGCCGCCCGGATAGTCCGGACCCGGCATCAGCGCCAGCAGCTCGGCCAGCGTGATGTTGGGGTTGCGGATCATCGCCACGGTGGCTGCCGCCACTTCGCGCAGGTTGTGCGGCGGCACCTCGGTGGCCATGCCCACGGCAATGCCCGATGCGCCGTTGAGCAGCACAAAGGGCAGGCGCGCCGGCATCAGCCTGGGCTCTTCCATCGAGCCGTCGTAGTTGGGGATGAAATCCACCGTGCCCTGGTCGATCTCGTCGAGCAGCAGGCGCGCGATCGGCGTGAGCCGGGCTTCGGTGTAGCGCATGGCCGCTGCGCCGTCACCGTCGCGCGAGCCGAAGTTGCCCTGGCCGTCGATCAGCGGGTAGCGCAGCGAGAAGTCCTGCGCCAGGCGCACCAGCGCGTCATAGGCGGACTGGTCGCCGTGCGGGTGGAATTTACCCAGCACGTCGCCGACCACGCGCGCCGACTTGACCGGCTTGGCGTCGGAGCGCAGCCCCATCTCGTGCATGGCGTACAGGATGCGGCGCTGCACCGGCTTCTGGCCATCTGCCACTTCCGGCAGCGCGCGGCCTTTGACCACGCTGATGGCGTAGTCGAGATAGGCGCGCTCGGCATAGTGCGCCAGGGTCAGCGAGTCCGCTCCGTTGTCGGGCGAACCTGGGTCAAGCGGAATGTCTTGTTGTTCCATGGATTGGCAAGAAGACGGCGCACCGCATCGTTGGCCGGTGCGCCGGTTGCATGTTGTTCGTTATGCGGTTCGTCGTATGGTTCGGGACGGGATCAAGGCATGTTGCGGCGGCCGCCGATCACCATCTTGACGCGATTGACTCCCGCCCCACCCAAGCCCGCGGGCGCGCCGCCCGGACGGTAGAAGCGATAGAACTGCAGCACCGTGCTGACATATTGCTGGGTCTCGGGGAAAGGCGGAATCTTGTTGTTGTAGCGCTGCACCGCGCCCTCACCCGCGTTGTACGCGGCCAGCACCAGCTCGAGGTCGTTGGGGAACAGCCCCATCAGCCAGCGCAGATAGCGCACGCCGGCCGAGATATTGGTGCGCGGGTCGGCCAGTTTCTGCTCGACCGTGCGCCGGGCATCGGCGCTCACGCCAAAGCGCGCGCCGGTGTCGGGAATCACCTGCATCAGCCCGATCGCGCCCTTGGGCGAGACCGCGCCTGCGTTGAAGCCGGACTCTACCGCCATGACTGCCTTGACCAGCGCCGGGTCGACATTCTGCGCCGCCGCGATCTGGCGGATCATGGGTTCGACCGTGGCGATATTGGGATGGTTGACGACATAGCGGTAAAGCTTGTGCGTCTCCAGGTCGATCTGGCTGCCGGCACCGGCTCCGGCGCGGTAGGGCAGCGGGCTCTTGAGCTCGCCGCCGTTCTTCATGAACAGCGTGTAGCGCTCGTCCAGCTTCTCGTCGGAGAAATGCGCCACGCCGTCGTCGTCGATATAGCCATACAACGCAGCGTGGGCCGCTGGCATGAAGCCCAGGCCGGCCAGGCCGGCCAGCAGCATGCCGGCGGCAATCCATTGCCGCGAGCGGGTGCTGCCAGGTCTGGTCTTAGCCATCGGGACTCCTTGCGTCATGCGGGTATCGAACGGTTCGATTCGTGCCGCCTAGATATCGGCGATCACCTCGTTGCCGCGCTCCTCGAGCCAGGTGCGCCGCTGCGCGGCCTCGCCCTTGCCCATCAGCATATTCATCACGCCCACGGTCTGCGGCAGGTCGAAATGGCCAAGCGCCACCGGCAACAGGCGGCGCGTGTCGGGATTCATGGTGGTTTCCCACAGCTGCTCGGCGTTCATCTCGCCCAGGCCCTTGAAGCGCGAGATCTGCCAGCCGCCTTCCTTGATGCCATCCTTCATCAGCTTGTCCTGGATGGCCACCAGTTCGCCGTCGTCCAGCGCATAGAGCTTCTGGGCCGGCTTCTTGCCGCGTGCCGGCGCATCCACCCGGTAAAGCGGCGGGCGGGCCACGCACACGTTGCCGTTGTCGATCAGCCTGGGGAAATGCTTGAAGAACAAGGTCAGTAATAGCACCTGGATGTGCGCACCGTCCACGTCAGCGTCGGACAAGATACAGATCTTTCCGTAGCGCAGGTTGGACAGGTCGGGCTCATCGTTGGGACCGTGCGGGTCCACGCCGATCGCCACCGCGATGTCGTGCACCTCGTTATTGGCGAACAGGCGGTCGCGCTCGGTCTCCCAGGTGTTGAGCACCTTGCCGCGCAACGGCAGGATGGCCTGGAACTCCTTGTCGCGCCCCATCTTGGCCGAGCCGCCGGCGGAGTCGCCCTCGACCAGGAAGAGTTCGTTGCGGGTGACGTCGGTGGATTCGCAGTCGGTCAGCTTGCCGGGCAGCACGGCCACGCCGGAACCCTTCTTCTTTTCCACCTTTTGCGCCGCGCGCGTGCGCGCCTGCGCCTGGCGGATCACCAGCTCGGCCAGCTTCTTGCCGTACTCGACGTGATGGTTGAGCCACAGCTCCAGCGCGGGGCGGCTGAAGGTGGACACCAGCTTCACCGCGTCGCGGCTGTTCAGGCGCTCCTTGATCTGGCCCTGGAACTGCGGGTCCAGCACCTTGGCGGACAGTACGAACGAGGCACGGGCGAACACGTCTTCGCTCATCAGCTTCACGCCCTTGGGCTGCAGCGCGTGCATCTCGATAAAGCTCTTGACCGCCTGGAACAGGCCTTCGCGCAGGCCGGACTCGTGCGTGCCGCCAGCCGGCGTGGGGATCAGGTTGACGTAGGACTCGCGCACCGGCGCGCCATCCTCGGTCCACGCCACCACCCAGGAAGCGCCCTCACCCTCGGCGAAGCCATCTTCCGCCGGGTTGGCGTCCGGGTCGGCGAAATGCTCGCCTTCGAACATCGGCACCACCAGCTCGGCGCCGCTGCCTTGCGCCAGCGCTTCCACCAGGTAGCCCTTGAGGCCCTGCTCGTACTGCCAGGTCTGGCGCTCGCCATTTTTCTCCTGCAGCAGCGTGACCTTGACGCCCGGCAGCAGCACCGCCTTGCTGCGCAGCAGGCGCTGCAGCTCGGCCATCGGGATCGCGGCCGAATCGAAATATTTCGCATCGGGCCAGACCTGCACCCGCGTGCCGCTCTTCTTCTCGCCGCGCTCGAGCTTGCGCGTGGCCAGCGGCACGGTGACGTCACCGCCGGAGAAGGTCAGCGTGGAGCAGTTGCTGTCACGCCATACGGTCACGTCGAGACGCGTCGACAGCGCATTGGTGACGGAGACGCCCACGCCGTGCAGCCCGCCCGAGAAGGCATAGGCACCGCCCTTGCCCTTGTCGAACTTGCCGCCCGCGTGCAGGCGCGTGAATACGATTTCCACCACCGGGACCTGCTCTTCGGGATGGATGCCGACCGGGATGCCGCGGCCATCGTCCTCGACGCTGATGCTGTCGTCGCGGTGCAGGGTGACCATGATCTCGGAACCGTGGCCGCCCAGGGCCTCGTCGGAGGCATTGTCGATCACCTCCTGCACGATGTGCAGGGGATTGTCGGTACGGGTGTACATGCCGGGTCGTTGCTTGACCGGCTCCAGGCCCTTCAGGACCCGGATGGAGGATTCGCTGTACTGACTGATTTTGCTCGCCATGGAGTCGCTTGCTTAGTGGGATTCTCGGCCAGCCTTGGCGGGGGCGCGGTTGCCGCACGCCAGCCAGGGGGGCCGGGCAGCCTGCATTGTAATGGAAGCGGGTAGCCGTCTTGATGCCAATCGTCACCAGCAACTGCCGTGCGCGATCCGGCACATCCGGTGTCGCGAGCGGCGCCGGAGTGACGTCCGACGTCCTCCCGGGATGCGGGGTACACTCGCTCGCACCGGCGTGGCCAAGGCGGCTCCAGACCGCGCCGACAAAACTAAAACAGCACTACGCACATCCAGCCAGGATGCAGGACGCCATGCAGAACACGATTCCACCCACACCAAGAAAACCACTCTCCCTCACAACCGTATTGATTTGCGGTGGCCTGCTCGTCACCTTGTCGATGGGCATCCGGCACGGCTTCGGTCTGTTCAACCTGCCGATCACGCAGACCCACGGCTGGAGCCGCGAGACCTTTGCCTTCGCGCTGGCGCTGCAAAACCTGATGTGGGGCGTGACCCAGCCGTTCACGGGCGCGCTGGCCGACAAGTTCGGCGGCTTCCGCATCATGCTGGCCGGCATTGCGCTGTACGTGGCGGGCCTGGTCGTGATGGCCATGGCCACCTCCGGCACCGCCTTCGCCTCTGGCGCCGGCATCCTGATCGGCATTGCGCAGTCCGGCACCACCTACAGCGTGGTGTACGGCGTGATTGGCCGCGTGGCCAGCCCCGAGAAGCGCGTGTGGGCCATGGGCATCGCGGCGGCCGCGGGCTCGTTCGGGCAGTTCCTGATGATCCCGGTGGAGCAGACGCTGATCTCGACTGCCGGCTGGCAGAACGCGTTGTTCATCCTGGCGGTGCTGGCTTGCCTGATGCTGCCGCTGGCCTTCAGCCTGCGCGAGCCGCAGGGCGCGACGCACACGCCCGGCTTCCAGCAGACCATCGGCCAGGCCGTGCGCGAAGCGTTCGGCAACCGCAACTTCCAGTTGCTCACGCTGGGCTACTTCGTCTGCGGCTTCCAGGTGGTGTTCATCGGCGTGCATCTGGCGCCCTATCTCAAGGACCGGGGCCTGACCGACCCGAAGATCGCGACCGTGGCACTGGCGCTGATCGGGCTGTTCAATGTGTTCGGGACCTATAGCGCCGGCGCGCTGGGGCAGCGTGTGCCCAAGCGCTCCTTGCTTTCGCTGATCTACATCACCCGGTCCGTGGTGATTGCCGGCTACCTGCTGCTGCCGCTCACGGCCACCAGCACCTGGGTGTTCGCCGCGATGATGGGTTTCCTGTGGCTGTCCACGGTGCCGCTGACCAACGGCATCATCGCGCAGGTGTTTGGCGTGCAGTACCTGTCGATGCTGTCTGGCGTGGTGTTTTTCTCGCACCAGATCGGCAGCTTCCTCGGTGCGTGGCTGGGTGGCTTCCTGTATGACCGCACCGGCACCTACAACACGGTCTGGATGATCGCGATCGGGCTGGGCGTAGTAGCCGCCCTGGTCAACCTGCCGATCCGCGAGCACGCGATCGCGCGGCCACAAGGGGCCGCGGCATGATCACGGCACGCCCCGCCGGCCTTGCGCTTCGGGCAGCAGGCTTCACGGCGCTGGCCGGGGTGCTGGCGCTGGCCTTCATGGCCTACCTGCGGCCGGCTTTCATGGTGGACCTGACGAACATGGTGCTCGCCTGGTGCGGGTGAGGGTGCGCGAAAGCCGTCGGCAATGACGACGGCTGCGGCTCCCCGCCGGGGCACAGCCGCAGCGGCCTTACTGCGCCTCGGCCTTGGTCTTGGCTTCCAGCACTTCCCAGCGCTCCAGCGCCTCCAGCAGCTCCAGGTCGATCTCATCGTGGCGGGCCGCCAGTTGCGCAGCCTTGCCCGCGTCGCTCACATACAGCGAGCCGTCCGCGAGCTGTGCGCCAACGGCCTTCTGCTCGTTTTCCAGCGAAGCGATACGCTCCGGCAGCGTGTCCAGTTCGCGCTGTTCCTTGTACGACAGCTTGACCAGGCGGTTGGCCGCACGGATTTCGCGCGGCTTCGTGCTTTCCGCAGCGGCCTTGCCCTCGCCACCGCGCGCGTCCTGCATGGCCGCGCTGCGCGCCGACTGGACCTGCCAGTCAGAGTAGCCGCCCACGTACTCGCGCCAGCGCCCGTCGCCTTCGGCGGCGATGGTGGAAGTCACCACGTTGTCCAGGAAGGCCCGGTCGTGGGACACCAGGAACACGGTGCCGCTGTAGTCCTGCAGCAGTTCTTCAAGCAGTTCCAGCGTGTCGATGTCGAGGTCGTTGGTCGGCTCGTCCAGCACCAGTACATTGGCCGGGCGCGCGAACAGGCGCGCCAGCAGCAGGCGGTTGCGCTCGCCGCCGGACAACGACTTGACCGGCGAGCGCGCGCGTTCCGGCGCGAAGAGGAAATCGCTGAGGTAGCTCATGACGTGCTTGCGCTGGCCGTTGATCTCGACCCAGTCGCTGCCAGGGCTGATGGTATCGGCCAGCGAGCGCTCCAGGTCCAGCTGCGTGCGCATCTGGTCGAAATACGCCACCTGCATGTTGCTGCCGTTCTTGACCGTACCGGCATCCGGCGCCAGCTCGCCCAGGATCAGGCGCAGCAGCGTGGTCTTGCCCGCGCCGTTGGCGCCGATCAGGCCGACCTTGTCGCCGCGCATGATGGTGCCGGTGAAGTCGCGCACCACCATCTTGTTGCCAAAGGCTTTGCTGACATCCGTCAACTCGGAAACGATCTTGCCGGAGCGCTCGCCTTGCGACACTTCCAGCTTGACGTTGCCCTGCACGTCGCGGCGGGCCGCGCGGTCCGTTCGCATCGTCTCCAGGCGCTGGATACGCGCCACGCTACGCGTGCGGCGCGCTTCCACGCCCTTGCGGATCCAGACTTCCTCCTGCGCCAGCAGCTTGTCGAACTTGGCCTGCTCGACCTGTTCGGCGGCCAGCAGCTCTGCCTTGCGCGCCTGATAGGCGGCGAAGTTGCCAGGAAAGGAAATCAGCCGGCCACGGTCGAGTTCGATGATGCGGGTGGCCACCCGGTCCAGGAAGGCGCGATCGTGGGTGATCAGCAGCACGCTGCCGCGGAAGGCCAGCAGCAGGTCTTCCAGCCAGCGGATCGCTTCCACGTCCAGGTGGTTGGTCGGTTCGTCCAGCAGCAGGATGTCGGGTTCGGCCACCAGGGCCTGTGCCAGCGCCACGCGCTTTTGCATGCCGCCAGATAGCGCATCCACGCGCACATCGGCGCTCAGGCTGAGTTGCGCCAGCGTGGTTTCGACCCGCGTGCGCAAACCCCAGGCACCGGCGGCGTCGACTTCCGACTGCAGGCGGTGCAGCTCGGCCAGCGAATCCTCGTCATGGTTGTCGTCCAGCCCCGCCAGCGCCGCTTCATAGGCAACCAGCAGGTCGTGGATCTTGCCCAGGCCCTGCGACACGGCGTCGAACACGGTCACACCCGCCTCGAACTGCGGCTCTTGCGGCACATAAGCCGAGGTCACGCCGCTCTGGCGCGCGATCAGGCCATCGTCCGGCGCGGACAGGCCGGCCACGATCTTGAGCAGCGACGACTTGCCGGTGCCGTTGCGGCCAATCAGGCCGACGCGCTCGCCGGCTTCCAGGGAGAAGTCGGCATGGTCGAGCAAGGCCACATGCCCGAAGGCAAGCTGGGCGTCGGAAATCGAAAACAGGGCCATGGGAGCAATACGAAAGGAGACAGCGAAAAGGAGGCACCGAAAAGGGGCAGTTCAAGGGGGCAGTTCAAGCGCCTTGAACCCGCGGCCGCGCGCCGGCGTCGGACAGCCACCGGGCGGCGGGGTGCCAGGTAGCCGGCATTGTAGACCACCGGCGCCCGCCCTCGCCGCAGGCGGCGCAAACCCCTGGCCTGCGGCCGGCCAAAAAGAAGGGCCCGCGCTCGCGCGGGCCCAAGAGTCTCTCCTCGGTGCCCTGCTCGCAAGGCACGGAAAGGAGCATAGCAAGCGCCCCGGACTGGCTCTAGTCGTACAAGTCCGTAAGGGAAAGTCCCGTCAACGCCCCTTGCTGCGCGCCTCTTGCACGTCTGCCTCGCGCCTGTTGCGCGCCGCGCAACACCCCCCGCCGTGACGATTGCCGGGCCGCTTTCCCCCGTGGAACAATGGCCGGCGGCCGGCAGGCCGCAGCACAACGGCAGCAATACAAGAACCGGTCCGAACCGGTGAGAGGCGACCCAACGCCAATTCCGCTTGATGCCTTCTTCTTTGTACGGGGAATTCCATGATCCATCCGTGTGCGCAGCGCTTTGCGCCGCTGCTTGTGCTATCGACCCTGCTTTCGCTTTCGCTCGCCACCGGCGCCATGCCCGCCGCCGCGCAGTCCGGCGGCACGCCGGTGCTGCAGCGCATCGAACAGACCGGCGTGCTGCGTATCGCCCACCGCGAGAGCTCGGTGCCGTTCTCCTTCGTGGCCGACGGCAAGCCCTACGGCTATGCCATCGACCTGTGCCTGCGGGTGGCCGACGCGCTGCGCGGCGCACTCCGGCTGCCCGGCCTCAAAGTGGAATTCGTTCCTGTCACGCCGGCCAGCCGCATCGCCACCATCGTCGACGGCAAGGCCGATCTCGAATGCGGCTCCACCACCAACAACCGCGAGCGGCGCGAGCAGGTTGCTTTCACCATTCCGCACTACATCGCCGGCAGCCGCATGCTGGTCAAGGCCGACTCCGGCATCCGCAAGCTGGGCGACCTGCGCGGCAAGACAGTCGTCTCCACGGTGGGCACCACGTCGCTCGCGGTGGTGCGCCAGATCAACGGCTCGGGCGCCATGCAGATCCACGTGGTGCAAGCCAAGGACCACGCCGAGGCCTTCGCCATGGTCGAGCAAGGCAAGGCCGACGCCTTCGTGATGGACGACGTGCTGCTCTACGGCCTGCGCGCCAATGCGCGCGACCCGGCCCGCTACACCGTCACCGACGAACTGCTGACGATCGAGCCCTACGCCATCATGCTGTCGAAACAGGACGCCGAGTTCAAGCGGCTGGTGGACAAGGCCCTGATCGCCTCCATCTATTCGCTCGATACCCAGAAGCTCTACAAGAAATGGTTCCAGTCGCCGATCCCGCCCCATGGGGTCAACCTCGACATCCCGATGAGCTACCTGCTGCGCGATTCCTTCAAGTTCCCTAGCGACAAGGTCGCCGACTGAGCGCGCGTCCCGGGTGGCGCAACTCGTGCGAAGATGGCGGCCCAGCCGCTTTTTACGCACGCGTTGCGTCGAGTGCCGCCCCGTGTCCTGCCCCGTGTCGTGCCCCATGCCCAGCCCTATATCCACCACGCCCCTGAAGCTGACCGATCTCTCCGTCTCCGCCCTGGTCGCCGGGCTGATCGCCATGCTGACCGGCTACACCAGTTCGCTGGTGCTGATGATCCAGGCCGGCCAGGCCGCCCACTTGTCGGACGCGCAAGTCGCCTCGTGGATCTGGGCGTTGTCCATCGGCATGGGCGTGACTACCATCGGGCTGTCCCTGCTGACGCGCGCGCCCATCGTCGTTGCCTGGTCCACCCCTGGCGCCGCCCTGCTGATCGCCAGCCTTCCCGGCGTGCCCTACGCGCAGGCCATCGGCGCCTTCGTCATGGCGGCGGTGCTGATGGCCGCCGCCGGCATGACCGGCTGGTTCGACAAACTGATGCGCGCGCTGCCGGCCAGCATTGCCTCAGCGCTGCTGGCCGGCATCCTGTTCCGCATCAGCGTCGACGTGTTCGTGCAAGCCCAGCATCAGACCCTGCTGCTGCTGCTGGTGATGTTCGCGCTGTACCTGCTGGGCAAGCGCTTCTGGCCACGCTATGCAGTGCCGGGCGTGCTGCTGGCGGGCGTGGCGCTGGCCGGCGCGCTTGGCCAGCTACATTTCGAATCGTTCCATTTCGCGCTGGCCAAGCCGGTGTGGACCACGCCAGCGTTCTCGCTGCAAGCCTTCGTCAGCATCGCGGTACCGCTGTTCATCGTGGCGCTTGCATCACAGAATATTCCCGGGCTGGCAGTGCTGCGCGCCGACGGCTATCACGTACAGGCCTCGCCGCTGATCACCGTCACCGGCATCGCCTCCGCCCTGCTCGCCCCGTTTGGCTCGCACGGCATCAACCTGGCGGCCATTACCGCGGCCATCTGCACCGGCGCGCAAGCGGATCCCGACCGCAACCGGCGCTATACGGCAGCGGTGGTTTGCGGCATTGGTTATCTGGTTGCGGGGGTGCTGGCAGCCAGCATCGCCGCGCTGTTCGCGGCGTTCCCCAAAGCGCTGGTCGTGGCGGTGGCCGCGTTTGCCTTGCTCGGCTCGATCGCCAGCGGCCTGACCACGGCCATGCAAACACCGGCCGAGCGCGAATCTGCCCTGCTGACGTTCATGATCACCGCCTCAGGCATGACGCTGGCCGGCGTCGGGTCGGCCTTCTGGGGCGTGGTGGGCGGCATGCTGGCGCTGATGGTCCTGCGCCCACGCACCGCCGCCAAGGCCGGTTAGGCGCGCGCTTATAGCAGCAGGAAAGCGATATCCGCGGCGCCGATCCCGGAGACCGATGCGCCCTTGCGCCGCTGGAACAGGATGTGCTGCAGCACCCGGTCGCGATGCTCGGCAAACGTGGCGGGATCAAAGCGCAGCGCGGTGAGCGCATAGTGCTCGGCGAGCAGCTTGTAGACCCGGTGGCGCACCATCAGCATCTCGCTCTCGGCGCGCAGTCGGCTGATCTCGCCAGCGTTATCCTCCTCCAGCTGACGCATGCCGACCACCACGCGCGCGTGCATGCCACGGTAGCGATCCAGCTCGCCATGCGCCTTGCGCAACTCCTCGCGCAGCGCCCTCACCTCCTGCTGGAGCTTCAGGTTGTGCTGCACGCCTCGCTGTATGCGCGACGCCTCTTCCAGTGCCACATCCGCTGCGGCAATGGTGTTCTGCCAGAGTCCCTGACCCGTCGTCTGGCCATCCACCTGCGGCCACACGGTCTGAACCTCATCCTCGCCTTTCATGGCGCTCCCCCTGCGAACCTGACTCACCCGCCGCTGGCTTTATCACAACTGCCTGCTGGTCGGGGCTACCGCGACCACCCCACAACGATGCTCCGGACTACCGGCGCCTGAACAACGCGCTCTACCTCGATTGAAGATGGCATCCCGGCAAGGGACAACCACCCGAAAGGAGGGATCGTCAGACCGCAAAGCGGCCTCGACCATGCTTTGCACTGTACACCTGGCAAGGCCCGCCGGGCAGCCATGGGAAAATGTGGCCCCAGCGACAGCCAACGTGAAGGACCCAACAATGAATGCCTATGTACTACTGGCCCTCGCCATCGCGGCCGAAGTCATTGCCACCAGCAGCCTCAAGACCGCCGAGAATTTCACGCGCCTGTGGCCAAGCGTGCTGGTCGTGGCCGGCTATGCCAGCGCCTTCGTCCTGCTGATGCAGGTCATGAAGACCGTGCCCGTAGGCATCGCCTACGCGATCTGGTGCGGCGCGGGGATCGTGCTCGTGACGCTGATCGCCAGCGTGCTGTATCGGCAAGTGCCGGATCTGGCGGCCTGGGTGGGGATCGGGCTGATTATTGCGGGGGTGGCGGTGATTCAGCTGTTTTCGAAGATGGGGACGCATTGAGACGTCCGCCGTGCGGCGGCAAGCCGCTGCATTTCAACTGGGGGAGCTTTTTTGATGGATCGCTGAGACCCGTGGGGTGGTCCCGCCGGCAGGAATCGAACCTGCATTTCACGCTTAGGAGGCGCGTGTTCTATCCATTGAACTACGGCGAGACGCTAGACACTCCCGGATCGGTGAATGCGCCTTGACGGCGCGGATCCCGGAGCAGGCCGGAGTATATCAAAATCCTCACCGCCCAAGAAACGCGCCACGCCCTCTTCAGCACTCGCCTTTCTTGGCGTGCCCCGGGGGACAGTGATAGCCCTTGTCTTTCTTGCCGTACCCGCCGTCGCCTCGCCCATCCCAGCGCTCGGGCACCAGCACCCAGCCACCGCTGGCCTGCACCCAGCGCGGCGCCTCGTACACGTAACCAGCACGCTCGCGCTCCCATTTGCCCTTTTTCCACTTGTGCTTATGGCCGCGATCGTCCCAATCCCAGTAGCCGGGAGCCCAGACGTAGCCGGGACGCGCGACCGGGACAGCTTCATAGACGGGGGCCGGCGGCGGAACGCCAATCGCCACATTGATTGACACCTGGGCCAGCGCCGCCGGCGCCACGCCCAACCCACCCGCCAAGCCTGCTACTGCCGCCGCGCACAACAGAATCTTTCGCATATTGTTCTCTCGCTCGCCTGTGTTGTTCAGGAGCGAGAATAGCCTGACCCGGAGCTTCAGGCTGTTAGCAAAGGTATCCATGGGTGACTTATGTCGCGCAAAGGAAACGCAGCGGCATGGCGAGGCGCTGTTAGCAGAACCTCCAGCCCCGCAAACGAGAAGCCCGCCAGGAAACTGGCGGGCTGGTTGCGGACGGTCCGGACCTTCCAGGTCAACGCCGGCGCTATCGCGGCAACAGTCGTTGCAAGCAGCGTTTCCCATGATTCCGCCCATGACGCGGACGTCCCTCCGGACCACCCGGAGAGCCGAAGGAAAGCTGGCAGTGACGCCGACTGCCGCGATATCAGCGGCTAGCAGCACTTAAAGCAAAGCGCCGAGGAAGGTCAGCGGGTATTCCAGGTCCGCCACCTTGCCGGGCAACCGTGTGCCCGACGGCTTCAGTATAGGCAGGCGGCCCGCGGATGCAACGTTGAATGCGGCAGGGGTAAATGCCAAAAAAGTGCGCAATGACACACAAGATCTCGCGCTTCCGCCGCATATCGGGCTCAAAAAGGAATTCCTATCGCAGTGCAACAAACTTACTTTTGTTTCTGCTATAATTCGCGCCGTGAGTTCGCACTGTGAGTTGTGCAACACGCCAGCCGGGTTCTTCCGGCAGGCGATACCGCCCCCGCTCTCAAGCTCTGCTCCCCGGTCCCGCCGACTGGCCTGCTTTATGTTGCCGTGCTGTTTGCTGCATCAAGGCCAAATGGTGATACCCGACAGAACGCATTTCTCACCGACGTCGCCTCGTCTCCGATCCTGTTGAATAGCTCTATAGAGCTGTTTGCCTGCCAGGGACTGCCGCCCGGCCTTGTGCCCGGTGTCACCCTGCCTGCCGCCGTACTGCCAGCTGTGTCTGTCGTAACGGCCTCACCGATTGGCGCCGAAGCCTTTTTAAGACTTTGCACTGCGCCCGCCCCTGTTCGCTAGTTCGGCATGGGGTGCCATGCATTTAAAGAAAATTACGACATGACCCAGCACGACATTCGTGCGGAGCAAGATTTTGCCTCCGCCGCCGACGCATCGATCGAAGCCGCAGCCATCGCCACCCCCGCTATCCAGGAACCGAGCCCGCTCGACAAGCTCGACGCCATCCTCAGCCCGGAAGCCGCCGTGGCGCCTGCCGCTGTTGCCATCAATGCCGAAAACGGCTTCGCCAAGCTCGGCCTCGAAGAAGCCATTCTTCGCGCCCTGGTTGAACTGAACTACACCACGCCGACCCCGGTGCAGGCACAAGCGATCCCCGCCTTCCTGGCTGGCCGCGACCTGCTGGTGTCGAGCCAGACCGGCTCGGGCAAGACCGGCGCCTTCATCCTGCCGGCGATCCAACGCATCAGCGAGAAGGCTTCGCCGAATCGCCCGCGTTCGGACGATCCGGTCAAGCGCATGAAGGGCAAGCGCCCCCGTCCGTCGCCGGCGCAACCCGCGCTGCTGGTGCTGACCCCGACCCGCGAACTGGCCCTGCAAGTTACCGAAGCCACCGCCAAGTACGGCCGCCACCTGCGCCGCATCGTCTGCGCCAGCATCCTGGGCGGCATGCCTTACCCGAAGCAGCTCGCCGCGCTGTCCAAGATGCCTGACATCCTGGTCGCTACCCCGGGCCGCCTGCTGGACCACGTTGAAGCCGGCCGTATCGACCTGTCCCAACTGGACATGCTGGTGTTCGACGAAGCCGACCGCATGCTCGACATGGGCTTCGCCGACGACATCGATGCCATCGTTGCCGCCACCCCGGCCACCCGCCAGACGCTGATGTTCTCGGCCACGCTGGACGGCCGCATCGCCCAGCTGGCTTCGCGTCAGCTGCGCGATCCGCAACGCATCGAAATCGCCGCGACCCGCGCCGACCAAAGCAATATCGAACAGCGCCTGCACTTCACCGACGACATGTCGCACAAGGAAAAGCTGCTGGACCACCTGCTGCGCGACACCACGCTCAAGCAAGCCATCGTCTTCACCGCGACCAAGCGCGATGCCGATTCGCTGGCCGAGCGCCTGTCGGACACCGGCTTCGCAGCCGGCGCGCTGCACGGCGACATGACCCAGGGCGCGCGCAACCGCACCCTGACCTCGCTGCGCCGCGGCAACCTGCGCATCCTGGTGGCAACCGATGTGGCCGCACGCGGCATCGACGTGCCCGATATCACCCACGTGGTCAACTTCGACCTGCCCAAGCAAGCGGAAGACTACGTCCACCGTATTGGCCGTACCGGCCGTGCCGGCCGCTCGGGCGTCGCCATCAACCTGGTGAACCACGGCGACATGTTCCAGTGGAAGCGCATCGAGCGCTTCACCAACAACCGTGTCGACGCATCGGTGATCGAAGGCCTGGAGCCGCGTCGCTCGCCGAAGCCGCGTTCGGGCTTCGCCGGCAAGCCGGGTGGCGACCGTGGCGGCTACCGTGGCAACAGCAATGGCGGCGGCTATCGCGGCGGTGAAAACCGCAGCTTTGGCGACCGCAAGTTCGGCGGCGGCGAAAGCCGCGGCTTCGGCAGCCGTGACGGCGCCCCGCGCCCCGCAGGCGATCGCCCGTTCGGCGACCGCGACGGCAACCGTGGCTTCGGCGACCGCAGCAGCCTGGGCAACCCCAATGGCAACAGCACCGGCTATCGTGGCCAGGGCGCAGCCGGCGGCCAGCGCAGCTTCAACAACGAAGGCGGGTACCGTGGCGGCGACAACCGCGGCTTCGGCAATCGTGACGGCGCGGCTCCCCGCAGCTTCGGCGACGGCAATCGTGGCGGCTTTGGCGGCGGTGCTGCCGGCAATGGCGGTAACGGTGGCTACCGTGGCGGCGAAGGCCGCAGCTTCGGCAACCGCGATGGCAACCGTGAAGGCGCGCCCCGCAGCTTCGGCGGCGGTCAGCGCAACGGCAACGGCAACACCGGTGGCCGCTCGCGTTTCGAGCGTTGATTCGCCAGGCTGAACAGGATCACCGCTTAGGCGGTGATCCCTCGCAAAGCTAAAGAAAAAGGCACCTTCGGGTGCCTTTTTCTTTAGCCTTCCTTGGCCGCCTCAACCAACGGCGCTCGCCACAGGCGGCCAGCGCCCCGCTACATCGAACAACTGCGAAAGCCGACGAACGCGAAATCGTCCTCGGGCAGCAGCGCCATGCGCGCGCGTGCATGACGCTGGCGCGCCGGGCTGGCGAAAGACGTGCTCCGTACCGCCTGGTGGCTGGCAAAACAGTGCACGTATTCCATATCGGCAGGGTCCGCCTCGAATCCCGCGTAGGGCTCGTACGGCGTCGCCGTCCACTCGCGCACCATGCCCCAGCGCAGGCCGCCCCGATCCTGGACCGCCGCCAGCTCCCATTCCGTTTCCGTCGGCAGGCGCCGGCCTGCCCAGGCGCACCAGGCTTGCGCCTCGAACAAGCTGACGTGACGTACCGCCTCGTCAGGGTTCAACGTACGCAAACTGCCGAAGCGCAAGGCCATCCAGGCCCGTGACTCAGGATGGCGGGCCCAGTAGCGTGGCGCCGAGCGATCCTGCATCATCAGCCACTGGCGACCCGCCGCCGACCACCACGACGCGCGCTCGTAGCCGCCGTCCTCTACGAAATCGAGGAACTGCGCGTTGCTGACCGGCGCGGCATCCATCTCGAAAGCGGGCACATAGGTAGGCTGCGCTGGCAACTCGTCGGGCAGCGCGAAGCCATCCGGCGCGGTCCAGCCCTGGATGAAACGCCCGCCGGGAAACTGCAAGGTGCCGCCGTGCGGCACCGATACCGACGGCAGGACGACCGCGGGCTCCACGGGGGCAACGCCCAGCGCCTGCAGCAGCGCGGCGATGGCCTCGCCCTGGCGATCCTCGTGAAACAGCGCGCGGCGCCAGGCGTAGAGCGTGACATCGCCATCGTCGGGTTGCGCCGCCAGCCGGCGCAGGACGGCATCGAGCACGTCGGCGGCGTAGCGCTTGACCACGGCCACGTCGGGCAGCGTGACCTCCCAGCGGGCATCGGGATCAATGCGATCGGGATCGAACCACTCGTCCGCGCCGGTCAGCAGCGACGGCACACTGGCCACCTGCAGCCAGGCGCCATCGCGCTCGAGCGTGCGCACGTCGCGCAGGCACCACCATTCGGCATGCCAGGCCACATGCCCGAGCGTCCACAGTGGCGGGTCGGCAAAATCCTGGCGAGGCACCTCCCAGCCGCGCCGGGTCTGGCCAAAAGCGGCCAGCCAGGCCAGGGTGCGGTTGCGCGCTTCCACCAGCGCCTGCGCCAGGCCTTCGCGCGGCAGCCGCCGGGCATCGGCCCAGACGGCCTTGCCGCCGTTGAAATGAAGGTCGGGAAGCATGGAAAAGCCGCTCATCGAACACCCTGCCGAAGAATCGGGTTGGCACCCGGTTGCGTGATCCGGCGAGCCGCGTGCGTCATGCGTCGCACCTTTCGCCGAAGAGATGCGGGCATTATGACACCAGCCCCACCTGCCCCCTCACAGGGTGCCCGGTGGCTTCAGGCCCGAGCGTGGAACACCGCAAACCATCCGCGCGGATCGCTCCACCAGAGCGGATCGACGAAACCCGCAGCTTCGAGCAAGGCAGCGAAGTCGTCCGGCCGGTATTTATACGAGTCCTCCGTATGAATCTGCTCGCCCGCGTGGAAGCCGCGGCTACCCTGCGCCCAGCGCACGGTGACCTCGCGCTCGGCTTGCAGGTGCATCTGGATGCGCGCCCCCTCGCGGTCGAAGCTGGCCACATGGCGCCAGTCCTCCAGTTGGAAGTCGCTGCCCACGATGCGATTCAGGTTGCGCAGCACATTGCGATTGAAGGCGGCGGTCACGCCCAGCGGGTCATCGTAGGCGGCCACCAGCGCCTGCTCGTCCTTGAGCAGGTCCACGCCGATCAGCACACCATCCCCCCTGCCCGCCGCGGCCCGCAGCCGCTGCAGCAAGGCCTGCGCCTGGGCTGGTGCGAAATTGCCGATGCTCGATCCTGGATAAAAAAACAGACGGCGCCCGCTCCTGACCTCGGGCGGCAGATCGAGCGGCACGCACAGGTCGGCGCCCAGGCCAAGCATGGGAATCTGCGGATGCTGCTGCTGCAGGCAGAACAGCGTGCCGCGCAGGAACTCCACCGAGATATCCAGCGCCACGTATTGCGCCGGCTGCAGGCTGCCGAAGAGCCGGGCCGCTTTCTGGCAGTTACCCGCGCCAAGGTCGATCAGCACGCAGCCACTGCCGGCGCGCGCGGCCATGGCGGGAGCAAATGCCGAAAAGACCGAGGCCTCGGTGCGCGTGGGGTAGTACTCGGGCAGGTCGGTGATGGCCTCGAACAAGCGCGAGCCGAGCACGTCATAGAAGAACTTGGGGCTGATGCTGGCGGCGCCGGCCAGCAGGCCCCGCGTGATCTCGCCGCGCAGCGCGCCGCTGTCCTCGTGGTACTGCTGGATGAAGTCCAGCCGGGGCACCGGGTTGGGCTGTGCATGGCCGTTGCCGACGACGACGCTGCTGGCGGGGGAGCCGTTGGGTTTCAGGGCGGAGGTGCCGTTGTGATTGGCCTGGGCGTGATTGAGGCGTACGTTCAGTGGATTCAGCGGGGTCGGGACTGCCGGCATGACGTTTCCTTGATGGTCGATGGGCACTGCATAAAACCCCCAGGGGCCCGCACGTCACGGCATGCGCGGGAGTTGCAAGGGATCCGCCTCCGGTGACGTCTGGGGCGCATCAGCCGATGCAAGTCTTCTCAGGATAGCTGGCGAGCGCGGAGTGTGCTTACCGCATTGCACAAAACCCACAATGCAATGAAAACCAGAAAGTGCGCCTTGTTCAACAGCATTTTTGCCGCCGCGATGCCACCCCAATGCCGCCACAGCGCCCCCACAAAAAATACGCAGCATCGTTTATAATCCGCCTCAGCGTATCTGCTTCGGGCTCGCCCGGATTGGATCGCCCCTCAAAGGGGAGTAGCTCCGGGGCCATGCCCTTAGCACAATCGTCATTCCGGGACTGACAGTCTCCGGTTGTGCTGACCGCGCCAAGTACCATCGGCGGTCGAGCAAGACCTTTGCAACCTGGTTTCATGGTTTGCAAAGGCGCCCCCAAGCTCCCACACATCATGTCTCCAGGCCAAACCGGTGCGTATGCACGGCTCTTAGCTATTCGTTGTCCGAGGAGATTTCATGGAATGGTTTACCGATTTGTTCACGATGCAGTTCCTGACGGCACTGCTATCCATCGTCGTCATTGACCTGGTGCTGGCCGGCGACAATGCGATCGTGATCGCCCTGGCGGCGCGTAACCTGCCGCCCCACCTGCAGAAGAAGGCCATCATCTGGGGCACTGTCGGCGCGGTCGTGGTCCGTTCGGCCATGACGGTCGGCGTGGTGTGGCTGCTCAAGATCCCTGGCTTGCTGCTGATCGGCGGCGCGGCCCTGGTGTGGATCGCCTACAAGCTGCTGTCCGATGACGGCAACGGCGACGAACATGGCGCGGGCGCAACCACCCTGGTGGGCGCGATGAAGACAATCATCATCGCCGATGCGGTGATGGGCGTGGACAACGTGCTGGCTGTGGCCGGCGCTGCGCACGGCAGCTTCCTGCTGGTGGTGCTGGGCCTGCTCATCAGCATCCCCATCGTGGTGTGGGGCTCGAGCCTGGTGCTCAAGCTGATGTCGCGCTTCCCCTCGATCATCTTCGCGGGTGCCGGCGTGCTGGCCTTCACGGCAGTCAAGATGATCGTGAGCGAGCCGCTGGTGAAGGCGTTCTTCGACAGCAACGCACTGGCCTACTACGGCTTGTTCGTGGTGGTCGTCGGCGGCGTGCTGGGCGCTGGCTACCTGGTGCAAAAGCGCCGGGCTCCGGCTACGGCTGCGCAGTAACGCGCGACGGCGCCAGCGCCGCCGAGCTAGCTGGAACCTGAAAACGGGTCGCCACGGGTCGCCACAAGGCGGCCCGTTTTGCTTTGCGATAAAATGCTAACTCTTTAGCAAGTTGCTATCCGGTTAGCAGATTGCCTGCCATACGCGCACACCGCTGTCGCGTCACTTTTCCCCAACACCCGCGCCGATGAAACAGTACCTCGACTTCATGCGCCATGTGCAAGAGCATGGCACCGAAAAGGCCGACCGCACCGGCACCGGCACGCGCTCGGTGTTTGGCTACCAGATGCGCTTCGACCTGCGCGAGGGCTTCCCGGTGGTGACCACCAAGAAGCTGCACATGAAGTCGATCATTCACGAACTGCTGTGGTTCCTGAAGGGCTCGACCAACATCCAGTACCTGAAGGACAACGGCGTCAGCATCTGGGACGAATGGGCCGACGCGAACGGCGAGCTCGGGCCGGTCTATGGCTCGCAGTGGCGCGCGTGGCCCACGCCGGATGGCCGCCACATCGACCAGATCACCGACCTGATGGCGCAGATCCGCAGCAATCCCGATTCGCGCCGGCTGATCGTATCTGCCTGGAACGTGGGCGAGATCGCGCAGATGAAGCTGCCGCCCTGCCATGCATTTTTCCAGTTCTACGTGGCCGATGGCCGCCTGTCCTGCCAGCTGTACCAGCGCAGCGCCGACATCTTCCTTGGCGTGCCGTTCAATATCGCCAGCTATGCACTGCTGACGCACATGATCGCGCAGCAGACCGGGTTGGAGGTGGGCGACTTCATCTGGACCGGCGGCGACTGCCACATTTACAGCAACCATGCCGAGCAGGTGGCAACCCAGCTCGCGCGCACGCCGATGGCGTTGCCGCAACTGAAGATCCTGCGCAAGCCGGACAGCATCTTCGACTACAAATACGAGGACTTCGAACTGGTGGGCTACGAATCGCATCCGGCCATCAAGGCACCGGTGGCCGTATGACGCTGCTGACCCTGATCGTGGCGAAAGCCCGCAACGGCGTGATCGGCCGCGACAACACCCTGCCCTGGCGCCTGCCCGAGGACCTGGCGCACTTCAAGCGCACCACCATGGGCGCGCCCATCGTGATGGGCCGCAAGACGTGGGAGTCGATCGGCCGGCCGCTGCCGGGCCGGCGCAATATTGTGGTGAGCCGCAACCGCGACCTGCGCATCGAAGGCTGCGACGTGGCGAACTCGCTGGAAGAAGCGCAGCGGCTATGCGTGGGCGTTGAGCAGATCTTCCTGATCGGCGGCGCGCAGCTGTATGCCGAGGCCCTGCCCAGCGCGGACCGGCTGGTGGTGACGGAAATCGATGCGGATGTGGAAGGCGACGCGGTGTTTCCGGCCATTGACGCGCGGCAGTGGATCGCGACGCAGCGCGAGCGGCATCATTCGGAGGCGAATGGTTTCGACTATGCGTTCGTGACGTACGAGCGCCCGCCCTCGGGCGAGGAATAACGGTCGCCTCAAACGGTAAGTTTCAAGCGACGCTGACGTTTTACGCGCGGCGGCCTGTCTTCAGGCCGCCGCTGTCGTTTTAGAGGCCATTTCAAAAAGATTCTGGCGTCGTTGCGCGACCTTGGCCGATCCGCTTGTACTGTCTGCGGCCGCGCGCCTAGCCAGAACCGCTTCGCTTCATTTTGAAACAGCCTCTTAGTTGCCGCCGGCGATGGTCATCTGCTCGATCAGGACCGAGCCGGTTTCCTTGGTGCCGCGCACCAGCGCATCGGCGCCAATGGCCACGATCTGCAGGAACATCTCCTTCATGTTGCCGGCG
Organism: Cupriavidus basilensis; assembly: GCF_000832305.1. Lineage (NCBI taxonomy): Bacteria > Pseudomonadati > Pseudomonadota > Betaproteobacteria > Burkholderiales > Burkholderiaceae > Cupriavidus > Cupriavidus basilensis. The sequence continues at coordinate 3,179,087 of NZ_CP010536.1, forward strand.
ATGGTGATTTCTTCCACCGGGTACTGGATCACGCCGTTCTCGACCCAATAGCCCGACGCGCCGCGCGAGTAATCGCCCGTCACATAGTTCACGCCCTGCCCCATCAGCTCGGTCACCAGCAGGCCGGTGCCCAGCTTGCGCAGCATGCCGGCGAAGTCGTCTGCCGGCGTGGTCAGCTTGCTGGAGAGCGTCAGGTTGTGCGAGCCGCCGGCATTGCCGGTGGTCGTCATGCCCAGCTTGCGCGCCGAATAGGTGGAGAGGAAATAGCCTTCTACCACCCCGCCGCGCACCACATCGCGCGCGTGGGTCTTCACGCCTTCTTCGTCAAAGGGTGCGCTGCCCATGGCGCCCGGCAGGTGGGGTTGCTCGTGGATATGGATATGTGGCGCAAACACCGCCTTGCCCAATGTGTCGTAGAGGAAGGTCGACTTGCGGTACAGCGCGCCGCCGGACACGGCCTGCACGAAGGCGCCGAGCAGACCGGCGGCCAGAGGTGCCTCGAACAGCACCGGGCAGCGGCGCGTCGACAACTGGCGTGCATTCAGGCGGGCCAGCGAGCGCTCGGCGGCATAGCGACCGATGTCCTCGGGCGCAGCCAGCGCGCCGGGTGCGCGCTTGGACGAGTACCAGTCGTCGCGCTGCATGCCGCTGCCGGTGCCGGCGATCGGCGCGCAGGAAATAAAGTGGCGGGAATACGGATAGCCGCCCGTGAAGCCGCGCGAAGTGGCCAGCACGAACTGCGAATGCTGGGCCGACACACTAGCGCCATCGCTGTTGCGAATGCGCGGCGAGACCGCAAAGGCGGCCGCCTCGGCGCGCCGCGCGAGCTCGATGGCTTGCTCGGCGTCGATATTCCAGGGGTGGAACAGGTCGAGGTCCAGCGGGTTGCGCTCGAGCAGCGCTTCTTCAGCCAGGCCGGCGCAATCGTCTTCCGCGGTGAAGCGAGCGATGTTGTAAGCCGCCTCGGCCGTGGCGCGCAGGGCCGCCGGCGAGAAATCCGAGGTGCTGGCGTTGCCGCGCCGCTGGCCGATCATGACCGTGACGCCCACTACCTTGTCGCGGTTTTGCTCGATGGTTTCCACCTGGCCCTTGCGCACCGACACCGACAGGCCGCTGCCCTCGGAGATCTCGGTAGCCGCGTCGGTGGCGCCCAGCTCGCGTGCCACCCGCAGCACATCGGCGGCCATCTCGCTGAGCTGGGCCTGGGTATAAGTGAAGTGGGTGGTCTGGTCTGCGGATTGATCCATTGTGGGCGCGGTCATCAAAAGTCCAAACAAGAATCATAGCAAGATAAAATGCCAACCATGACGCGAAACACCCGCCCCTCCCCCCGGAACGCCTCCGGCTTCCCCGACCCGTTCACCCCTGAGCCGGCCGACGACGACGACATGCTCAAGAGCAAGTCGCAGAAAAAGCGCGATATGCTCGCCCTGCAGGACCTGGGCGTGGAACTTGAAGCCCTGCCCAAGGACCGCCTGGCGCGCGTGCCCATGCCCGAAGCGCTGGCCGACGCCATCCGCGACGCGCGGCGCATCACCAACCACGAAGGCAAGCGCCGCCAGATGCAGTATGTCGGCAAGGTCATGCGCAGGCTGGACGATGACGAAGTGGCCGCCATCCAGCGCGTGCTGGAAGGCTTCAAGGGCACCAGCAAGGCCGAGACGGCCAAGCTGCACCTGGTCGAGCGCTGGCGCGAGCTGCTGCTGGCGGACGACGCCGCGCTGACGAAATTCCTGGCCGAGCATCCGGCCAGCGACGTCCAGGCGCTGCGCAACATCATCCGCAACGCGCGCAAAGAGCACGAGATGAACAAGCCGCCGCGCTACTTCCGCGAGCTGTTCCAGGCTATCAAGACCGCGCTGGAAAGCAAGCAGGCCACGGCCGCCGGCGAGCAGGAACCCGAGCCGGAAGCCGGCGAGTAACCGATAACCGGCATCCCGAACGCAACAACCAAGGAAATGGGGACAAGATGATGCAAACCACAACGCCCGCGCTGGTCCATCCCGTTGCCCGCAGGCACCCGGACGAACTGCTGGTAGGCTTTGTCTCGATCTCCGACCGTGCCTCGACGGGCACCTACCAGGATGAGGGCATCCCGGCGCTGCGCGACTGGTTCGGGCGCGCCCTTAGCTCGCCCTGGCAGGCCGTTGAGCGCCTCATCCCTGACGAGCAGGCGCTGATCTCGCGCACGCTGATCGAGCTGGTCGACGTGGCCGGCTGCGACCTGGTGCTGACCACCGGCGGCACCGGCCCGGCCCGCCGCGACGTCACCCCCGAGGCCACGCTGGCGGTAGGCACCAAGGAAATGCCCGGCTTTGGCGAGCAGATGCGCCAGGTCAGCCTGCACTTCGTGCCCACGGCCATCCTGTCGCGGCAGGTAGCGGTGATTCGCGAGACCGCCAGCCGCGCCGCCCTCATCATCAACCTGCCGGGCCAGCCGCGCGCCATCCGTGAAACCTTGGAAGGCCTGCGCGGCAAGGACGGCGAATCCATCGTGCAAGGCATCTTTGCCGCCGTGCCCTATTGCATCGACCTGATCGGCGGGCCTTACATCGAGACTGACGAAGCCGTGGCCAAGGTGTGGCGCCCCAAGCACGCGATCCGCGCCAGGCCCGCCGCGTGAGCCTCAGGGGGCTGCCACGCTATCGCAGCCCCAGATACAGCCCCACCGGCACGAACACCACGGCAGCCACATTGCCCAGCAGCACGATCGACGCCACCTGATCCGGCTCCTGCCGGAAATGATCGGCCACCAGGAAGTTGAGCACGGCCGGCGGCAGCGACGCGAACACGAACAGCAGCCCGCGCTGGAGCTGGGTCAGCGGCACCACCTGCGCCAGCAGCAAGGCGCAGGCGATGCCGGTCAGCGGACAGACCACGGCGCCGATCGCGCCCATGCCCCAGTTGCGCAGGCTCACGTCCTTCATGCGCACGCCGAGCGCGAACAACATCAAGGGCACCGTGGCGTCGCCCAGCAGCTTGATCGACTGGAACACCGGCTCCGGCAGCGAGAACCACGGCCGCGCCAGCGACAATCCCACCCCCGCCACCGTTGCCAGCACCATCGGATTGCGCGCGATCTGCGTGATCGACGCGTGCCGGTTGACGATCTTCATGCCGATGGTGAAGTGCATCAGGTTGGACGCGGCGAACAGCGCCACCGCGGGCGCCAGCCCGACCGGCCCGAACGCGAACACCGATAGCGGCAAGCCCATGTTGCCGCAGTTGTTGAACATCATCGGCGGCACAAAGGTGCGCGGATCCGCCCCCAGCAGCCGCGCGCCAAGCCACGCCAGCAAGCCCGAGCCCAGCACCACGGCGACCGCGCAACCCAGCAGCACAAGCTGGTCGGCCAGCACGAACTCCTTGCTGACAAAGGCCGACACCACCAGCAGCGGCGCGATCACATCGAGCGTGGCGCGGTTGATCCCGGACATGTCGGGATGCGCGCGCCGCCCGTAGAGCCAGCCGACCAGGATGATCAGGATGACCGGCGTGATGATCGAGACGATGCGCGCAAGCATGGGTGGGCTGCAGTTAAGCCAAGGCGCCCCGCAGGGCGCCTTGGCAGTGACATGGGAGGAGAAAAAATCAGGCGGCCGGGGTATCCGGCGTCGCGCTCGCCTCGGCTGCGGCTGCAGGTGCTGCCGCCGGTGCCGACTGGCGGATGAAGTGGGTGCGGTAGTAGCGCAGTTCTTCCACGGATTCCAGGATATCGGCCAGCGCGGTGTGCAGCTGGCGCTTGATGAAGCCCTTGTGGATGGCCGGCTCCCAGCGCTTGCACAGTTCCTTGAGCGTGGAGACGTCGAGGTTGCGATAGTGGAAGAACGCCTCCAGCTTGGGCATGTAGCGCGCCATGAAGCGGCGGTCCTGGCAGATCGAGTTGCCGCACATGGGCGACTTGCCGGCCGGCACCCAGCGCTTGAGGAAGGCCAGCAGCTCGACCTCGGCCTGCGCTTCGGTCAGGGTCGAGGCCTTGACCTTGTCGATCAGGCCCGAGCGGCCGTGGGTGCCCTTGTTCCAGTTGTCCATGCCATCGAGCACGGCGTCTTCCTGGTGGATCACCAGCACCGGGCCCTCGGCCAGGATGTTGAGTTCGGAGTCCGTCACGACGATGGCGATCTCGATGATGCGGTCCGTGTCGGGCATCAGGCCGGTCATCTCCATGTCCAGCCAGATCAGGTTGTTTTCGCTCTTGACGGATTTGACGCCGCTGGGGACGTGGGTATTTTGGCTGGTCATCTGGACTGCAATCGAAAGAGAAGCAAAAAGGGGGCGCGCCCGCGCTCCGGATCAGGAACACGGGGCAGCAGGCACGAACAACTTATAATTCTCGCATATCCGCCGCCGCAGCCGGTTCCAACGCGCTCGGAAACCGCTTCGGCGGTCCGGCCGCCACCGCGTACGCCAAGGCTTCACACGACAAGGCTCTGCCCGATGTTCACGTTTCTGTTCCTAGCCGCCCTGATGCTGATGGTGCTGACCAAGCTCTGGCTGGCCGCCCGCCAGGTGCGCCATGTGGCGCAACACCGTCATGCGGTGCCTGCCCGCTTTGCCGACACCATTACACTGTCCGCCCACCAGAAGGCGGCCGACTACACCATCGCCCGCACCCGGCTGTCGATGCTGGAAGTGCTGGCTGGCGCCGCGCTGCTGATCGTGCTGACCATGCTGGGCGGGCTGCAATGGATCAACCAGTTCTGGATCGGCACCTTCGGCCCGGGCTACGCCTACAGCGTGGCGCTGATCGCCAGCGTGGCCGTGATCGGGGGCCTGGTCGACCTGCCCTTCTCGCTCTACGGGCAGTTCGGCATCGAGCAGCGCTTTGGCTTCAACCGCATGGGCTGGAAGCTCTACCTGGCCGATATGCTCAAGATGACCGCCGTTGGCTGCGCGCTCGGCCTGCCCTTGCTGCTCGCCGTGCTGTGGCTGATGGCACATATGGGCGAGTACTGGTGGGCGTGGACCTGGCTGACGTGGATCGCCTTCACGATCTTTGTGCAGATGATTGCTCCGTCGGTGATCATGCCGCTGTTCAACCGATTCGAGCCGTTGGCCAATGCCTCGCTGGAAGCCCGCATCACGCGCCTGCTGCAGAAATGCGGCTTCCGCAGCCGCGGCCTGTTCGTCATGGACGGCAGCAAGCGCAGCGCACACGGCAATGCCTACTTCACGGGTTTCGGTGCGGCCAAGCGCATCGTTTTCTTCGACACGCTGATGGAGCGCCTTGCCGATGACGAGATCGAAGCGGTGCTGGCGCATGAGCTTGGCCACTTCAAGCGGCGCCACATCCTCAAGGGCATGCTGGTCAGCTTTGCGCTGAGCCTGGTGTTTCTCGCCGCGCTGGGCTGGCTTTCCAGCCGCACGTGGTTCTACACCGGGCTGGGCGTGCTGCCCAACCTCGGCACCACCAATCACGCCCTTGCGCTCGTGCTGTTCTTCCTGACCTTGCCGGTATTCACCTTCCTGCTCGGCCCCCTGGCCAGCCAGACCTCGCGCCGCCATGAATTCGAAGCGGATGCCTTTGCCGCCGGCCAGACCGATGCCGGCCACCTGGTCTCGGCCCTCGTCAAGCTCTACAAGGACAATGCCTCTACCTTGACCCCCGACCCGATCTACAGCGCCTTCTACTACTCGCACCCACCGGCGGCACAGCGGATCGACCGCCTGCTGGCGCACGCATGAGCCGCGCCGCCAGCCGGGGAGGCCCGCAGCGCGCCCCAAGCCCTGCCAAAGCCAATGCCAATGGCGCCGCCGCCGAGGAGGCGCTGATCGTCGCCGCGCACGGCCGCCACTATGTGATCGAGCTGGACGACGGCAGCCGCCTGCACGGCTTCCCGCGCGGCAAGCGCAGCGAATGCGCGGTCGGCGACCGCGTCACCATCGAGCGCGCCGCGTCCGACCAGTGCGTGATCACCGGCTTCAAGCCGCGCAAGAACCTGCTGCATCGCTCGGACCAGTTCAAGTCCAAGCTGCTGGCCGCCAACATCGACCAGGTAGTGATCGTGCTGGCGACCGAGCCGGGCTTCTCGGAAGACCTGCTGGGCCGCGCGCTGGTGTCCGCCGAGGCACTGGGCATCCGCCCGCTGATCATCCTCAACAAGATCGACCTGACCGAGCGGCTGGAAGAAGCGCGTGGCCGCCTGGCGCTGTACCGCGGGCTTGGCTACGAGACGCTGTTCCTGTCGGTGCACGGATCGCCGGACGATACGCTGGCGCAGCTGCGCCCGCAGCTGGCGCACCGCGCCAGCATCCTGATCGGCCAGTCGGGCATGGGCAAGTCCTCGCTGCTGAACCTGCTGATCCCGGGCGTGGAAGCGCAAACGCGGGAAATCTCCGCCAAGCTGGATTCGGGCAAGCACACCACCACCTTCACCCGCCTCTACCACTTGCCCGCCAGCGTGGATGGCGAGGCCGATGGCGTGGATAGCGCGGATGGCGCGGATCCTCAAGCGCGCCAGCGTGGCTGCCTGATCGATTCGCCGGGTTTCCAGGAGTTCGGCCTGCACCACCTGAGCGAAGGCATGCTGGAGCGCGCGTTCCCTGAATTCCGCCCACGCCTGACCGAGTGCCGCTTCTACAATTGCCACCACATCAACGAGCCCGGCTGCGGCGTGCTAGCGTCGATGAAGGCCGGTGAGATCTCCGGCCGGCGCCACCAGCTCTACACGCAGCTGCTGCACGAATCCCGCCAGCAAAAGCCGTGGTAAGGTAATCGGGCGCGCCGCCTGCGGGCAAACGGGCATGCGGCGCGCCCGATCCCGATGAAACTACTGCTATCGACCCCTTCCCTCGTCCATGCCGCGCACTGCCAGAACGTGCTGGAAGCCGCTGGCATCCGTGCCGACTTGCGCAATACCTGGCTGGCGGGCGCCATGGGTGACATCCCGTTTCGCGAGAGCGCCCCCCAGGTCTGGCTGATCGACGATGAACGGGAGGCCGAGGCCTGGGAGGTATTGCACGCCGCCGCCAATCCGGCGCCGGGGCCGCGATGGGCCTGCGCGTCCTGCGGGGAATGGCACGATGCGCAGTTCGGCTCGTGCTGGCAATGCGGCGCGCCGCGGCAACCCTGAAAGCAAAGCGCCCGCGGCAAGCGCGGGCGTCGATGGTCAACGGCCAACGGGTACGGCGGAGTTGGCTCAGCCCACCCAGAGCGCCAGCGACAACATCGCCAGCAGCAGCATCCACAGCACGACGGCACGCCACACCAGGCCGATGGCCGATTGCAGCGTACGCACGTTGGGCTCCACCCCGAATTCCGGCGCGACCGCCTCCGGCTCGCTATCGTCTTCCATGCCCGGTGCATAGTCCACCGCCGGGCCGGCCAGGCTGGTGCGCAGCACCACGGCAGTGCTCTCTTCCGCCAGCGGCACCCCCAGGCGCACGCCAAGCGCACCACCGCCGCTGGCAAGCAGGATGCCGTTGACGGCATCGTTCCACTTGCGCGCATGGTTACGCCACGCATAGACCGCGTCCTCGAAATTGCCGACGATGGCAAAGCCGACCGAGGTCAGCCGCGAGGGAATCCAGTCCAGCAGGTAGAAGGCACGCGCGGCAAAGCGGCCCAGCGCGGGGCTGCGGTCCGTGGAGGGGATATTCCAGTGGCGCGCAAGGTACTCGGCGATGCGGTACAGGACCACGCCGCCCGGGCCGATCGGCACCAGGAACCAGAAAAACACCCCGAACACATGCCGGTGCACGGCCACAATGGCGGCTTCCAGGGTATGCCGGACGATTTCCGTGACCGGCATTTCAATGGTTTCGAGACCGGTCCACTGGTGCAGCAGCGCGCGGGCGCGCGGCAGGTCGTCGCGGTTGAGCGCCTCGTGGATATCGGTGAAGAAGTGGCTGAACTGCCGGAAACCCAGGGTGAGGTAGAGCAGCAGGACATTCCACGCCAGCGTGAGCGCCACGCTGATGGAGGCCAGCAGGTAATGCACCACCATGGCGGTCAGCGTGAGCGGCAGCACCACCGTGAACCAGGCCAGCGCGGTATCGCGCGGGCGCCCGGTGTCAAAGGCATGCTCGGCGCGCTCGGCAAGAACGCGCACGATGTCGTAGATCGGATTGTTGCGGCCCAGGGCGCGGAACTGCTCGGCGATCAGCGCGAGGAGAACGGATACAAATGTCATCTCTGGTCTGGGTGTCGATGGCCAGGGCGCATCAGGCGGCGCGTGTGCCGGGCTGATCGCTTATCTATAACGAGACGATAGCATACGGCAAACCCGCCCAGACAAAGCACCGCAGCCCGCCGGCAAAGCGGGCGGGCTGCGGGCTGCCGAAGCAACGCCTCAGGGCAGGTCAAACACCAGCACTTCGGCACCATCGCCGTGCGCCAGGGTCACGGCCTCGGCGCCTTCCAGCTGTGCGGCATCGCCCGCTTCCAGCGCCTTGCCATTGACGGTGACGCGGCCACGCGCCACATGCACGTAGGCGCGGCGCCCGGGCGCCAGCGCCAGCGTGGCGGACTCGTCTGCGTCAAACAAGCCGGCATACAGGCGCATGTCCTGATGGATCACCACCGAGCCCTCGGCGCCGTCGCGGCTGCCCACCAGGCGCAGCCGGCCGCGCTTGTCGGCCGCCGGAAAGTGCTTTTCCTCGTAGCCGGGTTCAAGGTCGGACTTCTCCGGCAGGATCCAGATCTGCAGGAAGTGCGTGGTGTCGTGTGCGGCGTGGTTGTACTCCGAGTGCCGCACGCCAGTGCCCGCGCTCATGCGCTGCACGTCGCCGGGGCGGATCACGCTGCCGTTGCCCATGCTGTCCTTGTGGGCCAATTCGCCTTCCAGCACATAGCTGATGATCTCCATGTCGCGGTGGCCATGGGTGCCAAAACCCATGCCCGGCGCTACACGGTCTTCGTTGATGACGCGCAGCGGGCCGAACTGGACGTGCTTGGGATCGTAGTAGTCCGCGAAGGAAAACGTATGGTACGACTTGAGCCAGCCATGATCGGCATAACCACGTTCACCCGCCTTTCTGATTTCAATCATTTTGACGGCCCTCCTTCAGGCCACATCGGCGCAGGAGCTGGGTTAATCCTAGTCCTGGCCTTGCGCAACGTTTCGATGCTAGGCAGTTTAGGGGGGCAGGCGTATATTTGGCGGACCGATCTTAGAAGCATTCATTCAGAAATTCTGAACATGGCACTCTCTCTCGAATCCCTGGAAGTTCTTGACGCCATCGAGCGCAAGGGCAGCTTTGCCGCCGCTGCGCACGAGATGGGCAAAGTGCCCTCCGCACTCACCTATGTGGTGCGCAAGCTGGAGGAAGACCTGGACGTGCTGCTGTTCGACCGACGCCGCCACCGCGCCGAACTCACGCCCGCCGGGCGCGCCTTGCTGGACGAAGGCCGCCACCTGCTGCACGCCGCCGACGACCTGGCCCGCCGCGTCAAGCGGCTGGCCACCGGCTGGGAAGCCACGCTGACCATCGTGGTCGACGACCTGATCAATTTCCGCGCCCTGCTGCCGGTCATCCAGGACTTCTATGCCGAGAACAATGCCACCCGACTGCGCTTTGCCAAGGAAGTGCTGGGTGGCGCATGGGATGCGCTGGTCAGCAGCCGCGCCGACCTGGTGATCGGCGGCGCCTACGATGCGCCGAGCACCCAGGGCTTCCAGGTGCGCCCGCTGGGTTCCATGCCCTTTGTCTTCGCGGTGGCCGCGCATCATCCGCTGGCGACCGAGCCCGGCCCGCTGACCACCCTGCAGATCGCCAAGCACCGCATCGTGGCCGTCGGCGATACCTCGCGCAACCTGCCGGCCCGCACCCATGGCGTGCTCGCCGGGCAGGACGTGCTGGTGGTGCCCACCATGCGCGACAAGCTCGAAGCCCAGATCCGCGGCCTGGGCTGCGGCTGGCTGCCGGCGCCCATGGCGCAGCCCTTTATCGAAAGCGGCGTGCTGCAGGCACGCGAGACCCTGGAGGTGCGCGCCCCCGGCAATTTCAAGGTGGCCTGGCGCACCAGCACGCGCGGCAAGGCGCTGCAATGGTGGGCCAACAAGCTGGATGACCCGCGCCTGGCGCAAGCCCTGCTCCAGCAGCAGCCGGGCCAGCCCGACTAAGCACCAGACCAATCGCCGGACCCATCACCGTCTAACACCTGCTTTTGCCATGCCTACCCGCCCGAGCCTGGCGCCCAGCTACCGGGGCCGCTTTGCGCCCTCCCCCACCGGCCCGTTGCACATGGGCTCGCTGGTCACCGCGCTGGCCAGCTGGCTCGACGCACGCGCCCATCTTGGCAGCTGGCTGGTGCGCATCGAGGACATCGACTATCCACGCTGCGTGCGCGGCGCGGACCAGCAGATCCTGCGGGCCCTGGCGCGGCTCGGCCTGCATCCGGACGAGCCGCCGCAATGGCAGAGCCGGCGCGAAGCGCTGTACGCCGAGGCGCTGCGCCAGCTCGATGCCGACCACTGGACTTATCCCTGCGGATGCTCACGCAAGGAAATCGCCGACTCGCTGCTGCATGCGCGCGAGCGCCACCAGACGCTCGGGTATCCCGGCACCTGCCGCGACGGCCTGCATGGCAAGCCGCCCCGCGCCTGGCGGGTGCGGGTTCCAGACGGCGACGCCGCGCTGATCTGCTTCGACGACCGCTGGCAAGGCCGGCAATGCCAGGACCTCGCAACCGAGCTCGGCGACTTCGTGCTGCGCCGTGCCGATGGCTTGTGGGCCTACCAGCTGGCAGTCGTGGTCGACGATGGGCACCAGGGCATCACGCATATCGTGCGTGGCGCCGACCTGCTCGACTCCACGCCGCGGCAGATCCACCTGCAACATCTGCTGGGGCTGCCCACGCCGTCGTACCTGCATGTGCCGGTGGTGACCAACGCGCTGGGCGAGAAGCTCAGCAAGCAAAGCGGCGCGCAGGCCATCGACGACCTCGATCCGCTGGCGGCGCTGCGCACGGCCGGCGCGCACCTGGGACTGGCGAGCGCGGCGCAATCGGTGCAGAGCTGGCTGAGCGACGCCACGGCCGGCTGGGCGGCCTTGCTGGAACGCCTGCCCGCCCAGGCGCACCGCGAAGCGACGACGCCCCCCAGAATGGCATGAAGCCCAAAGCAAGAGAGGCGCCCGAAGGCGCCTCTCTTGTTGACTGCGGCGGCAGCGATCCGCTACACGCGGTGCCGCGCCGCGGCGCTCAGGACTTGCGCGGCACGCCGCCCAGCAGCGCCGCCAGCTGCCGCTTGGGCGCCGGACGGCCGCGGCCAAAGGCGGCGGCACCGTTGTCCGTCACGTCGGGCTGTGCGGCAATCGCCGCGGCGCTCGGCTCGTAAGGACGCGAGAAGAAGGAATCGTCGGACGCTCGGAACGCGTTGCGCGAGCTGGCCGGATCGTTGCGGCGCGCACGCGGCTCGTCGCCGTCGCCATTGGCGCGCGGGCGGCGCACTTCGGTGCGGGCACGGCGACGGTCGTTCTCGTCAGCGCGGGCGCCGGCGCCGGTGGGGTCGAAGCCGTCCAGCGGCGTACGCGGCAGGCTGCGCTTGAGCAGCTTTTCGATATCGACCAGCAGGCGCTCATCGGCCGGCACGTAGATCGACAGGGCATCGCCGCTGGCGCCGGCTCGGCCGGTACGGCCGATGCGGTGGACGTAGTCTTCGGCACTGAACGGCAGGTCGAAGTTGATCACGCAGGGCATGTCGGGAATGTCGAGGCCGCGCGCCGCCACGTCGGTGGCGACCAGCGCGTCGATATTGCCTTGCTTGAAGCCATCCAGCGTCTGCATGCGCTCGGTCTGGGTCTTGTCACCGTGGATGGCGGCGGCGTTGATGCCCTCGCGCTCCAGGTGGCGCGCCAGGCGCGAGCAGCCGATCTTGCTGTTGACGAAGACGATGCACTGGCGCGACAGGCCTTCGGCCGCGCGCTTCTTCAGCAGGTGCACCACGGCGGCCTGCTTGTGGCCGTCTTCGACCTGGAACACGGTCTGGCGCACGTTTTCGTTGGCCGAGTTGCTGCGCGCCACTTCGATGGTGACCGGCTGGCGCAGGTAGCTGGCGGCCAGCCGCTTGATTTCACTCGAGAAGGTGGCCGAGAACAGCAGCGTCTGGCGCTGTGCCGGCAGCAGGTTGATGATGCGCTGCAGGTCGGGCAGGAAACCCATGTCGAGCATGCGGTCGGCCTCGTCCAGCACCAGCATCTGCACTTGCGACAGGTTCACCGATTTTTGCTGCACGTGATCGAGCAGCCGGCCCGGGGTCGCCACCAGGATTTCCACGCCGCGGCGCAGGGCCTCGGTCTGCGGGTTCATGTCCACCCCACCGAACACCACCGTGCTGCGCAGGTCCGTGAAGCGCGCGTAGCGGGCCACGTTGTCGTAGACCTGGTCGGCCAGTTCGCGGGTGGGGGTGAGCATCAGGGCGCGCACCGGATGGCGCGCCGGCGAGGCGCTGGCGCTGGCCAGCGGCAAGAGGCGCTGGATGATCGGCAACGCAAAGCCGGCGGTCTTGCCGGTGCCGGTCTGGGCGGCGCCCATCACGTCCTTGCCCAGCAGCACCACGGGAATCGCCTGCTCCTGGATGGGAGTGGGCTTGGTGTAGCCCTGCTCGGACAGCGCGCGCTGGATGCGCGCATCCAGCCCGAAGCTGTCGAAGGTGATCTCGGGGGTGGTCTGGTCAGTGGTCGTAGTCGTCATGGTTTCCGTGTCTTGCAGGAGGCGAACCCGGCGCCAACGGACACGCGTCTTGAACCGAGCGGGGGAGATCTGCGCATGGATTTAGGGGCCGGCCGCATGGGGCGCGCTGTGTTGCCGCACGCCACCGCAAGCCGTCGTCTGTCCGTGCCTCTGCGGGCAATTCCGCCGCGCGATCAATAGCTCATGTAAATCAAAGACTTAGATTGTAGCATCAGCGGCCCGTTTAAGGGTAGTGCGGGTGTGGCGGCTACGCCAGTTTCGGCGCGGCGGATTTCAACTTCATGTCACCGCGAGCTGGAGCCGCGCATCACCGCCCGTGCCATGCGCGTGCCGCCGGGCCAGTTGCGCCCGGGGGTCACCCGACGCGCGCCGCCCTACGCCCCCGCCTCACCGACCGCCCGCACACCGCTAGCGTTAAATTAGTGTTAAAAATGACAAAAACGATCATTAGTGGACAAAAAACCACCTAAGATCGAGATTTCCTGTGTTACGCCATCGCCGCCCAGGCGGCGTCTTATCGATGCACCAAGGAAACACACCATGACGACAGAAGGCTTGGGTAACCGTGTGAAACGACTGCTGACCGCCAATGTGCACGCATTGGTCAGCTCGCTGGAGGCGCGCGCGCCGCAAGCCGTGCTGGAGCAGTACCTGCGCGAGTTTGACGAGGTGATCGCGCAGGCGCGGGTCGGGCTGGGCCAGCACGAGGCGGCCAGGCACCAGGCCGCCAAGGCCATCGCACGGCTCGACAACGAGATCGAGCGGCTCGACGAACAAGTCATGGTGGCGCTCAGCCACGGCGACGACGCCGCGGCGCGCGCGGGCACCGAGCGCCAGATCGACCTCGAGGACCAGCTCGGCACGCTCAACGGCAGCCTGCGCGAAGCCGTTGAAAAGTCCGCCGCAACCGAGGCCGACCTGCTTGGCCTGCGCACCAAGCGCGCCGAGATGGAGCAGGCGCTGGCCGGCATGGTGGCCGCGCGGGGTGCCGCCGAGCGCGCTAGCGCCAGCGTTGGCGCCGCGCCAGGCGCCGGCGTGCGTGCCGAACAACTCGAGCAAGGCTTCAACCGCGCCATGACCAGCGCCACCGGCGTGGCCGGACTCAGCGCCGGCAGCTCCGGCGCCGATGCCTCCTTGCTCAAGCGGCTGGAGACGCTGCACAAGGAACAGCGCATTAACGAACGCCTCGAGCGCCTGAAGGCCGCACGTGGCGCGACGCGCTCCTGAGCGGCGCACGCCAAACACCGGCTCTGCCGATCCCGACCGCTTCAGCACAACAAGAAAGCCGAAATGAATCAGCTGTTATTGCCGGGCAATGCCCCGTTCGTGGTGGCGATTGGCTTGATGGTAGTCATCGGCGTGCTGGAGGCGCTGGCCCTGCTGCTTGGCCTCGCCCTGTCGCAGCAGGCCGACAGCTTCCTGGTCACGCATTTCGCGCTGGACCACACCGACGCCAGCGCGGCCGATGCCAGCGCCATCGGCCAGTTCCTCGGCTGGCTGCACGTGGGCCGCGTGCCGCTGCTGATGCTGGTGGTGCTGTTCCTGACGGGCTTCGCCATCGTCGGCCTGGCGCTCCAATGGGTGATCGCTGCCGTGGCCGGCCACCTGCTGCCCACGGCGCTCGCGCTGGTGCTCGCCACGCTGGGCGCACTGCCCTTCGTGCGCGCCACCGGCGGCGTGGTGGCTCGCTATTTTCCGCAGGATGAATCCTCCGCCATCTCCGAGCTCGACTTCGTCGGGCGCGTTGCCCAGGTCACGCTCGGCGAGGCCTCGGCCGGCAATCCGGCGCAAGCGCGCCTGGTCGATGAACACGGCCAGGCCCACTACCTGCGCGTCGAGCCGGACGAGCCGGGCCAGCGTTTTCCGCGCGGCGAAGCCGTACTGATCGTCGCGCGCATCTCGGGCACCTTGTATCGCGCCATCGTCAACCCACGGCCCGACCTGCTGTAGGCCACTCGCGCACGCAAGCCGTCCGCGGTATTTCTTTCAAATTCCAACGGAGTATCAGAACCAATATGGATTCCATCATCTTCTGGGGTGTCATCGGCCTGGCCGGCGTGCTCGGCCTGTGCATCATCGGCCTGATCTTCTCGCGCCTGTACACGCGCGCATCGGCCGAGCGCGCCTTCGTGCGTACCGGGCTGGGCGGGCAAAAGGTGATCATGAGCGGCGGCGCCATCGTGCTGCCGGTGTTCCATGAAATCATCCCGATCAACATGAACACGCTCAAGCTGGAGGTCAGCCGCGCCTCACGCGACAGCCTGATCACCAAGGACCGCATGCGGGTGGATGTGGTGGTGGCGTTCTTCGTGCGCGTCAAGCCTACCGTGGAAGGCGTCTCCACCGCGGCGCAAACGCTGGGCCAGCGCACGCTGGCGCCGGAGAGCCTGCGCGCGCTGGTGGACGACAAATTCGTCGATGCGCTGCGCTCCACCGCGGCGCAGATGAGCATGCAGGACCTGCAGGACGCGCGCGAGCAGTTCGTGCAGGGCGTGCAGAACACCGTGGCCGAAGACCTGACCAAGAACGGGCTGGAGCTGGAAAGCGTGTCGCTCACCAACTTCAACCAGACCTCGAAGGAGTTCTTCGACCCCAACAACGCCTTCGATGCCGAGGGCCTGACCAAGCTCACGCAGGAAACCGAGCGCCGCCGCAAGGAACGCAACGAAGTCGAGCAGGACACCGAGGTCTCCGTGCGCGAGAAGAACCGCGACGCGCTGGCCAAGAAGCTGGAGATCGAGCAGCAGGAATCGTTCATGAAGCTTGAGCAGGAACAGCAGGTGAAGACCCGCACCGCCGAGCAGAACGCGCGCATCGCGTCCTACGAGGCCGAGCGCAGGCAGGAGGCCGAGCAAAGCCGCATCACCGCCGAGCGCCAGGTGCAGGAGTCCGAGATCCAGCGCGAGCAGGCCGTGCGCACGCGCAAGGTCGAAGCCGAGCGCGACGTGCGGGTCAAGGAAATCGAGCAGCAGCGCGTCACCCAGATGGCGGCCATCGAGCAGGCCAAGGTGACGGAAATCGCCGAGCAGGAAAAGGCCATCGTGATCGCCGCCAAATCGGAAGCGCAGTCGCAGGCGCAAGGGCGCGCCAACGAGGCGCTGGCTGAAGCGGTCAAGGCCGAGCAGATGGTGGAAACCACACGGCACACGGCGCAAGCCGACCGGGCCAAGCAGGTGGCCCTGATCGAGGCCGCGCAAGAGGCCGAGACCCAGGCGGTGCACGTCACCACGCAGGCGCGCGCCGAGCGCGAGGCAGCACAGATGCAGGCCACCGCCATCGTCGAACTGGCCGAGGCCGCACGCAAGAAGGGCCTGGCCGAAGCCGAGGCGCAGCGCGCGCTCAACGACGCCATCAACGCGCTGTCGTCGGACCAGACCAGCCTGAAGTTCAAGCTGGCGCTGCTGCAGGCGCTGCCGGGCGTGATCCAGCAGAGCGTGGAGCCGATGAAGGCGATCGACGGCATCAAGATCATCCAGGTCGACGGCCTCAACCGCGGCGGCACGGCGGCAACCGGCGACGCAGGCACCGGTGGCGGCAATGGACATGGCAACGGCAATCTCGCCGAGCAGGCGATGTCCGCCGCGCTGTCCTACCGCGCACATGCGCCGTTGATCGATTCGTTGCTCAAGGAAGTCGGCTTGGCCGGCGGCTCGCTGCAGGGCCTGGTGCCCGGCCTGGCGGTCGGCCCGGCTCCCGGTCACGCGCCGACGGCATCGCACGCCGAGCACGGCAACGACGACGCCCAGGTCTTGCCCCTGAAGCACGCCAACCATGCCGGCAACACGTCGAAGATCGAACCAGCCAGCGGCACAGGCAACTGACCGCAGACTCACCGCCCGACGGCTAACGGCTTACGGCTTACGGCTAACCCGCGAAAGAACGGGCCGCATGCATCGACTGCATGCGGCCCGTTTTGCTTGCTCTTCCTGGCTGGCTCCGGCACTCGATCCAGCTTCGCGTCCGGCTCAGCCACCAGCGTCTGGACCAGCCCGCGCTGACCGAAAAGCTGCCGGTGCCCGGCCTCGATCTCAGTCGCTCTTGATGCCGTTGTCCTGGATCACCTTGCCCCACTTCTTGTAGTCGTTGCGCATGCGCGATGCCAGTTGTTCAGGCGGCTGGTAGGCAGCGACCGTGCCCGCGCCCAGCATCTTTTCCTGCACCACGGGATCAGCCAGCGCCGCCTTCAGTTCGGCCGACAACCTGGCGATCACATCCTTGGGCGTGCCGGCGGGGGCCAGCAGGCCGCCCCAGGCGGTGGCCTCGAAACCGGGGAATCCCTGCTCCGCCACCGTCTTCACATCGGGCGTGAAGCTCACGCGCCTGGCCGAGCCCACGGCGATGGGGCGCAGCTTGCCGGCCTTGATGTGCGGCAACGCCGCGATCATGTCGGAGAACATCATCGGCACCTGGCCGGCCAGCAGATCGGCGATCGCCGGCGCGCTGCCTTTGTAGGGCACGTGCTGCACGTCGAAATGCCCGGTGCTCTTGAGTAGTTCAGTCGACAGATGGCCAAAGCTGCCGTTGCCGGCGCTGGTGTAGTTAAGCGCGCCGGGCTTGGCCTTGGCGCGGGCGATGTATTGCTGCAAGTCGGTCACGTCGGGCATGGCCTGCGGGTTGACCACCATGACGATGGGCAGGTCGTAGGCGGAACCGATCGGCGTGAAATCCTTGAAGATGTCATAGCCTTTGCGGCTGATCAGGTGCGGCGCCAGCAGCGTGGGCGTGGCCAGCACCATCAGCGTGTAGCCATCCGGCGCGCTCTTGGCGACCGCTTCCGCGCCTATCGTGCCGGAAGCGCCCGGGCGGTTGTCCACCACCACCGTCTGCTTGAGCGATTCGCCCATCTTCTGGCCGATGATGCGCGCGGCGGTATCGGTCGGGCCGCCCGGCGGGAACGGCACCACCAGGCGGATGGGCTTGGACGGATAGGCTTGCGCGAAGGCTTGCGGCGCGCACAGCGGCAACGAAACGCCCAGGATGGCCGCACCCAGGCGGCGCGAGAAAATACGACGGCTTGTCTTCTGCATGATAAGTATGAAACGTAATCCAGCAATGACGCGTGCCGGCTTGACAGCCCGCGCGCGCGTCGGCGATCCGGAAAAACTAACGGGAAAGACAGGACAAAGCTTCGATGGCCTCCTCCATGACCGGTCATGGCCGGTCGTTTGTTATCGGGCTGCTGCGCAGCAGCGCCTCAGCGCTTCAGAGCGTCAGCGGACCTGCGCGGAACAATCGCGCATCCATGGTGCGCAGGTCGGGCGCCACGGTGACCGCGGTGGCGCACTGGTCCAGCACATCGCGCTGCAGGTCGATGCCCGGCGCGATCTCGATCAGGGTCAGGTGCTCCGCGCCGATGGCGTCGGGGCGCATCTCAAAGACCGCACGCTCGGTGATGTAGAGCACGGGGATGCCGAGCGAAGCCACATAAGGGCCGTTGAAACTCAGGTGCGAGACCTGCGGCACGATCTTTTTCACGCGGCCTTCGCGCGCGATGCGCAGGGTGCCGTGCTCGGCGCGCACCTCCAGGCCACCGGCGGTGAGCGTGCCGACGAAGACCACGGCCTTGGCGCTCTGCGTGATATTGATGAAGCCGCCGACACCGGCGATCAGCGCTTCGGCGCCTTCGCCAAACTTGCTGACGTTGACGTTGCCGTGCCCGTCCAGCTCGGCCAGCCCGAGGATGGCGAGATCGATGCCGCCGCCCTCATAGAAATCGAACTGCGCCGGCTGGTCGACGATCGCTTCCGGATAGGCAGACGCGCCAAAGCTGAGGCCATCCGCGGGCGTGCCGCCGATCGGGCCGGCTTCCACCGTGAGCGTGAAGCCGTCAACGCCGGCCTGCACCGCCAGCATGCCGACGGCGGCGGGCATGCCAACCCCGAGGTTGACCACGCGTGGCTGCCTGCGCGCCAGTTCCAGCACCGCGCGCCGCTGCACGATGGTGCGGGCATCAAGCTCGGGGGGCACGGCCGGCACCGCTGGCGCCGGTGCGCTGGTGGCGCTGGCCGTGCTGGCAGCTTCCCCTTGCCACGGCGTCACGTAGGCTGGATTGAACGGCTCCGCGAACGTCATCTGGTGATGCACCGGGTTCTCGCTCACCACCACGTAGTCGACCAGGATGCCGGGCACGTGGATGGCCTGCAGGTTGTCATGGTGATCCACCAGCGACTCCACCTGCGCGATCACGATGCCGCCGGAGTTGTGCGCCGCCTGCGCCATCGCCAGCAGTTCGTGGTGAAAGGCCTCGCGGTGCGTGCTCAGGTTGCCGCGCGTATCGGCGGCGGTGCAGCGAATCAGCGCGCAGTGGATCGGGAAGCTCGGATAGAACAGGTATTCGTCACCGCGAAAATCGACCGCCTCGACCCAGTTCGCGCGGCCCTCGGCGATCGCCGCCTGCGCGCTGCGGTTGATGGCGCCGCCGTGGTAGCGGCTGTCCTGCGCCGTGCGCGGATCCACGAACGTGTGCAGGCCGATCTTGGTCAGCACGCCGGGCTTGCCGCCGGCGATGGCACGATACAGGTGCGTCAGCACGCCCTGCGGCAGGTTGTAGCCCTCGCACGCCTCGGCCATGGCAAGCGCGGCCAGGCGCGTGGCGGAGCGCCAGTGCCCGCCGACGATGCGCCCGGTCATGCCCGCATTGCCGAAGTGGTTCACCCCGCGCGCGCCGCGGTCGCCCTGCCCCGCCGAATACACCAGCGTCAGGTCGCGCGGCATGCCGGCGTCCTGGAAACGGCGCTCGAGCGCGTCCGTCACCGCCTCGGCATGGCCGGCGCCCACGAAACCGGCGCTGGCCACGGTCCACCGGGATTGCACGAGCGCAGCAGCCTGCTGCGCGCTGATGACCTTCATGGCTGTCTCCATCGTGTTCTTCTCGGCGCGACGTGCAGCCTGCACGCGCTGCGCCGGACCGCACTCCGCACCACACATTCTGCGAACATTTGTTCGCAAACCGCCTATCATACGTAGTCATGCCGGCATCGCGCAAGTGCGTTCAGCGCACTAAAATCACCCTATTTCCGTCTCCTCTCGCTATGAACAGCCCCGAAACGCCCCCGGCCAACCCGCAAAAAAAGGAAGAGCTGCTCGATTCGCTGACCAATGGCCTGGCACTGCTGCGCCTGTTCGCCTCCGGCGCGGGGAGCCTTACCATGCAGGACGTGGCGGAGCAGCTCGACGTGACCCGTGCCGCGGCGCGGCGGCTGCTGCTGACCCTGCAGCACAACGGCTATGTGGCGCAGGACGGCCGGGACTTTTCCATCACCCCGCGCGTGATGGACCTGGGCTACGCGTACTTTGCGTCGATGAACCTGCCGCAATTGGCCGCGCCCTACCTCAAGGCCCTCTCCGAGCAGACGGGGGAAACCTGCTCGCTGGGCGTGCTGGACGGTGAATCGGTGGCGCTGGTGGCGCGCGAGGAGCCGCCGCAGATCCTGCGTGTCGACATGGGCGTGGGGCGGCGCATGCCAGCCTACGCCCACTCGCTCGGCCGCGTGCTGCTGGCCGGGCTGGACGACAAGGCGCTCGAGGCTTACCTTGCCACCGCGCAGCTGCGCAAGCTCACCCCGTTCACGGTCAGCTCGCGCACGGCGCTGGCGCGCACGCTCAAGCAAGTGCGCAGCGACGGCTACTGCACGTTGATCAGCGAACTGGTGGACGGCTTCGCCGGCATCTCGGTGCCGGTGCGCGCCGAGTCCGGCAAGGTGGTGGCGGGACTCGGCTTGAGCATGGTGCTGGGCAGCCGGGATGCGGCGCACCTGGCGCAGCACTACCTGCCGGCGCTCAAGCACGCCGCCGGAGAGCTCGAGGCGCTGCTGCGCCGGCGTTGAGGGCATCGGCGGCGCCCGAGCGGCGCATCGGCAATGCACATCCAAGGCGAGACGCCTGGCACGGGAAACGGGGCAAGGCCGGCTACTTGCCCTGCGCGAGAAGCGTGATCCAAAATCGCGTTGCCAAGCCGCGTGTGGTTAGCCCCTTTTTCACGCTGAATCACGCCCGCGCATGTGAGACCAAGCGCTCAAGCAGATGATCGAATTGCCGCTGCTCATCGGAATCGAGACACGACACGATTTCGGCATTGCGGCGCTCGATCAGGGCCATCGTGCGCAGCCACATGCGCTCTCCCTTGGCCGTCGGCGTCAGGACGACGCCGCGACCGTCGGTTGCACTCGCCTCCTTGCGTACTAGCCCTTGGTCGACCAGCGACTGTGCCGCACGGCTCGCCTGCCCCTTGTCAAGGTTTGCGCGACGCGCCAGATCGTTCACCGATAACGGGCTGAACGAGCCGATCGCGGCCAGACACCGTCCCTCGTGCATGGGAATACCGACTTCTGCTTCGTAAGCCAATTGCGTTACCCGGTCGGTGAGCTTGGCAAGTTCGTGCAAGCGGTGTGTCAAGGTGCGGTCGAGCGCAACAGGCGTGTATCGGGCAGTCACAAACAGGTACCTCTCAAGGCAAAAAATGTGATGAAGGAACTATACGGCCGCGTGGTTGCGGACACAACCAACGGGGGTGGCATGGCTTATCAGGACGAACCCGACGCCATCTGATGCTTCTGGTGACTAGTTGCGCGCACAACCAGTATAAACCCGGATATTACTTAGGGTTTCGATAGCGCAGACTAGTTGCGTGCACAACTAATACATAAGACGCCACGGTTAGCCGTTGCACCAAAAGCAGCTTATGTCGACCAGACGCCATGTCATGCGCGGTCGTCGTTTTCGTTATTTATCCAGCCGACGGCGGCGCCGTAGGAGACAAGTCCCGTGAGATCGCCCATCGTTATCCCCCAGCCCACAGACAAGGCTGCGGCATCGGCCGCCAGTCACTCCGCTGCCGATGCCAGGCTCGTCATCGCCAAGGTGTCGCGCCATCTGCTTTGGTTCCTGTTTCTCTTGTTCGTGGTGTCTTTCCTGGATCGCATCAACATCGGCTTCGCCGGCCTGACGATGATGAAGGACCTCGGTCTTACCGGCACCCAGTTCGGCTTGGCCACTACCCTGTTCTATCTGGCCTACATCGCCTGTGGCGTACCGAGCAATGCCATCCTGGCACGCGTCGGCGCGCGACGCTGGATCGCAACGATCATGGTCGCCTGGGGCTTGGCTTCCACCGCCACCTTGTTCGCCACGGATGCGCACAGCCTGTACTGGCTTCGCGTGCTGGTTGGCATCACCGAGGCGGGCTTTCTCCCGGGCATGCTGCTGTACCTGACCTTCTGGTTCCCGGCGGCTTACCGCGCCCGCGCCAATGCGCTGTTCATGATCGCCATGCCGGTCACGGCCGCTTTTGGTTCGGCAATCTCCGGCGTGGTCCTTGGCATGGACGGGCTGTACGGGTTGAAGGGATGGCAGTGGCTGTTCCTGCTTGAAGGCCTGCCGGCCGCGGTGCTTGGCCTGATCGTTTACTTTTATCTCAATGACACGCCGGAACAAGCGCGCTGGCTCTCGCCGGGCGAGAAGCAAACGCTAGCGCAGATGCTGGCTGCCGAGCACCGGACTGACCCGCGGGCGCAGGCGCGCGGCGACGCGCCACGCAGCCTGTGGTCGGAGCTGACCTCGGCCACGGTGCTGAAATTTTCGCTGGCCTATTTCTGCCTGGTCAACAGCCTTGCCATGGTGGCGGTATGGACGCCACTGATCGTCAAGAGCTTCGCCAACGGTGCCAGCAATACGACCGTTGGACTGCTGGCGGCGATTCCCCAGGTATGCACGGTCATCGGCATGATCTGGTGGGGCCGCCGCTCCGATCGCGCGCAGGAGCGCCGCTGGCACACCGTGCTGCCAATGCTGTGCGCGGCGGGAGGCTGGCTGCTGACGGCATACTCTTCGGAGCCGGCGGTGCAATTGCTGGGCGTGTGCCTGGCCTCGACCGGCGCCTATACCGCAATGTCGATCTTCTGGACCACGCCGGACCATGCGTTGAGCTTTGGCGCGCGCGCCTTGGGCATCGCGGTGATCAACGCTACCGGCAACCTCGGCTCCGCCCTCAATCCGCTGGTCGTGGGCTGGCTGAAGGACGTCACGCACAGCTTCACTATGGGCCTGCTCTATGCGGCAGCCCTTCTGGTCGCAGGCGGTTTGATTTTCCTGGTCTTGCCGATCCCGCGCACGCTGAGAACAACGGCCCGACCGTGAATCCCATTGCCCACTGCCCGCTGTCCGCTGCCCACCCGGAACGCTGCCTGGCTGCCGACATGGACGCGCCACGCCACACCTCAATCCATTGAACTGGAGTCAAATCCATGCATCAGCCCACCACCGAAGCCCGCCCTTCAATCTACTACGACTACCAGGTATTCACGCCGTGGCTGCCCTCGGCTCATCCGAAGCAGGAACGCAAGACGGTGGTCGTCACTGGCTCCGGTCCGGCGGGCATGGTCGCCGCCCTGGAACTGGCCCGCCATGGCGTACCCAGCGTAGTGCTCACCTCGGAGCTGCAGGTGTCCCAGGGCAGCCGCGCCATCGTCTTCACGCGCCGGTCGATGGAAATTCTGCAGCAGGTCGGCGTGGCCGACCGCATGACCGAGAACGGCCTGCCCTGGCGCTTCGGAAATTCGTATTACCGCGGCCAGCACGTCTTCCGGATGGAGGCCCCGCACGACGGAGACGACCGATTCTTCCCGATGCTGAACATCCAGCAGCAGTACATGGAGGAGTACCTGCTCGATGCCTGCGCGGCGAACCCGCTGATCGACCTTCGCTGGGGCAACAAGGTGATCAAGGTCGAGCAGGAGGCCGATTTCGCGCGCGTCGAGGTGGACACGCCCGAAGGCGCCTATTCGCTGGAGACCGAGTGGCTGGTCGCGGCTGACGGCGGACGTTCCGGCATCCGGACCGCGATGGAACTGCAGATGGAAGGGGCTTCCTACGAGGGCTTTTTCGTGATCGCCGACATCAAGATCGACCTGCCACTGCCGACAGAGCGCCTGGCCTACTTCGACCCGGACTGGAACCCAGGCAACACCATTCTGATGCACCGTGAGCCGCACGGCATCTGGCGCGTCGACTATCAGCTGCCGGCTGGCGAAACGCCCGAAGAAGCGCTCAAGCCGGAGTCGCTCAAGACGCGCATCGACGCCCAGCTAGCGATGATCGGCCACGCCGGCGTCCCCTGGGAAATGGACTGGTGCTCGGTCTACTCCGCCCGTACGCTGACGCTGCCCGACTATGTGCACGGGCGCGTGATCTTTACCGGCGATGCCGCCCACCTGCTGCCGATCTTCGGCGTGCGCGGCGCCAACACCGCTTTTCAGGACGCGCAGTCCCTGGCCTGGCACCTCGCGTTCGTGGTCAAGGGCTTGGCCGGCAGGGCGCTACTGGCCAACCACAGTGCCGAGCGTGTCGGCGCGGCGCGCGAGATCATCGACGAGGCGGGCAAGAGCACGCGCTTCATGGCGCCGCCGAGCGAGGGCTTCCGACTATTGCGTGATGCCGTGCTGTCGCTCTCGCTAACTGAGAAGTTTGTGCGTCCGCTCTACCACTGGCGCACCTCGCGACCCCATGAGTACACCGATTCGGCCCTCAATTGCCCCGGTGACGACAACGCGCTGTTCGTGCACGGCCCCGCCCACGGCGCCCCGCCGCAGAACATCCGCCTGGCGGCCAACGACTACTTGCTCGACCATCTGGGAGGCGGCTTCGATCTCTTGTACTTCACCGAGGCAGAGGCCATTCCCGATGCGTTGCAGCGCGTGTTTGCCGCTACCCGCAAGCGTGGCGTGCCCTTGCGCGTCGTCGCCGTCGGGGCTACCGGGCCGGTTGCCGGCGCCGACCTGACGTTCGCCGACGCCGATGGTCACTTCCGCCGTCGTTACGGGGTACAGGCCAGCGGCGCGGGCTATCTGCTGCGCCCCGACCAGCATGTGTGCGCGCGCTGGCTGACGCTGGACGCCACGCGCCTGCAAGCCGCCCTGACCAACGCCCTGCCTCAGTAAAGATCCATTAGGAGAGAGTCCCATGACTGCCCCCCACAAGACCCTAAGCATCCCCGGCCTGGAAGCCGTCTACGACACCTTGGCCACGGCCATCGACCAGGCCGGCGCGGACAAAGCGCAGTTGTTCCTGGTCAAGCTGGCGCTGCTCAACGCCAATGCGTTGGGAACCCCGGAGCAGTTCGAGCAGCACGTGCGGGTAGCGCTTAAGAACCTGTAAAAGGCCGAGGCCTCCGCTTTCACGACCCGGGTCTTGCGCGGCGGTCGAGACCCCCTCGTCCAAAATCAAGGCTTGTTTCCCATGTTGATCAACAAGAGCCACCACGTCGCCTACCGCTGCATCGACGCCAAGCAAACCGTGGAGTGGCACCAGAAGCACCTGGACATGAAGTTCGTGCATGACACATCCAATTTCGATGATTCCATGGACTAGCCAGACCGCTCCTGCGCATGGCAAAACCCGATCCACGCATGCAGCACGCCGGCATGCGCGAAAGAGCCAACGCCGAACACCACGGCAATCGCCGCGCTCCACGGCGCCGTCGCCACCGCGGGCGCGTCGGCCATGCCCGCCATCGGCGCCACCATCTCCGGCAGCACGCCAGTGCCCCAGCCCAGGACCAGGAACATGGCGCAGCCCGCCGACATGCCGGCGCACGAAAACCGCAGCGCCAGTGCCGCGCGCCCGGTGAAGGCGGCATGCCGGTGCAGGTGGTTGATGCGCAGGATCGCCACGGCATTGGCTGCCGCCACGATCCCCATCAGCGACGCCCAGAAGAACGGATGATCGCTGCGCGCGTCCTGCATCAGCAGCACGCCGATGGTGAGGAAGGTGGGCGCAGCCAATGTCGCCACGCTCCATGACAACACTTGCCACGCCCACCATGGGTGGCGCCATCGTAGCCGGCGCGCGCGCGGGAGCACCCCCGCCAGGGGCTCAGCGCTGGAGATTGCGGCGCTCCGTGGCGCTCAGCTGGCTGAGCTGCGACTCGCTCAGCTCCATCTGGCCCAGCACCTGCACCACCCCGTTGGGGTCGTAGCCGGCCGGCGCGGCCCTGGCCCCTTCCCTCGCCTTGGGCGCGGCCTCGTCCGCATCCGTGCCAAAGCCGAGCACCCGCACCGTGAAGATCGACGGCAAGCCCTGGCGCGCCGCGGTGCGCTCGCGCTGCAGCGCGTCCTGCGCCGCGCTCACCGCCTGCGAAGCCGCCGCGCTGGCATTGGTCAGCGCGCCGACGTTCACCGCGGCCAGCACGGGGATGCCAGTGGCCTTGCCCTGCACCTGGATGTTCTCGGCGTTGACCACCCGCAGCGCGGCCAGGTTGACGTTGCCGGACACGCGGATGCCGGCTTCGCCCGCGTCGATGGTGCCCAGCGGCGCGATCAGGTCGATGTCGCCCGGCGGTACCTCGGGAACCGGGTTGAGCGTGGCGATGCCCGCGCCGGTGTTGGGCGTGGTGGGCGACAGGGTGACCAGGCCGATGTTGTCGTACAAGCGCCGCTGCGGTGTGTAGACCACGGTGGACTTGGAGCCGCGCCCGGCATTGATGTCGCCCTGCGCCGACCACGCCAGGATGTTGCCGCCGAAGGTGGTGAAGATGCGGCTCTGCCCCAGCAGGATGCTGTCCCTGGCGTAGATCTGGACCTCGCCCGCGCCCTGCGTCAGCACGCCCGACCCCTCGCCCGGGATGAAGCCGCCGTCCACGCCGACCAGCGTGCGCCCGCCCGGCGTCATGATGTCGACGTCGCCGCCGAAGTCGGTATGGATGCCGGCGTCCAGCAGGTCGTACACCCCGATGTTGTATGGGTTGCCGGCCGCCTTGTACTCATCGCGCCGCAGATAGGTGACGCCCTTGAGCGGCCGCTTGGTGGCGAGCGCCCCGGAGACCGGGGCATAGTAGTTGGCGCTGCTGAACATGGTCAGGTCGCCCTGGTAGGCCAGCGCGTTGCCCTGTGCGTCATGCGTGGGGAACAGCGTAGCGATGGCCTCGCGCCCGCGCAGGTAGCTGCCCTCGCGCGGGCCGCCCGCCTGGTTGTACTCGCGCCCGGCGGCCTTGAGCTCGGCGTAGTACACGTTGCGCAGGTAGGCCCGCTGCTGCTCGGGCGGCAACGCGGCGAAGAACTGCCGCGCGTCCATGCTGGCCGCGTCGAAGTGCAGGCCCAGGCCGTTATGCCCGCCAAAGCGGCCGCTCAGCCAGTTGACCAGGTGCAGCTGGCTGGCCAGCCCGTACTCGCGCCGCAGGTCGCGGTTGGCGGCGGCCGCGCCGGCCGCCAAGGCTTGCTGGCGCGCGCTGTCGAGTTCCGCCTGCTTGCCTTGCAGGTAAGCCGGCGCGCCGGCCTCGTCGCCCGCGTAGCCGAACTGGGCGCGCAGCCAGTCGGCCAGCTTCAGCTCGCCACCATAGACGGCCACCACCTTGCCCGGCTGGTCCGCAAGGGCGCGCCCTGCATCGGCCTGGTTAGCGGGATCCAGGTAGCGCCTGGCGAAGGCGTTGAAGTCCAGCCCGTTGCGGCCCACGCCTGCCGCCACCGCGATGCTGGCGCCGCTGCCGCGGTCGCCCGGGGTCACGTTGGCCACCGGCCCGATGCTCTTGAGCTCGGCCCGGTCGGCCATGTACAGGTCGCGCCCGGCGGTGACTTCCAGCAAGCCGGGACCGGCCACGTAGAAGTTGCTGAAACGGATGTCGCGGCCGGCCGAGACCACGGACACATCGTCCGCGTTGTTGTGCACGATCAGGTTGCCACGCGCGGTGGCATTCAGGACCGAAGTGGGCTTCTCGGCAAGGGTGCCGTCGCCGCGGCGCGGAGGAAGGTACCAGCCGTGGCCATCGACGGGCAGGTCCTCGGACTCGCCCAGCGCCGTGCCCGCGTTGACAAGGTCGCGCCCCGCGCGGATCGCCACCGGTCCGCCACCTTCATACCAGTTACCGAAGGTGAGGGCCGAACCAACGCCATTGGCACGGGAAATGATCGAACCCGTGCGCAGGCCGACGATATCGCCATCGACCGCATAGAAGCGCGCCGGCTGGCTGCCGGGGACCGCGTAGCCCGAGGCCGTGGGCGGTGTGAAACTGAACAGCGGGTAGGCCTGGTACGACCCTGCGCCGCCGTTGTTCGCCAGGAACACGCCGGCTGCCAGTCCGTCCGGGCTGATATTGCTCAGCTTCAGCGTGCCGTAGTTGATCTTCACCGTGCTGCCGCTGAACGCGGCGTTGAACGGATTTGGCAGGGCCGTGGCATCGGCGCCCGATTGCGTGATGCCGTAGCCGCCGGCGTAGATCGAATCGCCCGCCAGCAGTTCCAGCTGGCCCGGGCCCGTGTGGGCATACTGCGGCCCCACCGGTGACGGCGCCAGCATCAGCGTGGCGTTGTACTGGACTGGCCGGTTCGTTCCGTCCACCGCGCCGGTGCTGGAATTGCCGTAGTAGAAACTGCCGCTGGGCGCCACCGCGCGCAGCACCGACGGCATCATGAAACGCCCGTCGGTCGCCGCGTGGTTGCCGCCGGTACCTGAATCCGCCGCCGCCATGGATGGCGTCAGGTTGCCGCCCGCGCTGAACAGGTCGATGGCGGTGCCCGGCGTCCACAACGAGAACCAGGTCCAGCCATCACCGGTGTAGCTGGCGCCGTTGGCCCGGAACGGCGTGCCGTTGTTGACCAGCGCCACGCGCCCCGGGTCGCCGACGCCGCCGAGCACCAGGTCGCCGCGCGCGTCGATGCGCACGCCGGCATCCCCGGGCACCAGCACCGGCCCGCCGCCCGCGATGGAGGACGTGGCCTTGTACACGTCGTAGGCACGCGATTCGGCGGGATCAGCGCGGTCGAAACGCAACTCGATGCCGCCCACCGAACCGGCCTCCACACGCAACGCCCCGCGCAGGTTGACAAAGGTGCTATTGAGTTCGCCGTAGCCTCCTGAGTAGCGCGTCGCCGGTGTGGCATCACCGGTCTGCGAAGCGAACGAGCGCACTTCCGCCACCGGGTTGAGCCCGCCGCCGATGCGGATATCGAGGTCGCCGCCGCCGGCCAGGGTGAGCTGCTTGCCATCGGCCGAGACGCGGCCTGTGCTCGCCACCGCCAGGTTCAGGCCCTGGCTGCGGGCCATATAGCTGCTGGTTGCCGTCATGCGCGACGACAGCATGCCGGCGTCGCCGCCGGCCTCCAGCACCAGGTTGCCGCCGCCCAGGGTGCCGATACCGGTGAACCCGGTCAGGAACGGCGCGCCCGAGAACAACGCGTAGCCATCCTTCGGGCCGGCCACATAGCTGCCGAAGTTGACCCACCAGGCGGTGGGCACGCCCTCGGCGCCCGTCACCGCGCTGCCGGTGCCCTGGCGCCACAGCCAGTTGCCGACGGCGGTGGCGCCGAGGTGAGGGCGTATGGTGCCGATCGCGTCGACCCGGCCCTGGTTGCCACCGGCACCGATCAGGTCGCCCTTCACGTCGCCCTGGGCGCGTACCAGCACATTGCCACCGTGCTCCGGGTACCAGGCGCGGTACAGGCTCTGGCTGCCGCCGTCGATATATGGCACAAACGTCGTGCCATCCGGGCCCAGCAGCGTGCCGTCGAAGGCGGTGGCACGCGGCAGGTTGTACGCCGCGCCCACGCCAGCGGACTGCGTACCGGCGGTGTAGACGCCGAACGGCGAGGTCATGGTGAAATCGCCGCCCGAGATCAGGTCCAGGTCGCCGGTGCCGGTGCGCAGCACGCTGAAGAGCTGCTGGCGGGCCGGCTGCATCTGCGCCCGATACACCGGAGGCGTGCCGTCCTTGACCTTGACGACCACCAGGCCATACCCTAGGTCGTTGAACTTCTTGACCTCTTCCTCGCCGCCCCACTCGTCCAGGTTGATCGGCGTGCCGGGCTCGATGCCCGAGAATTCCAGCGAATCCCCTCCCCACACGTATTCACCCGGCAAGCCGGTGCCCGGCAACACCACATTCACCGAGACCAGGCCGTAGTGAGTGTCGGCCAGCAGCATGGACGCCTGCTTGCTGCGCGTTTGCAAGGCGCGCGTGTCGGCAGCCTGCGTATCCGCGCCGCTCACCAGCCGCACCGACCACGATTGCGAGCCCTCGGGCAGCATCGGCGCCAGCGCCCAGTTGCGGCCCTGGTTGCCGCTGGCGTCTCCTGGGCGCAGTGACACCATGACCGCATCGTCCGGCAGCTTGACCACCGTCTCGCTCGGGATCACCGCCCCCTTGCGCAAGACAAGCGCGTTCGCCAGGTAGACGCCTGGCGCGGTATCCACGCTCGTGCCGGTCTGCGGCAGCGGCACGCCGGCCGGCCAGGTCATGGCCGCCACGCTGGCCCCGCCGGCAAGCCGATTGCCGGCGTCGAGCTGCATGCCGCTGGCCAGCGTCAGCGGCTGCGACAGTACCGTGCCCGCCGCCTGCACCACCTTGCCTTGCGCGTCGCGCACCGCGCCGCCCAGTACCGTACCGGCCGGCAGCACCAGGTCCGACGCCAGCGTGGCGCGCGCCGGCAGCACCGTGCCGGGACGCAGGTTCACGGCCTTGATCGGCAGGTCGTAGTTGAGCGTGCGGCCGGACAGGAAGAAGGTGTCTTCCGCCAGCGTGACCATCTGGCCCTGCGGGATGACGACGTCGCCGCCCCAGGGCACCCTGCCCTTGACCAGCACCCAGCCCTGGTCGTCCGGCGTGACTGGCAGCGCCGAAGCGTCGAAGCCATCGGTCAGGCTGCCGTAGACATTCAGGTTGCCGCCCGCGCGCAGCACCAGCGCGCCGGCTTCGCCGGAGCCATAGACGCCGGTTTGCTGCGTGCGCGGGTTGACGCTGGCATAGCGGTAGCGCGACAGGTCGATGTCGCCATCGATGTGCAGGTCGCCGTCCGGCGTGGCGCTGACGATCTCCACGCCCGGGCGCAAGTGGAAAGCGTCGGCATAGCCGCGCAGCCCGGCGAGCTTGCGGTTCATCAGGTCGCCGTTGGCCAGCGCGTTGCCCATGAACACCAGGCTATCTGCGTGCTTGGCGTCCAGGTAGGCCTGGTTGATGACCTGGTAGGGACGGCCGTCGGCCATCGGGTCGGTGCCCCAGGCCGCGTCCTTGTAAGACCAGAAGCCGTTGACCGCGATGGAGCGCGCACCGTCGATGCGCAGCGCGCCGCTGGCGTCGATATCGATATCGGTGCCGGTGGCGCCGCCCAGGCGCGGGGCGTTGAGCTCGACCGTGCCGAGCGACTGCGCGCCTGCGCCGGTGCCGGCGCGCAGGTCCATGCGCGCGCCGCTCTCCAGCGTGAGCCGGCCCGTGCCGGCATTGATCTCGATGGTGGCGCGGTTGGGCGCCTCGATGACCTGGCCGTAGCTGTCCACGCGCAGCACCGTGCCATGCGCGTCGAGCAGCGCGCCGCCGCCGATGGTGACGCCGTTGCGCGCGGCCAGGCGGATGCTGCCGACCTGCTCGCCGCTGGCGTCGATGGTGCCGGTCACGGTGAGCTTGCCGCCGTCCACCGACACGCTGATCTCGCGCGCCTTGAGTTCATCGCCGATGGCCAGGTCGCCCTGCTTGAGCTGGAAGCTGCGGATGCCGGAGAGCTTGCCCTCGTTGAGGCGCTGGTTCAGTCCCGTGAAATCGGCGATCTGCTGCGCGCGGATGTCCGACCCACCGGCCGCGTACGGCACCAGGGTGCCGCCGGCATCGTAGTGGCCGCTGCTGCCGCCCAGCACGCTGCCGCGCAGGTCGATGGTGCCCGCGCCCGCGCCCAGCGCGAGCACGGTGAGCTTGCCCGCGCGGTTCTCCTTGGCGGAAACGTCGATCAGCGCGCCGGCGGCCTGGCGCACATCGCCAGCGCGGCTTTCCAGCACCACGTCGCCGCCCCAGCTGTACTTGCTGACGTCATAGAAATCGAGCTTGCGCCCGGCCAGGTCGAGCCGCGCGCCGTCGCGCAACACCACGTCGCGCTCGGCGGACACGGTGAGCTTGCCACTGGGCAGCACTACGGTGCTATCCAGCGCCACGCTATTGCCGTTGAGCGCGATCTCCGCGCCCAGGGCCTCGGCCAGGGCCTTGCCGGACAAGGCCGGCGCGGCGGCACCGGCAGGCGCCGTCAAGCGGATGTCGCCGCCGGCGGTGATCTTGTTGACCGAGCCCGCCTGGCCGGTCAGCAGCGGCGTGTTGAGATTCAGGTTGCCGCCGCTGTAGGCATAGCCCTTGGTGGCGTCATCCCAGGCGCCTTGCGACTGGTAGACCGCGAGCGACCCCTTCTGGTTGGCGGTGATGCGCTCGCTGGCGTTGAGGTCGACCTGAGCGAAGCCGAGCACCATCCGGTCCATGGCGTGGATGGTGTCGGGGCGGCTGTTGGGGCCATAGCCGAACTCGATCTGCTTCGCGTCGACCTGCAGGCGGCCACTGCCCGTGCCGGCGCCGCCGGTTGCCACCAGCCCCGGCGCATTGGTTGCGCCGTTCCACACCAGGATGTCGGTGTGGATGCGGGCCAGCGCATCCGCATTGCCATAGCCCTGGATGGCCGGCGTGCCCAGCACCAAGCGCGCGAGCGAGGACTTGCCGGTGGCCGGGTCGATGGTGGACAGCGCCACCGAATCATAAAAGCGCAGCGCGTCGCGTGCGGTCAGCGCCAGGTTCTCCAGTGCCGGCGCGCCGGTGCTGGTGTCGCCCTTCAGGAGCCGGTCCAGCACGTCCTGGTTCAACGTCAGGCCCGGCGGCAGCGCATTGCGCGCGGCCAGGTCCGCCAGCGTCGCTTGGTTGCCCGCGTTGATGCCGCCGACCGACAGCAGCAGGTTGCGCGTGCCGTAGCGTGCCGCATCGCGCAGGTTGAAGCTCTGGTCGGTCGAGGCGGCGATGGTGCCCTCGGAATAGAGCGGCGTGGTGCCATGGCAGACCGTGCCCGCCCCGCAGCCGCCGATGTCGATGCGGCCCGCGCCGCGCATGGGGTCCGCGCTGTAGCCCGGCGCCAGCATGTCCAGCCAGCCGTTGGAGACCGCCAGCACGCTGACAGCGCCCGGATCGTAGACATAACCGCTGGTGGAATCCCAGGCGGCCTTGCCCTGCCCCAGCGTGTTGATGCCGCCGCCCTGCTCGACGAAGATGCCGCCCGATTTGGCATTGGTCACCAGGTACACCTCGGCGGCCTTGAGCACCGCGCCTTCGCGCAGGAAGATGCTCCCCGCCCCGCCATCGAACGTGGCGATGTTGGCGCGTTGCCTGCTGCCGTAGAAGTCGACATAGCGCACCGCTGGCAGAGCGCCGATGCCGATGCGCGAGGCGCCGATGGCATTGATATCCGCGGCGTACAGCGAGGTGCCGCCAAAGCCCGGCGTCGGCGCCGCGCCGGCGGCCAGGATTTCGTAGCTGGTACCGCCCATCATCAGCGCACTGCCGCCAAACCCGCCCACGGCGGGCGCGTACAAGGTGCGCCCCGCGAAGCGCAGGACGGGCTCATCGCCAGCGGCGCGCGGCGCAGACGGCGCGAAGGAAAAACGCAGTGTCTTGGCGTCGCGCTCCAGCTGGGCGCGCGGCACGCCTTCGCGTGCGGCCTGGGCCAGCGCAAAATCCGCGTAGCTTGTCTCGTTGTACTGCGAATAGCTGCGCAACACGTCGGCAGGCGTCAGGAAGACCTGGGTGGGCACGGCATTGCGGATGCCGGTGTTGGCCACGCCCAGTTGCGCCGCGGCCGCATACGAGCCATTGCGCATGGCCATGGCGCCAGCGCCCGCCAGCGTGCCATTGCCCAGTCCGTTGAGCTCGACGCGGAACGCGCCGGGCAACAAGGCGAAGGTGGAAGGCAACAGCGTGTAGGTGCCGGCGGGCAGGCCCGGCACGCCGGCGCCGATGGTGATCTGGCGGCCGATGGCCGGATCGCTGGCCCCTTTCTCGGCCACCACCGGCGCGTAGCCGGGCTGCACGCCCGGCACGATCGCATAGACCGGGTTGGTCGACAGGCCCGGCAAGGTGAAACCGCCGCGGGCGCCGACCTGCACCAGCGGATTCATGCGCGCGTCCACCGAGCCACCGCGCCCGGCGAGGAAGGCCGCGCCGGTGAGCGTGCCGCCACCGCTCAGGTCCAGCACCGCGTCCTGCCGCACGTCGATCGTCTTCCCGGCCAGGGTGATGGCCGGGCCATTGCCCACGCCGCTGAACACCACGTCGTTGCCGTCGTGCATGTAGCTGAGCCCGTCGAGCGAGCCGCCATAGGGCATGACCAGGCCGTTGGCGCTGATCGAGCTCACGCTGCCCGGCAGCAGGTTCAGGCGCTCCGTCACAGCGCCGTAGCCCGTCGATCCCAGCTCGAGGTTGCCCAGCGGCGCCCGCACCACGCCGCCCTGGTTGATGGTCGGGGCGCCGAAGCTCAGGCGGCCGAAGACGGAATAGGGCATGGCCGGCAGCTCGTCGCCAACGCGCTCGATGTCGAGGTGGCGCGCGGGGTCGAATTCACGCTGGATATTGCCGTAGTTGTCGATAAAGCTGCGCTGTCCGACGATCACCGAGCCGCTGTCGCCCATGCCCGGATAGATCTGCGCGGCGGCCAGCGTGAGGTTGCCGGGTACGCTCAGCGAGGCGGTACGGTACATACGCAGGTCGCCGCGGCTGCGCAGGGTCGTGGCATCGAAGGCACCGCGCTCTACCGCCAGCGAGCTGTCGGCGTTGCGCTTGATGACGCCGCGCACGCCGATCTGCGTGGTACCCACCAGGTCCAGCAGATCCGCCTCGACCTGCAGCCGGGTGCCTTGCGACACCAGCGGCACGCTCGCCGTGCTCCGCGCCGGGTTGGGCATGTAGTAGAAGTCGGGCGCAACGCGGGTCGTGCCGGCCAGGCGCACATAGGGCGCGGCCAGGCTGACCTGGCTGCCGGCAGCGGCATGCTCCGCCAGCGCGATCGCGCTGGTGGTCAGGCGCAGGCTCTGCCCCAGGGCCAGGTTGACGTTGCCATCGAAGCTGATCATGCCGTTGGCCAGCAATGCGACGTTGTCGAACCCGCCGGCCCCGATGCGGTCCACGCCGATGCGCCCGGCGCCATAGGCCAGGGCGGCATCGCGCGCGCCGGGCCGCAATCCGGCCGCCAGCGCGGTGGCGCCCTGCGTTTGCGCCAGCACCAGCTCGCGCGCGGCGCGCACCGCGTCGTCGACGCTGGGGCTCTTCTGGGTGTAGTTGTCCACCGGGCCGTAGGCCGGGGTCTCCAGGTTCAGCGCCAGCGTGCCGCCGGCGGCGCCCTGGCCGCCGGCGGCCGCGCGCAGGCTGCCGTCCAGGAACAGGCCGCGCAAGGAACTCAGCGCGATGACGCCACCGTCGCTGGCCACCTGCGTGGCGCCCAGCCCCGGCAGGTCCAGCCGCGCGGAAGCGCCGGAGGCATCAATGCGCGCGCCGGGCCGAACCACGACGAAGGCGTCGGCGGCGTCGACCTGGGTAGCGTCCGGGTTGTGGCGCGCACCGATCTCGATCGTGCCGCCCTGGCCGACCTTGCCATAGGCATTCCCGCGCGCATCGATGGCGGTGGCTGCGCGGCCGGCGGCGTCGAGCACGGCATTGCTGCCGATCCAGATCGACATGGCATCCGCGGTACCGTTGGGCCGGTCGGCCTGGTTGCCGGTGCCGAGCTTGCCGGGCAGCAATGCGATATTGCCGCCCCAGGCATTCAGCGTGCCCTCGACGGTGATCTGGCCATTGCCCTGCAGGGTCAGCGCACGGCCCGGATCCACGGTGACGGTGGCGCCCTCCCCGACTACCAGCGGCGCCTGGGTGTAGACCGAACCGGCCGACAATGCCAGGTCGGCGCCGCCGCGCTGGGCCAGCGTGGCCTTGCGCGGATCTTCCTGCCATAGCGGCGGCAGCCACCGTTCCAGGACTTGCGCCGGATCGGCGCCGCTCGCCACCGCGTGGCCCACTGCGGCGTCAAAGCGCAGCACCGGCATCGCTACCGCCACGCTGGCATCCCGCGCCACCTGCACGCCTTGCTGGGCGGCCACGGCGTAGCGCGAGAAGCCGCTCTGGAACACCTCGTTGCCGATCACCAGCAGCGGCTTGACCGCGACCGCGCCCGGCAGCTTCGTGCCGGCCAGCAGCCTGGCGCCCTCGGCCAGCACCACGTCCTTGGGCAACGGCGTGCCGGCCAGCAGGGTGCTATTGAAATCAGGCACGGGGATGCCGTTGGGAAAGACGTCCGCCGGCACCACATAGCCCGGCGCCAGGTCGCCCGATGAGGCTACCAGCACGGTGCCGGCGGGGGCGATGTTGCCGTTCGAATAAAAGCGGCCCTTGTCGTCGATGACCGCGAAGTTCCAGGTCGTGCCGCGCGGCACCAGCCACGGTGCTTGCAGCGTGACCTTGCGCGTCGCGCTGAACAGCGGGTTGCCTTGCATCGCCTGGCCCGGCGCGACGGTGTCCGCCGTGTACGTGAAATCACTGGCCAGCACCGTGCCGGCCGGCAGCGTGACCGACTGCGCCAGCGTCAGGTTGACCGATACCGACTGGCCCGCCGGCAACAAACCGCTGTCGGCCAGCAAGCCACCGCCGATGGCAATGCCCACGCCAGTGTCGATGGTGAGCGTCCCCCCGCCCTTGGCACCATAGCCGCGCAGCTCGCCGTTCATCCGCAAGGCGCCGGAGCCGTTGCCGGCGACGTCGTTCTGGTTGGACAACAGCGTGATATTGCCGCCCCGCCCGCCCTGCACCTTGTTGCCGGCGAGCAGCGCCGCCCCCGACGACACATCCAGCACGCTGCCCGTGCCAAGGGTGACGTCGCCAGTGCTGCTGATGCTGATCGCGCCACCGTTGACGTAGGGCAGCCCGCCGATCCGGGTGAAGTCCAGCTCAAGGTTGGACCACAGCCCCCGCCCATCCAGCGTGACACCTTGCCCCACCGAAACGCCGGGCGTATAACCCTTGGCGGGTACCGCCGCCACCGGCACGTCCAGCCAGGCGCCACCGGCGCTGCTGGTGTACTGATTGATCATGTTGCCCAGCGCGATGCGGCCGCCGCGCGCCGCGAGGTCCGCCCGCGCATCCACCTGCGTGGCATGCAGCGCGAGGTCGCCGCCCGCGGCCACTTGCACGGCCGCACCAACGTCGATGCCGTCCCTGGCGTAGACCCTCAAGGCGCCCAGGCCAAGCCCGTTGATCCAGCCGGCATCCAGGCGCAGCTTGCCCTTGCGCTCGTCGGGCAGCGCGTCCGTCATGGCCAGGCCATCCGCGATGCCTTGCACGACGCCGATATCCACCTGTTTCACCAGTGCCTGCGGGCTGTCGCGCAGCATGCCGGTCTTGCTGTCGTAGATCGGCGTAAGTTGCCCGACGATCAGCTGGCCGGCACGTGGCGCGGCGATCTGCGATTGCCTGTAGCCGTCCAGGCTGCCATCGCGCGCCTCGCGCTGGCGATCGCCCTGGAATACCGTGGTATCGATATTGCCTTCAAGCACCGCGGACTGCGTGCCAACGACCACGCGCCCGGCATCGCGCCCGAGCGTGTAGCCGTTCTCCAGCCGCTCGCCCGGCGCGATCAGCGGGCTGAGGAAGTACTCCGTGGTGTTCTTGCCCCAGCGCGCGTGCGCGTTCTCGAAGCCGCGATACAGCCCGGTGTAGAGGTTGTCCGCAGGCGCGGTAGCCAGGTTGTACAAGCCCCCGTCGGCTCCCCTGAGCCAGGTCTGCTTGATGATGCCGCTCTGCACGTTCAGCGAACCGCCTGAGACGTTGATGCGGGACCCGGCCTGCGTGACCAGCTCGCCGCCACTGAAGCCCACGGTGCCGCCCTGCGCGGCCCATTCGCCGATGCTGTGGCCACCAGTGCTCAGGTAGCCGCTGACTTCCAGCAGGCCGCCGCCCGTGTACATGCGCTCGGTGGCATAGCCATTGGTGCCCGCGGCGACGCGCACCAGGGTGCGGCGGTCGATCCAGATATTGGCGTTGTTGAGCAGCTTGCTGTCGCGGTTGAGCGGGGCGTCGCGCTGCTCGTTGCCCTGCACGTTGATCATGACGTTGTTGGATTCCATCGCCACGCTGACGCCAACCGCGCCGGCCACGTCGATCGCGGCGCGCTCGGCCACCCGCGTGCGGCGCGCGGCGCCCACCATCACCTGGCCGCCGGTGGCAAGCGTCATGGAGTCGGACTGGAAATCGACGTCGCCGCTGGAATCGATCTTCACCAGAGACTGGTCGCGCCGGTTGTAGGCGCCGTCACTTGGCCGGGCCGAGTCCTTGATCAGCATGTCGCGCTGCGCATCCAAGGCTGTTGCGTTGCTGTTGTCGAGCAGGATGGCGCTGACGCTGCCGGGCGCCAGGATCACCCGGCTCTCGGCGTCACCGACGGCGTTCAGGTGCAGCGTGCCGCGCGTGTTGACCGAGGTGCTGGACAGCGCCACGCCGGACTGCTGCACGCTGCGGCCAACCAGCGTGATGTCGCCGGTCGCCGCCTGGAGAAAGCCGCTGTTGCTCACGCGGCCTGCCAGGCTCCCGGCATTGCGCTGCACGCTGACCTCGTTGCCACGCGTGCTCGAATCCTGGTTGGCATCGGTGCCAACGCCCTTGCGGATGATGAAGCTATCGCCGGCAGCCAGGGTGACCTGCCCGCCAGGCGTGGAGATGGAGCCGTGGTTGTGCGCTTCGCGCCCGGCCAGGAGTACATAGCCGCCACCTTCGGTCACCGACTGCGGCTTGCGCGTTTCGATGCGCGCGCCGGCCTGGACGATCACGTCGCCCGTGGCATTGCCGTTCGATGACGTGCTCGGGGTGCTGACCAGGTCGTTGGCAAAGGTCGGCACATAGCCGACACCCAGCGCATCGCTGTACAGACCCTTGCGCAATTGCGAATCCGTCATGCCCGCTGCCGCCGCCACCAGGTTGCGCGTGTCGACCTGGCTGCTGCCCGAGAACACGATGCCGTTGCGGTTGACGATCATCACTGTGCCGTCGGCCTTGATCTGCCCCTGGATCTGGCTGGGCCGCGCCTGCGGATCGTTAACGCGGTTGAGCACCGCCCAGCTCGGCTGCTGGTCGAACTGCACCGTCGTGTTACGGCCGACATTGAAGGTCTCCCAGTTCAGGATGGCCTTGTCCGCGGTCTGCCGCACGGTAACCTGCGTCCTGCCGTCGACGATCTTCTGCCCGGTGTCCTTGTCCAGCGGCCTCGCATTGATCCAGCCCGCGGTGAGGCTGTTGGTATCCACCTTCAGGCCGCCTTCGGCCAGGCCATCGGGCACCGACGCATCGTTCATCGCGGCCTGCCGCGCAGCGGCCTGCGCGGCCTGCATGGCAGCGATGCCGCGCGCGGCCACGTTGAGGTTGTCGATGGAGCGTTGCAGTTGTTCGTTAGCGCGTTGCTGTTGCGCCTGCGGGTTGGTAAGCGATGCGGCGGGCTGGCCGTTGGGCAGGCGGCCGGTTGCCGCCGCCGTGTCCTGCATCAGGTTCTTTTGCGCCATCCAGGCGCGGCTGAAGGCTTGTTGCGCATGCGCGCTGTGCATGCTGCCACCGGCTGCCACGAGCAACGCGATGGCGTGGGCCAGGGGTCGGATCGTGAGTACCGTTCTGCTGAATCGCGTTGTCTGTCGCGAGGGCATCTTCTTGTAGTGAACGCGCATGTTCATTCTGGCTTCCATTCCCGTCTAGCTCATTCGGCGTGGCCCGCTCGCCCGGCATTGCTTGGCATTGCTCGGCGAACGGGCACTGCGATCATGTCCATCGATGGCAAGCGCCGTCGATGCTCCTGGGATCTAGACCGTTGGGCGCGGGGGAATCGGCAAGGTTTTATTTGAAGATTTCGTGACAGGGGGATGGGGGAAGGGGTCGTTAAGCGGGCTTCCGGTTACTGCCGACGTGGGTGGGGCGGAATTTTGTTGCTTTCAGCTGCTGACGCGGCTGCTCGGTGGCGGCATCCCTGCTCATTCACACATCTGCCGGTACCGGTCCGAATCACCACGATATATCACGTCATGATGTTTTTGTGATGGGGTGGGCGCGGTGGTGAATCCCTCAGAACAATTCCGGCGGTGCCACCGCGCCCACGACGAAAACGGGACGCCCGCAGATTCGTGGCCGGTCAAGCCGGTACCGGCAGATGCCCGCCAACACTCCGGTCCGTACGACGAAACCAACGAGGCTGACAAGCCCGATTGCTCTGCCCCCGGCAGGGTCGACTTTCTTCTCGTTAGTCTTCTTTGCCGACGCAAAGAAGAGTGACCGGCAGCCCCCGCAGGGGGATGTCGTATGGCTGTTGGTTCCAAAAACCAACGCCGCCAAGAGAAACGAAACCGCGACCAACCCTGCGGCACGATGTCTTCACGCTCACCGCAACACCAACCCCAAGCCCTTCATCGGGACCAAGAGCGCTCGCACGCATCCTGCTGAAGCGCATGCGCGCCAATCGCCAATCAAGTTCCAAACGGCATGGAACGCCGCACTAACCAAGCAACACGATCCCCCCCGGCAACGACCGCACCTCCAGCCCAAGCGAGCGCTGCATCTGCGCAATCGCCTTATCCAGCGACCGAATCTGAAACCGCCCCGTCACATGCCTGCCCGCCACCCGCGTATCCAGCAGCACCACCCTACCCGGCCGATAGCGATTGATCTCCTCAACCACCTCACGCAACGGCGCATCGGCAAACCGCAGGTAGCCATCCCGCCACGCCGGCATCCCTGTCGGATCGACACGCAGGATGCGCCCGAGCGCAGCACGATCGTAGCTGAGTTGCTGCTTGCCGCTCAGCGTCGCGATGCCTGTGGCATGCGCCACCTGCACGGTCCCCTCGACGCAAGTCACGCATGCGCCGGCAGGCGTGAGCCGCACTTCGAACCGGGCGCTCTGCGCAAACGCGCGTCCCGGCCCGGCGACGACCGCGAACGGCCGCGGCGCATTCAGGGTATCGACGGCGGCTTCGCCGGCGATCAGGTCGATGCCCTGCACACGCCCCGCTCCGGAGCGCACGGCAATACTGGTGCGCGTATTGAGCTCGACGGTGACATCCTCGGCCAGCGCCAGCCGGCGTTGCTCGCCGGTCGCGGTGCGGTAGTCCGCGCGCATCTCCTCCACGGAAGGCCACAAGCCCAGCGGCGGCCGCATGACGGCCACCGTCGCCGCGGCGGCCGCCGCGCTCATGGCGCCGCCGAGAAATGCACGCCGCTGCCAGTTCGGCGCGCGCGGCGTCCCGGCAAAACGCAGGCTGGCCGGGTTGCGGGCCACCACCAGCCGGCTGGCCTCGCCCAGTTGCGCCCATCGCTGCCGTGCCACGGACAAAGCCGCCTGGTTGGCGGGATCCGCCATGCACCAGCGCCGCAGCGCGGCGCCGTCGGCCTGCGTCATCTCGCCCGCCGCCACGCGGCGCACCCAGGCGAGCGCCTGCCGCTCGATCGCGTCAAGCGTGCGTTCCGGTTGTAGCGCAGGATTCATCATTCGTATCATGGCATCAAGCGAGCCGCCACCGTGGTTTGCCCGTGGACATAGACAAGACGGTTGGGAAGCGACAGATCGGCATGCTTTTTTTCATCCATGCTTGGGGCTATGGGCCATGCAGTATTCATGAGCACGCTTGAGCTCCAGGCCGATCAGGCGCGGCGACACGCCGAAGCGCACCGCGGCCTCCTGGTTCGACAGTTCATCGACCCGCACCGCGAGAAAGATCGCCCGTCGGCGTGGCGGCATGCTTTCGATGAGGCGTGCAACGGCCTCGACCTCGTCACGCGCCGCAACCGTTTGCGCGGGGCCGGGCGCAGGGTCGGCAATCTCGGCCATGAGCGTCTCCATCTCTTCGGCGCTCATGTAACGGCGCTCGCGCTGCAGCCGGTCCAGCGCCAGGTTGGTGGCCATGCGCATCAGGTAGGCAGCCGGGCTCTTGACCGGATCGCCCTGCTCCTTGCGGTCTTCCAGGTGCACCCAGGTATCGTGCAGCGCATCGCTGGCGAGTTCGGCCGAGCCCAGGCGCCATGTCAGGCGGCGCTTGAGGTCGTCGTAGCGTTGCGCGAGCAACTCGCGCAGGCTGGAGCGGCTGGAGCGGCTGGAGTCGCTCATCTATCGGCTCGCCTGCCGGCCGCAGGGCGGCTGGCACGAGCCGGAGCGGGCCGCCGCCGCATCACAGCGCACCGGCTTGACCAGCAGCACGAATGCCTTGGCCGGATCCCCGGGCGGCTGGCCCACATCGACGTGCTCCACGGTCTCGATGATGGCTGCATCGCGTGCCTTGTCGCCGGTGGTGTCCAGCAGGCGCGCGTGCGCAACGTGGCCGGCCGCGTTGAGCTGCACATAGAGCGCAAGGCGATATTCCCCGAGCGCGAGTGCGGGCCGCGCGCAGAGCGCCTGATAAACCTGCGACTGCACAGCGCCGTCATATTGCCGCGCCGCGCTGGCCGGGGGCTGCGCGACGGCCGTGTCCGCGTAGCGCGGCGCGGGCACCAGCACAAAGGCGTCGGCCGCGGTTGCCTGCACGTTCAGCCCAGTGCCCTCGAGCATCTTGCGCAGGGCGTTTTCCGGGCTGAAGGTGCCATGGACGGCAGTCGAGGTTCGCCCCGCTGCCAGCTCGGAAGAAAAGAAGACGGACAGGCTGGTCTGCGCGTCGTATTGCGCCAACGCTTGCTTGAGCGGCTGGGCCGGCAGGTCGAATGCCATCTCGCCCCCGGCGCGGTTGGCGGGCTGCTGGGCGCGGGTCTGCTGGCAGGCCAGGCATAGGGCCAGGACCGCCATATAGACAACCAGTGCGCGCGCACCGGGGGATGCGGCCAAACGTGCCATCACGATCCAATGCCATGTGCGTTGAGGAGTCCTTGCCGCATCGGGCGCTCGGCCCAAGTGCATATCCGTGCGCATCGTAGGGATCCAATGTGACGCCGCCGTGAATGCGTGGCGCCCACTGCCGTGACATGGCTCACTCCTCCTGCGCGGGACCCGCCGGCTGCCGCGTCTCGATCGCGACAAACAGCCGTGCGTTGCCGCGCTGGACCAGCAGCGCCACGGCACCGTCCGCAGCGCTGGCCTCGTCGGCCAGCGCCTCGATGCTGTCGACCGGCTGGCCGTTGACGGCGAGAATCACGTCGCCAGCGTTCATGCCGGCGCGCGACGCGGCCGCGTTCACGCGCTGCACCAGCAGGCCGCCGTCGATACGCAGCACCTGCCGCTCTTGCGCCCACAGCGGCCTGACCATCATGCCCAGCGGCGCGTGCCCGGGCGCGGCCGGGCGCGCCACCCGTGGCGCGTCGAAGCGATCGGGCCGCACCGCCAGCACGAGCGCGGCGCGGTCCCGCCAGAGGCGCAGCGGTACGGCAACGCCGGGGGCCAGGTCCGCGATGAAGATCAGCGCATCGGCGGACTGCACGACGTCGCACTCGCCCACCTGCAGGATCACGTCGCCCGGCTTCATGCCGGCCCGGCCGGCGGCCCCGCCGGGCTGCACATAGCTCACCAGCGCGCCCGCGGGCCGGGGCAAGCGGAACGAATCGGCCAGGGCCTGCGAAACCTCCTGCACCGCCACGCCGATACGCCCGCGTGTCACCGCGCCCTGGCGCAGCAACTGGTCCTTGATGCGCATGGCCACATCGATGGGGATGGCGAACGACAAGCCCTGATAGCCGCCGCTGCGGCTGTAGATGCGGGAATTGATGCCGATCACCTCACCCTTGAGGTTGAACAGCGGGCCACCGGAGTTGCCGGGATTGACCGGCACGTCGGTCTGCAGGAAGGGCATGTACTCGGCGCCGGGCAGCACCCTGCCCTTGGCGCTGACGATGCCGGCCGTGACCGAGTGGCTGAAACCGTAGGGTGAGCCGATGGCCAGGGCCCAGCTGCCCACTTCCACGCTCGCCGCGTCGCCGATCTTCACCGTCGGCAAGCCGGTGGCGTCGATCTTGAGCAGCGCGACGTCGGCAACGGCATCCAGCCCGATCAGCCTGGCCTTGAACTCGCGCCGGTCGGTCAGCTTCACGCTGACCAGGGACCCGCGCGCGACCACGTGC
Source organism: Cupriavidus basilensis (assembly GCF_000832305.1). Classification (NCBI taxonomy): domain Bacteria; kingdom Pseudomonadati; phylum Pseudomonadota; class Betaproteobacteria; order Burkholderiales; family Burkholderiaceae; genus Cupriavidus; species Cupriavidus basilensis. Next base: position 3,222,547 of record NZ_CP010536.1, read on the forward strand.
GCGTTGGTGAGGATATAGCCGTCGCCGCTGAGGATGAAGCCCGAGCCCAGGCTGGTCTCGTCGACATTGTCCTGGCCCTGCGCACGCCCGCGCAGCGGATCGGGCGATGCCTCGCGGGCTACACCGATGTTGACCACCGCCGGGCCATTCTCGCGGACCAGCCGCGAGAAATCGGGCGCGGCTCGCCATGACGCCGCCTGCAGCGGCGCGCATCCGGCCGTGCCTGCCGCCAGCGCAAAGAGCAGCGCCATGGCGGCAAGAGCCAGCGAGCGCCGCGCGAATCCGCTGCGGCGGCCCAGGTCGAAAGCCATCGCCACCTCAGCTCGCTTGCGCGCCATCCAGCCCCAGCCCCAGCACCATGGGCTGGCGCATATCCGGTGGCGGCGGCTCGGGCAGCGCCTTCGTCATCAGCACCGCGCGCAGGTCCGCGTCGGCCTGCGGATTGCCCAGCGAGTCGAACTCCATGCGCGCCACGCGGCCATCGGGAGCAAGCCACACGCGCATCACCAACGACGCGCCCGGCAGCGCGCGGGCCTGCATCCAATCCTGCATGCGCAGGGCGCTCGCGTCGGCCGGGTCGCCCAGCCGCGCCTGGAACTCCGCGCTGGCCAGTTGCGCATAGCGCATCCAGTGCTGCGGGAACGGCTGCGCCGGGGCGGCGGCGGAAGACGCCGCGCCCAGGCCCACCAGCCCCAGCGTACGGAGCAAACGCCGCCACATCTTCTGTGGCACGGCCAGCTTGCGCGCGGCAGGACTGGCCTGCCGGCTTGGCTCAATCGGGGAATGCATCGAAGTTCCTGTCTTTCGTCATGGCGCAACCGGCCACGAAGGCCCGCAACGTAGTCATACAAAGACGGAACTCACCGTCGGGATATGCTGTTTGTCATGGAAGCTTCATACACCGTGCGCATCGAGACCGGGGCGTCACCATTTGCCTCGCTCCAACGGCACGGTGATCCAGGCCCTGGCGCCGCGGCCGCCCTGCTACGAAATGCCTGCTGATTGGCGGTGCGTTGGTCACTACGCGGCGGCGGCCTCTTCCTGCGCAGGGGCATCCGCAGTTGCATCGCCAGTTGCATCGGCACCTGCAACCGCATCCGATACCGCCGGCTGGAAGTTGCGCAGATGCAGGAAGAACTGGCCCATCATCTGCGTCCACAGCTGCAGTGCCACGGTGAGATAGTCGGGGCCCACGCCGCCGGAGATCACCACGTCCATCTCAAGCACCAGGAATTCGCCGTGCTGCGCGACGCGCGCGAAGCGCTTGGCGCGATGCCAGTCGCCCAGCACACACTCGGGCAACGCGCCGCCTTGCACCCGCAGCGGGCAGCTCAGCGTGAAATCCAGGTACGCATCCGGCGCAAGCGAGTTGCCCCAGAGGACCTGGAAGCCAACGCCGTGGCTGGCGCTGTGCAGGCGCAGCACGCCGTCCTGCTCGATGGCCGTCACGGCGCAGCCGGCGGCCTTGATGGCATCGCCGACCTGCTCCGAAGTCACTGCCATCAGCAGTGCGGGCTGGCTGTCTGCCGAGGTGTCGATCTGGGTTGCGGTGGTGTTCATGGGTATCTTGGTGATTAAAAGATTGGGACTTGGATTGAAGCTTGGATCGGGATTGAGGCTTGCGTGACCGGGCGCCGCAATCCGCACCCGCGTCCTGTTCAGTTCGCCTTGTGCAGCACGGCATCCAGCGCGGCGGTGTCGATGCTGGCCGCGCCAGGCGCAACCAGCCTTGCCATATAGGCCTGCACGAGCTGCTGCTGGCGTTGCTGGCGCATGGCCGCCACCAGCTGCGGCTTGATCTCGTCGAGCGTGGCAATGCGGCCAGCCTGCGTGTCCAGCAGCTTCATCACATGAAAGCCCGCGGCCGATTGCACCGGGTCGCTCACCTGGCCAACCTTGAGCCTGGCAACGGTGTCGCGCACTTCCGGCAGCATCTGTGCCAGCGGCAGCGCGCCGACCTCCCCGCCGCGTTCGGCACCGCGGGGATCCTGCGAGCGGCTCTTGGCGAGCGCCGCGAAATCGCCCTGCCGTGCCTGCGTGGCAAGCTTGCGGGCTTCATCGCGTACCTTGGCCGTGGCCGCGGCATCGCTGCCCTGGGTGGCCAGGAAGATCTGCGCGACGCGGTAGCTGGCGGGCACCTGGAAGTTCGCCTTGCCGCCTTCATAGGCTGCGTTCACCTCGGGCTCGGACGGATAGCCCGCCGGCAGCTGCGCGACCGACTCCAGGTAGGTCGAGGCGACGATCCGCGCGGAGATCTCGCGCATGGCGGCATCGACGCGCGCCTTTACCTCGGGCCGTTCCGCCCAGCCCTTGCCCTGTGCCTCGCGCAGCAGCGCTTCACTGGCCAGGCGCTGGCGCAGCCAGTTCTCGATGCCCGCGCGGTTGCTCCTGGCCGCGGCGCGGTCCGCTTCCGGCAGGCCCTGCAGCAGCCGCTCCACGTCATCCTGGCCAACGGTGACCGAGCCGGCGCGCGCCACCACCGGACCGCTTGCCGTGGCGGGCTCCGCGGCCTGCACCGGCGCTGCGCTCAGCCACGAGGCCAGCAGGACGCCGATGGCCGCGCGCACGGGCGGCAGCATGGACTGGGCATGTGATTTCATTCGAATCATCTGTGTCTTACCTTTTTTCTCCGGGAGCGCGGGCGAACGCCTGCGCGGGCCGGCGGCATCGCCTTGCCCGCGCGCAGGCCCGCGCGCCTCATGACATCGCAGCAACATGACAAAACACTCACGCCCCAGCAACAGCAGGCTCGGCGCCACCGCCATGCGCGGTCCGTTGCTGGCGTTGCGCGTCATGGGCGTGGCGCCTCTGCCGCGCCCGTGGTGCTCGTGGTGCTCGTGGTGCTCGCCGCAGCATTGACATCGGCAGCCGCCTGCGCGGGTGCGTCGGCGGCTGCCGCGGCGCCGGCCGCGAAGCGCCCTTCATACAGCTTGTCGCCATACTCCTGCGCGATCTGCTCGAACTTCACCCGGCTCTGCGCCGCGAAGGGCTGGCGCGCGATCATCACCGTGCCCAGGTCCACCGTCTCGTAGGCGCGCAGGATCTCCTGGCCCACTGCGTAGAGCTTCGCGTTCTTGGCCTCGCACTGCGCCACGGTGGCATGCTGGGCCTTGGCCTCCAGGGCCAGGCGCTGGCGGTCCGCCTCGGCCGCGCGCGCGAGCTTGAGCAGTTCGTCATAGGCGTTGCGGTACTGTGCAATCTGCGTGCTCGCCTTCTCGGCAACCGCCTGTGCCTGCTGTTGCGCCTGCTGGTTCCTGTCACTCAGCCGCTCGCGCTCCTGGCGCTCGGCAGCGAGTTGGGCACGGGCGCGCTCCAGTTCCTTCTTCGCGTCGGCGTCCGCGCCGGATGGCGCGGCGCCGACATGTGGCGCGCCGGCCTTGAGCGCGGCCAGTTCGTTCTGCGCCTGTTGCAGCTGCGTGGTGGTAACGCGCAACTGGGCGCGCAGGCGCTCTTCCATGGTCTGGGCCGGCTGGGCGTGAGCCGCTGCGCCGGCCATCATGAAGCTGGCGGCGAGCGCCAGTGGACGCCAGGCGCCGCGCAAGCGTGATGTGGATGACACGGTATCCCTCCTAGAAGCGCGTGTTGATCTCGACCTGCAAGATATCGATCGCCAGCGGCGGGCCATAGACCTCCTTGGTCGACGTCCAGCGGCCGGTCACCCACGTGTTCTTGTCGAGCGCGTACGAGCCGCCCACGTAGTAGCCGCGTGCGTTGGTGCCGCCCAGGTGGAAGGTCGAATCGTTGTAGCCGTCCGGCATGGCATCCGGCTCGATGCGCTTGTAGCCAAGCAGCATGTTCCAGTCGCCCCTGGCAAGCGTCACGGGCTTGCCCAGCGTGGCCTGGAACATATAGGCGTTGCCGCCGCTCTTGAAGTCCGCGCGGCTGGTGCCGCCGCTGCCGCCGAAGTTATTGACGATGCCGCCGTTTGCACGCGAGAACATGCCGCCCTCGTCGTAGGCCAGGTTGCGGATGTAGTTCGCATCCATGCGCAGGCCGAGGCTGCCCGCCACCTTGGTTTCCCAGCGGAAGTTCAGGTCCAGCAACTGGAACTTGGAGGCCAGGCCCACGTATTGCGGCTGCGGCGTGCCAGCCGGATCCAGCGGATTGAGCGCGATATTGCGCAACAGCATCAGCGTGTTGCCCTTCTGCATGAAGGCCGGGCGTGACCAGTCGGTGCTGCAGCCGTCGGCGCCGGCGTACAGCGCGCAAGGCTGCGACACCTGGCCGCTGACGTTGCGGAAGTCGTAGTACGCCAGCGCACCGCGCAGGCGGTTGTCGTTGTTGAGCTTCCAGCTCGCGCCGATCTGTGCGCCCAGCAGCCATTTCTTCTCGCTGCTCGCCTTGTTCTGGCTGCGGCTGGGGAAGCTGTCGGAGGAATACTCGAGCGGCACCAGGCCGAGCGTGCCGAACAGCGCGACGTCCCGGTTGGGCAACGCCTTGTCGAACTGGGCGGCCAGGCCGTCGAAGTTCAGGTCGTTCGAGAACAGCAGGTCGGACGACACGAACGGGTTGCCGAAGCGGCCGGCGGTGAGGTTGACCCATTCGGCCGGCTTGTACGACAGCCAGCCCTGGTCGAGCCACACGTTCTTCTTGGCCAGGCCGCCGCCCAGCGTCTGGTTGGTGGACACCGGGCTGTCGTCGTTGCCGGTGGCAATGCGGATGCCCGCGTGCGTGCTGTCGGAAATATCGGCCAGCACGCCGAACCTGGCGCGGGCACGCAGCAGGCTCACGCGGTTCTGCCGCGTGTTGACCAGCGGCGGCAGCGAGAGATTGGTGTTCGGGTTGACATCGAAGCCGCTGCTCTGGTTGATGGCCGCCCAGTCGATGGCGATATCGCTGTTGTTGCTGGAATAGAAGCGCGATTCGTCGCGCACGCGCACGTCGCCTTCGATGCGGATGCGCTTGGTCCACTCCGGCGTTTCGTTCGGTGCCGCCCAGCCTTCGGCCTGGGCCTGGGCCATGACCTGACCCTTGACCTCGTCGCGGATCTGGTCGCGCACGGTGTCGGAAATATAGGGCACGCGCACGTCGCCCGGCTCCACGCGCATGCCGCCGGCAGCGGTGGCCGATGCCGAGGCCAGGCGCTGCGCCTGCTGCTGCGCCATGGCTTCGGTCTGGGCCTGGGCAAGCAAGGCTTCGCCGGCATCTTTTTTCAGGGCGCCACTTTGCATCAGGCCACGGATCAGCTTGACCATGGTGCTATCGGCGGGTGCCGCGCTTTGCGCGTAGCCCGCGCCGCTTGCGCCGAGCAGCGCGATCGCCGTGGCGGCGGCCAGCGCGTGGGTCTTGCGGGCCGGCTGCGCATGGCGTCGGGAGTTTGCTGGATGGTTCATCGGTTCGTTCACGAGAATGAGGTGGAATAGGTGGGGCATGCGGTAGGGCATGCGGTGAGGCATGCGGCGGCGGCCTGCAGGCCGCGTCACGGCCGGCGCCCCTTGATCGACATGCGCATCGGAAAGCGCAGCGACGCCGGCGGCCGTTCGTCGGCCCGGAAATCGCGCACCATGGCCAGCACGGCTTCATCGGTCTGCGCGTTGCCGGTGCCGCGCACCAGTAGCACACGCGTGGCGCGGCCGTCGGCGTCCAGCCACAGCTCGATGCGGATGTCCTCGAACGCCAGCTGCCGGGTGCGCTGGTCGCGCGCGAAGGCCTGCTGCAAGGCACCCGAGACGTAGCTCGCGTAAGACCGGCTGCCCAGCCCGCCGCCACCGCCGGTCATGCCGCCGCCGCGCCCGGCCTGGATGCCGAATGCATCCGTGCCGGCTTGCGCCGCGCCGTCGATCGTGACCGGGTCGCCGAGATCCTTCGACGGGCTTGGGGGTGCGTCGTCCTTTGGCGCTTCCTGCGGGTCCGCCGGCTTGGGCTCGGGCTCGATCACCTCCGGCTTGACCTTCTCCGGCACCGGCTCGGGCGGCTTCTCGAGCTCGGGAGGCGGAGGCGGCGGCGGTGGCAGCACCAGCATCGGCGTGGCCGCCACCTCGCGCTTGGTGCTGACGGTGTCGGACAGCAGGCGCCAGACCAGCACGGCCAGCCCGATGATGACCAGCGCGCCGATGATCAGCCCGCCCCAGCGGCGCCACAAGGCGATGGCGCGCTGCCGGGGAGGAGGAGTTGGATCACGATGTTTCACCCGACTCTCCTCACGCCGGCTTGCCGGTGACCAGGCCGATCTGGTTCAGGTCGATGCGCCTGAGCAGGTCCAGCACCTCCACCACCTTCGCGTACTGCACGGCGGCGTCGCCCCGCACGATCACGGGGAAATCCGGCGTGAGCGCCTTCTCCGTGCGCAAGCGCTCCTCCAGCTCCGGCAGCGTCACCGGATAGGCGTCGAGGAACACCTGGCCCGCGTTGTCGATCGTGATGGCCTTGGTCTTGGGCTTCTCCAGCGCGACCGACGAACTCGCCTTGGGCAGGTCCACCTTGATGCCCGGAATGCTGGCATTGCTGGTCAGGATGAAAATCACCAGCACCACCAGCAGCACGTCGACGAAGGGCGTGATGTTGATGCCGCCCGTGCGCTTCTTGGTGCCGAATTTGGCTGCGTATGCCATGGCCGCGCGCTCCCCTTAAGCCCGGTGCAGAGCAGCGGGGACGCGACGTCCCTCGCCCTGCTCTTCGGCCAGGCGCGTGGCGAACTCGTCCACGAACACCGCCATGTCGGCGCCGATCGAGTCCGAGCGCGAGGCGAGCCAGTTGTAGCCGAACAGCGCGGGAATCGCGACGCCCAGCCCGGCAGCGGTACACAGCAAGGCCGCGGCCATGCCCGGCGCCACCGAGTTGATATCCACCGCGCCGGCCATGGCCGCCACGACGAACACCAGCATGATCCCGATCACGGTGCCGAACAGGCCCACATACGGCGCGCCTTCGATGGTGGTCGACAGCCAGTTCATGCGCTTGGCCATGCGCTCGCTCTCGCGCACCATCACGCCATCCATGGCCGCGCGGATCGCGCTGATGGTCGCGTCGGAGACTGCGTTGAGGTCGTAGCCCATCTGATGGCGGCGGTGCAATTCTTCGACCGCCATTTCATACAAGCGCCACAGCGACGAATCCGCCTTGACGGCCTCGGGTACGCGGTTGCTCTTGGCCAGCTGGTCCAGCGGCGCGCCGGCCGCTTCGCGGAAATGCACCATGAATGCAGCGTTGGCGCGCGAGGTGGCGCCGTAGCTGCGGCCCTTGCTGATCATGATGGCCCACGACAGCGCCATCATGATGCCGAGCAGGCCCACCACGATCCAGGCGTCCAGCGGCATGGCGGCGAGGATGAAGCCGAAATGGCTCTTGCCGGCCTGCTGCTCGTCCGCGCCGAACACAGCCAGGCGCGATTCAGCACCTTGCGATACGGCGTCGGCGAGGATCAGCGCATCCGGGCGCGCGACCTTGGACAAACGCACTTCATCGATGGCACCGGAAAACGGGCTCAGCGCGGTAGCCGCGGCCGGCGCGTTGGGCGCTGCCCCTGCCGCCGCGTCGGCACCGAGCGTGGCCGGCGTGTTCAGCGCCGGCAAGGCGGTTGCCAGCGATGCGGCAGGACGTCCACCGACATACAGCGACACGCTCTTGCCATCGGACTTGACTGCCAGGTGCGACCACTGCCCCGCCTGCACGGGCTGGCCGGGATTGCTGCGCTGGCCATTGACCTGCACGAACGGCACACCCTGGTCGATGCCGATGACGAGTTCGCCAGCGCCATCGCGGCGCGCATAGACGACTTGCTGCGGGCCGAGCTTCTCGGGGCGTACCCAGGCGGAGAAGCCGAACGGCGCGCCGGCTGCCTGCGCCAGCGATGGCGACGACGGCAGCACCAGCGGGGCGGCGCCGAGCTGCGCGCCCTTGCCGATGACCGTGCCATCGACGCTCACCACGGCGGTCTGGCTGTGGTTGCCGTAAGCCGTGGTGTCGCGCGCCGGCACGCTGCCTTCGGCAAAGTGGTAGACCAACGTGTAGTCGGGGTCGAAGGTC